>CAVOVG010000001.1:0-223791 GCA_963699795.1 uncultured Thermoleophilia bacterium
GAGTCGATCACGCGCAGCACCTCGTCGAAGTTCCGGCCGGTCGTCATCGGGTAGACGAGGATGAGCTTGACCTTCTTGTCGGGACCGATCACGAAGACGTTCCGGACGGTCTGGTTGTCGGCCGCGGTGCGGTCGGCAGGATCGCCCGAGACGTCCGCGCCGAGCATGCCGTAGAGCTGCGAGACGTTGAAGTCGACGTCGGCGATCATTGGGTAGTTGGGGGCGTATCCCTGCGTCTCCTCGATGTCGGCAGCCCACGCCGCATGCTTGTCGAGTGGATCGACCGAAAGCCCGATGATCTTGACGCCGCGGCTGTCGAAGTCCGGCTTGATCCTCGCCATGTAGCCGAGCTCGGTCGTGCAGATCGGCGTGAAGTCCTTGGGGTGCGAGAACAGCACTGCCCAGGAGTCGCCGATCCAGTCGTGGAAGCTGATGCGCCCCTCCGTGGTGTTGGCCTCGAAGTCGGGTGCGGTATCGCCGAGTTGTAACGTCATTGCGTTCTCCTTCGTCTCTGTAGTCTCTGCGCGGGCCCAGGCTCTACCGGGTGAGCCTAGTGCCGCTCCGGGGTGCGCAGCATTACTTCATAAAATATAGTGTTCTTGCTGACCACGCTGACTCGCCTGGCTGGACGCTGAGATTTCAGCCGGACTGCGATGGGTCGGTCTACTCGGTCTCGTACCGCGACAGCGTCACCGCGCCGAGCGAGGCCGACGCGACGAGCGTCGCGTAGTTCGCGAGGACGCCTCGGCGGTAGCGCGGCTCCGGCTCGACCCAGCCGGCGAGGCGCTCGGCGATCTCGGCGTCGGTGAGTTCGACGTTGAGCTCGTGGTTCTCGACGTCGACGACGACGATGTCGCCCTCGCGCAGCGCCGCGATCGGGCCGCCGCGTGACGCTTCGGGTGCGACGTGGCCGATCATGAAGCCGTGCGTTGCTCCCGAGAAGCGGCCGTCGGTCAGGAGTGCGACGGAGTCCGAGAGGCCCTCGCCGACGATCGCCCCCGTGACGTGCAACATCTCCCGCATTCCGGGACCACCGTGCGGGCCTTCGTACCGGATCACGACGACGTCGCCCGCAACGATCTTGCCCGCCTTGACGGCCGCGAAGGTGTCCTCCTCGGAGTCGAAGACGCGCGCTGGGCCACGGTGGAGCGTTCGGTCATGGCCCGCGAGCTTTACTGCGCAACCCTCTGGCGCGAGGTTGCCGTAGAGAACGGCGACTCCGCCGCGTGCCTTCAGAGGAGTTTCGATCGGCACCACCACGGTTTGGCCGTCGGTTTCGACAGCGGCATCCGCGATCTCGCCGAACGTGCGTCCGTCGACCGTCCGCGCACTCTCGTGCAGCAGGCCGGCCTTCTTGAGCTCGCGTGCAACGAGCGCCACGCCTCCCGCGTTGTACAGGTCGTTTGCGTGCCAGCGACCCCACGGCTTCATGTCGGCGATGATCGGCGTCCGGGCCGAGATGCGCTCGAAGTCATCGATCGTGAAGTCGATCCCGAAGTCGCGCGCGATCGCCACCAGGTGCAGGACGGCGTTCGTCGAGCCGCCCGTCGCAGCAACCGATGCAACGGCGTTCTCGAAAGACTCCTTGGTCACGAACGAGCGAGGCGTGACGTTGTCTCGCACCGTCTGGACGGCGAGCTTGCCGATCTCGTAGGCCGCCTCCTCCTTCGCCACGTGCATCGCCGGGATTCCGTTCGCGCCGAGCGGCGAGAGGCCGAGGAAGTCGAGGATCGTCGACATCGTGTTCGCCGTGAACTGCCCGCCGCATGCCCCCGCTCCGGGGCAGGCTGCCGACTCGAGCTCATGGAGGTCGGCGTCGGAGATCCTGCCGGCCGCGTGCGCGCCGATGCCCTCGTAGACGTCGCCGATCGATACCTCGCGCTGCCGGTAGAGGCCCGGCGCAATGGAGCCGGAGTAGTAGACGACAGTCGGGATGTCGAGACGCCCGGCGGCCATTGCGGCGCCCGGATTCGTCTTGTCGCACGCGACGAGCTGCACGAGGCCGTCGAAGAGGTGGCCGCGGCAAACGAGCTCGATCGAGTCCGCGATTACCTCGCGCGAGACGAGGGAGGCGCGCATGCCGGACGTCCCCATCGAGACGCCGTCCGACACGGCGATCGTGTTGAACTCCATCGGTGTGCCGCCTGCATCGCGGATCCCGCGCTTCACGTGCACCGCGAGGTCGCGCTGGTTGAGATTGCACGGCATCGTCTCGATCCAGGTAGTGCCCACGCCGACGATCGGCTTCGCGAGATCCTCGTCGTTGAATCCGGTCGCCTTCAGCATCGCGCGCGCGCCTGCGCGGTCGGGGCCGTCGGTGAGGGCGGCGCTGATTCGTTTGGCAGGGTCGGAAGGACGATCGTACGGCGTGGTCACGGAGTTCCTTTCTCGATGGGGTAGTTCTCACGACGGCACCACTCGCTGAAGGAGCCAGGATAGAGGCGGACATCCTCGCGGCCGGCGAGGATGAGCTTCTGGGCGACGACGCACGCCGTCACACCCGAGCCACAGTACGCAGCAAGCTCGGGCGCGTCGGTCGCGCTCGCGGGCAGGGGATCCTCGAAGTACGCGTGGCGAGCGCCGGGAATCCGTCCTGCGACGGGGTCGAGTGGCTCCTCTTCGCCGAGCCAGCGCGCCCGGCTGCGGGCGTCCAGGAGCACGAGCGATGGATCATCGAGCCTCGCGAGGATCTCGTCGGCCGTGATGATGTCGTCACTTCGGGGTTGTGCCCGGAAGTCGCCCTTCCTGTTCCCGGCCGCCGTCGAAATCAGGGGGCCAACGTAGCTGCGCAGATCGAACGTCCCCACCCCTCCATGGCCGAGGTGGCGGAGAAGCCACCAGCATCGAGCGGCCCAGCCGGTCCCGTCGTCCATCGTGAGGACGTACGAGGACTGCCCGACACCGACGCGCGCGAACGCCTCCTCGAGCTGGCCGACATCCGGCAACGGATGACGTCCTCCTTCGGCCGGGTCGGACCCGATCGCCGAGAGATCCGACGTGGGATCGAGGTGGCCCGCGCCGGGAATGTGACCCGCGTCGTAGGCGGCGCGCGGACGCACGTCGATCAGCACGAAGCTCACTGGAGAGCGCCCCGCGGCGCCACGTCGAGTTCGAGCACGCGATGCTCGGGGAAGAGATCCCTGATCGCCGCGACGCAGCCTTCCCGGTCTGATACCCAGGCGATCACGGTCGGGCCCGAGCCGGAGAGCGTCGCGCCGAGGCACCCGGACGGCGGGTTTCCGCGGACGATGTCGAGCACCGCCGACGGGCGGTAGGGCTCATGGAGCCAGTCTCCGAGCGCCGCTGCAAATAACGTTGCATCGCCGCTCGCTGCACCCGCTCCGAGCAGGGCTGCGCGGCCGGCACTTGCGGCCGCCTCCGCGTGAGGAACGGTTGCCGGCAGGGCTCCACGCGATGCCCTCGTCGATGTTCGTGAGCTCGGGATGATCGCGATCGGGGCGAGGGGGAGGCTCTCGGCGATCCGTGCGATCCGTCCGTCCCACGCGAGCGTCAGACCACCCAGGAGCGCCGCTCCGAGGTTGTCGGCGTGGGGCTCGAGTGTCAGGCCGGCCGCCAGCAACTCCTCGGGTGGTGCCCCGGGGGCGGCCGCCACGAGGCCGAGCGCGATCGCCGCCGCGGACGAGCCGAGCCCGCGCTCGAGCGGAATCTCGTTGCGGAAGTGAAACCGCTTCCCCACAGGTTCGGCGAGGAGCGCGTAGGCGCGAATCGCAAGGTTGTCGGTGTCGATGGACAGTTCCGCGGCGCCCTCGCCTTCGATGACGATCCCCGAGCCGTCCGTCACCTCGAGCTCGTTCCAGAGGTCGAGTGCGACGGCGGCGGTGTCGAATCCCGCTCCGATGTTCGCCGACGTTGCCGGTGCGCGGACGATCATCGCGTCAGCCTCTCTGGGCTGCCGCGGCGATCGCGTCGGGATCGGCGTCGACCTGAGCGAGTGGCGGCGCGTAGCGATCCGCGGCTTCGGTGTCCTTCAGCCCGTGACCCGTGATCGTGACGACGAGGCGGTCGCCGGGAACCTCACCGCGGCGAATCGCCGCAAGACCCGCCGCCGATGACGGTTCGCAGAAAAGCCCCTCGACGCTCGCGAGCTCGAGCCAGGCGGCGACGATTTCCTCGTCGGAGACCGTAACGATGTTCGCACCCGAAGCCTGGACGCTCGCTGCATGGACCGGATCACCGATCCGGATCGCCGAGGCGAGCGTCGTCGTCCGGTGCTCCGCCTCGACCGAGTAGATCGGCGTCGTGAGCCCGAGCTCCGCGATCCCCGCGGCGTATGCGGACGTATTACCGCCGCCCCCGTACGGGATCACGAACGCGTCGGGTGGCGTCCCGAGCTCCTCCACGATCTCGAACACCGCGGTCTTCTGACCCTCGCGCCGGTACGGGTTGACGGAGTTGACGAGGACGTGGGTGCCGCGCTGCGAGAGCTCCTGTGCGGCAGCGAGCGCCTCGTCGAAGTCGCCGCGGATCTCGAGCACCGTCGCTCCGAGCATCCGCGTCTGCGAGACCTTCGCCCCCGCCACGGCGCCCTCGGGTGTGAGCACGACTGCCGGAATCCCGGCGCGCGCAGCGTAGGCGGCTGCCGATGCTGCGGTGTTGCCGGTCGAGGCGCAGATAACGGCCTCGGCCCCGTCCTCCGCTGCCTTCGACACGGCGACGGTCATCCCCCGATCCTTGTACGAGCCGGTCGGGTTGGACGCCTCCCACTTGAGCCAGATCTCGACGCCGAGGAGCTCTGACAGACGCGGGGCAGGCAGAAGCGGGGTCGACCCCTCTCCGAGTGTGATGACCGGCGTGCTCTCGCTCACGGGTAGAACGGCGCGGAAGCGGTCGATCAGGGCAATCGTCATGCCCATCCCAGTTCCGCGACGCCGCGGCCCGAGATGACGGGCATCGCTGTTGCCTCGCCGCGAGCTTCGGGCAGCGCGCGAATCGCGGCGAGGGCGGCGCTGACTCGACCCGAGGCGGCCTCGTGGGTGACGACGTGGAGCACGGCGCGGCCGTCGGCGGGCTGCTGGACGAGCTGTGCAACGGAGACGCCTTGGGCGGCCAACTCCTGCGCTATACGTGCCAGGACGCCTGCCCGGTCCTCCACTTCGAGCCGGAGGTAGAACGGCGAGGAGAGGTCGCCGGGGGGAAGGCGCTCCAGGTTTCGCCAGACCGGATCGTTCTGCAGGAACCCCGTTCCCGTCGTTCCGACGACGGAGACCATGTCGGCGACGACGGCCGACGCCGTCTCGATGCCACCGGCGCCAGGCCCCTCCAGCGTGATCTCGCGGATCGCGTCGCCGTGAAGCATCACTGCGTTGAAAGCCCCCTCCACCGCCGCGAGCGGATGGTGGCCGTCGACGAAGGCCGGGCCGACGCGTACGTCGACACGATCGTCGACGAGAGTCGCCCTCCCGATGAGCTTGACGTGCATGTCGAGCGCCTGGGCCGCCGCGACGTGGTCGAGCGTGACGCCCTCGATACCCTCGACGTCGACCCACTCGAGAGGAACGCGGGAGCCGAAGGCGACCGTTGCCAGGATCGCGGTCTTGGCCGCTGCGTCGAGGCCGCCGACGTCCTCCGTGGGATCTGCCTCGGCGAACCCGAGGCGCTGCGCCTCGGCAAGTGCGTCGCCGTACGAACGACCCTCCTCCATGGCGGAGAGTATGAAGTTCGTCGTCCCGTTGACGATGCCGAGCACCCGGTGCACGTTCGTGACGATCAGCGACTCGCGCAGGACCTTGATCACCGGGATCGCCGCGCAGACGGAGGCTTCGAAGCGGAGCTGCACGCCACCGGCGGTGGCTGCCTCGAACAGCTCGGTTCCGCGCCGGGCAACGAGCTGCTTGTTCGCGGTCACGACCGGCCGTCCGGAGCGAAGCAGCTCGAGGACGTATGGCCCGGCAGGATCGACGCCGCCCATCACCTCGGCCACGACCTGTATCGACGGGTCGCCGAGGATCGCACCGATGTCGTCGGTGAGCACACCGGGCTCGGGCGAGAAGACGCGCTCCTTGCCCGTGTCCTGCACGAGCGCGCGCGTCACCCGCAGGCGATGCCCGGTGGCTCGCTCGATCTCGTCCGCGGACTCCTCGAGCAGCCGGTGCACGGCGGCACCGACCGTTCCGTAGCCGAGTAGCGCTACCGGTACGTCGACAGACGCCACCTCTAGCGCCCGGTCTCGGTTCGTTGCGTCGAGCTGCTCCTGCAGGGGGTCGGCCGTCTGCTCGCTTCCGGGCCGGGCGAGCGCCCGGCCCCTACGGTGGCAGGCACGCGCGCGTCCGCGGCGGTCGCGGGCATGCGCCCGGCCGCGGCGGCTTCCGTGTCAACGGGCCCAGGGTGGCGCATCAGCGGTCCCCGGCGCGGTGCATCAGGCCACGGAGCTCCCGGCCGACCGTCTCGAGCTGGGACTGCGCCGCCTCGGCGCGCATCGCCTTCAGTCGGGCCTCGTTGTTGTCCATGTCCTCGACCCACTCGCGTGCGAACGCGCCCGACTGGATGTCGGCGAGGATCCCCTTCATCTCCTCCCGCACGTGCTCGTCGATCACGCGCTTGCCGCGGGTGTAGTCGCCGAACTCGGCCGTATCCGAGATCGAGTAGCGCATGCCGGCGAGGCCGTTCTCCCACATCAGGTCGACGATCAGCTTCAACTCGTGCAGGCACTCGTAGTAGGCGATCTCCGGCGCGTATCCCGCCTCGACGAGAGTCTCGAAGCCGGCACGAACGAGCTCGGACGTGCCGCCGCAGAGAACCGCCTGCTCGCCGAAGAGATCGGTCTCGGTCTCCTCCTTGAACGTTGTCTCCAGGATGCCGGCGCGGCCCGCGCCGATTCCGACTGCATAGGCGAGAGCGAGCTCGCGCGCGTTCCCCGAGGCGTCCTGCTCGACAGCGATCAGAGCCGGGGTGCCGTACCCCTCGGTGAAGAGCCGCCGGACGACGTGGCCGGGGCCCTTGGGTGCGACCATGATCACATCGTGCGCCGCGTCGGGCGCGACCCGCTCGTACAGCACGTTGAAGCCGTGGGCGAAGAGGACGGCGGCGCCGGGGGCGAGGTTCGGAGCGATGTGCTCCGCGTAGACCTGCGGCTGAACCTGGTCGGGGAGGAGGATTGCGACGAGCTGGGCGCCGGCGACCGCGTCCGCAATGGTACGCACCGTCAAGCCGGTAGCTTCGGCCTCGCCCCACGAGGCCGAGCCCTCGCGCAGGCCGACCTCGACCTCGACGCCCGAGTCGCGGAGGTTGAGCGCATGGGCGTGACCCTGGCTCCCGTAGCCGATCACTGCGACCTTGCCGTTCAGAAGTCCGAGGTCGCCGTCGCGGAGAATCGTTGCCATGTCCTCTGTGTCCCTTCGTCGTTGTCGATGTCGTGAGTCGGTGCAATCAGTTGATCGCCGAGAGCCGGCGGGTCTTTCTGGCAGATGCGCGGGCGATCCCAACGCGTCCTGTTCGTACGAGCTCCTTGATCCCGTAGGGCCGTGCGAGCTCCTGGAACGCGTCGAGCTCCTCCGGGGTGCCGGTGAGCTCGAACGTGACCGTATCGGGGCCGAGGTCGACCACGCGGCCCTTGAAGGCCTCGGCGGTCGAGACGAGCTCGGCTCGACGCTCCGGGTCGGCGACCACCTTGAGCAGCAGGAGCTCGCGCTCGACTGCCTCATCCGGAGCGAGCTCGGTGACACGGAGCACGTTCACGAGCTTGTGGATCTGCTTTTCGATCTGCTCGAGCGAATGGTGCTCGCAGTCGACGCGAAGTGTGATGCACGAGACACCGTCTCGCTCGGTCGGGCCGACCGCAAGCGAATCGATGTTGAACCCACGGCGGGCGAACATCGTCGCGATCCGTGCGAGCGCGCCGGGCTTGTCCTCGAGGAGCACTGAGATCGTGTGCTTCACGCTGTGGCCTCCACGGATTCCTCGTACTCGACCATGTCGATCGCAGCAGCTCCTGCAGGAATCATGGGGAAGCACTGCTCGGTCGGATCGACGCGGCAGTCGATCACGACCGTCCGATTGAGCGCCAGAGCCTCGCGCAGCGCAGGCTCGAGCTCGGCCTCGCTCTCGACGAGCATCCCGACGCCTCCGTACGCCTCCGCGAGCTTGACGTAGTCGGGCACGTCCGCGCCGAGACCGACGTGCGAGCGGCGGCCGTCGAAGAACATGTCCTGCCACTGCGTGACCATGCCGAGGTAGCCGTTGTTGACGAGGACGACGATGATCGGTAGGTCATCGATCACGGCCGTTGTCAGCTCCTGTGCGGTCATCTGGAAGCAGCCGTCGCCGTCCACGCACACAACGGTCGCTTCGGGTCGCGCGGCCTTCGCGCCGATGGCAGCCGGGATTCCGTACCCCATCGTTCCGAGCCCGCCGGAGGTAATGAAGTTGCGAGGGCGTTCGGTGTGGATGTACTGCATCGCCCACATCTGATGCTGGCCGACCCCGGTCGTGACGATGACGTCCTGACCCGCGGTCAGCTCCTGCAGCGTCTCGATCACCTTCTGTGGCTTGAGCCACTCGCCGCCTTTGCCGTAGCGCAGCGGGAATTCGTCGCGCAGCGCGCCGATCTTCTGGAGCCAGGCTTCGGGGCCGGGAACTCCGGCTTCGCGGTGGGCTCCGACCGCCGTTGTCAGCTCGGCCAGAGCCTTCTTGAGTGGCCCCACGACGGGAATGTCCGCATCACGGAGCTTGGAGATCTCGGCCGGGTCGATGTCCAGGTGGATCACCGTGGCGCCGGGCGCGAACGCGGCCAGCTTGCCCGTCACACGGTCGTCGAAGCGGGCTCCGATTGCCACGAGCACGTCGCACGTGTTCATGGCGATGTTCGACCACTTCGTCCCATGCATCCCGGGCCAACCGAAGAACAACGGGTGCGTCTCCGGGAATGCTCCCTTGCCCATCAGGGTGGTGATCACGGGCAGCCCGCCGATCTCCGCGAGCCGGCGCAACTCATCACAGGCGTCGCCGTTGATCGTGCCGCCGCCGACGTAGAGCACCGGCTTCTCGGCGCGGGCGATGCGATCGGCCGCATCACGGATCTGCAGAGGGTGCACCTTGCGTGGTGGCCGCCAGCCGGGCAGGTCGACGGTCTGCGGGTACGAGAAGTCGAGCTCGGCCTCCTGGATATCGCGTGGCACGTCGACGAGGACCGGGCCGCAGCGGCCGGTGCTCGCAACGTGGAAGGCCGCCTTCATCACCGCCGGGATCTCCTTCACGTCCTGGACGAGCCAGGAGTGCTTGACGATCGGCATCGTGATCCCGGTGATGTCGCACTCCTGAAAAGCATCTGTCCCGATCAAGCTGGAGCGCACCTGGCCGGTGATGCAGACGAGGGGAGTCGAGTCCATCCAGGCGTCGGCGATCGGGGTGACGAGGTTGGTCGCGCCGGGACCTGAGGTCGCGATTGCGACACCGACCTTGCCCGAGGCGCGCGCGTAGCCCTGCGCCATGTGGCCTGCGCCCTGCTCGTGGCGGGCGAGCACGTGACGCACCGTAGTACCGCGCGCCATCGCGTCGTAGGTCGGCATGATCGCGCCGCCGGGAATCCCGAACATCACCTCGACACCCTCGGCCTCGAGCGAGCGGAGAATCGCGTCTGCTCCGTTCATCCTCATCTCCTGTCCTTCGGTCTCACGGTGCCTCGTCCCTTCTCCGGTCGCTCGATGCGGCGAACGGGGGTGTCTCCGTCGCCAACTGCACTTCTCTCGGTCGTGTGCGCGAGCGACGTCTCCCTAGCGGGGGAGAATGGAAATGAGCTCGATGCCTACGCCGCACGAAGCCGCGAGGCGCGGATCGCTGTCGGGCACGGGTACGACGAGGCAGAGCATCTGGTTGAAAGCATGCCTGAAGCGGTGGAGAGCCGCAAGCCGGAAGGGTAACGGGCCGCCCTGTGGGTGCATAGAAAGCGTTATTCATGCATACTATGCACCATGGCGACTGTCAGCATCGTTGGCGCGGCCGGCTACACGGGGCAGGAGACACTCGATCGGGTCCTCGGGCATCCGGGGCTCGAGCTCGTCGCCGTGGGGTCGGACTCGCTCGCCGGGCAACCCGCGAGCGCCCTCGACCTGCGCCTCACCGGCGCTGTGATGCCCGACTTCGTCCCGAACGCCGAGGCGCTTGCGCTCAGAACGGACGTGACGATCCTCTGCCTCTCCCACGGCGGGTCGGCGACGATCGAGGGGGTTCCGACGGGCGTCGTTGTCGACCTCTCGGGCGCGCACCGGCTGAGGGACGCTGCCGGTTACTCCGCCTGGTACGGGTTCGAGCACCCCCACCCCGAACGGCTCGGCGACTGGATCTACGGTCTGCCGGAGCTCGTCGCAGAGACCGGCCGCCTGATTGCGAACCCGGGCTGTTATGCCACCGCGACGCTCCTTGCACTCGCCCCGATCGCCGGTGCGATCGATCCGGACTCCGTCGTCGTCGACGGCCTCTCGGGCATGACCGGCGCGGGCCGGACGCCCAAGGACGCCTCGCACGCCGGGTTCGTTCTCGAGAACGTCTCGCCCTACCGCGTCGGCGCCCATCAGCACGTCCCCGAGATCGCGCAGCTCCTCGGCTTCCCCGTCTCGTTCACGCCGCATCTCCTGCCCGTGCGCCGCGGCCTCCTCGCGACGTGCAACGTCCGCTCCACGGGTGCGGACCTGCGGGCACTGCTCGAGGCTGCCTACGCGAGCAGCGCGGTCGTCTCGGTTCTTCCGGAGGGCGTCGCACCGGAGCTCGCACGCGTGAGAGGTACCGATCGCGCCGAGATCGGGGTCTTCCCGGATCGGTTCACGGGCCGCACTATCGTCATCTGTGCCGAGGACAATCTGGGCAAGGGCGCTGCCGGCCAGGCGATCCAGAACGTCAACCGCGTGCTCGGCTTCGAGGACACTCTTGGGCTGCGGCTCGCTGGAGTTATGGTCTAGACCAATGTCGGTAACGGCTGCCACGAGGCTTTGTCGCGAGCGGCGTGTCCGCGGGGATTCGCCCCTCGGGCAAGCCGGACGTTGCCGTTGTTCGCTCTCTCCCGCCCGCCGTGGGGGCCGCGTTGTGGACGACGAACCGCGTTCAGGCGGCTCCGGTGACCGTCTCGAAGCGCCACCTCGCCGCCGCACAACCCCAGGCTGTCCTCATCAACGCCGGCGTCGCGAACGCGGCAACCGGCGCGCAGGGCGAGGCGGACGCCGTTGCATCGGCCGAGGCGCTCGCCCAGTCACTTGGCCTCGCCGTCGAAGAGATCGTCGTCCTCTCGACCGGCGTGATCGGCATACGCCTCCCCGTCGACAAGGTGCTCGCAGGGTCCCGCGCCGCCGCCGACTCACTCTCCCCCGAGGGCGGCGGCGCGGCTGCGGGTGCGATCCTGACCACCGACTCCGGGCCCAAGGTCGCCGCCGTCACGACCGGGGGCTTCACAGTCGGGGGCATGGCGAAGGGCGCGGGAATGATTCATCCCCGGCTCGCGACGATGCTCGTCGTGATCACGACCGACTACGCGCTCGCGGCCGGCGAGCCCGAGGCCTTCCTCCGTCCTGTCGTGGAAGCGACCTTCAACCGGATCTCGGTCGACGGGGACTGCTCTACGAACGACGCGGTGATTCTTCTCGCGAACGGCGCGAGCGGTGCCAAGCGCGACGACGTCGCGTTCGCAACTGCGCTCCACGACGTGTGTGCTGACCTCTCCCGGCAGGTCGTCGCCGATGGCGAGGGTGCGACGGTCGTGCTCGAGATCGGCGTCACGGGAGCCGTCACCGAGCCCGAGGCAGAAGCGATCGCTCGGAGGATCGCCACCTCGCCGCTCGTCAAGACCGCCGCGTTCGGCCACGACCCGAACTGGGGGCGCGTTCTCGCGGCGGCAGGATCGGCGCCGTACGGGGACGGATTCGCGCGCCTCGAGGCCGAGTCGCTGACGGTCTCGTTCAACGGGACGGCTGTCTTCGCGAACGATGCGCCGACCGGGGCTGAGCCGGACGTCTCGGGCGCGGTCTGCCGGATCGATCTCGATCTGGGGCTCGGCGACGGCGCAGCCGGGTACCTCGCTTCCGATCTCACGTACGACTACGTCCGCATCAACGCGGAGTACACGACGTGAGCCGGGTCGTCCTCAAGCTCGGCGGCCGGGTCGCGGCCGTGGCAGCCGAGGAGGCATTCGCGTTGCGCGCCGCCGGGCACGACGTCGTCATCGTCCACGGTGCGGGGCCGCAGATCACGGCCGAGATGGAGCGGCGGGGCATCGAGCCAACATTCGTCGACGGTCGCCGCGTGACGACCGCCGACGTGCTCGAGGTCGTTCGTGCGTCGCTCGCCGAGGTGAACGGCGAGGTCTGCGCCGCGATCGGCCCCGATGCGATCTCGCTGTTCGGTGACGAGATCGGGCTACGGGCGAGCCAGGTAGAAGCTCTCGGGCTCGTCGGTCATCCCGTGCCGACGTCGCCGGCCGCGATCGAGGATGCTCTGGCAGCAGGACAGATTCCCGTCGTCGCGCCGCTCGCGGAGGGCCCGCTCAACGTCAACGCGGACGAGGCCGCCGCCGCGCTCGCGGTCGGCCTCGGCGCAGAGCGGATCGTCTTCGTCAGCGATGTGCCCGGTGTGTTGGTGGATGGAGCGGTGATGGGGCAGATCGATGTCGAGTCCGCCGATCGGATGATCGGTGACGGAACGTTCCAGGGCGGGATCGTTCCCAAGCTCGAGGCAGCGGTGCTCGCGACGCGTGGTGGCGTACACGCCGTGATCGGCGCCACGGAGGTCATCGCGTGACCTCGCTCGTCGACGCACGCAGATCCGTGCTCCCCACCTACGCACGGGCCGACATCACGGTCGTCCGTGGTGACGGGTGCACGGTCTGGGACGACTCGGGTCGTTCATACCTCGACTTCGTGGCCGGAATCGCCGTTATTGGTTTGGGCCATTGTGCGGCGGGCCCCCTGACCGCAGCGAAGGCGCAGCTCGACCAGCTCTGGCACGCCTCGAATCTCTACTGGACAGAGCCGATGCTCCGGCTCGCATCGCTCCTCGCGGAGCGGTTCGAGGGCAGCAGTGCCTTCTTCTGCAATTCGGGCGCCGAGGCAAACGAGGCGGCGCTCAAGATCGCGCGCAAGGCGACGGGGAGATCCAGGATCGTTGCCCTCGAGGGCGGGTTTCACGGGCGAACGCTCGGCGCTCTCTCCGCGACCGGCCAGCCAGGCAAGTGGGAGGGCTTTGGGCCACTCGTTCCCGGTGTCTCCTTTGCCCGTCCGAACGATGTCGAATCGCTCGAAGCAGCGCTTACTCCTGCAGCAGAGACCGCACTGATCCTGCTCGAGCCGGTACTCGGAGAAGGGGGCGTGATCCCGCTCGAACCGGGGTTTGCGCAGGCGGCAGCCGAGCTCGCGCTCGAGGTCGGCGCCCTCCTCTGCGTCGACGAGGTTCAGGCTGGGATGGGTCGCACGGGCACGTTCTTCGCCTTCCAACAGCTTGGCATCCGCCCCGACCTCGTCACGCTCGCGAAGGGCCTCGCAAACGGGCTGCCGATGGGCGCGCTTCTCGCGGGCGAGCGCGCGGCACCGGGGTTCGTGCCAGGCGATCACGGCTCGACCTTCGGAGGCAACCCGGTCGTCGCTGCAGCGGCCTGCGCCGTCGTCGAGGCGATCGACGATGACCTACTTGCGAACGTTCGCGAGCGGGGTGCCCAACTAGAGGCCGGGCTCGCCGCGCTCCCCGCCGTGCGCTCCGTGAGGGGCCGCGGGCTCCTGATCGGGGCCGAGCTCGATCGACCCGTCGGCCCCGTCGTCGATGCCTGCAGAGAGCAGGGCCTCCTCGCGCTCTCGGCCGGGCCGGACGTCCTGCGGTTGACGCCACCACTCGTTGTCGAGGCGGCCCAGGTCGCCGAGGCGCTCACGATCTTGGAAGGAGTACTTGTCCCATGAACCGGCGCGAACGACAGGCAGCGATCCTCCGACTGGTCCAGGACAGGGCGCTGTCCACTCAGGCCGAGCTGGTTCAGTCGCTCCAGGACGAGGGGCACGACGTCGTCCAGACGACCGTCTCACGCGACGTCGCCGAGCTCGGGCTCGTCAAGGTGCGCGCTCCGAGTGGCAGGCTGATCTACGCCCCTCCCGGGACGGGCGACGCCGATCGGTTGCGTGCGATCGGTGCCGCGATGCGGCGCTACGCGATCGGAGTCGAAGCGGCCAACAGCGGCCTCGTCGTCATCACGACGCCCGCGGGCTATGCGAGCGCTCTTGCCCAGGCGATCGACGAGGGCAGCCACCCGTCGATAGCCGGCACGCTCGCGGGCGACAACACGATCTTCGTCGCGGCCAAGGACGGGACGACGGCCCACGAGCTCCAGGCAGAGCTCGCCGCCTACCTTGCGGACGGGGTCACCGGATGACGCTCTGGTCGGGAAGGGTCGGCGGCTCGCTCGATCCGGCGGTGTGGGCCTTTCTCCACGCCGACGACGCGCCCCTTCTGCCCGTACGACTGCGATGCGAGCTATCAGCATGCGCAGCGGCTTCACGCGGCGGGACTGCTCTCGGATGCGGAGCTTGCGGAGGCGGAGTCCACGCTGGCCGAGATCGCGCAGGACCCGACTGGCTATCTCGCCGAGGACGAGGACGTGCACAGCGCGATCGAGCGGCAGCTCGGAGATCTGGGTCGAAAGATCCACGCCGGACGATCGCGCAACGACCAGGTCGCAGCTGCCTTCCGTCTCTACATCCTCGATGCGTGTGCCGAGGCTCGGAAGGAGATCGGGGCGCTCGCGCTCGTCGTGCTCACCTTCGCGGAGTCCGAGGTGGACACGCTGATGCCCGGGTATACGCATCTCCAGCGGGGGCAGCCGGTGACGCTCGGCCACCATCTCCTTGCCTGGGTGGAGATGCTCGAGCGGGACGTCATTCGGTTCGCCGCCGCTGCCGCCGCGGCCCTCGAGAGCCCTCTCGGTGCCGGAGCTCTCGCCGGGTCGACGCTCGACCTTCCCGGCCCGCCCGGTCAGATGCGGAACTCGATCGATGCCGTAGCCGATCGCGACTTCGCGCTCGACTATCTCTACGCCGTCGCCGTGCTGTACGCCCACCTTTCACGGATCGGGGAGGAGATCGTGCTCTGGTCGTCGGGTGAGTTCGGCTTCGTGAGGCTGCCGGAGAACGCGGCGACGGGATCGTCGATGATGCCGCAGAAGCTGAACCCGGACGTCGCCGAGCTCGCCCGTGGCAAGGCCGGGACGGCGATCGGCCGGCTGACGGGGTTGCTCGCGACCGTGAAAGGCCTGCCGCTCGCCTACGACCGCGACCTGCAGGAGGACAAGGCCCCGGCATTCGCAGCGCGTCTCGACGTGCGACTCGGACTGCAGGCGCTCGCGGTGCTCATCTCCGGCCTCGGCGTCGATCGCGAGCGGATGGAGCAGGCTGCCTCGGATCCGCTGGTGCTCGCGACGGACGCTGCCGAGGCTCTTGTCCGCGAGGGTGTGCCGTTTCGCGAGGCCCACGAGCGGGTCGCGGCGAGCGTGCGTGACGGCTCTTTCGCCCCCGCGGGCACGGCCGCCGAAAGCGTTGTCGCCCGCAGAGCCCCCGGCCCCGGCGGCGTACGTGAGGCGATCGCCGAGGCGCGGCGACGCTTCGCAACGAACGCGTCGTAGGCACGACACGTAGGGGCGAGGCGCACGCCTCGCCCGCGGTGCGGGCATGCTGTGACGAATGCCGGGTGCGGCGGCGTAGAAGGGGAGCAGACACCCCGACACCTGGAGGAGAGAGATGAAGCGCATCGCCCTGGCGGCCATCCTGCTCGTTGCCGCAGCCGCCGTTGCCGGCGTCGCCCGCCCCGAGGGCGCGCGCGCCGTCGAATCGCCGTCGCAGACGGGCGACTCGATCACCGTCTCGGGCACGGGCTCCGTATCGGCCGTCCCTACGACGGCCGTCTTCTCGTTCGGCGTCGACTCGCGTGCCGCGACGGCCAAGGCGGCCCTCGCCGCAAACTCGCGCGAGATGCGACAGGTGATCGCCGCCGTCAAAGCGGCCGATGGCAAGAACGTGGGCACGCAATCCGTTTCGCTGTCGCAGGCGTACGGACCCGACGGCGCCACTGACGGGTTCGCCGCTTCGAACGTGATCACGACCACGATCGGTCTCGATCGCGTCGGAGACCTGATCGACAAAGCGGTCGAAGCGGGTGCCAACCAGGTGAACGGTCCTATGCTGGCCGTCGCCGACCAGGAGAAGCTCTACCGACAGGCGCTCGTGGCGGCCGTTGCCGACGCGCGCGAGTCCGCGCAGGTGCTCGCTGCCGCGACCGGCCGTTCGCTCGGCCGGGTCACCTCGGTGGTCGAGGGCGGCGGCTCAGGCGCGGTGCCGATGTTCGAGAAGTCTGCCGTCTCCGATGCCGGCCCGCCGATCGAGGCGGGGATGCAGCAGACGACCGCGACGATCTCGGTCACCTTCGCTCTGACCTAGTTGCTAGATCAACAGGTGAGCGTGTCCCGACGGCCGGTTTCGCGCGGCCGTCGGGACACAGCTCAGCTCAGCTCGGCGCGGGAGACGGAGCGGTGGCCGGCCGTCCGACCTGCGGCGTCACGAAGTGGCCGTGCTCGGTGCCATATCCACCCGGCACCGGGATGTAGAACTCGGGGTAGCCCCACATTCCGTGCTCCGAGACATCGAGCCCCAACTGCTCCACGTCCGGCTCCGTCCGGATCCCGACCGTCACCTTGAAGAGCAGCAGAATCAGGAACGAGAGCGTGAACGTGAACGCACCGACCGCGAGGAGCCCGACGGCCTGGGTGCCGAGCTGGCCGAGCCCACCGCCGTAGAGCAGCCCGGGCCTGCCGGTATCGAGCTTGGTGACGAGCTCTGGCACGGCGAGGAATCCGAGCGCGAGGGTCCCCCACACGCCGGACATGCCGTGGGCCGCGATCGCCCCGACCGGATCATCGATCCCGACGCGCTCGACGAGCAGTGAGCCGACGACGACGATGATGCCCGATACGAACCCGATCAGGATCGCGGCCCACGGTGCGACGAACGCGCAGGCGGCGGTGATCGCAACGAGCGCCGCGATCGCGCCGTTCAGCATCATTGACAGGTCGGGCTTCTTGACCACGATCCATGACGTGGTAACTGCACCCAGCACTCCTGCCGCGGCCGCGAGGTTCGTGTTCAGGGCCACATAGGCGAAGAAGCCCACGCCACCGAAGTCGACCGAGAGCGTCGAGCCCGGGTTGAAGCCGAACCACCCGAACCAGAGGATCAGCACGCCGAGCGTCGTGAACGCCATGTTGTGACCGGGGATCGCGTTCGGCTTGCCGTCGGATCCGAACTTGCCGAGCCGAGGCCCGAGCAGGATTGCGCCCGCGAGCCCCGCGAGCGCTCCCTGGTAGTGGACGACGGTCGAGCCGGCGAAGTCCTGCATCCCGCGCGAGAACAACCAGCCTTCCGGGCTCCAGATCCAGTGCGAGACGAGCGAGTAGATCAGGGTGAAGGCGGCACCGAACGCGAAGTAGACCCAGAGCTTCGTGCGCTCCGCCATCGCGCCCCACACGATCGCGAGTGAGACGGCCGCGAACGCCACCTCGAACAGGTAGCCCGCGGCAGCCGGAATCGCCCCGAACCACGAGAACGGCGCCTCGCCGATCGTGAGCAGCTCGTTGACCGACGGGAAGAAGCCCGATCCGCCGACGAACCAGTTGCCTCCGTCCCCGAACGCCATCCCGAAGCCGACGAGGTAGTAGATGATCGAGACGATCGCGAGGATGAGGACGTTCTTCGCCGCGATGTGACCCACGTTCTTCATCCGCGTGAGGCCCGCCTCGAGGAACGCGAAGCCGGCCTGCATGAAGATCACGAGGATGGCCGCGAGGATGACCCAGATCGTGCTTGCTGCAAACCCGAGCTCCTTGACGCTCATGCTGCCTCGACCTCCTCGAGCCTTGCTCCTGTGCGGTTATGGGTGACAAAGCCGACCGGGGAGGCCCAGCAGATGCCGTCCCCGTTCTCGTGGCCCGTGCGGGCGGCATCGACGATCGCGCCGATCACACCCTCGGCGAGCCCGTCCTGGACGACGAAGGTCATGAACGCCTTCGGCAGGAAGCGCGACTCGAAGACGCGTCCTCGGTACTCGTGGGTGATCCCCTTCTCGCGACCGTGACCGACTGCTTCGATCACAGTGACGCCGACGTGTCCCGTGGCGGTCTCGACGGCTTCCATCACCGTCTCGACGCGGTCTCTGACGACGACCGCCTCCACTTTCATCATCTCCGTCCTCCTTTGCTGGACCAACAGAAAAGGCCCCAGGGCTCCCCGGGGAGCGCCGAGGCGTCGTTGCCTTGAGAGATCGAGCCTTCGTCGGCTCCGCGAGAGAAGCGATCCTCCCGGACGTGCGTGCCACCCGGAGCGAGTCTTGGCTCCGGGTGGCGTTCGTTCGACGTGCTCGCTACGCGGTTTGGCGCAGCAACAGCGGCTCGGTGTTCTCGAAGATCATCTCGTCAGCCGTCGCGATCGTCTCCAGCATGCGGCCGGCGATCTGGTACGGGTCGCCCTGCGAGTTCGGACGGCGATCCTCGAGGTAGCCCCGGTAGCCGTTGTTCACGAAGCTGTGCGGGACGCGGATCGACGCGCCACGGTCGGCGACGCCCCAGCTGAACTTGTCGATCGACTGCGTCTCGTGCAGGCCGGTCAGGCGCATGTGGTTGTCCGGCCCGTAGACCGCGATGTGCTCGTCCAGTAGCTGCTCGAAGGCCTCCATCAGCTCGTCGAAGTACGTCTCTCGCCGCCGATCTCGCGCATGTACTTCGTCGAGAAGTTGGCGTGCATGCCGGAGCCGTTCCAGTCGACGTCAGCGAGCGGCTTGCAGTGCCAGTTGACGTCGACCCCGTACCTCTCGCAGATGCGCAGCAGCAGGTAGCGGGCGACCCACATCTCGTCGGCGGCCTTGCTCGAGCCCTTGCCGAAGATCTGGAACTCCCACTGGCCCTTCGCCACCTCGGCGTTGATGCCCTCGTGGTTGATGCCGGCCTCGAGGCAGAGGTCGAGGTGCTCCTCGACGATCTCGCGCGCGATGTCGCCGACGTTCTCGTAGCCCGACACCCGTGTAGTACTCGCCCTGAGGGGCCGGGAAGCCGTCCTCGGCCGGGAAGCCGAGCGGACGCGCCCTCGGGGTAGAGGAAGTACTCCTGCTCGAACCCGAACCACGTGTCCGCGTCGTCGAGGATCGTCGCGCGGCTGTTGCTCGGATGCGGCGTTCCGTCCGGCAGCAGCACCTCGCACATCACGAGCGCGCCGTTCTTGCGGCCGGATCGTTGAAGATCGCAACCGGCTTGAGGACGCAGTCGGAGTCGCCGCCCTCGGCCTGTCGCGTCGAGCTGCCGTCGAAGCCCCACAGCGGGAGCTCTTCGAGCGTCGGGAACGCTGTCAAAGTCCTCGATCTTCGTCTTGCCTCGCAGGTTCTGCGACCGGCTCGTAGCCGTCGAGCCAGATGTACTCGAGCTTGAACTTCTGCACTGGATCATCCTCCTGTCGAACACGAAAATGAGCACAAAAAAGCCCCAGCGCTCCCGAGGAGCTCTGAGGCGTCATCGCCATCCGGAGGGCCATCGTCGGCCGCTCCGAGGACACTGTACTGACGTTCACCGCTCGAGTGCAAGTGAGACGGTCGGTTTGCCGGATCGCTGCCCGCTGGCGCTTGCCGCGAGACTCGGGACGATGCTAGGCTCCGGATGTCGATTTCGAGGCAATGAGGCCTCAGGCGCCGTTCGCGCCTGAGGCTTTTTCGTTTTCAAGGGAGGAATCAGAGATGGCGCGACCCAGGAGCACACCCCCCGCAGCGACCAGGCGGGTAACGCAGGTGAAGAGCAAGGACAGGGCGACCTCGAGCGTCGCGGCGCGGCGTGCCGTGTTGAAGCGGATCAAGGATGAGGGCGTCGAGCACGTCCTCTTCTGGTTCACGGACCTCGAGGGACACCTCAAGTCGTTTGCGATCACGCCGAACGAGATGGCCGACGCGCTCAACGACGGGATGGGTTTCGACGGCTCGTCGATCACCGGGTTCAACCGGATCGAGGAGTCGGACATGGTTGCAATTCCCGACCCGGCGACGTTCGAGATCATGCCGCGTCCCGTCGACGACCACGGCCACGCGCTTGGCTCGAAGGTCGGCCGCATGATCTGCGACGTCGTCAAGCCGGACGGGACACCGTACGAGGGTGATCCGCGCTACATCCTCAAGCTCGCACTCGAGCGGATGAAGAAGATGGGCTTCGACACGTTCAACGTCGGGCCGGAGCTCGAGTACTTCCTGTTCGAAAACGACAAGGGCACCGAGACGATCGACGAGGGCGGCTACTTCGCGATGACCGTTCAGGACGCCGCAACCGAGGTGCGCAACGACACGATCTCGGCACTCGAATCCGTCGGGATCCAGATCGAGTACCACCACCACGAGGTCGCACCGTCGCAGCACGAGATCGACATGCGATACGACGACGCGCTTGCGATGGCCGACAAGACGATGACATACCGGATCGTCGTCAAGGAGGTCGCGGCCTGGCACGGCTACTACGCGACGTTCATGCCGAAGCCGTTGTTCGGCGAGAACGGCTCCGGGATGCACACCCACATGTCCCTGTTCAAGAGCGGGCGGAACCAGTTCTTCGATGCGAAGGATCCGAACCACCTCTCCGAGACGGCGAAGTCGTTCATTGCAGGTCTTCTGGTACACGCTCGCGAGCTCTCGGCCGTGCTGGCCCAGTGGGTCAACTCCTACAAGCGGCTCGTGCCGGGCTACGAGGCGCCGGTCTATGTCGCCTGGTCGCAGCGCAACCGCTCGGCGCTGATCAGGATCCCGCTCTACAAGCCGGGCTCGGAGCAGGGCACCCGGGCGGAGATCCGCTGCCCCGACCCGGCCTGCAACCCGTACCTTGCGTTCGCCGCGTTGCTCCATGCGGGTCTCGAGGGGATCGAGAAGGGGTACGAGTTGCCGCCCGAGATGACGACGAACCTGTACCGCCTCTCCGAGGAGGAGCGCCTGGAGCAGGGTGTCGAGGCACTGCCAGGCTCGCTCGGCGAGGCAATCGAGGCCTTCGCCGGCTCCGAGCTTCTCGGGAAGGCGCTCGGGGAGCACATCTTCCCCCGCTACGTCCAGCTCAAGCGGGCCGAGTGGGACGAGTACCGCACGCAGGTCTCGCAGTGGGAGCTCGACCGCTATCTCGCCGCGCTGTAGCTCTCCGCTAGCGCAGGATCCCGCTCGCGCGAGATCCTGCGCGCGGGGGCCTCGCCTACGGCGCGACGATCCCTGAAGCCGGCTACTTCCTGCCGGGGTTGACGGGGCGTTCGTCTCGCACTCTCCGCTAGCGCAGGTTCCGCCTGCGGCGGGGCAGATCGCTGAAGCCGGCTCCTTCGTGGCGGGGGATGGGTGGGGCCTGGTGCGTGGGCTCCGCTCGAACGGACCGTGCTCTCTGCGGCGATCTTCCGATCCGACTGGACATCTTGCGCCGGAAGGAGCATTATCTCCCGTGCAGGCTGAGCCGCAAGGCGAGTGGCTCGCTTGCGACTGACGGCCGATCGCGGGACCCGAGAGGGGCCCGTGGTCGTTGTGGGGACATTCGCTCCGTCGTCAGGAAGGCTTTGCGCCCATCGCCCAGATCGTGACGACGTACGCCGCGAGCAAGATGACGGAGATCACGAGGCTCGCCTTGAGCATCCCGGTGCCACCGCCGCTGCGCTGCTTGCGCAGCCCGATTCCGCCGATGATCAGGGCGATCAACAGCAACAACGCCCCCGCGTCTGCGGTGATGTATCCGATCCCGATCCACGCCGGGTCGTCGGGCAATCCGTCGAGATGCTCGCGCGCGTAGATCCATTCAGCTCCTACCCGCATGACGATGTATGCCGGCAGGCAGATCGACAGGAGCGACAGGTAGCCGATCCGCAGGACACGAGCCTCGCCGCGCGCCACGAATACCGAGGTCGACGTGACGAGCAGCCCTCCCATGAGCACCATTGCGCCGAATACGTGCACGAACAGCGGCAGGTTGACACTGTCGGGACGGATCGCGGCAAGCATCAGGCGCCCGGCTTCCAGATCATGTCGACGAGGATCAGGATCGTCGCGATCGTTGCGATCAGATGGAGGGTCAAGCCCTTGCTCGTTCGGGCGAGCGCTGCGAGCTCCGGGTCAGGGCCGAGCTGCCCCGCAGCAACGAGCTCGTGCGACCGCGTCACGGCGAGAGCGAACTCCGGGTCCGATCGGCGTCCCGTCTCGACCGCGATCGCCCACAGTACGATCGCTGCGATCACCCAGCCGTCCCAGACCGCGACTCCGTCGATCGCGATGGCGAGCCAGATGCCGAAAAGAAGAACGCCGACCCCGCCTGCGATCACCGCGACATTGCCGACCCCGAGTAGCCGTCCCGCGCTCGCCACCTGCTCGGGAAGGTCGGTTCGTCGAATGACGGCGATGACCACGGAGAAGAGGACGACCGCCGCAACGAGCGCGAACGCGCTCAACAGGTGGAGTGCGAGCAGCCAGTCGTTCAGACCCATGGCCCGGGAATATAGACCGTCAGGCGGCGGGCTTCCAGACCATCAGCGCCACCACGGCAACGACTGCGATCAGCAGCGAGACATTGAGCACGAGGTTGAGCGGTTCGCGGAGGCGTCGTGCGAGATCTGCGCTCGGTTCGTTGCCGTCTGTCGCGAGACGCTCGGCAAGCTCACGGGTCTTCCGGTCCTGCCGACCCGCCACGGCACCGACGACGACCATCCAGGCGATCAGCGCAAAGGTGAGTGACAGCCAGGTTTCCGACAGGGATAGGCCGATGTCGGACGTGAGCCAGAAGCCGGCAGCGATAGTGAGTACGAGCCCGCCCGCGACGAAGGGCACCACGGGTCGCACGGCACGCAACAGGAGGGCGATCTCCGACGGGAGCTCACGCCGCATCGCAGCGACTCGAAGCAGCGCTGCCGCGATCGACCCACCGACGAAGAGGAGCACTCCGGCGAGGTGGAGAAACAGGATCCCGTCCGCACTCATGGACTGCGACGATAGCCTGCGTTCATGCTGACCGTGCTCCGCATCGTCCACCTCATGTCCGCGGCCGTCTGGGTCGGCGGCACGGTCGTGCTCGTCTTCGCCGGCGTCCCGGCGATTCGCAAGCTCGAAGGGGAGGCGCGGGCGACCGCGCTGAGGGCGCTCGGGCGGCGCTGGCGACCACTCGGCTGGAGCGCGATGGGCGTCGCGATCCTCTCGGGGCTCTGGCTCACCGACCTCCACAGCGGGTTCAACTCCGCTGCTTTCTCCACCGACTTCGACCGCACCTTGATCGTCAAGTCCGTGCTCGTCGTCTTCCTCGCCGGAGGGGCGCTCATCCACGACTACGTGCTCGGGCCGCGGCTGCAGCGCGAGCTACGCGACGGGGAAGCACAGGCGCCGGCGACGCGCCGCCGCCTGATCTGGGTCGGCTGGTTCAATTTCTCACTGACGATCGCCGTGCCGATTCTCGGCGTGATCGCGCTGTCGTACGTCGACTAGGAGCTTGCCGTGAACGACGCAGCCCGGCACCTGGCGCTCCTCACCCGGACGACCGAGGTCGTCAACTCTTCGCTCGACCTCCAGGAGGTGATGGAGTCGATCGCGCACGAGGTCGCCGCCGCGCTCGAGACCGACTCGGCCTACGTCTACCTCTACGACGAGAGCAGCGACGAGCTTGTGCTGCGGGCGACTCACGGGACGAGCGTCGCCGACGCGACGAGGGTGCCGCGTATGCGCCGCGGAGAAGGCATCACCGGTGCTGCGGCTGCCGATCGGGCTCCGGTGATGATCGCCGCCGACGCGCATCTCGACCCCCGCTTCAAGGCGTTCCCGAACCTGCCGGAGGACGACTACGCCTCGATTCTCGCGGTGCCGATCCTGGCGCGAGAGAAGCTCGAGGGCGCGCTCAACGTCCGCACGCGCGATCCGCGGGCCTTCACGCAGGCCGAGGTCGATCTGCTGATGACGATAGCCGGGCAGGTGGCGCAGTCGATCGAGCACGCGAAGCTGTACGCCCAGGCGCAGCGTCGCGTGCACGAGCTCGAGGCGCTCGCGCGGATCTCGGAGGCCGTCTCCGAGTCCCTCTATCTGGAGGAGTCGCTCGAGGCGATCGTGCGCACGACCGTCGAGTCGATGCACGCCGCAGGCGCCGCGATCGTGCTCGAGGACGGGCGCATCGCCTGGCCAGAAGGACGCGCCGCCGCGCACGCCGTTCGGCTGCCGCTGCGCTGGCGCGGCCGCACGATCGGTGAGCTCGTCGTCGACCGAGACACGCCTTTCACCGACGACGACCGCCAGCTGCTCGAGGCAATCGCGGGCCAGGCGGCCGTTGCTCTCGAGCACGGTCGCATGGCGCTACGAGGCGTGCTGGCCCAGGAGATCCACCACCGGGTGAAGAACAACCTGCAAACGGTCGCCTCGCTCCTGCGCCTGCAGGCGCGCGCCGTCAACGTCGATCCCCAGAAAGCTCTCGGCGACTCGGTCAACCGCATCCTCGCGATCGCGGCCGTCCACGAGGTGCTGACGGAGCACCGCGAGGACGACGTGGAGCTCGACGAGCTGATCGACAGGCTGCGCGCGATGCTCGTGCAGGGACTCGTCGTCGGAAAAGATGTCAGCTCGGCTCTCGAGCCGGTCTCGCTCGCAGGGCAGAGGGCGACCTCGCTCGCGCTCGTCTTCAGCGAGCTGTTCGGCAACGCTCTCGAGCACGGGGGTGGGGTGATCTCGATTACGCTGGCGGGGCACGACGGCGATGTCGTGCTCTCGATCGCCGACGACGGCGACGGCATGCGGGCCGAGCCCGACAGCACCGGCCTCTCCATCGTCCGCGCGCTCGTCCGTGATGAGCTAGGCGGCGAGTTGACGCTCGTCGACGAGCCTGGTCTGCGTGCCGAAGTCAGATTCCCCGCACGCAGCAGTAGAAAGGACGACGATGCGAATCCTGATCGCTGAAGACGAGACGATCATCAGGCTCGACCTGCGCGCGATGCTCGAGAAGGCAGGTTTCGACGTCTGCGCCGAGGCGAAGGATGGCGAGGAGGCGGTCGCGCTCGCGCGCTCCGTGGAGCCCGATCTGGCGCTACTCGACGTCAAGATGCCGAAGCTCGATGGGATCGAGGCTGCGCGACGCATCCTTCGCGAGCGCCCGATTCCGATCGTGATGGTGACGGCATACGGCGAGGAGGAACTCGTCTCCCGAGCAATCGAGGCCGGAGTGTTCGGCTACCTCGTCAAGCCGTTCCGGGAGACCGATCTCCTTCCCGCGATCGCCACCGCTCGAGCGCGCTACGACGAGCTCGCAGCCGTGCGCGAGGAGGCCGATTCGCTCAGCGAGGCGCTCGCGGCGCGGAAGGCGATCGAGCGGGCGAAAGGGCTGTTGATGGAGCGAGAGGGACTGAGCGAGAAGGATGCCTTCGCGCGTCTCCGCAAGGCGAGCCAGATCTCGGGCAGACCGCTCAAGGTGGTCGCGGAGGCGCTGATCGCCACGCTCGACGCCGGCGCGCGGTAGAGGGCTCCCTGTCCTACGGCGCCGACAGCAGGTGCTTCTCCTCGTGCTTCCGGACACCCCGCCGGGCAAGCCAGGCGAGGAGAACGAGCAGAGCCAGCGGGCCGACGATCACGAGGGCATAGAGCACGACCATCGCCTCGACTGCGAGGATCTCGACGGCACGATCGACGGCATTGTCGAACCGTGACGGAAGCGGCACCACCGTCGACGACTGCGGGGTCTGCAGCGTCAACTGGATCGTCGCGAAGCGCGCCTCCGCGTCGACCTGGGCACTCGCGACGCGCACCTTCGCAAGCTCACTGCGCGCTGCGTCACGGCGTGCCTCGAGGGCCGCCCTCGTCGCGGCGCTGATGTCCGTCGCGGCAAGCCGCTCGGACAGGCCGGCGATCTGTACGCGCAGTGCGGTCTCACGCTTCGCCAGCTCGTCCACCTGGCCCTGCAGGTCGTCGATCTGAACCTGCTGGCCAACGATCTTGCCGAGATCCGACAGTCTCACGATCGCCTGCTGCACGTTCGCGGTCGGCACTTTCAACGTCAGCGACGAGAAGCCCGAGTCGGTCGTCGCATACGACGCCGTGACGAGATAGCCACCGAGGTCGCGTGTGATCCGGAGCGCCTGTTGCGTCGCGTCGGAAAGAGCGTCGATGTTCTTGACCGACAGGGTGAGCTGCGCCGAGAAGCGCTGAGCCCGCCCGGTCGCCGGCGCGGGCGTCACCGCGTCCGCGGCGCCTGCTCCGGCCTTGAGCGTCGGCGCAGCTTCGTATGCAGGGCTCGTGGTGGCTCCAGGGACGGTGGTGCTCTGGGAGGAGAGGTCGTTGCGGATCGCCTCGATGCTGCCCGGCCGAGAGCCCGAGTCGAGGAGTCCGGCCACTCCTGCGACGGCGAGCAGCACGACGGCCATTGCCGGTACAGCGACGAGCACAAAGCGCCGTGGCGAATACCGCGCGAGTCGAGCGAAGGGGGACGTCGGCTGCGTCGGCTCGGCAGTCGCGATCGCGCGGACACGGTCGCGTAGCGCGCCGTCTGCAGCAGGCCGCGCGCCCTGCAGCTCGGTGATCAGCTCAGCGGAAGTCATCGTGTCTCACCTTCTCCTCGAGTTTTTGGAGCGCCCGACTGAGCCGCGTGGAGACGGCGGTCGGGCTGATGCCGAGCACGCGGGCGGTCTGGTCACCGTCGAGCTCGATCACGATCCGGAGTGCAAGGACTTCGCGCTCCCCCGCGCTGAGAGTCGCGAGCGCTGCCTGGAGAACGGGAGAGAGACCTTCGACGAAGTCCGCTTCGCGGGCCTCCGGTTCGGCCGAGGCCTCCTCGCGCTTCCTCCGTCGTGCATCGGCCCGGAACGAGTCGAGTGCTGTCGTGCGGGCGATGCCGAGAAGCCACGTCCGGGCGGTTCCGCGCCGGGGGTCGAAGCGCGACCACTGCCGAAATGCCTTCTCGAACGTGGCGCCTGCGAGATCGTCGGCCGTCGAGCGGTCGCGCGTCATATACAGCAGGTAGCCGAAGACGTCGTCGAGATGCTGTTCGGCGGCATCGGTGAACGTCAGGGAATTGGCAGCTGTTGTCAATGGCCGGGTCAGTGTCAGTGTGTGCACACCCGTTCTACGCCGCGGGGTGGCTGTCGCGTCACATCGGCTCGGTATCGATTGGTGGCACGTCAGGCTAGTGTTCGGCCGTGATTCGGCATGCCGCTCCCGCCGTGCTTGCAGCCGCCGTTGCGAGTGTCGCGGTTGTTGCGCCCTTCGCGTCCGCCGCGCCCCCGTCCGTCGGCGACGTCCCGAACTGCGTCTTTCCGTGCGCGGCGCTCGTGGACGTGGAGTCCGACCGACTGACGGTGTACCGACGGCGGCGCGGATACCGTCGTCTGCATGGCCCACGGTCATCTCTCCGAGCTCCTGCAGTTCGTGCGCTCCTGACCGGAAGCGTTACCAGCCCTGCGCGAGGATCTCGTACGACCGTAGCCGCGCGTCGTGGTCGTAGATCGCCGAGACGACCATCACCTCGTCCACGCCGGTGAGCTCGACGAACTGCTCCAGTCCGGCGTGCACGGTCTCCGGAGAGCCGACGATCGAGTGCGTCAACATCGCCGATGCCTGTGCTTTCTCGGCCGGGCTCCAGTACGCCTCGATGTCGTCGATCGGGGGCGGGTAGGGACCCGACAGTCCGCGGAAGCGGTTCGCCCACGATTGCTGCGGCGTCGTGAAGAGCCGCCGCGCCTCCTCGTCCGTGTCGGCCGCGAAGACGTTCAGTCCGGCCATGGCATACGGCTCAGCTAGCTGCCGTGACGGACGAAACTCCCTGCGATAGAGGTCGAGGGCGGCGATCAGGTCGGTCGGCGCGAAGTGCGATGCGAAAGCGTACGGGAGCCCGAGGAACGCTGCGAGCTGGGCGCCGAAGGTACTCGAGCCGAGTATCCAGAGGGGAACCTCGAGACCGGCACCTGGCACGGCCCGGATCGCCTGGCCGGGCTGGACCGGGCCGAACAGGAGCTGCAGATCCTGGACGTCGCGGGGGAACTCGTTGCCGCTCATCGGGTCGCGCCGCAGGGCACGCGCCGTGAGCTGGTCGGTTCCGGGTGCTCTTCCCAGGCCGAGATCGATGCGGCCGGGGTAGAGGGACTCGAGGGTGCCGAACTGCTCCGCGATCACGAGTGGCGAGTGGTTCGGGAGCATGATCCCGCCGGCCCCGACGCGAATCGTCGACGTCCCCGCAGCCAGGTGCCCGACGACGACGGCCGTCGCAGCGCTCGCGATCCCCGGCATGTTGTGATGCTCTGCGACCCAGTGGCGCTTGTAGCCGAGCCGCTCCACATGGCGCGCGAGGTCGAGGCTGTTGCGGAGCGCGTCGCCCGCCGTCGAGCCAAGCGAGATCGGGGCGAGATCGAGGACGGAGAGGGGAGTCGGCGTCGGCACTCCTGACTGACGTTACCCTCAGGCATCACGTGGCCCTGACCGTTTCCGTTCGGAGCAACGGTCCAAGTGAGCGGGGAGGGGTTCGGATCTATCTCGAGCGCGTCTTCCGCCAGGATCGAGAGCACGCGCCCCCCGGTCGAACGACCGGGGCACAAGTCGCCGTAGGATGAGGGCATGCCCGCTTACCCTGCACATATGGAGACCGATGTCGTTCTCCGCGACGGCCGCACGGTGCACGTTCGCCCGGCGCGGCCGAGCGATAGGGATCGACTCGAGGACTACTTCATCGATCTCTCCGACGAGTCCCGACGGCTTCGCTTCTGGGGGTCCGTCGTCAGCATCCGAGAGCGGGCCGAGGAGTCGGTCGACATCAACTACGTCGATCACCTGACGCTGCTTGCCTTCCAGGGGCCCGACCTTGGGGAGGTGGTCGGTGGCGCCCAGTACATCCGCGAGGAGCATTCCACTCGCGCCGAGGTCGCGATGTCGGTCTCGGACGAACTGCAGGGGCTCGGACTTGCGTCGATCCTCATCGCTCACCTTGCCGAGGCGGCGCGTGAGAACGGCATCGAGTTCTTCTCAGCGGACGTGCTCCCAGAGAATCACAAGATGATCCAGGTCTTCCGCGGCACCGGTTTTCCGATCCAGATCCGGGCCCGTCCGGGCTCGATCGAGGTCGAGTTCCCGACGACGAGCACGGAGGAGACCACCGAGCAGTACGAGGATCGCGAGCGGCTCGCGGCTGCGAACGCCGTGCGCCGCGTGCTCGAGGCCCGGTCGGTCGCCGTGATCGGCGCATCTCGCGATCCAGCGACGATCGGCGGTCGACTGCTGCGGAACCTGATCACGCAGCCGTTTGCGGGCGTCGTGTACCCGGTCAATCCGACGAGCAGCGCGGTGCAGGGGGTTGTCGCGTACAAGAATGTGAAGGAGATCCCGGGCGAGGTCGAGCTGGCCTTTGTCGTCGTGCCGGCGGCGCATGTGCTCGATGTCGTGAGGGAGTGCGGCGAGAAGGGCGTCAAGGCGATCGTCGTGATCTCGGCCGGCTTCGGCGAGACGGGGGACGAAGGCCGCGCCCTGCAGCAGGAGCTCGTCGACGTGTGCCGCACGACGGGGATGCGAATGATCGGCCCCAACTGCATGGGCGTCATCAACACCGATCCCGAGTTCAGGCTCAACGGCACGTTCGCGCAGGCGTATCCGCCCGATGGGCACATCGCGTTCATGTCGCAGTCGGGAGCGCTCGGCATCGCCGTGATCAACATGGCGAACCGGCTCGGGCTCGGCATGTCCTCGTTCGTCTCGATTGGCAACAAAGCCGACGTCTCTCCGAACGATCTTCTCTGCTACTGGGACGAGGACGAGAGGACGGAGGTCGTTCTGCTCTACATCGAGTCGTTCGGGAATCCACGGCGGTTCGCAAACCTCGTGCGGCGCATCGGCCGGCACAAGCCGGTGGTCGTCGTGAAGAGCGGTCGGAGCGCAGCGGGACGTCGGGCGGCCTCTTCGCACACGGGCGCGCTGCTCGCCTCCTCAGACACCACGGTCGATGCGTTGCTGCGCCAGGTCGGCGTCACGCGCACGGACACGCTCGAGGAGATGTTCGACGTCGCCGCGCTCTTCGCGAACCAGCCACTACCGAAGGGGAGGAACGTTGCCATCCTGACGAATGCCGGTGGGCTCGGAATCCAGTGTGCGGACACCTGTGAGGCACGGGGCCTCCGCGTCCGCGAGCTTGGTGCGGAGACGATCGACGAGCTGCGATCCTTCCTGCCGGCGGCCGCGGGTGTGAGCAATCCGGTCGACATGATCGCGTCTGCGACTGCCGAGGACTACGGGCGGGCGATCCGCGTTATCGCTGCCGACCCGTCGGTCGACGCGCTGATCGTGATCTACATCCCGCCGCTCGAGGTCGATGCGCCCGCCGTCGCCAGGCAAATCGTCGATGCGATAGGGGCGATCGACGGCCGCGTAACAGCCCTGACGTGCTTCATGTCCGCCCAGGGCCTTCCCGATGCCCTCTCCGCGCCGGGTGTCCGCATCCCTTCGTACGCGTTTCCCGAGCACGCGGCGATCGCGCTCGCGCACGCCGTCGACCACAGCGCGTGGCGGGACAAGCCTGTTGGATCGGTCCCGCGCTTTCCGGGCGTCCGCAAGGACGAAGCCGCTGCCGTGATCGCAGAAGCGCTCGAGCGGGGAGAAGGGTGGCTGCAGCCGGACGAGATTGCACGGCTCTTCGACTGCTACGGCGTGCCGACGGCGCTCACGTTCCGAGCGGATACCCCCGAAGCGGCCGCCGGCGTGGCAGCTCACGTCGGGGGGCTCGTCGTTCTGAAGGCGGTCGGGCCTCTCCACAAGACCGAAGTGGGCGCAGTGCGCGTCGGACTTGCCGCCAGCGAGGTCGCCGCCGAGGCGGCCGCGATGGCGGAGCGCATCAGGGCGCACGGCGAGGTGCTCGAGGGGTTCGTCGTGCAGGAGTTCGTCAGCGGAGGGGTGGAGATGCTCGTCGGTATGACGGCGGATCCGGAGTTCGGCCCGGTCGTCGCCTGCGGTGCCGGTGGAGTGACCGTCGAGCTGACGCGCGACATCGCCGTGCGGGTCGCTCCCGTCACGGATGTCGAGGCTGCCGAGATGGTTCGCTCGCTCGCGACGTTCCCGCTCCTCGACGGGTTTCGCGGCTCGACGCCAAAGGACGTTCAGGCCCTCGAGGACGTAATCCTGCGTGTGTCGGCGATGGCCAGTGGGCAGCCGGAGATCGTCGAGGTGGACTGCAATCCCGTGATCGTGCTCGATCGGGGAGCGGCCGTGGTCGACGCGCGCGTCCACGTGCGGCTTCCGGTCCCGCAGCCGCCCGTTGCGGGTCGCACCGACGTCTGACGTTCGTCCGGTCCGGAGGGGGCGGCACGGCCAGCCGCCCGGCGGTTCCGGCGTCTACCCCTCACAGCTACACGATAAGCGCCTGCCGGATTGCAGTTGCCACGGCCTGGGTGCGGGTGTCGGCGTCGAGCTTGGTCATCGCGTTGCGGACATGGGACTGGATTGTCTCGGCCGAGATTCCGAGCTCCTTGGCGGCCTTCTCGTTCGTCATCCCACCCGAGAGGAGTGTGAGGATCTGCCGCTCACGTTTCGTGAGTGCCACGAGAGGAGCGGCTGTCGCAGCCGTTGCGAGCGCACCGGCCAGCAGGGCGTCGACGAACGTTCCTCCCGCAGCGACGGTCGTCAGCGCTGTGAGCAACTCAGAGAGGGGTGTCTGCTTGAGGACGAAGCCACGCGCGCCGGCCTCGAGCGCTTCGCGAAGCAGCGCCTCGTCGTGGTGGCCGGTGTACATGACGACGCTCGTCTGCGGTGAGCCGACGGCGGCCTGTCGCGCAACCTCGATACCGCTGAAAGGCTCCATCGTGATGTCCACGAGCGCCGTCCGGGGCTGGTGCGCGACGATCTCCTGCACCGCTTCATCGGCTCGCGAGACGCGGGCGACGACTCCGATGCCGGCTCCTTCGAGGTACCTCGAGACGGAGTCGAGCACGGCCGGGTGGTCGTCCGCGACCACGCACGTCACCTCGTCCGGGTCGAGCTCGAGACGGGCATCCGGTCCCGGGCTCGTGTCCTCCCTCATGACCTCGTCGACGGCGCGCCGGAGCGAGTCGGGGGAGAAGGGCTTGCTGACGAAGACCGAGCCGGGTCGGGCAACTTCATCGGCCGCCGGCCTGTCGTCGGAGTAGCCGGAGATGAGCACCGTCTTGACCCGAGGCAGGCGCGCAGCAACGCGATCTGCGAGCTCGCGGCCGCCCATTCGCGGCATCACGATATCCGTGATGAGCAGATCGACGGGACGGTCGAGGCGGTCGAGGAGCTCGAGCGCCTCGATGCCGTCGCGAGCCTCATGAACGTCGAACCCCTGCCTCGAGAGGATGCTGCTCACGAGCTCGCGGACGAGATTCTCGTCCTCCACGAGCAGTGCTACAGACGGCTGCCGGCTGCCGGCAACATCGGCCGTAGCCGCACTCTCCGACGCGGCCGGGAAGCTCAGTCGTACGGTGGTGCCCTGGCCGGGTTCGCTCTCGATGCTGACGAAGCCATCGCTCTGGCTGACAGTGCCATGCACGCTCGCAAGACCAAGGCCCGAGCCCATCCCGCGTCGCTTCGTCGTGAAGAACGGTTCGAAGGCGCGTTCTCTGACCGCTGCAGCCATGCCCTGGCCGTCGTCGGTGACCGAGATGACGACGTAGGTGCCCGGCTGTGCCCCCGGCCCCAGGTCGTCGTTTCGACCCTGACCCGGCTCGGAACCACCCTCGGTGGTCGAGACCGCGATGGTCAGCGAGCCGCCCTCCGGCATGGCGTCACGGGCGTTGAGGGCGAGGTTGACGAGCGTCTGCTGGATTCGATCCGAGTCCACCCGGGCGAAGGCGGGGTGCGGTGCAGGAACCGTGGTCAACCTGACGACCTTGCCGACGAGATGTTGAAGCAGGCCCGTCGCCGACGCGACGATCTCGTTGAGGTCGACCATCGCCGGCTCGAGGGGTTGCACGCGGCCAATGGCGAGCAACTGCTCGGGCAACGATGAAGCCTGGTCGGCGGCTCGCCGGATCTGCTCGGCCTCGTGATGGGGCCGTGTCCCCGGCTGGAGCTCGGCGAGGAGCAGCTCGCTATAGCCCTTGATCGCTGTCAGCATGTTGTTGAAGTCGTGCGCGACGCCCCCGGCGAGCCTGCCGATCGCCTCCATCTTCTGCGCCTCGTGGAGCGTTTCGCGTAGCCGGTCACGCTCGGCCTCCGCATCCTTCCGTTCCGTGATGTCGAGTAGGAAGCCCTGCACGTAGGGCTCACCCCTTTCGTCGAGCAGGCGATACGTCTCGTCCTGCACCCAGACGACGCTCCCGCCGGGTGTGAGATAGCGGTACTCGCCCCGATACGGCTTGCCCGTCTCGCGCAGGGCCTCCGCGTCCCTGAGCACGCGGTCGCGGTCGTCGGGATGGATGGCCTTCGAGTCGAGATCCGCGTCGGACTCCCACCTCTCGCTCGGATAGCCGATCATCGTCTCCGCCTGCGGGCTCATGTAGAGATGGGGGAGGCTCATGTCGACCGGCCGGACGTACATTGCAAGAGGCAGCTGCTCGACGAGCGTGCGGTACCGAAGTCCGGCGAGCCGGAGCTCGTCGTCCGCGGACTTGCGACCCGTGATGTCCTGTACCTGGCTGACGAAGTAACTCGGCTCGCCTGAGCTCGACCGCACGAGCGTGGAGCTCAGCCGGATCCAGACGACGTGCCCGGCCCTGTGCAGGTAACGCTTCTCCAACTCGAAGGACTCGATCTCGCCGGCCAGGGTCCGCTGGAAGAAATCGAGGTTGGGCTCGCGGTCGTCCGGGTGTGTGATGTCCCGAAACTTCTTCGTCGCCAACTCGGGGGCCGAGTACCCGGTGATGGAGCACAGGGCTCTGTTCACTTCAAGGAATCGCCCGTCGAGCGCGACGATGGCTTCGCCGATCGGCGCAAATTCGAAGAACGTGCGAAAGCGGGTCTCCGAAGCTCGGAGGTTCGCCTCGATTTCGGCATTGAAACGCGACGTTGTCTCGGCGCTCCTCTGCGCTGTCAGATCCGTGATCAGGGCGAGGATGCCCTCGACCTCACCGTCGTGGAAGATCAGAGTCGACGTCACCAGGGCGTGAATCCGCACGCCCTCACGCGTGAGGAGCACGGTTTCGGCCGGGGTGGCGTCGCCGCCGACTCTTGCAGCGAACTGTCGTGCTGCGTGCTCTCGGAGCTCAGGCGCGATCAACTCCGCCGCGGGCCGCCCGATGAGCTCTGCCGAGGCGTATCCGGTCAGCTTCTCGCCGGCCGGGTTGAGTGACACCACCTTCCCGTCGGGGTCGACGAGGCAGACCGTCTCGGCGCAACGCTCGAAGAGGAGCCTGTTCGCCTCGTCGGATTGCTGCGGCTCCGACCCGCCGGCTCCGTCGCTCATGCTCATCGTCTGCTCTCGGTTTCGGATGCTGTCTGGCGTCGTCCTGCTCTCCCGTCCCTTTCGGTGGCCCGGGTGATCCCCCTTCCGGTTCGTCCTTGACGGCGCACGATCAGGCCGGTGGGGAAATCTGACGGAAATGGGGAGGAATTCCTGGGTGGATCACTAACTTGAGATCCCCCGAATGGGGCATGAATGGCCAATGAAGTCCCCGCCGATCCTGGGATATGCGACCAAGACTGCCGGATTTCCGGCAGGAAACCCACTTCCTCTCTAGGAGATTTCAATGCCCTTTCGCTCACCCCGCCGCCGGATCCTCGTAGTCGCGGTTCTCGCGATCGCCGTTGCCTCCGGTGTGTATGCCTTCGCTGCCGTCGAACACCGTCCCGAACACCACAGCGGGCGCCGGCTCCGGGACGATCTCCGGCTACACCGTCACGAACGTCGCCTATTCGCTGAATGCGACGACGCCGACCAACGTCGACCAGGTCGCCTTCACGATCGCGCCGACCGCGGCGAGCACCGTCAAGGTGCAGTTGGCTTCAGGCGGCTCGTGGTACAGCTGCACGAACGCCGCCGGCAGCGTGACCTGTGCCACCATCTCTCCGCAGGCGACGGCTGCGGCAGCGACACAGCTATCGGTCGTCGCGGTTCAGTAGGACGCGGTGAGCAGCTCGACTCTGGCTGGCCACGAGGCGGCGGCGCATGCGCCGCCGCCTCGGCGTGCCGGGCGATCTGCGCGTGAGTGGGTTCGGCCTCTGGCGAGCCTCGTCTTGACACTCTTCGTCCTCGGTGCGGCATGGCTGTTGCTCGCACCGCCGCCGCTTGGTGGCTCGACGTCGTTCGTCGTCGTCGACGGGACGAGCATGCTTCCGGGCCTCGAGGGGTCTGATCTCGTAGCGCTCCGACCGGTGTCGAAGCCGGAGATCGGCGATGTCGTGGGATACCGAAGCGCCATGCTCAACCGTGTGGTTCTGCACAGGATCGCCGCTATCGACCGTGATCGCTACGTCCTCAAGGGTGACAACAACACCTTTGTCGACCCGGATCGGCCTCTCCGCTCGGAACTCGTCGGAAAGGTCTGGTTTCACGTACCGAAGGCCGGCCGCGTCGCCGGTTGGCTCCAGGTTCCGTGGGTCGTCGCAGCCATCGCCGCTCTCCTCGTGCTCGCGGTCGGGTTCGACCGGGGGAGTGCGCGGTCGCAGAAGGTAAGCGAAGCCGACGGGTCATGAGCCGCTGGACACGTGGTCTCTTCGCAACGATTCTGGCCCTCACGGTCGGTGTGCTCCCGGTGACCGGTGCGCTGAGTGCCGGAAGTGCGGTGCCGGGCTCTCGGGTCACGCTCTACCAGGCCGACGTCACGGCCGACACGCTCAAGCCGCTCGCTTGCGCAGGGATCACCGTGGACACGCTCAGCATCGGGAAGAACGGCTCGGGCAAGGACGAGCTTCAGCTCGGCAGCGCATCGGGAGAATCGATGAACGCGAGGGGAGGCGACGACTGCGTGCTCGGCGGAGGAGGGAACGATTCGATCAACTGCGGCGGCGGCACCGACGTCGCAATCGGCGGGCCCGGAACGGATACCTTCAGCTCGAACTGCGAGACGCAGATCCAGTAGCGCTCGACGGCTCGAGCAAGGCATCCGCTTCGACCAGCTCCGCCAGGACCTCGGCCGCGATCGTGTCCCCTTCCGGATGGGCGATCACGGATCGAGCAGTGACGAGGGTGTCCGCGTCGATCTTGATCTGCTCCCCCGGCGAGGGCACCTGGGCGAGCTCGCGTACGACGCTGTGTGCCCGGGGGCCGGACACGAACGCAATGCGGTAGAGAGACACGCTCCCACTTCCTCACTCGAGGGACGAACGGCACCTACAAAAGTACTCCTTGCCGCGGGAAGGCGCAAGTAACCGGTGCCGATCGGATCAGTCGCGTCGGAGGCGACCTGTCAGACGGACTCGAACAGCGCCTCCCAGCGTGCGAGCAGCTCCTGGAGCTCGTCGCGTGAGGTGCGGTACTCGGTCAGCATGTCCATGTTCGTCCAGTCCGCGGCCAGCTTCGCCTCGAGCTGCGCGACATGCTGCTCCAGCGTCGTGATCCGGCGCTCGACCTGCTCCAGCTCGGACGGGCCCTTCTTCTTCTTCACTGGTACCCGGCCGGCCTTCGGCTCCTTTGCAGGACGTACGACGGGAGCCGGCGGAGCCGCGTCTTCCTCACGCGCCTGCACGAGGTCGGCCCAGCCCCCGTCGTAGGAGCGCAGTGCGTGCTGCTCGACCGCAACCGTCCGTTCGGCGACTGCATCGAGCAGGGCGCGATCGTGGGAGACGAGCAGGATCGAGCCGGGGAACGCTTCGAGCGCGGCTTCGAGCGCCTCGCGGCTCTCGAGGTCGAGGTGGTTTGTCGGCTCGTCCAGAACGAGGAAGTTCGCTCCCGAGGCGACGATCGCGGCCAGGGCGAGGCGCCGCCGCTCACCGCCCGACAGGACCGAGACCTGCTTCTCCTGTTCCACGTACCCCGAGAAGAGGAACTTGCCGAGCAGGTTCTGTGCCTGCGGCCTCGCGAGGCCGGTCATCGCGACTGCGCAGTCGAGCACCGTCCCCCGCTCGTCGAGCTCCACCTCATGCTGCGAAAAGTAGGCGGGCTCGACACCGTGCCCGAAGCGAATCACGCCGCTATCGGGGGCGCGATTGCCGATCAGCGTCTCGAGCAGGGTCGTCTTGCCGGACCCGTTCGGCCCCACGAGGGCGATGTGCTCTCCGCGCTCGATCACGAGGGAAGCCTTGTCGAGGAGTTGCTTGCCGCCAGCCGATAGCCCGAGGCCCTCCATCTCGACAACGGTGCGGCCTGTGCGCGCCGGCTTCAGGAACTCGAAGCCGAGCGTGCGCCGGCGCTGGGTGAGGTTCTCGAGCTCCCCGGACGCCTTCTTGCGCTCCTGCTCGAGCCGCCCGATCTGGGTCAGCTTCGCCTGAGCCTGCTTCGCCTTGGACTTCTTGTAGCGGAACCGCTCGACGAACCGGTTCAACCGTTCGATGTCGGCGCCGACCCGCTGAACCGACTTGGCTGCCGCCTGCGCCCGCGCCGCCCGCTCTATGCGCCACTGATGCCAAGGCCCGGAGAAGTAGAGGCCACGCCCGCCTTCGATCTCGAGTACGGCCGTCGTGACCGACTCGAGGAACCAGCGATCGTGGGCGACGAGAATCACCGCCGCATCGATCGTCGTCAGCTCGCGCTCGAGCCACTCGAGGCTCTCGACGTCGAGGTGGTTCGTCGGCTCGTCGAGCAGCAGCAGGTCCGGGTCGCCGGCGAGCGCGCGCCCGAGGGACGCGCGTGTCAGTTCGCCGCCGGAGAACGTCGAGAGCTGCCGGTCGAGGTCCTGGTCGCCGAAGCCGAGCCCGCGGAGCACGGAGGACGCGCGGTCGCGCCAATTCCACCCGCCGGCATGCTCGAGTCGTGCCTGCGCTTCGCTGTAGCGACGCATCGTGGCGTCGTCGTGCACGCCGCGCGCCATTGCCTCCTCGAGCTCCCGAAGCTCCTGCTCGATCCGCACGAGATCGGTTGCCCCGGAGAGCGAGTACTCGCGCAGCGTCAGGCCACGGTCGCGGGGTGGGCGCTGGTCGTGGAGTGCGATCCGCGTGCCTTTCTGGAGCGCGATCTCCCCACCCTGGATCGTCGTCTCGCCGATGATCGCGCGCAGCAGGGTCGTCTTGCCCGAGCCGTTCTGTCCCGCAAGCGCGAGCCGCTGCCCGCGATCGACGGAGAACGAGATCCCGTCGAAGAGCGGATCGCCGGAGAACTCCTTGCGAAGGTTGGATGTGATGAGAACGGACACGCGAGTAGGGTAGATGCGACCGTCGACCGTCAGGCCGATATGCTCGACTCCGTGGTCGCCTCGGATCCTCGTACACAGACGGTCGACACGATTCGCGCACTCGCCATGGATGCGGTGCAGCAGGCGAACGCCGGGCACCCCGGGACGGCGATGGCACTCGCGCCGGTGGCGTATCTGCTCTACCGCGATGTCATGCGCCACAACCCCGCCGACCCGCACTGGCCGGGCCGCGACCGCTTCATCCTCTCCGCCGGCCACGCCTGCGTGCTCCAGTACGCTGCGCTCCACCTCGCAGGCTACGACCTGACGCTGGACGACCTGAGGCAGTTCCGCCAGTGGGGCTCGCGCACGCCGGGTCACCCCGAGTGGGGTCACACGGCAGGGATCGAGACGACGACCGGCCCGCTCGGCCAGGGCTTCGCGAACGGCGTCGGAATGGCGATCGCGCAGCGCTTCCTCGCCGACCGATACAACCGGCCTCACCACGAAATCGTCGACTCGTGGATCTACGCGATCTGCTCGGACGGCGACCTGATGGAGGGCGTCACCCAGGAGGCGGCCTCGATCGCGGGGCACCTCGGGCTCGGGCGGCTCGTCTACGTCTACGACGACAACCACATCACGATCGACGGCACGACATCGCTCACCTTCACGACCGAAGACAAGGGCAAGCGCTTCGAGGCGTACGGCTGGCACGTCCAACACGTCGACGACTCCGAGGACCTGGACGGCCTTCTCGGAGCGCTCGCGGCGGCGAAGGCGGAGGAGGAGCGCCCGTCGCTGATCGTGCTCCGCACGCATATCGCTTTCCCGGCGCCCAATGCGATCGATACTGCGAAGGCGCATGGAGCCCCGCTCGGCGAGGCCGAGATTCGGGCGACGAAGGACGCGATGGGACTCGATCCCGACGCGACGTTTGCCGTGTCGGATGCTGTGCGCACCCACATGGCCCCCGTGCTGGCGCGCGGTGCCGAGCTTCAGCGCGAATGGGGCGAGCGTGTCGCGGCCTGGGCAGGAGCGTTCCCGGCTCTCGCGCGGGAGCGCGAGCTCGACCTCCGCGGCGAGCCCCGGGAGGGCTGGCGCGATGCGCTGCCGGTGTTCCCGGCGGGCGAGCACGTTGCGACGCGTGATGCGGGTCGGACGGTGATGCAGGCGTTGAAGCCGTTCACGCCGACGATGATCGGCGGGTCGGCCGACCTCGTGGAGTCCAACAAGACCGAGTTCGCGGGCGCCGGCATCTTCTCGGCCACCCACGTCGGTCGAAACATCGCCTTTGGCATCCGCGAGCACGCAATGGGCTCGATCGTCAACGGGATCGCGCTCGATCCGGCAATGCTCCGGCCCTACGGCTCGACGTTCCTCATCTTCTCCGACTACATGCGGGGCGCCGTGCGACTCTCGGCCCTGATGGGCCTGCGCACAGCGTGGGTCTGGACGCACGACTCGATCGCCGTAGGGGAGGACGGCCCGACGCACCAACCGGTGGAGCATCACATGGCCCTGAGAGCGATCCCGAACCTCTGGTACGTCAGGCCCGCAGACGCGAACGAGACCGCGATCGCGTGGCGGATCGCGATCGAGCGCCCCGAGGGGCCCGTTGCCCTCGCGCTCACGCGACAGAAGCTGCCGACCCTCGATCGCACGGTTGTGGCTCCTGCGGAGGGGGCGCTCCGAGGCGCCTACACCCTGTGGCAGCGCGGTGTCGGCGATCCCGACGCGATCGTGATTGCGACGGGCAGCGAGGTGCACCTCGCGCTCGAGGCGGCGCAGTCACTCGAGGCGAACATCCGCGTCGTCTCGATGCCCTGTTGGGAGCTCTTCGACGAGCAGGACGACGACTACCAGGATTCGGTCCTGCCGCCGACGGTCGAGATCCGCGTCGCCGTCGAAGCCGGCGTCACGCTCGGCTGGGAGCGGTACGCCGCCACGATCATTGGTATAGACCATTATGGGGCGTCGGCTCCGTACGAGCGCGTGTTCGCCGAGTTCGGGATCACCGCCGATGCGATCGCTGCCACGCTGGAGGCCGAGCTCGAGTGAGGGTCGCCGTCTCCTTTGACCATCGCGGTGTGAGGCTTCGCGAGTCCGTCTTCGCGGCGGTCGCCGCCGAGGGCCACGAAGCGGTCGACCTCGGCGTCGACACCGATGCCGTGCGGGTCGACTACCCCGACAAGGCACTCGAGCTCGGGATGGCGATCCGAAAGGGCGAAGCCGATCGCGGGGTGCTCGTCTGTGGGTCGGGCGTCGGTGCCTCGGTCGCCGCCTCGAAGATCCCGGGCATCCGAGCAGCGATCTGCCATGACGCATACTCGGCGCATCAGGGGGTCGAGCACGACGACCTGAACGTCCTCTGCCTCGGCTCCGAGATCATCGGCGGTGAGCTTGCGCGGGAGCTCGTTCGCACGTTCCTGCAGGCCCGCTTCGTCGGCGGAGGCCGCTACGCAGACCGCCTCGAGAAGGTGGCTCAGCTCGAAAGGATGGTAGATGGCTGAATCGAAACGAATGCGCGCGCTCGCCGAAGCAGGCGTCAGTGCCTGGATCGACTCGCTCTCGCGTGAGATGCTCCACTCCGGCGCTCTGGGGCGGCTGATCGAGGAGGACTCGATCGTCGGAGTCACGTCCAATCCGACGATCTTCCAGAAGGCGCTTGCCGAGGGTGATCTCTATGACGAGCAACTCCGTGAGGTCGCCGCGGGGACGGACGACCCGGCAGAGATCTTCTTCGCGCTCGGCATGACGGACATTCGCGAGGCATGCGACCTGATGCTCCCGGTCTGGGAGCGCACGGCCGGGGTCGACGGATGGGTCTCGCTCGAGGTCGATCCGACGCTCGCCTACGAGCGGGAGAAGACCTTCGACCAGGCGATCCATCTCAACCGGGAAGTCGATCGCCCGAACCTCTACGTCAAGATTCCTGCAACCAAGCCAGGGCTCGGGGCGATCGAGGACTGCATCGCGAAGGGCGTCTCGATCAACGTCACGCTGATCTTCTCCCTCGAGCGCTACGCGGCTGTCGCCGAGGCGTACATCCGTGGGCTCGAGCGACTCGTCGCAGGCGGCGGGAAACCCGACAGCGTCCTCTCGGTCGCGAGCTTCTTCGTCTCGCGCGTCGACAGCGAAGCCGACAAGAGGCTCGAGGCTGCCGGTCGCGACGATCTGCAGGGGAAGCTTGCCGTGGCGAACGCGCGGCTTGCCTACCAGCACTTTCTCGACGTGTTCGGCGACGACCGCTGGGCCTACCTCGCCGGCAAGGGAGCGCGGCCGCAACGGTGCCTGTGGGCTTCGACCTCGGCAAAGAACCCCGCCTACCGCGACGTCGTCTACGTCGAGGAGCTGATCGGCCCGGACACGGTCAACACGATGCCGCTCGAGACGGTGCGCGCGTTCGCAGATCACGGCGAGATCAAGACGGGGAGGATCACCGACGGGATCGGCGAGGCGCACCAGCTTCTCGCAGACCTCGCCTCCGCCGGGATCGACTACGACGACGTCGTCGAAACGCTCGAGGCCGAGGGGGTGGAGAAGTTCGCCGACTCGTTCGCCGAGCTCCTCGACGGGATCCGGGCCAAAGCGGGCTCGCTGGCGTCGGCATGAGCGACAACGGGCGTTGGTCATCGGTTGGGCGACGCGTTCGCGTCGCCCCTACGAGCAGGAGCGGGTCTTGCCGGTCATGGCGTCGTGCACGGCCGTTCGAACCCGGCGTGTTGCGGCGACGTCGAGGTGCACAGTCGTTCGAACCCGTAGGGGCGAGGCGCATGCCTCGCCCGCAACGCGTCGCAGCCTGGTCTCGTTGGTGAACGACGAGGCCAACCCACTCCTCGAGGGCCTGCAGATGCGGCGGCGACCCGACTCGTGTGCGGTCGTCATCTTCGGTGCCTCCGGCGATCTGACGAAGCGGAAGCTCCTCCCCGCCCTCTATGCCCTCGCCTATCGCAAGCTCCTGCCGGAGGGGTTTGCCATCTGCGGCGTCTCTCGCACCCCCCAGACGTCGGCCCAGTTTGCGGCGGCGATGAAGAAGGCCGTCAAGCAGCACGCGCGCGATCCGTTCCGGCAGGACGTGTGGGACAGGCTCTCTCGCGGCATGCGGTACATCGGCACCGAGTTCGACGATTCCGAGGGGGAGGATCGCGTCGGACAGGTTCTCGAGGAGATCGACGCCGAGCACGGCACGGGTGGCAACCGCCTCTACTACCTCGCCGTTCCTCCGCAGGCCTTCACGATCACCGTGACGGAGATCGGCAGGCGGCGGCACAAGGAGGGGTGGGTGCGGCTGATCGTCGAGAAGCCGTTCGGTCGCGATCTCTCCTCGGCACTCGAGTTGAACGAGCTGCTGCACCGCTGGTTCCGGGAGGACGAGATCTTCCGCATCGACCACTATCTCGGCAAGGAGACGGTGCAGAACATGCTGGCGCTGCGGTTCGCGAACGGCATCTTCGAACCGATCTGGAATCGCCAGTTCATCGACCATGTGCAGATCACCGTCGCGGAGTCGATGGGCATCGAAGGTCGCGCGGGCTATTACGAGTCGGCCGGCGTGATTCGCGACATCTTCCAGAATCACCTCTTGCAACTCCTCGCCCTCACCGCGATGGAGCCACCGATCGATTTCACGGCCGACTCGGTCCGGAACGAGAAGGTGAAGGTGCTGAAGTCGATGCATACGCCGGGGCCGAAGTCGGTCGTCCGTGGGCAGTACGGCGCCGGGTTCGTCGAGGGCGTCGAGGTGCCGGGATACCGCGAGGAGGCGGGCGTCGCGCCGGGCTCGCTGACGGAGACGTATATCGCCGCCAAGCTGTACGTCGACAACTGGCGCTGGGCCGACACGCCGTTCTACGTTCGTGCCGGCAAGCGCCTCGGCCGCCGTGAGACGACAATCGCGATCCAGTTTCAGCGCGCGCCGCACCCGCCGTTCGAGGCGATCGCGGGCGACGGACTCCGCCCCAACGTCTTGCTGATCCACGTTCAGCCGGACGAAGGCGTCTCCCTCGCGATCGGTGCGAAGGTTCCCGGCGCCGGCATGACGATCCGCGACGGTGCACATGGACTTCCTCTACGGTGGCGCTTTCCGGACGGGCCTCCCCGAGGCGTACGAGCGGCTGATCCTCGATGCGATGCTCGGCGACGCGACGTTGTTCACTCGCGAGGACGAGGTCGAGGAGCAGTGGAAGCTCGTCGACGCGGTCCTCGGCGGCTGGAAGCGCGACCGGCCGAACTTCCCGAACTACGCGAGTGGCTCCTGGGGACCGCGTTCGGCCGACGACCTGATCCACCGCGACGCGCGCTCGTGGCGTCGGCACTAGTGCGCTGGCCCGCGACGATACGCGTGTGTGCCTCTCTGGCTGGTGGGGCATCCGCTCGTTCCCGGGACAGGCATGCGCCTGTCCCCTACGGGTATGGGATGGGCCAATCCGGGGTGAGGTGCTAGAGCTCCGTGGGGGTTGTCTCCGATATCGAGCGACAGCTGGGCAAGCTTCGCTTGCTCGAGGAAGCCGACGGAATGCCCGAGCTCCGGACGAGCACGATGACGCACCTCGTCTGGTGCCCACCCGAGTGGCATGCGCAGGCACGGCGGACACTGAGCGGGCTCGCCGAGCGCCATCCTGCGCGGACGATCTTCCTCATCCCCGAGCCGGGTCGCAAGGCGGAGATCGTCGCACGTGCCGAGCTGAAGGGATTCCAGCCTCCCGGGATGACGCACGAGGTGATCTCCGAGGTGATCCACATCAGGCTTCGGGGCGACGCGTCCCGTCACCCTGGGTCGGTCGTCACGCCGCTGCTCGTCTCCGATCTACCGGTCTTCTGCCGCTGGCGCGGAGAGCCGTCGTGGGGAAGCGCTGCGCTCGACGAGCTTCTCGACGTGACGGACAGGCTCGTCGTCGACTCCTCGGAATGGCGGGGTGCTCCGGCTGCGTATTCCGACCTTGCAGCGCTCTTCGATCGCGCCGCCGTCTCTGACGTCGCGTTCTCACGGACGCTCCCGTGGCGTCGCCGCCTGGCCGACCTGTGGCCGGGGATTGGTTCCATCGAGAGGTTGCGAGTCGAGGGGCCACGCGCCGATGCCGAGTTGATCGCCGGCTGGCTGAGGTCGAGACTGAGGCGCGAGATCTCGCTGACCCGGCGGGCCGCTCTCTCGGTCGAGGAGATCAGGGTCGACGGAGAGTCGATCGGGCCGGCCGATGAGCCGTTGAGCTCGAGTGAGCTCCTCTCGCGCGAGCTCGACCAGTTCGGTCGGCGACCCGATCTACGAGGCCGCGGCGCGGGCCGTGGCTCCGGTCGCTCGCGGGGACCGTTAGCGAACAGCCTCGAGCAGTGCCTCGTGGAGGTGCCCGTTCGAGGAGATCGCGGTTCCCCCGTCGATGCGGGCCGTGCCGGTCGAGTCGCTGAAGCGCCCTCCGGCCTCCTCGACGATCGGTTGGATCGCAGCAAGGTCCCAGACGTTGACGCCGACCGCGTCGACCGCGCCGTCGACGGCACCTTCGGCGACGAGCATGTGAGCCCAGAAGTCACCGTAGCCCCTGGCGTGCCAGGCGAAGCCGGCGAGCGACGGGATCGGCTGTTCGAGAGCGAACGAGAGCACGGCGTCCTCGACCTGGCGGATCGCCGAGACGCGCACGCGATCATCGTTCGCCCAGGCGCCGCCGCCGCGCTCGGCGTGCCAACGGCGATGAAGTGCGGGCGCCGAAACGACTCCGAGCACGATCTCCCCGTTGTCCTCGAGGGCGATCAACGTTGCCCACACCGGAATCCCGCGGGAGTAGTTGCGGGTTCCATCGATCGGATCGACGATCCAGCGTCGCGTACCGGCGCCTGACGTGCCGAACTCCTCGCCAAGGATGCCGTCGCCCGGGCGTTCTGCAGCGAGACGATCGCGGATTGCCTCCTCGACGGCCCGGTCGGCCTCCGTCACCGGGGTCAGATCGGGCTTGGTCTCGATGAGCAGATCGCTTGCGCCGAACCGCCCGAGCGAGATCTCGTCAGCTGCGTCCGCGAGTGCGAGGGCAAGAGAAAGGTCGGGGCTCATCCGAGCCCCGACCTTAGACGAATGGTTCCAACCAGGAACCGGTCATCTACTCCTTCGACGGCCTACTTCGACGAAGCGACGAGCCTGAACTTCGGCTTCGCGACCTTCAGCTGCAGCGGTGGCGACCAGCCCATGAACTGGTGCCCGGTCGGCAGAGCATCGTTGATGCCCCGAACTCTGTACCACCACGCACCCGGCTTCAAGGGCAGTGTCTTGGCCGTCCCTCCGTCAACCGAGAGTCGCTTCACTGCTCGCCACGGGTAGCGGGAGGGCGACCATTCGATCTGGTAGGTGTCGGCGCCGGGGGCAGGCAGCCACGCCACGAGCGGGCTCCCGTAGAACGGCTTGTCTCCAGCCGAGGCGATCAGTCGTCCCTTTGGAGACAGGCCCGATGCGTACGCCGTGCCCTGGCCCGCGACGACGGGGGACGAGGCCTTCCCGAAGGCGAGCACCCGTCCGCTCGCGCATGCATCCTGCGGCAGCTCCGCATCGTAGTACTCGTAGCTCGAGGTCTTACCGTCCGAGCTGATCTTCGCAGCGACCTTGACGGGAACGACCGTCCAGAAGAACCGTCCGTTCGGCCAGCCACTCTCGAGCAGCTCGACCTTCGGCCAGACGGAATTCGACGCCTGCTCGGGAGTCGCGCTCGTCGCAGGCGGCGCGCCCGTCGTGGGTGCTCCGGTCGTTGGTGGAGTCGGGGTGGCGGGCGTGCCGCCGGTGGCCGCGGGGGTCGTCTCACTCGCGGGCTTCGCGAGGATTCCCTCTGCGGTGTAGGTCTTGCCCTCATCGCCGAGCTCGAGGATCGTGTTCGCTGCATCGGCGATGGCCTTTGCGTCGGTGGGCAGCTTGAGCGTGCCGTTGTTTCGCGCGGCGTACGCGGGTCCCCCGACGATCGCGCCACGGAGGACAGTGTTGACGCACTGCTGATCGCTGAAGACGTAGACCCGGTAGAGGTCGTACTTGACCCCGGAGGCCGCGCGTGACCCGGCGAACACGAACGCCGGGGTCATCTCGTGCGCCTTCGGGCTGCCCGGCGTGCTCGTCGCGAGTGCGGTGACGGCAGCGAGCGGGCGGACGACGCCGTCGTCCATCGCCTTGTTCGTCGACGTGAACGAGCCCGGCCCGCTCCAGGGCCCGTAGTTGACGGGTGTGATGAAGCCCTGGAGCTTCGCGACCCTGCGCACGGCTCGCACGCGCCACCTGATCGCGCCGGTGAAGTTCGCCCCCTGGTGGAAGGCGTAGAACTCGCGCTGATCGACCGCGTTGACGCGGGTTTCGACGACGCGGTTGATATCCGTGAACCAGACCTGATAGCTCGTGGCGCCTTCGACGGGCGTCCACCGCGCGAGCCCTTGGTACGACGTCGTCTGTCTGGGCACGTCCTTCCAGCGGATGTTGAAACCGTAGCCCGAGCTCCACGGCGTCGTGCCCTTGCGGGTCACTGCGCGGACCCGTGCGTACGCGGCGTACGGCGCTCCGGTCATCCACGGCAACGTCAGCGGGATCGCAACGGCGGGGCTCTTCAGGGACGAACTCGCCCAGAAGATCGTGCCGTCCTGGAAATTGGTCGTCTTCGCGAGCTGGAACTCGTACCGGTAGGCCCCTGACGTGGGCGCCCACGAGAAGGACGGTGTTCGGGGGAAGTCATGAGCCGCAGGCTCGCTGGCGCGGAGCAGGAAGGGCTTGAGACCCTGAGGGGCCGAGAGCGACTTCTCGCCCTGCGCGAGGGCTGAGCCGGAGAGCAACGTGGTAGCGCACACAACGAGGAAGGCCAGACGGATATATCGCATACGCCGTTAGTCGGCATCGGCGTCGCACGCGCCCTCCCTCGATCGGGGGATACCTCGGACTCATGCAGCCGCCGGCTCGGAGAACGGATCAGACGAGCAGCGGATCGACGGCGGCCGCGACAAAGAGCAGCGCGAGATACGCGAGCGAGTAGTGGAACAGCACCACCGCGCGGCGGCGTGACGGGTCGCGTCGGAGTTGCCAGGCCAGCAGGAGGAAGTACGCACCGAGAAGAACGGCAGCCACGGTGTAGACCGGGCCGAACCAGTAGCCGACGGCGATCGTGAAGGCGACGAGCACGAGCGAGTAGAACACGATCTGACGGATCGTCTCGCGGTCGCCCTTCGTGCCCGGCAGCATCGGAATGTCGGCGGCGGCGTAGTGCTCCTTGATCATGAGGGCAAGCGCCCAGAAATGGGGCGGCGTCCAGAGGAAGACGATCAGAAAGAGCCACAGGGCGGGAAGCGTGAGGTTCCCCGTTGCCGCCGCGAAGCCGACGACCGGCGGCACAGCCCCGGCCGCCCCGCCGATGACGATGTTTTGGTCGGTCGAGCGCTTCAGATAGCCGGTGTACACGACGACGTAGAAGAGGCCGCCGACGAGCGCGAGGACGGCGGTGAGGACATTGACGGTGGTCGAGAGGAGCGCGAACGAGAGAGCCATCAGTACGACGCCGAACTCGAGGGCCCGGGGTGCTGCGACTCGACCCGAGGCGACCGGTCGAGCAGCGGTGCGCTCGCCCATCAGCTTGTCGATGTCTGCGTCCATCATGTGATTGAGCGCGCTCGAGCCCCCGCAGGCCAGCGCGAGCCCGGTCATCATGGCCAGGAACTCCCAGCCGTTCGGCCAGCCGGCTGCGCCGACGAACATCCCTGCCGCCCCGGTGAGCAGCAGGAGCGACATGATGCGTGGCTTCGTCAGCGTGATGTAGTCGCGCCAGGGCCCGAACGGCAGCGGGTCACCGCGGAATGAGAGCACGACCGCGACGCCCGACGCCGCGAGCGAAGCACCCGCCGACGCGACGTGAATGACAGCCGCCCAGTCGGCGTTGTCACTCCAGGCGACGAGCCCACCGGTCGCGATTGCGACGAGCAGAAGTATGAGCGCCGCGGTCGTGGCCGCGAGCAGGCGCGGGTAGGCGATCCTGGCGAGCACGACAGCTGCGACGAGCAGCGGGACGGCGACGAGCGCCGCAGCCCAGTGGCCGCGACCGGTGTCGAGCGCCGCGCTCACGACGACGCCCGCCGTGGCTACGGCCGCCGCGATGATCGCTCCCCGGAGGAAGGGGCCGGGCGCGTTCTCAGAGCGCATTGAGCTTCCGCAGAGTCTCGCGAAGGTCCGAGAGCGGTTGCGCGCTCGTGACCGGTGGGATCGAATCGAAGTTGTGTGGCGGCGGCGGCGACGTCGTGTACCACTCCAGTGTGTCCGCGAGCCAGGGGTCGTTGCCGGCACGGCGCCCATTGTGCGCACGGAGGACGGCCAGCAGGAAGAACACGACGCCGAGAGCGGTCACGCAGGCTCCGATCGTCGAGATCATGTTGTAGGCGGCGGTGCTTCCGTCCGCGTTGAAGCCCGTGGCACCGCGAGCCTGACCCTGCTCGCCGAGCAGGAACTGCACGAAGAACGTGCAGTTGAAACCGATGAAGAGGAGCACGGCGGCCCAGCGTGTGAGCCCCTCGCCGAGCAGCCGGCCGAAGATCTTCGGCCACCAGTAGACGACGCCACCGAGCAATGCGAGAAGCGCTGTACCCCAGAGAAGATAGTGGGCGTGTGCGACGCCGAAGGCCGTCCCGCGTAGGTCGCGGCTATCGCCCAGCACGGCGAGGACGAGCGCCGAGAGAAGCCCGATCGCGAGCAGGACGACCGCTCCACCTGCGAAGAGGAGCGGGGCCGTCCAGCGGATGCCCGAGCGGGCCTGCCAGAGGGTCTGGGTCAGCAACGCGAGTGCCACGACGACCGGAATCGTGGCGATCACCGCCAGAATCAGCAGCAGCACGTTCGGGTCCTTGTCGAGTCCGACCGAGGTCGCGTGATAGATCCCGAGGAGGATCGCCAGGCCGCCGATTCCGATGAGCGCCTGTGTGAGCACGCGCGCGTTCGCGACCGTGCGGCCGGCGAAGACGGCGACGATCTCGGCCAGGATGCCGATCACCGGTACGAGAGCGACGTAGGCGAACGTCTGGCCGAAGAGCCAGATCAGCCCGGACTTAACCGTCTGATCCGCATTGAGGAAGAAATCGAACGTGCCGGTGAAGCGGCGCTCGAGCAGGATCAGCCCGAGGCCGACGGCAGCAACCGGTGCGAGGACGACCGTCGCCCATGACCAAACGTACACCGACCAGACGAACATCGGTGTGCACGACCAGGTCATCTCCCTGGTGCGCAGCGACCTGATCGTGGAGATGAGGTTCACCGCCGAGAGCGTCACCGAGATCGCGAGGAGGAAGACCCCGATCAGCCACAGCCGCACGCCGTTGCCTTCCTGTGTGAGCGTGAGCGGCGGATAGCCGCTCCATCCTGCCTCCGACGGCCCACCCGAGGCGAACGCGGAGAGGACGACCGTGACCCCGGCGAAGACGAAGAGCCAGAGAGCGACGGCTGCGAGCTCCGGCATGGCGACGTGCTTGCTGCCGATCAGCAGAGGCACGAGGAACGTCGCGAGCCCTGTCACGACAGGGATGAGAACGAAGAAGACGAGCAGCGTTCCGTGCATCGTCGACAGACCCTTGACCGTTCCGCTGCCGAGAACCGAGGCGTCAGACGTCGTCAGCTGCGACCGCATGAGCAGCGTCAAGACGCCGGCGATCACCAGGAAGACGCACGCCCAGCCCAGGTAGAGCGCGCCGATCCGCTTGTGGTCGACGGATACGATCCAGCTCGCGACGCGGCCGCGGTGCCAGTCGGCTGCTGGCTGGTTGGCGCTGCTCATCGAAGGCTCCCCGTTGTGTCGCGGTCGAAGTGCATGGAGATGTCATTCTAGGGGCTTGAGTGAGACGACTCGACAGCGAACCCGCGTCCGGCTCCCATCGGATGTGACTCGACCCTTCGAGGTGTTCGTCAACGGCGTCCCTCAGCGTGAAGGCACGGACTACATCGTCCGCGACGGCGCGCTCGTCTTCGAACGGCCGATGAAGGAGGAAGGGAAGCTCGGGCTCATGCGGTGGGCGTCGATCACGCTCGGAATCGCTGGCTCGTACAAGCAGAACGACTCGGTCGATGTCGCGTACGAGCGTGCTGGTCGCAAGGTCGTGGCCGCAAAGCTGCCCGTCGAGCCATCTGACTGAGCGCGTGATCGGCATCGCTCCGGTGCTCGCTCCTCGGAGAGCCGCGCGTTGGATGTCGAGCGCCAGGCGCCGGAACGACTCACGCGCGGAGCGCTCCCTTGGCAGCGGCACGTATCTGCTCGGCTTCCACCGGCCCGAGCTGACCCGGCTCGAGACGCCAACTCCAGTTGCCACCGAGCTCTCCCGGCCGATTCATCCTTGCCTCGCTGCCGAGCCCGAGAACATCCTGTGCGGGGATCATGGCGAGCGACGCGCGCGAGGAGAGCGCGGTCTCGAGCAGCGTCCGGGCCGACTCCCCGGGGAAGTGGCCCGCCAGCGTGTCGGTGTCGTGCGTCGAGGTGTACACGACCTGTCGCACCCTGTGGTTCTCGAGCCGGTGCGGGCTGTCAGGCGGGCCGTCGAAGGCCCACAGCATCACGACCATTCCCGGGAACTCGAGCTCGTCACGAAGCGCGTCGACGTCGGGCGTGATCAGGCCGAGGTCCTCGGCGATCACGGGGAGCTCCCCGAGGCTCCGCTCCGCCGCGCGAAAGACCGCAGCTCCGGGACCGGGCTCGAAGTGGCCGTCGCGGGCGGTCTCGGCCGCCGCCGGCACCGCCCAGTAGGCTGCAAAGCCACGGAAATGGTCGATCCGGAAGACGTCGACGAGGTCGAGCGTTCGTCGGAATCGCTCGACCCACCAGCGGTACTCCTGTCGCTCGAGCGCCTCCCAGTCGAACAGAGGATTGCCCCACATCTGTCCGCGATCGTTGAGTGGATCCGGCGGAGCGCCGGCGACGAACTCGTCCGGGAGGAAGATCGTCGGATGAGCCACGTTGTCGCAACTTCCTGCTGCGACGTAGATCGGGACGTCCCCGATCAGCAGCACCCCGCGGTCGGCGGCGTACGCGCGGAGGAGTGACCACTCGCGCTGAAACCGCACCTGATCCGCGAGTGCCTGACCGCCGGTGAAGTCGATCCAGTCGCCGATCCAGAATGCGTTGTCGCGCTCGAAGCGGCGCAGCTCGGACCGGGCGACCGTCGCGTCGGGGTCGGCGAGGAGTCCCGGCCACGCGGCGAACGCGGACGCCGACGAGTACGGGGATCCGTGCTCATCCGGTGGGTTCAGCGGCAACACCTGCCAGAATCGCGCTCCCGAAACCGCAAGCCAGTCGACGAACGCGTAGGCCTCGGGGCCGAGTCGACCCCCCGGGAGAGAGGTTGGGTGGAGGTTGATGCCGACGGTGCGGGTGAGCCACATGCTCAGAACTGTCTACCTTGTCCTGGATGGCACCGCCACGGATCCAGATCCAGGACGTCCACCCGCGGGTCGACGGCGGTCGCTATCCCGCCAAGGCCCTTCTCGGCGAGCCCGTCTCGACCTCGGCCACGATCTTCCGCGATGGTCACGCCAGCCTCGGTGGGGTCCTGCGGTTTCGGCGCGCGGGAACACGACGTTGGCAGGAGGTGCCGCTCGAGGCACAGGGGAACGACCGCTTCGTCGCATCGTTCACGCCTGACGCGCTCGGCCCGTGGGAGTTTCGCTTCCAGGCCTGGGTCGACCCCTACGCGAGCTGGCTCGACGAGCACGATCGCAAGGTCGCGGCGGGTCAGCGCGACCTGAGCGGAGAGCTGTCCGAGGGAGTCGCGCTGTTCGGCGAGGGGACCGTGGACGAGTGGCGTGCCGCTGCTGCCGAGCGGGCCGAGGGGAAACGTCACGGATCGGCGAAGAGCGCCGTCTCGGGCGTCGACGTCGAGCGCGACCGCTCCCGCTTCGGCGCCTGGTACGAGCTGTTCCCGCGATCGTGGGGGGGGTTCCGTGGGGTCGCGGCGGCCCTGCCCGAGCTCGCCGCCCTGGGGTTCGATGTCGTCTACCTGCCGCCGGTTCACCCGATCGGTGTCACGCATCGCAAGGGCCGAAACAACGCCGAGAAGGCGCGGAAGGAGGATCCCGGGAGCCCGTGGGCGATCGGTGCCCGCTCGGGCGGCCACGATGCGCTCCACCGCGATCTCGGGAGCAAGAAGGACTTCGACGCGATGATCGCCGCGGCGAAGCGTGCGGGGATCGAGATCGCCCTCGACTTCGCGATCCAGTGCTCTCCCGACCATCCCTGGCTCTCCGAGCATCCGGAGTGGTTCGAGCGTCGGCCCGACGGCACGCTCAAGTACGCCGAGAATCCACCCAAGCGCTACCAGGACATCTACAACGTCGACTGGGACACGCCCGATCGCGAGGGGCTCTGGACCGCGTTGCTCGATGTCGTGCTCGGGTGGTGTGGGCGAGGTGTCCGCATCTTCCGCGTCGACAACCCGCATACGAAGCCGATCCCGTTCTGGGAGTGGCTGATCGTCGAGGTTCGAGCGGCGTATCCCGACGCGATCTTCCTGGCCGAGGCCTTCACGCGGCCGGCGCCGATGACGACGCTTGCGAAGGTCGGCTTCGGCCAGTCGTACACCTACTTCGCCTGGAAGAACACGAAGGCGGAGCTCGTCGAGTTCGTCGAGCAGGTGCGGTCGTGGTCGGCGTTCTACCGCCCGAACATGTGGCCGAACACGCCTGACATCCTCCACGAGTACCTTCAGGAGGGTGGACGGCCGGCGTTCGAGGCCAGGCTCGTGCTGGCCGCGACGCTGTCGCCGAGCTACGGAATCTACTCGGGCTACGAGGCGTGCGAGAACGTCCCTGTTCGTGCCGGGAGCGAGGAGTACCTCGATTCTGAGAAGTATCAGGTCAAGAAGCGGCGGCTCGTGGGGCCGCTGCTGCCGCTGATCGGGCGGCTGAACGAGATCCGCCGAGCCCATCCCGCCCTGCAGCGGTTCGAGAACCTGACCTGGCTCGAGACGGCGAGCGACGACCTGATCGCCTACGCGAAGCGCGAGGGGGACGACGTGATCGTCGCTGTCGTCAACCTCGACGTCGGCGAGCCTCGCGAAGGTCTCTGCGTGGTGCCACCCGAGCTCGGCCTGCCCCCGACGTTCGCGGCCCGGGACCTGTTGACGGAGACGTCGTACCGCTGGCGGACGGGCCGGAACTTCGTCGGTCTCGAGCCCGGTGGTGCGCACGTGATAGCCGTCGGTTCCACCGACCCGCCCGAGCGCGACCTCCAGGAGGCGGACGTCGTGAGCGGCCTCGGGGATCTCGACCTCTACCTCGCCGGCGAAGGCCGGCACGAGCGGCTGTACGAGCGACTCGGAGCGCACTGCCTCGACGACGGAGGGGTGCGGTTCGCGGTCTGGGCGCCGAACGCCCGCGCGGTCTCGGTCGTCGGTGACTGGAACTTCTGGAGCGAGGGTGCCGACCCGCTGCACCCGCTCGGCTCCTCGGGGATCTGGGAGGGCGTTGCCGCGAACGCCACCGAGGGCCACAGGTACAAGCTCTCGATCGCCGGAGCCGACGACGTCACCCGCCTCAAGGCGGACCCGTTTGCCGCGTTCGCCGAAGTGCCTCCGGAGAACGCATCGATCGTCTACCGCAGCCGGTTCTCGTGGACGGACGACGCGTGGCTCGCACGGCGACGCGCGACGGACCCACTCACACAGCCGTTCTCGGTCTACGAGCTGCACGCGGGGTCATGGCGCCGGGGAGCATCCTGGCGGGAACTGGCGGCGCAACTCGTGCCGTACGTGGCGGAGCTCGGCTTCACCCACGTCGAGCTGATGCCGGTGATGCAGCACCCGTACGCGCCGTCCTGGGGGTACCAGGTCAGCGGGTACTTCACACCGCAGTCGACGTTCGGTGCCCCAGATGATTTTCGGGCCCTCGTCGACGCATTCCATGCCGCCGGCATCGGCGTACTGCTCGACTGGGTGCCTGCGCACTTCCCCCGCGACGAGTGGGCGCTCGCGCGCTTCGACGGCACCGCGCTGTACGAGCACGAGGATCCGCGCCGCGGTGCGCATCCCGACTGGGGCACCCTGATCTTCAACCTCTCGCGGAACGAGGTTCGGAACTTCCTGCTCGCGAACGCCCTCTACTGGGTGAAGGAGTTCCACGCCGACGGACTTCGCGTCGACGCGGTCGCCTCGATGCTCTATCTCGACTACTCGCGCAAGGCGGGGGAGTGGGTCCCGAACGAGCAGGGTGGCCGCGAGAACCTCGAGGCGGTCGCGTTCCTGCGCGAGCTGAACGAGGTGCTGCACGCGCGCGAGCCCGGTGTAGCCGTGATTGCCGAGGAGTCGACCGACTGGCCCGGCGTCTCCCGGCCGACATCGATGGGTGGGCTCGGCTTCACGTTCAAGTGGAACATGGGCTGGATGAACGACACGCTCTCCTACGTCCAGCACGATGCCGTGCACCGACGGTTCCATCACGACGAGCTGACCTTCTCGCTCGTCTACGCCTGGGACGAGAATTTCGTCCTGCCCCTCTCTCACGACGAGGTCGTGCACGGCAAGCGGTCGCTGGTCTCGAAGCTGCCGGGCGACCGCTGGCAGCAGCTCGCCACGCTGCGCGCGCTCTACGGGCTGATGTGGTCGCATCCGGGCAAGCAGTCGCTCTTCATGGGCGGCGAGCTCGCCGAATGGGAGGAGTGGTCGGAGGGCCGCTCGTTGCACTGGGCGCTGCTCGACGACCCCGACCACGCGGGCGTCTGGACGCTCGTGCGGGATCTGAACGCGATCTACCGTGCACAGCCGGCGCTCTGGGAGATCGACTTCCGGCCCGAGGGATTCGCGTGGCTCGCGGGCGACGCGCGTGACGAGAACGTGATCGCGTTTGCACGCTTCGCCTCGGATGGAGCGCCGCTCGTTGCTGTCGTCAACTTCTCACCGGTCGTGCGAGAGGGCTGGCGGCTACCCCTGCCGCGCGGCGGCCGTTGGGTCGAGGCGCTGAACACCGACTCGCGCTTCTACGCGGGATCGGACATCGGCAATGGACTCGGTTGCACCGCCGAAGCCGTGCCGCTCCACGGTCAACCGTTCTCCGCTCCCGTGACGCTGCCGCCGCTCGCAACGATCTGGTTGGTGCCTGCCTGACGAGTACTTGGGGCGGCGAGGGGCAACAGCAGTAGTCTGGCGGGATGAGTCGCGACAACAGCATCGTGGTCGAGAAGCTCGTCCGCGAGTTCAAGAAGGGGCCGCGAGCGGTCGACGGAATCGATCTGTACGTCTCGCCGGGGGAGATATACGGCTTCCTGGGGCCGAACGGCGCGGGCAAGTCGACGACCGTCCTGATGCTGACGACGCTCCTGCCGCCAACCGCGGGCAGCGCGCGCGTTGGGGGGTACGACGTCCGCACCGAGGGGCCGATGGTTCGGTCGGTGATCGGGGCGGCGCTCCAGGAGGCGGCGCTCGACCCGCTGCTGACGGGCCGCGACCACCTGAAGCTCCAGACGCGGCTGCAGGCGATCCCCAAGGCGGAGCGCAAGCCGCGACAGGACGAGCTGCTCGACCGGGTCGGGCTCACCGATGCGGCTGACCGCAAGGTCGGTGGCTACTCCGGCGGGATGAAGCGTCGCCTCGACCTGGCGCTCGCTCTCGTTCATCGGCCGAGCATCCTCTTCCTCGACGAGCCCACCACGGGCCTCGACCCACAGAGCCGCACGGCCCTCTGGGAGGAGGTGGCCCGGCTCGCCCGCGAGGACAAGGTGACGGTGTTCCTGACGACCCAGTACCTCGAGGAGGCTGACGTGCTCGCCGACCGGGTCGGGATCATCGACAACGGCAAGATCGTCGCCGAGGGGACGCCGACGGCGCTGAAGGACGAGATCGGCCGACCCTCGATTCACGTCATGCCCGGTCGGGAGGAGGACAGGCAGCGGATCGCCGACTTGCTCAGACGATTCGGCGAGCTGCTCGGGAGCGAACGTGACCTCGCAGTGCGCCTCCGCGAAGGGATCGGCCTCGTCGACGTGGTCCGGGTCATGGACGCCGAGGGCGTCGTCGTCGACGACATCGAGTTGCGCGCACCCACGCTCGACGACGTCTTCCTCGCCAAGACCGGTCGGACGCTCGAAGGCGCCGCCACGGGGGAGGGCGTGGCCCCGACCCCATGAGGTCTCCTCTGCCGACGCAGGTCGCCGCACTCGCGCAACGCTCGATCATGCGAACCGCGCGTCAGCCGGCCAGCTCGATTCCTCCGCTCGTCTTTCCGGTTGCGCTCTTGCTGATGAACTCCGGTGGCCTGAAGGCTTCGACGGAGCTACCGGGGTTCCCCACCAACTCGTTCCTCGCCTTCGCGCTCGCCGTCCCGTTCATCCAGGGCGCGCTCTTTGCGACGATGAACGCGGGAACCGACCTCGCCCGCGATATCCAGTCAGGATTCTTCTCACGGCTCTCTCTCACCCCGGTGCGAGGATCGGCTCTGCTCGCGGGGCAGATTGCGGGCATCGTCGTGCTCGGGGTCGTGCAGGCGGTCTTCTACATCGCGGTTGGACTCCTCCTCGGGGTCCGGTTCGCGGCGGGGCCTGCCGGGATCGCGTTGCTGCTCGCGTACGCCGCGCTCGTGGCCGTCGGCTTCGGCGCGCTCGGCTCCTTCCTCGCCCTCCGCACGGGCTCGGGGGAATCGATCCAGGGACTCTTTCCCGTGCTGTTCGTCTTCCTCTTCATCTCCTCGATGAACACGCCTCGGAACCTCATCGCGGTTCCGTGGTTTCACTTCCTCGCGTCGATAAACCCCGTCTCGTACCTGATCGAATGCGTTCGCAGCCTGATCATCACCGGCTGGGATGCGCGTGCGCTGGCGCTCGGGTTCACCTTCGCGACCCTGCTCGCGATCGCCTCGCTGATCGCGGCAAGCTGGGCTCTGAGCCGGAGGATGGAGCGCACATGAGGCTGTGGGCAGTGGCATCGGGTGTGGCGTGGCGGACGTTGAAGATCGTGATCACGACGCCTTCACTCCTTCTGCCGTCACTGGCCTTCCCGCTCTTCTTCTTCGTCGCGTTCGCGGGCGGTCTCTCACAGGTGCAGAACGTGCCGGGCTTCGATTACCCCAACGGGTACACGGCCTTTCAGTTCGTCTTCGTGCTGTTGCAGTCTGCTGCCTTCGGTGGGGTCTTCACGGGCTTCGGCGTCGCGCGCGACTTCGAGGGCGGTTTCGGCCGACGGTTGATGCTTGCCTCCCCGAACAGAACCGGCATCGTCCTCGGGTACGCCCTCGCGGCGATGCTGCGCTGGTGCATCACGGCGAGCCTGCTGACCGTCATCGCCCTTGCTTCGGGCATGCGGGTCGGCGGCGGGCCGGTCGACGTGATCGGGCTCTACACGCTCGCGCTGATCATCAACGCCTGCGGCTTCCTCTGGTCCGCTGGAATTGCGATGCGCTTGCGGACGATCCAGGCGGGACCGCTGATGCAGATGCCCGTCTTCCTGCTCCTCTTCCTGGCGCCGGTCTATGTGCCGCTCTCGCTCCTCGGCGGGGCGATGCACGCCGTTGCGAAGTTCAACCCGATCACCTATGCCCTCGGCACGGGAAGGGGCTTCCTCGCCGGCGATGCGACCCAGGTCGGTCTCAGCTTCGGCCTCGCGCTCGCGCTCGCGCTCGTCTTCTCGGTCTGGGCGCTCCGTGGTCTGCGCTCGGCGGAGGCTGCCGGGTAGGGTCAGGCGATGCGCGCCTGGCCCGGAGAGCCGTTTCCACTCGGCGCAACGTGGGATGGCAGCGGGACGAACTTCTCGCTGACGTCGGAGAACGCCGAGCGCGTCGAGCTCTGCCTCTTCGACGCCGACGACACCGAGACGCGATGCGTGCTCGCCCGGAACACAGCGCACAACTGGCACGGCTACGTTCCGGGCATCGGGCCGGGGCAGCGCTACGGCTACCGGGTCTACGGTCCCTGGGAGCCCGGGCGGGGTCATCGATTCAACCCGCACAAGCTCCTGATCGACCCGTATGCGAGGGCGATCGAGGGACCCGTGCTGTGGGATCGCGGACGCACGCTCGCCTACGCCGACGGCGACGACCTCGTCCTCGACGCGAGCGACGATGCAGCAGCGATCCCGAAGTCCGTCGTCGTCGATGGGTCGTTCGACTGGGAGGACGATCGTCTCGTCCGCCGGCCGTGGAACGAGACGGTGATCTACGAGCTGCACGTGAAGGGCTTCACCCGGTTGCTGCCCGGAGTTCGCGACGATCTTCGCGGGACGTACGCCGGGCTTGCCTCGGACGCGGCGATCTCACACCTCGTCGATCTCGGCGTCACGGCTGTCGAGTTACTACCGATCCATCAGATAGCCGATGAGCACTTCCTGCACGAGCGAGGGCTGAGCAACTACTGGGGGTACTCGACGATCGGGTTCCTCGCACCACACGCGGGTTACGCGGCGACCGGAACACAGGGGCAGCAGGTGCGCGAGTTCAAGGGGCTCGTCAAGGCGATGCATCGAGCGGGGATCGAGGTGATCCTCGATGTCGTCTACAACCACACCGCGGAGGGCAACCAGCTCGGGCCGACCCTGTCGTTTCGGGGCATCGACAACCTCGCCTATTACCGGACGGAGCCGGACAACCCGCGCTACTACAAGGACTTCACAGGCACCGGGAACTCGCTCAACCCTGTCAATCCGTCGGTCCTGCGGCTGATCATGGACTCGCTGCGGTACTTCGTCACCGAGTGCCACGTCGACGGGTTTCGCTTCGATCTCGCCTCCGCGCTCGCGCGCGAGTTCCACGATGTCGACCGTCTCTCGGCCTTCTTCGACATCATCCACCAGGATCCGATCCTCTCGCAGGTCAAGCTCATCGCCGAGCCGTGGGACGTGGGTGAGGGCGGGTACCAGGTCGGCAACTTCCCTGTGCTCTGGACCGAGTGGAACGGGATGTACCGCGACACGATGCGGGACTTCTGGCGAGGTGAGACGGCGGTCGCCTCGTTCGCGCGCCGCTTCACGGGCTCGAGCGACCTCTACCAGTCCGATGGACGGAAGCCGTTCGCCTCGATCAACTACATCACCTGTCACGACGGGTTCACGCTGCGCGACCTCGTCACCTACGACGAGAAGCGCAACGACGCGAATCTCGAGGACAACAAGGACGGAACGGACGACAACCGCTCGTGGAACTGCGGGGTCGAGGGCGAGACGGATGACGTCGCCGTGAACGAGCTCCGCGCTCGTCAGCGTCGGAACTTCCTCGCAACGCTGATCCTGTCCCACGGGGTGCCGATGCTGCTCGCAGGCGACGAGTTCGGGCGTTCCCAGCAGGGCAACAACAACGCCTACTGTCAGGACAACGAGCTCAGCTGGATCGACTGGGAGCAAGACGATGCTGCACGTTCTCTGCACGCTTTCACGAGGAGGCTGATCGCACTCCGCCACACGCACCCCGTCTTCCGGCGGCCGACCTTCCTCACGGGCATGGAGCACGAAGACTCCGGCGCACCCGACGTCTGGTGGTTCCGCCCCGACGGGCGTGCGATGACGCGGAGCGACTGGGAGCGCGGAGACGCATCGGCGCTTGGCGCGTTTCTGAACGGTGCCGAGATCATGGACGAGACGCGGGAGGGCGACCCGATCGCGGGCGACTCGTTCCTCGTGCTCTTCAACGGCTGGCGCGACACGCTCACCGTTCACGCTGCCGCCCGTTCGTTTCGGCAGACGTTGGACGCTCGAGCTCTCGACCGCCGATCCAAACCTTGCCGCCGAGGCGTGGGTCGTGCCCGCGCGCAGCCACGTTGAGGTCGGAGGGGCGCTCGGTCGTCGTCCTCCGCCCGTGTCGTGGAGCGTGCTACGGCGCGTCGAGCACGCGCACGCAGATGTCGACGACGGCCGGATCGAACTGCGATGCCGGCTGCCTTGAGCAGGCGCCGGCGCGCCTCCTCGACGGGCAGCGCGTCGCGATACGGTCGCGTCGTCGTCATGGCGTGGAATGCGTCGCAGACGAAGATGATGCGCGCCTCGAGCGGGATCTCCTCGCCGGCGAGCCGATCGGGATAGCCCATTCCGTCGTAGCGCTCGTGACAGGCGCGGACGATGGGCCGCACGTGCTCGAGCTGATCGATCGGCGCCAGGATCTGCTCGCCGAGAGCGGGGTGCGTCTCGATGATCTCCCGCTCCTCGTCGGTCAGCGGGCCCGGCTTGGAGAGGATGGCCGAGGGGATTCCGATCTTGCCGATGTCATGGAAGAGCGCTCCGAGCTCGACCCGCTTCAGGGCCGCGGGCTCGAGGCCGAGCTCTCCTCCGACCATGACCGACATGTCACTGATCCACCGGGTGTGGGTCGACGTGTACTCGTCCTTCGCCTCGAGAGCGTTGGCGAGCGCCTCGACGGTGGAGAGGAATGTTCGCTCGAGGCTCTCGAACGAGAGGGCATTCGTCAGCGCGAGCTTCGACTGAGCCGCGATCGCCTGCGAGCAGCTCGAGCCGCCGATCATCGAGACGCTCCCCGTCGTCGAGTGCGAGGGCGATCGCGCCCCGGCCGATATCGAGGGCTGAGCGGGACGATCGCGTATGCGTCCGCGAGGGCTCCGGGGAAGTGCCCGGCAAGGAGATGCTCGTATTCGGCGCGCTCGACGACGAACGGCTCGGGCTGCGTCGAGAAGATGGCGGCCGCGGCGGCGGGCAGCCGATCACCGACCTCGGGCCGAGCCGACTGCGCCTGGCGCCGCCCAGGCTCCGCGGCAGACGATGTGGCTGTCCTCGCGCTCGTTCTCGGGCAGCCAGACGGACGCCTCTCGACACCGAGAATGCGGGCTGCACCGCGGGCGATTCGCTCGACGACTGTCGTCGAGTTGCACGCCGGATGAGAGCTCCCGCGAGAGCTCGAGCAGCGCCTTCGTGCGCTTTCTGCCTCGCGGCGCTGCGGCCTCGTACAGCCTCGCGTTGACGAGCGCGACGGAGGCGTGGCCCGCGAGCACCTCGAGCAGGCGCAGGTCGTCGTGCGTCGAACTGGTCGAGTCCGAGCTTGGAGATCGACGAGCACGCCGACCACGTCCGGCGCCGTAGCGCAAGCGGCACGGCGAGCAGCGACTCCTCGATCTGGGCGGTGCCCTCGATGTGGTGACCGATCCCGCAGTTGGCCGCGTCGCCCGTGAGGAATGGCTCTCCGGTCGCGGCGACGTGACCGGTGACACCGACGCCGACCTTCGTCACGAGCACGTCGAGCGCCGACTCCGCTGCCCTGCGTCAGGTCGCCGCGAAACGCGATCGGGCGGAGGTCGTCTCCGTCGCGAAGAAAGACGCGGCAGTTGTGGTAGTCGATCAGCCGCCGGAGCTCGTCGGCGATCGTGTCGCGCCGATCTCGTCGATCTCGAGCAGCCGGGTGAGCTTGCTCGAGACGCCGTGCAGCATCTTCAGGTGCGCGATCGAGCGGACGTCGTCGGCTGCGGGCGGTCGGCGAGTCGGGTCGTTCGCTCTCGTTCTCGTGGAAGACGACGATGCGGCTCTTGCCGCGCGCCTTGGCGGTCATCATCGCGAGCTCCGCGCAGGCGACGAGCTCACGGGGGTTCGCGGCGTGCTCGGGGCCGATCGCGATACCGATCGAGATGCGTCATCGGCCCGACCGGATCGAAGGCTCGCGAGGGCGACGCGCTCTGCGACGCGCTCGGCGAGGGCCTCGGCGACGGCGAGGTCACCCGACGGGAACGATGATCGCGAACTCCTCACCGCCGGTCCGGCAGACGTCGTCGCCCTGACGCACGACGGCGCGAAGCTCGGTCGGCAAGGCTCGGCGAGCACCTGGTCGCCGACTGCGTGCCCGTAGATGTCGTTGACCCGCTTGAAGTCGTCGAGGTCGAGCATCAGGAGCGCCACAGTCGACTCGTGTTCGGTCGAGGCGCGAACGACCTCGTTCGCGGAGGCGCTCGTGAAAGGCCCGGTGGTTCCAGAGGCCGGTCAGCGGGTCCGTCTGCGCCTGGAGCTCGAGGCTCGCCCGCACGTGGGCGTTGTCGAGAGCGAGTGCCGCGGCGTCGCCGAAACGGACGGCGAGCATCGAACTCCTCCTCGGTGAACTCGTTCAGCCCGACGCGGTAGATGTTGAGCGCCCCCTTGACGCCGGCCGCGGGCGATCGAGCGGAACGGCGATCAGCGACTCGGGATCGGGGGGCGTGCCCTGCGACGAAACGGACGCGAGGGTCGAGGTCGGCGCGGTTCGCGAGCACCGGCTCGCGGTGGTCGACGGCCCAGCCGGTGATCCCGAGCGCCGAAGGCGAACGGCTCGTCGGCGAGCACCTCGTCGGCGTAGTCGCCGCGTGCGAGGACGCCTTGCAGGTCAGGCGGGTGTCCTCGTCGGCCTCGTAGAACGCAAGGTCGTCGTGAGGGATCAGCTCGGCGATCGTGTCCGCGATCCGCTCGAGCACCGCGTCGAGGGACTGCTCGGAGAGGACGTCGTGGAAGACGTCGGCGAGCTCGCCGGTACGACTCGACGAGCGCGATGCGAAGCCGGATCGTCGTCGCCGGTGCGGTGCAGCGGCACGGCGGGACGGCCCGGGTATCGAGGGGTGGGGTCACGATGCTCTCGTTTCTCATCGGCGCGACCCGGGAGTCGCGCTTGAGGTCGGGCCTGCTCCGGTGCCGATCGGTTGTAGGAGATGCGGATCCCGACGTCGAATCAATTGCCGTGAAATGCAGGGCGTTTCTCGCCGGGTTGCCTGCGCGCTCCTCCTGCCCGGCGCCGCCGGCGCCGGGTGTCCGGTCTGGTTCTCGGCAGGGGAGACGCCCGTGCCCGTTGTCCGGACCGGGGAACGACGATCGAGAGCCGCCGTGCGGCAGCTGCTCGCCGGCCCCACGTCGATCGAGCGAAGCCGTGGGATCCGCTCCGCCGATCCCCCGGCGCACTCGGCTTCGTTCCGTCGCCGATCGCGGCGCAGGGTCGTGACCGTCGACCTCGGAGCGCGCTTTGCGGCGGGAACCGGATGCGAAGCGCGCTCGCAGGGCCGGGTCGGCCAACTCGTCCGCACCGTGCGCGGCGTTCCCGGCGTCCTCTCGGTTCGAGTGCTCGTCGACGGCGGTGTTCCGGTGGGTCTCTTCCCGGGTTACGATCTTCGCCGCCCGGTCACGGCCCCCGTCGATCGTGTGCGACGCTCAGCCGACGATACGCGACCTTCAGCAGCAGCTCGTCGACCTCGGCTTCATGGTCGCCGTCGGGCCGGACCGGAAAGCTCGACTCCCAGACCTCGACCGCTGTGCTGGGCTTTCAGAAGTGGGCGAATCTGACGAGGGACGGAGCGCTCGGGCGCCGCAACGGTCGCGGCACTCGTAGCGAGCGACGCGGCCGTCGCCCCAGGCTTCGTGCTCCCGGCCGGCGGATCGAAGTACAGCTTCGTCGCCAGGTGGCACTTCTGATCGAGGACAACCGGGTCGTTCGCGCCGTGCATATCTCCTCCGGCGCGGGTGGGAAGACGCCGACTCGGCTCGTTTCGCGTCTATCGCAAGGAACGCTTCTCCTGGTCGGTGCCGTTCAAGGTCTGGCTCCCCTGGGCGAGCTATTTCACGGGTGGGGTCGCGTTCCACGAGTTCGGCTCGGTGCCGACCTACGCCGCGTCGCACGGGTGCATCAGGGTGAACCACTACGACGCGCCCATGTTGTTCGGGTTCGCCGAATCCGGTACCCGCGTCGACGTCTTCGACGAAGCGGCGCTCGCGTGACCCCGCCGGCGCAGCCGTCGGTGCGTTGGCTCGGCGCTTCGGCGTCGCCGTCGGGCTCGTGGGTAGCGCCGCGGTGGCGGCACCGCTCTCGTCGCTCTCGGGCTACCGGCACGAGAGCCGCGCAGACGACTCTCGCACCCGTTCGCCCTGGCCAAGCCCCGACCCGACGGAGCTCGTCGTCGCGCTCGATCTCGGTGATCCGCTTCGACAGGCCGGCGTCGTGCGGACGGTGAGGTGATTCTCGCGCGCGGGCTGGAGGTCGACATCGCAGGGAGATCGCCCGGCGCCTCCGCATCCCGCGCGTTCGCTTTCTCTACGTCCGACCGGCGTCGCGGCTGCTCGCCGCGAGGCTCGTCCGCTGGCACCTCACGTTGCGTCGATCCGGGCAAGCCGCACGTCGCCACCGGGGCCGATCTCAGCGAGCCGTACCTCGGTACCGATCAGGCCGTCGTGCTCCGCCGAGGGCTTGCCTCGGCTCCGTTCACTCGCTCGATCTCCGGTCAGCTCGGTCCTGCGCCCTCCGGGGAAGCGACGGCTCCCGCGCGATCGTCGACGTCCGTCGCGACCTTCTGTGCCCCCTGTTCTGCGCGTCCCGCAGTGAGCGACTCTTCCAGCTCGTTCAGACAGGGGTCTGTGACGCGGCGCTCGTCGCCGCGGACGACGGTCGGCCGATTCGTTGCCGGTCGAGGCGGGCTGCTGGGTCCGGTGAGCGCCCGGGTCGCGTAGGGCGCCGGCTACGTCGTCGCGGTGACGCGTGGTGGGTCGATCGCGGCTCCCGAGGTCGGCAGGGCGATCCGACGAATGCGCGCGGACGGCACGATGCACCGTCTGACAAGGACGTGGCTGAGATCGATCCGGACGCGGCTGCGCGTTCTGCGCTGAGCCGGCCGAGCGCCGATTACGCGGCCTCGCCGCCCGTCACCGGAGCCAGCGCGCTCCACGGGAACGTGATCCAGTCGGTCCGTGCGCCGCCAGACGTAGGCGCATGCGACGGTCGATCGAGACTTCTCGTACAGCACTGCGATACGCGCTTCGCCAACGCGTCCGACACAGAAGTCGCGAACGAGCTCGAGGGTCGCCCCCGTGTCCGCGACGTCGTCGGCGATGAGGACGCGGGCCGAGCCGAGGTCGATGAGGTCGGGCACGGGAGGAAGCAACATCGGCAGCTCCAGCCGCTCGTCGATTCCGGTATAGAACTCGACGCTGATCGTTGCGGTGTTCTTCACGCCGAGTGCGTAGGCAAGCGCTCCCGCGACGAGTAGCCCGCCGCGTGAGATCCCGAGAACGAGGTCCGGGACCCAGCTATCGGCGAGCAGCGCCTCCGCGAGCTCGCGGCTGCCCGAGCCGAGATCGTCCCAGCTCATCGTCTCGCGCTCCACGGGGAGACCGTATCTCGTTCGGACGACTCAGGCCCAGGGTCCGTCATCGGGGCGCCGGCGGAACCAGCCGAGCCAGAGGAGTACCGCGAGCACCGCGAGCGGGAGAATGATCGCGGCTGCAATCCAGCCGATCGGCCCCGCGAGCCCCGCAAGCAGAAGCAGGATGGGGAGTCCGACGAAGAGCAAGACGGCGACCGCGATCGCGGTGGGAAGCGACATCGGTCAGCCGGCGCTCGTCACCGAGAGCTCGTTCACGGCGGCGGTGCCCCCAGCGGGCATCGAGGTGATCCACAACATGAGGTAGCGGCCGTTCCGTGGCTCGAGGAGGAATGTCGTGCGCGCCCTTGTGACCTGCGCCTTCGAGACGGCGACGAACGGCCCCTCCGGTGATGAGCCGACGCGCACCTCTGCCCTGTAGCCCGGAGTGTTCGTGGCAACGATGACGCGGTCGGCCTTCACCGGTCGTCGTGCCGCAACGACGAGCCCGACGCCGCTCTTCGCGAACGCGGTTCGATAGCGCTCGCTCGTCCAGGCCGTGGCGAGATTGCCGTCGGTCGCGAGCGTTGCGGCCCCGTCGTTCTCGGATCGGTCGCCATCCGGGTCGTAGGCGCCGATGCCGGTGACCGCGATGCGAACACGCTTGGGCTTCGCAGGCTTGGGTGTCGGCGTCGAGGCAGTCGGTGTCGTCGCCTCCGGCGCTGCCCCGGATTGCGTGTCGCTGCCGCCAAGGCTCGAAAGCGTGATCGCGGCGATTCCGCCGAGAAACGCAGTGAGCGCGACCGCCGCGAGGAGCCGTGTCTCGCCGGATCCGCGCCCGCTCGAGATGAGTGGAGACCGAGTCATCGGCTCTATCGTTGCATTCGGCCGCCGTCTCCGAGGATCGATTAGTGTCTGATCGTGGCTCGCGTGATCATTCTTGGAGCTGGCTTCGGCGGGCTCGAGCTCGCCACCACCCTTTCGGACGAGCTCGGCACCGATGTCGACGTGACGCTGATCGATCGCAACGACGCGTTTGTCTTCGGGTACTCGAAGTTCGACGTGATGTTCGGCCGGGCGACGCTCCCCGAGGTGCGGCTTCCCTACGCAGAGATTGCGAAACCGGGACTTCGCTTCCTCCGGGAAACGATCACTGCGGTCGATCCCGACACGAAGCGCGTGACCACGGATCGTGGAGTCCACGAAGCCGACTTCCTCGTCGTTTCCCTCGGTGCCGACTACGACCTGCCCTCCACACCTGGGCTCGCGGAGGGAGGAAATGAGTTCTACTCCGTCCCGGGCGCCGCGCGTCTCGGCGAGCTCATTCCGGCGTTCACCAAGGGCCGGGCGATCATCGGCGTGTGCGACGCTCCATTCAAGTGCCCGCCTGCACCGAGCGAGTGCGCACTTCTCCTTCACGATGACCTCGTTGCGCGCGGCGTGCGCGGCGACTGCGAGATCTCGCTCGTGCTCCCGTTTCCGACGCCGGTGCCGCCGTCACCTGCGACCTCCGACGCGCTCGTTGCGGCATTCGCGGAACGCGATATCTCATTCGTCCCTGACCGGCGGGTCTGTTCGCTCGATCCGGGCCGTAGCGTCGCGGTGCTCGACGACGGCACCGAGATGTCCTACGACCTCTTCTTCGGCGTCCCCAGGCATCGCGCACCCGACGTCGTGCTCGAGAGTGGCTTGGCCGGCGAGGACGGGTACATCACGGTCGATCCGAGAACGCTCGAAACACGGATACCCTCCGTCTACGCAGTCGGCGACGTCACAACGGTCGGCGTGCCGAAGGCAGGGGTCTTCGCCGAGAGAGCCGCGCGAGTCGTTGCAGAGTCGATTGTCGCAATCGTTCGTGGCGGCGAACATCCAGAGCCGTACGATGGGCGCGGGTCGTGCTACGTCGAGTTCGGCGGTGGTCTCGTGGGCCGCGTCGACGTCGACTTCTTCTCCGGGCCGAAGCCGTCCGGGATCTTCACGGAGCCGTCGACGGCACTCGTCCGCGACAAGGTGCAGTTCGGCGCCAGCCGCCGCGCCCGCTGGTTCGGCAGCTAGCGGTCGGGGCGGAGAGACCGGGCGCTAGCCGCCTGCGAGCGCCGCATTGATCGCAGCGAGCGTCTGGGGCCCAGCGATGCCGTCGGCGGTGAGGTCGTTGGCCGTCTGAAATGCGGTGACGGCTTCTGTCGTCGCCGGGCCATAGTTTCCGTCAGCGGCGCCGGGGGAATAGCCGAGCGTGGTCAACGCCGTTTGCAGCGAGGTGACCGAGGAGCCCTTCATGCCGCTTCGCAGGGTCGCTTCCGTCGGCACGGCCGCCGAGCTGGCGGCGTCGTTGTCGGCGTTGTCGGCGTCGTTGTCGGCGTCGTTGTTGCCGGGGTGGTCGTCGTGGGCGTCGAGGCGGTGGGCGTCTCCGGCGTTGCGGCGGCCGCGGTAACCGTCACGACCGTCGTGCTCGAGTCAGTCGTCGTGCGGCCGACGAGGAAGCCTGCGAGCACGAGGAAGACGGCCACGATCACCGCGAGCACGATTCCCGCCTGGCGCCGGCCGAGGTCTCGCTGTACCGGATCATCGGGTTCCCACCGGGGCTCGTCGTCCCACGACGACTCCTCGCGCTCGACCGCCGGCCCCTGCTCTGACGCGAACCAGTCATCGTTCTCGGCCACGCTATCTCCACTCCTGTGATCGTCGATTCGAGTCGACATCCGTGCAATGTACTCCCCGGGGCGGAGGGTGCCTAGCGTAGACTCGATTTTGGTGCCCGAGCCGTCGCGCGATCCAACCCGCGAGCGCCTCGGGGGACGCCTTCGTCAGCCACGGGGTTGCGCCCAGGTGAAGGCTTCGCTCGCCCTTCTCGGCGGCAGCGTCTTCACCGTCGATCCCGCCCATCCCCGGGCCGAAGCTCTTGCCGTGGCCGGTGGCCGGATCGTCGCCGTCGGCTCCGATCGCGAGATCCGGGAGCTGATCGGGGAGGAAACGGACGTCATCGAACTGCGAGGCGAGACCGTGCTGCCCGGCTTCCAGGACGCGCACGTCCACTTCGCTCACGGTGGCATGGCTGCCCGTGAATGCGACCTCTACGAGACGACCACGCCGGCAGAGCACGCGGAGGCGATCGTCGCGTACGCGACGCGGCATCCGGCGGTCCCGTGGATCGTTGGCGGAGGCTGGTCGATGGACGATTTCGGCGGTCAGATGCCGACGGCCTCCTTCCTCGATGCGCTCGTCCCTGACCGACCGGTCGTTCTCAAGACGAGGGACGCACACACCTCCTGGGTCAACAGTCGAGCGCTGGAGCTCTCGGGGATCACCAGAGCGACGCCAGACCCGGTGGGCGGAGTGATCGACCGGGATCCAGGCGGAGCCCCTGCGGGAACGTTGCAGGAGACGGCGATGAGACTCGTGCAGCACCTTCTTCCCGTGCCATCCCAGGCGGACTGGGAGATCGCGATTCTCGACGCGCAGAGCACGCTGCATGCGTTCGGCATCACTGCCTGCCAGGAAGCATCCCTCGACGAGACGCTCTTCGAGCCCTACCGCTCGGTGGCGGCGCAAGGCACGCTGACGATGCGCACCGAGGGGAACCTCCTCTGGAGCGACGACGCCGGCGACGAGTTGATCGACGAGCTACTGGAGCGTCGAGCGACCGGCACGGTCGGACGCCTCCGCGTCCGCGGAGCGAAGTTGTTCCAGGACGGGGTGGTCGAGAGCAAGACGGCCGCGATGCTCGAGGCGTACCGTGATGCCGACGGCACTTCGACCGACGCGTATGGTGCGAGCCTCTTCGAGCCGGGCCGGCTCCGACGGATCGTCGGCCTCCTCGACGGCCACGGCTTCCAGGTACATGTCCATGCGATCGGTGACCGGGCCGTGCGCGAGTCGTTGGACGCGCTCGAGGCGGCTGCGGTGGCGAATGGTCGACGTGATGCCCGTCACCATCTCGCGCACGTGCAGTTCGTCGCCGCCACTGACGTGCCACGATTCCGCCGGCTGGGCGTCGTCGCGAACGTCACTCCCTTGTGGGCCGTCCTGTCCGGGTACGTCCGCGACCTGACGCTTCCTTTCGTCAGCGCCGAAGCCGCCGAGTCGATGTATCCGTTCGGAAGCATCCTGCGAGCAGGAGGAAGTCTCGCGTTCGGGAGCGACTGGACCGTCTCGACGCCCGATCCGCTCCTCCAGCTCGAGGCAGCCGTGACCAGGAGGCGCCCCGGGGATCCAGGCGACGTGACGTTCCTACCCCTCGAGCGCATCACCCTCGAGGAGGCTCTCGCGGCCGCCACGATGGGTTCGGCTTTCGTCAATCACCTCGACCACGTCACCGGATCGATCGAGCCGGGCAAGCTGGCAGATCTCGTCGTCCTCGACCGCGACCTGTTCGACCGGGGCGCGGGTGCGATCGGGGAGGCTCGGGCCGCCATGACGTTCGTGGAGGGCGAGGTCGTCTATCGGGCGTCGAGTAGCGCGTAGGGCAGCTCGCGGCTCTCGCTCAGTCCGTAATCACGAAGGGAGCCTCGAGCCGGCACTCCTCGAGGTTCGGGGTCGGGCCGATCCTGTCGATCACCGTGAAGAGACCGGGGTCGGCCAGCGGAGCCAGCGCCCCGTGCCACGTATTGCGCAGGATGTTGATCCCCTGTCCCGGCGATGTGCGGAAGGCGCGGACACCGGTCGGTCGACCGTGCAGGTCGGACGCCACGAGCACGAGAAACGGATCGGCCGTCATCGGGATGAACGCCTGCGATCCCTCGGGATGCCGCTCGATCAGCGAGAGGGAGTACGGGAGGCTGGCGGCCCGGGAACGAAAGACGCTGATTCCGGCACGCCCGCCAGGCCCGAAGTCGAGCCGCGCCTGGTCGTGAAACCGCTCGCAGAGCCCCCCGTTGATGATCGTGTCCGGGCTTCCGGACGCCTCGAGCAGGTCGCCGAAGGGAGCGAAAGCGGCTGCCGTGATCGGCTCGATCCGAACGCGAGGGGTCATCGCAGCACGAGATCGGAGTGCCGATTCACGTCCTTGTACAGGAGGTACCGGAAGCGACCGTTGCCCGTGGCGATGCACGCCTGCGGGCACCACGATCGAAGCCAGAGGAAGTCACCTGGCCTGACGGAAACCCAATCCCGATTGAGGAGATACTCGGCGGTGCCCTCGAGCACGTAGATCCCGTGCTCCATGACGTGTGTCTCGGCGAACGGGATCCGTCCACCGGGCTCGAACGTCACGATGTTGACGTTCATGTCGTGCCGCAGGTCATCCGGGTCTGCAAATCGCGTCGTGCCCCAGCTCTCGGTGCTGTCCATCCAGTCGATCGGCACCGCGGCGTCCGAGGTCAGGATGGGGTCGGGAAGCGGGAGCCCTGCTGCGGCGACGTAGCGCTTGCGCACCCAGTGGAACTGCAGCGGCATCGTGCCGTCGTTCCGGACAGCCCACCGGCGACCAGGGGGGAGATAGGCATACCCACCTGCAGTGAGGGCATGACGGGCGTCGTCGGTGGTAAGCGTCATCTCCCCGCTCGCAACGAAGATCCCGGCCTCCGCCTCGTTGTCGGGCTCCGGGTCGTCGCTCCCGCCGGCGGGCATGACCTCGACCGCGTACTGGGCGAACGTCTCGGCGAAGCCTGAGAGTGGGCGCGCGAGGATCCACGCACGTGTGTCTGTCCACCCGGGTAGCTGGCTCGCCACGATGTCGCGCATCACGCTGCTCGGCATGACGGCATAGGTCGGGGTGAAGATCGCGCCCGAGGCGGCCGGGTCGTCGTCCGGCGCGGGCATGCCCCCGGGGGGAAGGCGTAGGTCATGTTGGCGGCGCTCCGGCTCGGGGGGCAGCGCGCGTGGTGCCGGGTAGACGGATCAGGCTGTACGTCACGGGTCGCATCATCCGTGCGATCACTCCACCGCGCAAGCGGACCTCCGCCGACCCTCCTGCGTCGAGATCCCCGTACGGTCGCGGCGCCGTCTTCCGGTTGACGTGCCGGTGACGACGAAGCGTGCGACACACGTTGACGGCGTCACCCATGTCTCGAGACGCTCGAGCGCGCCGTCGATGAGCCCCGCTCGGTAGGAGCAGACAGCGCGCGGGTAACGCTCGGCGAGCTGGCGGGACGGACAGCGGTGCATCACGAGCTCGCCCGGGAGCGTCTCCGGGGCGAACGCTCTGTGGCTTTTCACCGATGCCTGCCGGCCCCGGACGACGGACAATCCGTGCGTGCTCCCACCACCGTGGAAAGCGAAGGTCGTAGAGCCGATCACGCTGCCCTCGTCCGCGAGGCGCGCCGAGAAGATCGTGACGGCGGGGTACAACACCTTCCTGCTGCGCGCCGAGGACGTCTTCATCGACCTGCTCACCGACAGCGGCACGTCGGCGCTCTCGCAGGAGCAGCGCGCCGCGATGGAGCTCGGTGACGAGTCATATGCCGGCTCGCGTAGCTACTATCGGCTCGAAGCTGCGATGCGTGACCTCTACGGGTACCGGCACCTGATCCCGACGCACCAGGGCCGCGGCGCCGAGCATCTCCTCTCACGGGTCCTCGTCGAGCCCGGCCGGATCGTCCCCTCGAACCTGTACTTCACGACGTCCCGCGAGCACGTGACGCTCGCGGGTGGGTCCTGGGTCGACGTGGCGATCCCCGAGGCATCGGACCCTGAATCGTTCTGCCCGTTCAAGGGCAACATCGACCTCGACCGCCTCGAGGACGTGCTCTCGGGCAGCCCCCCGGGGGAGGTGGCCTTCGTGCGCCAGGAGGCCTGCCTCAACATGGCGGGCGGGCAGCCCTTCTCGCTCGAGAACGTGCGCGCGGTGCGCGAGCTGACCCGGCAGCACGCCGTCCTCTTCATCCTCGACGCCACCCGCATCTCCGAGAACGCGCTGTTCATCAAGGAGCGCGAGCCCGGGCACGACGGGAGGATGCTGCCGGAGATCATCCGCGAGCTGGCCTCGCTCTCCGATGGTGCCGTCTTTTCGTCCAAGAAGGACCACTTCGTCCCGATCGGCGGCATGCTCTGCCTGAATGACGACGACGTTGCCCAGCGGGCGCGCGAGTTGCTCGTCGTGTACGAGGGCTTCCTCCACTACGGCGGCATGGCGGGGCACGACATGGAGGCGCTCGCCCAGGGCATCCGCGAGTCCGCGGACGAGAGGATCGTGGCCGCGTACGTGGCGCAGGCGCGCTATCTGGGCCGCCGGCTCGAGGAGCACGACGTCCCGATCGTCGAGCCGGTGGGGGCCCACGCCGTGTTCCTCGATGCGAAGCGGTTCCTTCCCCACCTGCCGCAGCACGAGTTCCCGGCGCAGTCGCTCGCTGCAGCCCTCTACCTCGCGGGCGGGGTACGGTCGATGGAGCGCGGGATCGTCTCCGGCCAGCACGGAGACGATCCCTACGACGGCCTCGAGCTCGTCCGGCTGACCTTGCCCCGCCGCGTCTACGGGCAGGAGCATCTCGACTACGTCGCAGGCACGGTCGCTGCCGTGCTCGCCCAGCGCGAGGACGTTCCCGGCCTGAGAATGACCTACGAGCCCGAGTTCCTGCGCTTCTTCCAGGCCCGGTTCGAGCCGCTGACGCCGTACCCGGGGTTCGAGGACTCCTCCGAGCACGTTCGCGCCGGCGTCGGCGCCTGACCGCCGGAGCCGGGAAGATGTAGGTGGGTGGGCTGAGGGCTCCGGGCCGGCCCCCGATGGCATAGGATCCGCCGGACTGGAGGTACTGCGATGCGCTCGTTCCGGCGTGACGGTGGCCATGTCTTTCTGCCGCTCTGCGTGGTTCTGCTCGTCGGTCTCGGCTCGGCCTGTGGCGAGGGCGGAAGCGGCGAGGAGCAGCCGACCGCGCAGGAGCTCATCGTCCGTGCCGCGAGCGCGACGGGGGCCGAGAAGCGGTTCCATTTCGTCTTCGACGAGCAGAATGGGCCCACTTCGACCAGCGGTGTCCATCTCGTCTTCGCCGAAGGCGACGTCGTCGTGCCCGACCGGGTCAAGGCCGACGTCTCCGGCACGTTCCAGGGCCTGCCGCTGCGCTCCCGGATCGTGGTTGCCGGAGGGAAGACCTATCTCGAGAACCCGTTCAACGGCAGCTGGGGCGAGGTCAGCATCAACACCAATCCGGTCGCTTTCTTCGATCCTGCGAAGGGCGTCCTGGCGGTGATCAAGGCTGCGACGGAGCTCGAGGTCGTCGGCAGCGAGAAGGTGGACGGTGTCGATGCCTACCACCTGCAGGGGAAGACGACCGTGGGCTCGATCACGCCGCTCCTCGGTAATCCGCCGGGCGCCCGCCTCGTCGACCTCGAGTTGTGGGTCGACAAGGAGACCGGTCGCCTCCTTCGCCTCCGCCTCTCCGGCGAGGTAGAGGACGGCGATCCGGCTGAAGCTGTGCGGACGATCGAGCTCTCGCGCTTCGACGTCGTCGTCCCGATCGTGGCGCCCCGAACCGGCTCGTAGGGAATGCCCGACGTTCTGCTGTCGGCCCGGCAGGTTTCGCGCCGGTTTGGAAAGAGGGTCGTCCTCGAGCCGCTCGATCTCGAGCTCGGCAGCGGCGAGGTCGTTGCGCTCGGCGGACCGAACGGTGCGGGCAAGTCGACCCTGCTCGCAATCCTTGCCGGGGCGCTCGCGCCGAGCGGCGGCGAGGTCGCGGCCGCAGCCTCGCAGCGCGTCGGCTGGATGCCCCAGCAGCCGGCGCTGTACCGTCGGCTCACGGCGCGCGAGAATCTGCGGCTCTTCGCCCGCCTCGCCGGGCTCGGCGACCCAGACGCCGCGGTCGCAACAGCGCTCGAGGCGGTCGGTCTCGCCGGGGAGGATCGGCGGGCGGCCGAGCTCTCGGTCGGGAACGTCCAGCGCCTGAACCTCGCGATCGGCCTGCTCGGCGATCCGCTCGTCCTCCTGCTCGACGAGCCCACCGCGTCGCTCGACGTGGCCCACCGGCAGCGGCTCTGGCGGCTCGTCGACGGACTCAGGGCAGCGGGCGGCGCGGTTCTCTTCGCCACCCACAATCTCGATGAGGCGCGGCGAACAGCGGATCGATTGCTCGTCCTCCAGGACGGCCGGGCCGCCTACGCGGGGCCGCCCGCCGACTACCGGGAGGAGACGGCATGAGGCGGGTGCTGTTGCTCCTCGGGAAGGACGTCCGCACACTCGGCCGCATGCCGGCTCTCGCCATCGCGCTCGTCGCCTACCCGCTCGTGATCGCGCTCGTCGTAGGGCTCGTCGTGCGCTACGCGGGCGAGAGACCACGCGTCGCGCTCGTCGACGAGCAGGGCGCTCTCTCGGGGCTGCTCGTCGTCGGCCAGTCGCGCTTCGATGTCGAGCAGCGTCTCGAGTCGGCGACCGAAGTGAACCTCGTGCGGATGTCGCAGGCGCAGGCAGACCGCGACCTCGAGACGGGCCGCGTGGTCGCGGCCCTCGTCGTGCCGCCGGACTTCATCTCGAAGCTCCGCGGGCTTCGGGAGAGCCCCACGCTCGTGCTTCTCACGACGCGCGGTGGGCTCGGCACGCGCGTGGTCGAGAAGATGCGCTCGCTCGTCTACTCGACCAATCTCGAGCTGCAGCAGTCCTACATCGATGCGAACCTCGCCGCGGTCGATCTGCTCTTGCGCGGGGGCAGCGGCACGATCGGGCGCACCCCGTTCACGCTGCTCGGCACCGAGCGGGCGCGCTCCGAGCTGCAGAAGCTGGAGCGCTCCGCCGACCCGGCGGTCGCCGCGAAAGCGCGGCAGCTGGATGTCTTCATGGGCCAGCTCCAGGGCGCGGTCGGGCAGGTCGGCTCCTTCCTGCGTGCGACGGCGAATCCGATCGAGCTCCGGCAGGAGGAACGGGGCGGCCGGACGTGGCTGCTCTCGGCCCAGGTGCAGGGGTACGCGCTCGCGCTCGCGCTCGCGTTCGTGACGGTGCTGCTGGGGGCCGGGGCGCTCGTCGCCGAGCGGGAGGAGAACGTCCTCGGACGGCTCGCCCGTGGGCTCGTCGGGCTCGGCCAGCTCGTCTTGGAGAAGATCACCTTCGTCGCGCTGGTCGGCAGCGTCATGGGGCTCGTGCTGGCAGTCGTGTTCGGAGTCATCGTCGAGCTCGGCGAGGTCAGCGGCGGCGAGCCGTGGTCGCGGCTGCCGCTCCTGCTCGCAGGGCTCGTCCTCGCCGCGCTCGCGTTCGGTGCCTTCGGCGTCATGATCGGTGCGCTCGCCCGCGAGGCCGCGACAGCCACTGTCGTCGCCTTTCTCGTCGCCCTGCCGCTGATGTTGCTCGCGCTCGTCCCGGCGGGGTCGATCGTCGTCGCCGAGTGGGTCGGCGCGCTCTTCCCGTTCGGTCACGCCCAGGCCGCGTTGAGCGCGGCGCTCTATGACGATCGGCCCGCCGGGACGCTCGTGCGCGAGGGAGCCTGGCTTGCGACGCTCGGCCTCGTGTACGGCAGCGCGGCGCGCCTCGCCGCCCGGCGCATGCTTGGTTGACGACGGTCTTGGGGGCCGTTCACGGGCCGATACCCCGGGGCCGTGTACGGGGTGTCACCCATGACTTTCAGTTCCCGAGACGAGTCGGTACGCACGCTGTACGCTCACCGGATGTCACTTCGAGTTCCTACAGAGTGCTGATCCGAAGCGTTGGCAAGAGCTGATGCGCGAGGTCGGAGCCGCCGCCCGTGTCGTGAGCGTCGAGTTGCTCGGGACGTCGTCTAGGTCTCCCTTCCCGGCAGGCACGATCGTCGAGATCGGTTCGTCGGTGCTACCCGAGCACGAGTCCGAGACGTTCGGAGCCCCCGGCTGAGTCCGGCGGTCGTAGCGATGCCCGATGTCCTCCTTTACTGGCACCCCGCCTGAGCGAGCTGCGCCGCGGCCCGGGAGTTCCTGGGCGGATCAGCACTCGCCTGGGAATCCGTCGACGTAAGCGACGGCGCCACAGGCAGACGCCGCTGGGAGGAGGCCGGTCGCCCAATCGTCCCATCGGTCTCCATCGACGGTGTCGTCGAACCGGTGCTCCACGTCTCTCAGCTCGCCGCCGCCCTTGGTCTCCCCGCCGGGCGGACGCTCCCGTCGATCCGACTTGCAAGCGACACACTCATGATCCTGGATTCCTGGCTCGCCGGGATCCGACCGCTCTCCCTCGACGATCTGTCGAAGCCGACTCCTGCTCGTGGCCGATCGCTCCGTACTCTCACGGTCAACGTCTTCCATCCGATCGAGCTCTTGCCGACCGCCTGGGATACAGGGGTCTTTCCGTGGGATCCAGACGAGGATCCGGCCCGCGAACAGGCGCTGACGACCATCGAACGTATCGTCGGATACGCAACGGGCATCCGCTCGGCTTGGGAGATCTTCATCGATCAGCGAGGCGCCGAACTCTCGGGCGCCGACCCGGCAATCGGCTCGCCCCGTGGGAATGTCCCGTTCTCGGTCGTCCTGGACGTGCAGCGTTGGCACGCCGCGTTTCACCTCCGTCAGCTCGACGCCGTGCTCAACACGGGCCTGCTCCAGGACTTCGAAGACCTGGCCCTACCGGCCGAGATCTTCTGACGGCGGTCGCGAGCCCCACAACCCCACAATCTGCACTGTGACCGCGACGGGCTTCTTTGATCGGAGACTCAGACAGAACTCTGCCCATGCGCTTGAGGTCAGTGACCAGGTGCTGTAGGTCGAGAGCAGTGCTTCTGCCGGCCTCAGCGCTGGTCATGGCGCTCGTGACGCGTCTTCGCGCGATCCGTGCGCGTTCCGGGTAAAGTTTATCGGAATAGCCGAGCCTGCCCGATGACGGTTCCGGCTTTGCTCGAGGAGGGCTGAACGTGGCGCGGCCGAGGGCGACCAACGCGGAGGGCATCGACACTCGCCAGCGGATCCTCGCGGCGGCGATGCGGCTGATCGCCGCGCGCGGATACGCCGACACTCGCCTCGCGGCGGTCGCCGCCGAGGCCGGCGTCTCGCTCGGACTCGTGCAGCACTTCTTCGGAACCCGGGCGGGGCTTCTGCAGGCCGCCTTCGCGGCGGGAGCCGAGGCCGACCTCGCCATGGCTGACGCGATCGCCGCCGGACCAGGGGATGCCTGGAGCCGGCTCAGCCGGTTGGCGGAGTACGCGTGCTCCGACGATGACGAGACGGCGGAGGGCAGCTGGGTCTTCTGGCTCGAGCTCTCGCTCGCCGCCCGGCGCGATCCCGCCCTCGGGCTTCCGACCGGGCTCACCGACGGCGCCTGGCGGGACCTCTTCGCCGGGTTGATCGTTGCGGGTGTCGAGGATGGGACCGTCTCGTGTCCGCGCCCGCCGGCCGAGATGGCTGCCGACGTGCACGCGCTCGTCTACGGGGTCATGCTCGGGCGCGAGCGCCGGGTCGATGCGGCGACGGCCGGGCGGCGCGTGCTGCGCGCGCTCGGCCTGCATCCCGCTCACCGCGTGGCCGTCGCCGCGAAGGAGGCCTGATGCCCCGCAGCCCGAACCACGACATTCTCTTCGAGCCGATCGCGATCGGTCCGAAGACACTGCCCAACCGATTCTTCCAGGTGCCCCACTGCACCGGCTTCGGCACGGTGAAGCCCGGCACGCAGGCGGCACACCGCGCGGTCAAGGCCGAGGGCGGCTGGGGTGGTGTCTGCACGGAGGACGCTCCGGTGAGCCTCGACTCCGACGAGACGCCGTACAACTCGGCCCACATCTACGACGAGCGGGACGTCGACAACCTCGCACTGATGTGCGAGCAGGTGCACGCCCACGGCTCGCTCGCGGGCATCGAGCTGGCCCATGCAGGCGTCCACACCGAGTCGAACACCACCCGGTGGCACGCGATCGGCCCGTCCCCCCTCGCGAGCGACCTCTACCCGGGCGTCGTGCCGCGGGAGATGGGGCTCGACGACATCCGTCGCGTCCAGGCCGACATCGTGCTCGCGGCGCGGCGCGCCGTCGCGGTCGGCTTCGACATCGTCTACGCCTACGGCGCTCACGCCTACCTGCCGGGCCAGTTCCTCTCCTCCCACTACAACAAGCGCACCGATGCGTATGGCGGCCCGCTTCGAAACCGCGCACGGTTCTGGCTCGAGCTTATCGAGCAGCTGCGCGATGCGGTCGGCGCGACGACAGCCGTCGCCGTCCGGATCGCGGTCGGCCTGATGCCCGGCGTTACGACGGAGGAGGCACTCGAGTTCGTTCGCCTCGCCGATCCCCTCGTCGACCTCTGGGACGTCAACGTCGGATCGCTCGTGGAGTGGTCGCTCGACTCCGGAACGTCGCGCTACCACCGCGAGGGCTATCAGCTCGAGTGGACGGGTCGCGTGCGGGAGGCGACCGCCAAGCCGATCGTCGGCGTCGGCCGGCTGACGAGCCCCGATCGTATGGCGGAGATCGTTCGTTCCGGCGTGTGGGACATCATCGGCGCCGCGCGCCCCTCGATCGCCGACCCGTTCCTGCCGCGCAAGATCGAGGAGGGCCGCTACGACGACATCCGCGAGTGCACCGGCTCCAACGTCTGCATCATGCGCGCGGTTCGTGGTCATCTCGGCTGCGTCCAGAACCCGACGGCCGGCGAGGAGTACCGGCGCGGCTGGCACCCGGAGCGTGTTCCCGAGCTCGACGACCGCCGCTCGACCTACCTCGTGATCGGCGGCGGGCCGGCCGGGATGGAGTGTGCGATGACGCTCGGCAGGCGGAAGGCGCATGCCGTGCACCTCGTCGACGCCGCAGAAGCACTCGGCGGCTCGGTGCGCTGGATCTCGCGCCTCCCCGACCTGGGCGAGTGGGGGCGCGTCGTCAACCACCGCCAGATCCAGCTCGACCGGCTCCGCAACGTCGAGGTGTTCACCCGGACCCGGCTCGACCGGGACGCGGCGCTCGAGTACGGCGCTGACGTCGTGATCGTCGCGACCGGCTCGCAGTGGGCCGGCGACGGGCGCTCCGCCTTCAACCGCGAGGCGATCCCCGGAGCGGATTCCGCCCTCCCTCACGTTCTGACGCCCGAGCAGGTGATTGTCGACGGTCTGCGCCCGCCCGGCTCCGCGATCGTGGTCTACGACGCCGAGGGCTACTTCGTCGGCGTCGGCGTCGCGCAGGCACTCGCCCGGGAGGGGTTCGAGGTCGAGATCGTGACGCCGTTCGGCACCCTCACGCCCCTCTCGGACGAGACGCTCGAGGGTCCCGAGGTCCGCCGCTCCGTAAACCACGACGGCATCCGGGTACGTCGGGACAGCGTCGTCACGGCGATCGAGCCGGGTCGGATCGAGGTCGTCGACCCGTTCGGCGCCGCCACGACGATCGAGACCGACGCGATCGTCCTCTGCACGCAGCGGGCTGCGATCGACGGGCTCTACCACGAGCTGGCCTCCGACCCCGAGGCGCTCGTGGCCGCCGGAATCCGCTCGCTGCTGCGCATCGGCGACTGCGTGACACCTCGGTCGCTCGCGGACGCGGTGTGGGATGGCCACCGCCTCGCCAGGGAGATCGAAGGGCCGACGCCGATGCTCCCGCAGCCGGCCCACCTCGAGATCGCCGATCGGTCGACGCTGCTCCGGCAGACCTGAGGCGCGTCTTGCCGATCCCCCGAGGGCCATCGAGGCCCGATCCATCGATCACCTCGAAGATCGCCTCCTTCCAGGAGTTCCTCGAATAGGAGCGATCGGGGGCGCGGGCGCCCGGCAAGGGGAGCCGAACGCCCGCGATACCGCAGGAGCTCAGACGGCGTCGCTCCGCGGCGTTGTCGGCCGGCCGTACGCCGAGCGCCTTGACAGCGCGGCTGGCGGAAACCTAGGATTGTCGACAATCTTCCCAGCGCGACGAAAGGTGGCCCGATGAGCGTCAGAGCCGGCGTCGACACCGGTGGAACGTTCACCGATCTCGTCCTCTACGACCCCGATACCGGCGAGCTGCAGATCGCGAAGGTCTCTTCCACGCCCGCCGCACCGTCGCGTGCCGTTTTCGACTCCTTCGCCAAGGCCTCCATCGACACGACTGCGATCTCGACCTTCGTCCACGGGACGACGGTTGCGACCAACGCGCTGATCGAGCGGAAGGGAGCGCGCGTGGCGCTGCTGACGACGGACGGGTTCCGCGACATCCTCCGAATCCAGCGCACCATGCGACCAGGGCACTTCGACCTTCACTGGGTCAAGCCAAAGCACTTCGTCCCGCGCTCGCACTGCATCGGCATCCCCGAACGCATTCTGTCGGACGGCGAGGTCCTGGTTCCGCTCGACGAGGCCCGCGTCCGTGAGGAGATCACGCGGCTTCGCGACGACGGCACTGTTGCGGCGATCGCCGTCTCCTATCTCTTCTCCTACGTCAACCCCGCCCACGAACTGCTGACGCGCGACCTGATCGAAGAGATCTGGCCCGGCGTCCATGTCTCGCTCTCCCACGAGGTCCTCCCGCGGTGGCGCGAATTCGAGCGGACGTCTACGACGGTTCTCGATGCCTACCTGAAGCCCCTCATGCACGACTACATGCAGAAGCTCGAGGAGACCTGTAGTGAGAGCGGGATCGGCCAGTTACTCGTCTTGCGTTCGAACGGCGGCGTGATGAGCCCCGCCAAGGCGAAGGAGCAACCCGTTTCACTGGTTCGGTCAGGTCCGTCCGGCGGGATCATGGCCTCGAGTGCGATCGGCCGGCTCCTCGGACTCGGCGACATGATCGCGTGTGACATGGGCGGGACGAGCTTCGAGGCGTGCCTCCTGCCAGGCTCTGAGCCCGCGTTCACAAACCTCGAGGAGGTCGAATTCGGCGTCCCGATCGCGCTCACGATGGTCGACGCGCGAGCGATCGGGGCGGGCGGCGGGTCGCTCGCCTCGGTCGACGCCGCGGGCATCCTCAAGGTCGGGCCGCAAAGCGCAGGCGCCGACCCCGGGCCCGCCTGCTACGGCCGCGGAGGAACGCAGGCGACGGTCACGGACGCGAACGTCGTTCTCGGACGGTTGGCGCCCGAGTTCCTGCTCGCCGGAGACCTGGCGCTCGACGTGGCCGCCTCGGAGCGTGCGCTCGAAGCGTTGGCCGAGCAGCTCGGACTTCCCCGTGAGCGGGTCGCCCAGGGGATCGTGGACGTTGCAAACGGGAACATGGCGCAGGCGTTGCGCCTCGTCTCGACCGATCGGGGGTACGACCCACGCGGCTCGACGCTCATCGCCTACGGTGGAGCCGGGCCGCTCCATGCCTGCGAGCTCGCCGGCTCCCTCCAGATCAGCCGTGTCCTCATTCCGGTCTATCCAGGAGCGTTCTCCGCCTTTGGTGCCCTATTGGCCGACACGCGCTTCGACTACACGCAAACCCGGCGGATGAGAATGCGGGACCTGGACACCGACGCCGTGAACGAGATCTTCCAGGCCCTGGAGGTGCGCGCCGCGCGCGACTTCCGGCAAGAGGGCTTCGTCGAGGCACCCCGACTCGTCAGGTCGGTCGACCTGCGCTATGTGGGGCAGAACTGGGAGCTGAACGTCCCGCTTCCGGGCGGCGAGCTGACCGCCGAGGATATCGCTGCCGGCGCCAAGTCGTTCGAGGACGAGCACGAGCGGTTCTACGGGTACTCGATCCCGGGTGAGGAGCTCGAGCTCCTCACCTTCAACGTCGCCGCCGTCGGGACGCGTCACTCGGTCGAACTGCCGAAGCTCGCCGGCGGGCCTCAGCCAGAGCCGATCGACCGCCGCCCTGTTGTTTTCACGGCCGACGAGGGCGCTGTCGAGACCGCCGTGTACGACCGCTCGTCGTTCCGGGCGGGCACCGAGATTGCCGGGCCGGCCGTCGTCGGTCAGGTCGATGCGACGACGCTGCTCCCGCCCGGGAGTGTCGGCCGCGTCGACGAGTACGGAAACCTGATGATCACCGTCTGAAGGAGTTGCAATGACCACGACGCCCACTGACAAGGGGATCGTTACCGATCCCTTCCTGCTCGAGATCATCCGCAACAACCTCATCACGACGTGCAAGGAGATGGGGATCGCGATGATGAGGACGAGCTACTCGCCGATGTTCAACGAGGCGCTCGACTTCTCATGCGTTGTCTTCGACGGGCGCGCCGAGATGATCGCGCAGGCTCCGTTCATTCCGGCGCAGATCGGGTCGACCGTCCATGTCGTTCCCACCGCGATCGCCGAGATCGGGGCAGAGAACCTCAGCCCGGGCGACGTGATCTTCACGAACGACCCCTACCGCGGGAACTGCCATCTTCCCGAGTTCGTCGTGATCAAGCCGTACTTCCGGGACGGCGAGATTCTCGCGTACACGGCGAACATCGCACACATGACCGACGTCGGCGGGATGGTTCCCGCAGCATTCGGCGATCACGAGAACATGTTCCAGGAGGGGATTCGTTTCCCGCCCGTCAAGATCTACGAGGCGGACCGCGAGGTGGAGGCGATCTTCAGGATCCTGATCTCGAACGTCCGCACGCCGAAGGCGAGCTACGGGGACATGAAGGCGATGATCGGGTCTCTGTACCTGGCCGAACGGCGTATCGACGAGCTCCTCGAGAGGTATGGCCGCGACACCTATGAGCAGTGCTGTGAGGACATCAAGAACGTCTCCGAGCGGCTGATGCGTGCCCAGATCGCGTCCTGGCCGGACGGCGAGTACAGCGCGGAGGGCCAGCTCGAAGACGACGGCGTCGTACCCGACCGGCCCTGGAAGATCAAGGGCACGCTCGTTATCCGCGGCGACGAGTTGGTCGTCGATTTCACCGGGTCCGACCCGCAGTGCTTCGGTCCGGCGAACCAGACCTTCGGGACGACAGCCTCGTCTGCCTACAACGCCGTCTTCCACATGCTCCCGAACGAAAGCGAGATCCCGTACAACCACGGCTGCTACCGGGCGATCTCCGTGATCGCTCCCCCCGGGAGTATCGTCAACGTGAACTATCCCGGTCCTCTGTCGGCGGCAACTCCGATACCCACCCGACGACCGTGGACATCCTCCTCAAGGCGTTCTCGCAGATCTCGGAGCGCAGCTCTGCCGCCGATGGGGGTACATGCGGATGCATTGGCTTCGGCGGCGACGATCCGCGTACGCGCGAGCCCTATGCGCACCTCCACCTGGAGGGTGTCGGCTGGGGAGGTCGCAACGACGGCGACGGCAATGACGCCCAGTTCGTGAAGAACGGCAACTGCGCGAACACACCAATCGAAGTGGCGGAGACCCGCTATCCGTTCCTGAACATCGAATATCAGCTCGAGCCAGGCAAGGTCGGCCACGGCCGTCATCGCGGGGGGTTCGGGACCCGGCGGATCTTCCGCTTCCTCAGCGACGGCGTGCACATCTCCTCCCACACGAATCGGCACCGAGAGCGCGCCTGGGGGCTCTTCGGCGGCGAGGCCGGGACCAACACGGTGATTGCGTTTCGTCGCAAGGGCGAGGCGGAGTGGGTCCGTGCGCGCGAGGCGTTCGGGACGGCCTCGTATGGGAAGTTCTCGAACGTCGTCATGAACTCGGGAGACGAGATGCTCTTCGTGACGCCCTCCGGCGGCGGATACGGGAATGCATTCGAACGCGATCCCGAGCTCGTGCTCGTCGACGTCGCCGACGAGCTCCTCTCCGCGGAAGATGCTCGCGAGTCCTACGGCGTGGCTCTCGAAGGGAACACCGTTGACTTGGCCGAAACGGCCGTTCTCCGAAGCTCGGCCGGGGGAGGGGGGCGCACGTGACTCTCTATCGCGAGGTGAACGAGATGCCCCGCTGCTGCTCGTGCGGCAAGCTCCTGACGTCGGGCGGGATCGACGCCGAGCGTCGTGGGCAGTCCGTTCTCTTTTGCTCGGAGCAGTGTGTGCGGGTATTCGACACGTACAAGGAGCCGCGGTACGGAGACGCAGCGGTGTGGCCCGAGTCCATCGTTCGTTGAGCGGGACGGATGGCGAGCCGAGAGCGGATGCGGTCGTGCGGGTCTCGACCACCGAGCACACGCTGCGGGCACTCCGTGCGGACATCGTCGAAGGGCGCGCCAAGCAAGGAGAGCAGCTACGCGAGAAGCCGACTGCAAGATCGCTCGGCACCGGGCGCACGGCGGTTCGTGAGGCGCTGCGTCAGCTTGTCCAGGAGGGGCTCGCACAGCACGAAGTCAACAGGGGGATCTTCGTTCGGCGCTTCGACGTCGACGATATCCTGGACGTCTACCGTGGACGGGAGGCAGTTGAGGTAGCGGCTGCCGAACTGGTAGTCGCCCAGGTGCCGACGGTCGACACCTCGCCCCTTCGCGTCTGGGTCGAGCGCATGGACACAACGGCGCGTGCCGCCGGGACATGGCGCGCTTTCGTCGACCTGGACATCGCGTTCCACGAGACGCTCGTCGCGCTCGCCGGGAGTCCGCGCCTCGTCCGCATGTTCGCAACACTCGCAGCCGAGTCACGGATGCACCTGTACGCCTACCCTCCGTATTCAACCGTGCAGAGCACCGACGACCACCTTGAGATTCTCGTTGCGCTCGAGGCAGGGCTGTCGGAGGCTGCGTCGCTGCTCCGAGACCATCTCCGCTACTCCGCGTCACTCGCGGCCGAGTGGCGGCGGGAGGCGGCGCCATGATCGGTATCCCGTGGAGCTCGACCGGCCCCGCTCTCGTGACGCATCGCTCGCTCTGGCTCCAGCAGGTCCTGGGCGAAGAGTCTTCGCCGCCGGCCGAGCCGCTGCGGGGAGACGTTCGTACCGACGTTTGCATCCTCGGGGGCGGCTACACGGGCCTCTGGACCGCGATCGAGCTCAAACGGCGCGAACCCGACCTCGACGTCGTCGTGCTCGAGGCCGACATCTGCGGCGGCGGAGCGAGCGGCCGCAACGGGGGCTTCCTGCTCTCGTGGTGGGCCAAGCTCGGCTCCCTGGTCAAGATCTGCGGCGAGGGCGACGCGCTGTGGATCGCGCGCGAGGCGGAGGAAGCCGTTGGATTCATCGGCGATTTCTGCCGCGAGCATGCGATCGACGTCGAGTATCGACGAGGTGGCTGGCTCTGGACCGCCACGAGTCGCGCTCAGATGGGCAGCTGGGAGGGAACCGTCGCCGTGACCGAGCGACTCGGCGTGAATGCGTTCGAGCGACTCAGTCCAGACGAGGTAAGCAGGCGCGGAGGTTCGGCGTCGTACACCGGGGGGGTCTTCGAGCCATCGGCGGCGACGGTGCAGCCCGCCCGCCTCGCTCGGGGCCTCGCACGCGTCGCCGCCGAAGCGGGCGTACGCATCTTCGAGGGCACGCCTGCGCGTGACCTAGGCGGCGCGACGCCTCTTGTCGTCACGACCTCGGGTGGCCGCGTGACAGCGGACGTCGTTGTCAGCGCGCTCAACGCGTGGACGGCGGGGCTCCGGCCGCTCCGGAAGCTCTCGCGATCGTTCGTGCCGATCACGAGCGACATGGTCGCCTCGGGCGCCGCACCCGACGAGCTTGCCGCAACGGGTTGGACGGGCGACGAGTGCATCACCGACTCACGGCTGCTCGTGCACTACCACCGGACGACGGCAGACGGACGGATCGCGATGGGCAGGGGTGGCGGGGCGATAGGGCCCGCTGGCCGGTTTGGCGCGACGTTCCATTACGACCGTCGCCGCTGTGATGGAGTGGCGGCAAGCCTTCACGGCCTCTACCCCTCCTTCCGAGCTGTCCCGATCACCCACGCGTGGTCTGGGCCGATCGACCGCAGCGAAACGGGGATCCCCTTCTTCGGCCGGGCCGAAGGAACGCCAAATCTCGTCTACGGACTCGGATTCTCCGGCAACGGCGTCGGACCCTGCGTGCTCGCGGGCAAGATCCTCGCGTCGCTCGCGCTCCGCACAGACGATCGATGGACACAGTCGGCGCTGGTTCGAGGGGCATACCGCCGCTTTCCGCCGGAGCCGGTGCGATTCCTCGGCGGATCGCTCGTTCGAGAGGCCGTCAAGCGTAAGGAGTCGCTCGAGGACGATGGGCGGACGGCTGGTCCAGTGGTTGCCCGGCTCGCCGCACTTGCACCTGCGGGCCTCTTCAAGGTCGAAGCCGCTCGCGATACGAAGGAGGAAGATCATCACGCGACGACTGGAGGGTAAGACGGCGATCGTCACCGGCGGCACTGACGGCATCGGGCTCGAGGTGTGCCGGGCCTTCGTTCGCGAAGGTGCGAACCGTGGTCGCGGTCGCACGTCGAGTGGAGCCGGGGGCGCTCCTCGTGGCCGAACTCGGTGAAGCCTGTGCGTTTCTCGCGGGCGATGTGGCCGACCCCGCCGTCGCGCAACGAGCGGTTGCCGATGCGACGGCGCGATTCGGGCAGCTCGACATTCTCGTCAACAATGCCGGGCTCGACCTATCGGGCGTGGATCTCCTCGACACGACGCTCGACGATGCGCACCGGATCTTCGACGCCAACTTCTTCGGCGCGCTGTCCATGCTCCAGGAGTGCGCACGCGTGATGCGCGGCGGTGGCGGCGCCATCGTCAACGTCACATCCAGGACGGCGCTCGTCGGTGTCCCCGGTTCGGCAGTCTACGGAGCATCGAAAGGGGCGCTCGAGAGCCTGACGCGGGCTGCGGCGCTCGAGTTTGCGAGCTTCGGAATCCGCGTCAACTCGGTCGCTCCCGGCCTCACCGAGACGCCGATGATCTCTTCATGGGTCGCCGCTCAGCCTGAGCCGGGCGCCTTCCGCAAGCGGATCCTCGCGTCGATCCCGCAGCAGCGGCTGGCCCTGCCACAGGAGGTGGCGGCCGCGATTGTCTACCTGTCTTCGAGCGAGGCTCTCTCCGTGACGGGGGCGTGCCTGTCCGATCGACGGCGGCTACACGGCCGGATGAGCACTGCCGGCGCACCTCTTGTCGTCGTCGCAGCCGTCGAGCTTCCGTCGGAACGTCTCGACATCGAGGAACGCATCCTCGGGCAGATCGGGGCGACCGTGCTCGACCTCCGCGATCGGCCACTTGCGTCGATCCGCGCAGAGCTCGTCACCGCCGACGCGGTAATGACGGAAGGGATCGAACGTCTCGACGGCGAGACCGTCCGGTCGTCGAAGCGCTGCCGTGTGATCTCGGTCTACGCGGTCGGAACGGACAGAATCGATGTCGCCGCCGCCGAGGAGTGTGGGATCGCCGTCGTCAACGTTCCGGACTACTGCACGACCGAGGTTGCCGAGCACACGATGGCACTGATTCTGGCGGCGTGGCGGAAGCTGCCCCGGGCCGAGCGTGTCGCTCGCAGCGGCACGCTTGCTCTGGACGAGCTGCTGCCTCTCCACCGGCTGCACGGCAAGACACTGGGCCTGCTCGGGCTCGGTCGGATCGCACGCGAGGTCGCTGTTCGGGCCAATGCGTTCGGCCTGCGGGTGATTGCGCACGACCCGTTTGTGGAGATCGCCGCTGCAGAGAGACTCGGCGTGGCCGTTTGCAGCTTCGACGACTTGCTCGCCGCGAGTGACGTCCTCTCTATCCACGTGCCCCTCTCGGACGATACGCGGGGTTGCATCGACTCCCGAGCGCTCGCTCGAATGCCGAAGGGCGCGTTTCTTGTGAATGCGGGGCGTGGCGGCGTCATCGACGAGACGGCGCTGCTCGACGCACTGTTGTCCGGGCACCTTGCCGGCGCTGCTCTCGACGTGCTCGACGTCCGAGCCGGTCGGATCCCGCGCATCCTCTGCTGGCGCTCGAGAACGTTCTTGCCACACCGCACATGGCGTACTACTCCGAAGAGGCGCTTGTCGCACTGCGCGTCGCGACCTCCGAGAATGCGTTAGCAGTGCTGCGGCGCCTTGAGGCCTGAAACAAGCGCGCTTCATCGGCGCAGCTCGGTCCGGCCGTTGGGACTTGCCGAGCTGGGGTCAATACGGCACGTCTTCATCCGGGGGGCGTATATGCGACAGCGTGGTTGCTCTCGGTGTGTTGAGTCGCGATCTGGCCCTCCCCGGCGGCGATCGGGTAGGCCAGGAATCCTGGCTGGCAGGATCGTGAGGTGAGGCCGCATCCGACGCGCGGGCTGTAGCAGCGGAGGCTCGCTATACCGTTCCTATACCGACCACCGCGAAGCTCGCATCATGCACCGGTCGCCGTCCATTGAACTTGTCCATGTGTCGCGCAAGGCCCGGGTGTGCCGCGGAAGATCGTCCCGATGAGCCTCGCTCTTCTGGTCGCGCGACTGGCGCTCGCCGCGGTGTTCGTAGCGGCTGCGTTTGGCAAGCTGGTCGATCTCGACGGGTCTCGTCAGATGGTTGAGCGCTTTGGGTTTTCGTCGCGGCTTGCGCGTGCTGCCGGGCTGGCGCTTCCGCTTACCGAGCTTGCGATTGCCGTGGGGCTGCTGTTCGTGGATACCGCCCGAGCTGCTGCGGTCGCAGCGATGGCGCTGCTCCTCGTGTTCTGCGCGGTGATCGTGCGGGTGCTCGCGCGCGGCGAGGCCCCGGATTGCAACTGCTTCGGCAGTCTTGGCTCGGCGCCTGTCGGTCGTGGCACGCTGGTGCGTAACGGAGTGTTGATCGCGGTGGCGGCGTTCGTGGCCATCGGTTCGGGAAGTGGTGCCGGTGCGAGCGCCTTCGCCTGGGTCGGAGAGAACACCGCTCTCGCGGCTGTGGCGGGCGTGTTCGCGGTGGCGATCGGCGCGCAGATGATCTTCTCGTGGCAGCTGTTCAAGCAGAACGGGCGTCTGCTCGCGCGGGTCGCGACCTGGAGGAGGCGGCTGCGTTGGGCGGCGGCGCGACCGACGAGCTGATGGTGGGGGAGCCGGCTCCCGACTTCGCACTTCCCGATCTCGATGGTCGCTCGGTCGCGCTCGAGGATCTGCTCGCCCGCGGCCGCGGTGCGTTCCTCTTCTTCACCGATCCGCAGTGCGGGCTCTGCGAAGCCGGTGCTCCCTGCGGTCGCGGCAGCCCAGGCGTCGAGTGCCGGTGTACCGGTCGCGGTGATCAGCACCGGAGGGATCGCTGCCAACCGCGCGCGAGCCGAGCAGTTCGGCATCCGTCAGGTGCTGCTGCAGGAGGGATTCGAGGTGGCCGAGCAGTTTCTCGTGTTCGGGTCGCCCGCGGCGGTGCTGCTCGACGTCGAGGGGCGCATCGCGTCCGAGCCTGCCGGCGGCGCGAATGCGGTGGGCGAGCTCCTCGCCTCGCTGGAGGCTCCGACGGAGCTCCTCACGAGCGTTTCCGACGAGACGTTGATTCCCTACAGGGAGGTTGCTGCGAGATGACCGCATGGTTCGACAAGCAAGCGCTTCAGGCAGGCGGGCTGACGCCCGAGCAGGCGCGCAAGGTGCGGGCGATCGAGGCGGCGCTCGGCAGGTCAGACAGGGTGATCAAGGGATCATCTGTTCAGCATCGAACACGTTCCGAAAGTCGGCCCAAAAGGCCCAGTCGGGGCGTGTTTTTCCTGAATGGCCACGGCGCATCAAGGGGCTACAGAGCGAGACGTTGGCGGCCCGGAACCGACTCGACCGGCTCAACACCGGTCTGCGCGCCCAGCGCGTCCTCGGCGCTTCCTCTGACGGAGCTGGCGTTCGGCGTTCGGCGCCTGGCACCGCGGCTTCAGCTCGACCGACACGGACGTGATCGAGCACGCACGCGTCAGCATGCAACGTCACTTCGCGAAACGCCGAGCGCCTCGGCAAGTCCGGGCTGGCCGACCTGAAGGCGGGGCGCTGACCATGGAGCACTGGTTCGACCGCCTCTCCCGACCGCACACCCGTCGCACCGCCCTCAAGGCAGCCGCCGGAGCAGCGGGCGCCGCACTCGCGCTCCCTGCCGTCCGACCGCAAATCGCCCGGGCAACGAATGATGAGCCGTGCTTCGGGCCGTGTGTCAAGGCCGCGGCGGAGAAATGGAACGCAGCAGATCGAAGCGTGCCGACGGCGGCGTTCGCAGAACATCGTCCGAAGGCGTTCAGCTGCGACTGCTCTACGGGAACTCTTCGCGCAGGTGCGCTCGAAGTTCGCTCCTTGGTTCCACAGGACAACTTCGCCTGCAATGCGTCGGCAGAATTGGATTGGCATCGGAACATCTAATGCCTGCCGCGGCTCCGAGTGCGGCAACAACTCCAAGTATCCGGGCGGAGCGGCCCCGACTCCGCCGAAGACGACGCCGAAATGCGACCCGAAGCTCGAGGTCGTGTGCGGCGAGCTGTGTTGCGCCACCTACAACCAATGCTGCCCTGACGCGAGCGGCCCCGGCGGATACAAGTGCTGGTCCTCCAACCACAAGTGCTGAGAGCATCACCAACCGACAGAGAGGTCGTCATGCTCGTGTCTCGATCCACGCTCGCCCGACTCACGCTTGCTCTCGCGACGCTGCTCGCCGTCATCGTGGCGTCTGCCGCGAGCGGCGCCACGCTGGCCGGGCAAGCCTCTGCGGGCACGGTTCGCTGCAAGGTCGTCGCCAAGGGCAGCCCCTGGGCATACAAGGGGCAAAAGGGAAACCGGTACACGATCGAGAGCAACGCGAAGTGGGCGTGCGCGATCGGGGTCAAGTGGCTCGTCCGGCTGACGGACATGCGCGGGGGCGTCGCGCCCGTGAGGATCCCTGGCTGGAGCTGCATTGCGTTCGTCTCGTTCCCGGGACAGTGTGAGAACAAGAAGGGCGTCATCTTCTTCTGGAACGGCAAGCTGCGCTAGCTGCCTCGACCGTCGCTGTCGGCGGCGCCCATCCGAGCAGGCCCACGTTCCAGGCCTCTGCGACGACCCGTCAGCCCGCATCGGCGGGCCAGAGCGTTCGTGCTCTGCAGCTCCGGGGACATCAAGATCGGGAAATGCAGCTCCAGGCCCGAAGTCCCGCTGCCAGCACTCCGAGCCGAAGCGTCCCATCGCTCCGCTTTGATCAACGGCGCCTACCACCGGCTCCCGCATCGGCGCCCGACGTAGCTGCGCCTGCTCCGGCGAGGTCGGATGCCGCGCCGCAGCGTCTATAGGGTCCGGCGTCGCCGATCAGGTGCAAGGAGTGGTGGCCGAGTGGAGACGCCAACCCGACCAATACGGGGCGATCTTGGCGCAGACGGCGTATGCGGCCATCGTCTGTCCCGAGTCTGTCCATGGGATCGTGGCCGTCCACCACCCGGTCAAGGTCGTTCCCGCGCCTATCCCGCCCTGACGGCGACTCGCCTGTCTGGCACGATGCTGTGAGGGCCGTGGTCGAGGATCCTATTGTGGGTTCGGTGCTTCTGCGGATGTCGGGTCACGGCGAGGCGCAGACCACGTACACGGTGCCGCTGCTGAACGCTCCGCCTGCGCGTCGGATGCTGCCTCTCCAGCCCGTGGGTGTTCCCTCGTTTGGCGACGGCTCGCTCGCGTTGACGATGTCGAGTATCGACTCGCCGGTGAGCCCGCCCCCGGTTGCCTTCTCGCCTGCCGCGCAGGTGACCTGGCCGGTGCCTCCTCCCAGGTAGGCGCTGCGCACGACAACGTTTGTGGCCCCGCTCGGCCCGTTTGCACCCGGGTCACCTTCGGACCCCGTGCCCCGACGGCGCCCGCAGGTAGCTGTCCCTTTGCGAAGTCCCGGGCGCGCAGCGACCCATCTCGGACTTTGCTGCTTGTCACGACGTTGCCGGCGAGCTTTGTTGCCGTGACTGCCCTGTTCTGCAGCTGGGGTGTCCCGACGCTCTTCGCCGGCAACGTCGTTGCCGCGTACGAGATGCCTCCGAGCGCGATGAACAGTGCGAGCGTCGACATCACGTTCGCATAGCCGAGGCGCAATCCGATACGTCGAAACACGTTGCCTCCGTTGATCGAGCGGTACAGGCAGCCGGCGTCTTGCGATGCAGCTTCCGGGCTTCTGTGTGGGTGACGACCGTCGCACGCGCCGGTATAGGATCGGTGTAGCCCGCTTGATCCGCGTGGTAACGGACTCCTAGCTCGCGATCGTCGCGTACGCGAGGGCTTCCTCGAACGTCAGCTCGAGCCCCTGCTCGCGGCCGTCTTCGAACCTGAGGCCCGCGGGGTTGACGATCCGGTCGGCGTAGCCGGCGCGTTCTCCCGACCAGCCCTCGAGCCGTGTCCTTGCTTCTTCGGCCTCGATCGCGCCCCAGAGCGTTCCGGCGCGCCTCTCGTTTCCGCGCATCCGGGCGACGATCGCAAGACTCGCGAGCGCGAATACAGTCCGGGTGCGGTCGCGCGTTTCCGCGCTCAGCTCGAGCGCCTCGAGTGCACGCGCTTCGGCGTCATCGGGCCGACCGAGTCGGCTTGCAAGGTCGGCCAGGTTGACGAGGGCGACCGTGTCACCCCACTTCCAGCCGCCGAGCTCGGCGCTGATCGCAAGGCTCTCGGTCACGAGATCGTGGGCCCGCGCGAGATCACCTTCACGGAAGGCGACGCCACCGAGTGTGTGGAGGATCCTCGCCTCCTCGAACCGGGCGCCGACATCCCGGGCGTCGGCGAGCGCTGCTTCCGCGAGTTCGCGCGCTCCGGCGAGGTCGCCACGCATCTGGGCGATGATCGCGAGGCGGTAGCGGAGCGTGAGCACGCCCAGCTCATCACCAAGCTGCCGGTAGAGCTCGAGGCTGGCCTGGTAATGCGGCTCTGCCTCGATGCCACGGTCGGTCATCTGGACGCAGCCTCCGAGATCACGAAGCGCCGGAGCACGCAGGGCCGGCGGCGCATCTTCGCCGCGGGCAAGCAGCGCACCTAGACGGTGAGCACCCTCTGAAGGTCCGGCGGCGACCCAGAACTTCATCAGAGCGACGGCGATCCGGAGCCCGAGCGTTGGCTCGGCCTCGAGGCACCAGTCGAGGGCCGCCCGCAGGTTGCCCTGCTCGAGCTGCGCGATGTCGTAGCGCTCTGCGACGCCGGTGCCGGTCGAGTCCGCGGAAAGGCCAAGCGACTCGGCGACCGCCAGGGCATGCTCGGCGTGGCGGCGTCGAAGCGCCTCGGTCTCGCCCGTCGCTTCGAGTCGCTCAAAGACGATCTCGCGGATCGTCTCGAGCATCCGGTATCGCGATCCACATTCGGTGATCGTGCGGACGAGGAGGCTGTCGTCCACGAGTGACGAGATCCTCCCCGGTGTGGAGCCGACGACGGCCCCGGCCGCGGCGAGGTCACAGCCACCGGCAAACACCGAGAGCCGGAGCAGGTCGGCGTACTCGTCCTCGCCGAGAAGCTCGAGGCTCCATTCGATCGTCGCCCTCAGCGTCTGCTGCCTGGCAGCAAGATCATGAGGGCCACCGATGAGGAGAGGCAATCGCCTCTCGAGTCGCTCGTCGAGCTCGCGCGGCGTGAGCGTTCGAGTCTGGCTGGCGGCGAGCTCGATTGCGAGCGGCAGGCGGTCGAGTCTCTCGCAGATCCGGAGAATCGCCCGGGTCTGCTCGCTGTCAGCCGCGAAGCCGGCATCGGCACTACGCGCCCGCTCCTCGAACAGCGACGCTGCGGCGCTATCCTCGAGCGGGTCCACCGGGTAGACGTGCTCGCCCGAGAGATGAAGCACGACGCGGCTCGTGACGAGCAGCGTCAGGCGGGGCGCGCGCTCGAGCAATTCGACGAGAGCGGGTGCCCCGCGTCGTAGCTGCTCGAGGTTGTCGAGGACGAGGAGCTGCTCCCGGGAGCCGAAGGCGTCGACGAGCCCGGCGAGCGGATCAGCGGCGGCCATCTTGATACCAAGCGCTGAAGCGATTGCGGCAAGGAGAAGTGAAGGATCCCGAACAGCGGCGAGCTCCACGAAGGTCGCTCCGTTTGCGAAGAACTCACCGGTCTCCCGTGCGACTTCGAGCGCGAGGCGGGTCTTGCCGGATCCGCCGGCGCCGGTCAGAACGAGGAGCCGCACATCCTTGTCGGCTACGAGCCCTCGCAATTCAGCGAGCTCGCGCTCCCGGCCGCGCAATCGATTGAGAGGCATGGGAATCGTGCCGGGGACTGACTCCAGCGAGGTGGCATTCATGAGGGATTCGTCGTGCCGGAGGATCCGTCGCTCGAGATCACGGAGGTCCGGGCCCGGCTCGAGCCCGAGCTCGTCAGCGAGCCGCGCCCTGGTGGAACGGTACGTCTCGAGCGCCTCGGCTTGCTGCCCGGAGCGGTAGAGAGCGAACATCAGCTGGCCCTGAAACCTCTCGCGAAACGGGTGCGCGGCAGCCGTGCTCTGCAGCTCGGCAAGCAGCTTGGTCTGCTCGACCCAACTCGAGCTCGGCCGCGAACCGTTCCTCCAACGCCTCGAGGCGCAACTCCTCCAGCCGCTCCGCCTCGACGCGGACGACCTCCGAGTACGAGAGATCACCGAACGCCGGCCCACGCCAGAGCGCCAGGCCACGCCGGCAGAGCGACGCGGCAAGGACATGGTTCTGGCGAGCGGCAGCCTGACGAGCCTCCGAAAGCAGTTGCTCGAAACGAACCGAATCGACAAGACCGGCATCGATCTCCAGGAGATACCCCGGCTCCTGCGTGACGATCTTCAGCTCGGGGGGGATCCGACGCCGCAACTGCGAGATGTAGGTCTGCAACAGCTTCGATGCCGACTGGGGTGGTGCCTCGCCCCAGACTGCGTCCAGGAGCGCATCCCTCGACCAGGCGCGTCCACGACCGACCAGCAGCACCGCCAGGAGGAGTCTGAGCTTGAAGGCCGTCAGCGAGACTGCACCGTCGGCGCCAACGACTTCCAGAGGGCCCAGGACACGGACGTCGGCAGTTCGTCGAGACGGCACCGACGCATTCATACCGGCTCCGCGCCATCCTGGCTGCCCCGCTATACCGAAACTGAACCGACTGCGACAACACTCCCGTCCCATCACCCCGCCTTCGCACCCCGACCGGAAAGGAAATCGTGGCGTACGCATGTGTTCAAGACATCGCCTCGAGTTGGAGCAGTTACGAAAACGTGAGCTCCGAACTGCTCGAACCGCCACCGGCCGGACTGATCGCCCACGTCGCCGGACCAACCGATGAAGGCGTCCGCATCATCGAGATCTGGGACACCGAGGAATCCTGGGAATGGTTTCGCACCGAGCGTCTTGCTCTAGCGATCGCCAAGCTCGAGAACACTGCGCGTCCGGAACCCAGCTTCCGCGCACTCCACGCGCAGCAAGCCCACTATCGAGCGGATGCCGCGGACGCCTGCGAGGGAGGTTTGCTGTGAGTTCAGTTACGCAGGCTGCTTCGCGTGTGCGCCGGAGGGCGAGCTTGCCCCGGAAACGTCAGTGCTCCACGGCCCTCGCGTTACAGGCTCCTCGTAGCGATGAGCTCGGGATGTAGTTCACGCACGACGCATCCCCGAACGCGCAGCTGCAGATGTTCTGCGGCTCGCCGCTTGCTCCGATCAGCCGAGCTGACGATACGCCCGCGCCAGGCGGGCGGGCGAGACGCCGAGGCGGTAGAGGAGCTTGATCGACGCCACGGTGGCAAAGGTGCGTACCTCGCCGTGTGCGCGCTGGCGACGGGCCGAGGTGACCACCGTCTCAGGGACGACGACGAAGCGGCCGATCCTGCGCAGACGCTGCACCAGGTCGTAGTCCTCCATGATCGGGAGGCACCGGTAGCCGCCGACCTGCTCCCACGCCTCGCGGCGGACGAAGATCGCCTGGTCGCCGTAGACACCGCGGTGAAGCGGGCGATACAGCGCAGCCGCGAGCCGTGCGAGCCGTGGCCGGCCGTCGAAGCCGAGGCTGAACGCGCCTCCGACGGCCTCCCGGAGCGCGCGCTCGATAGCGTCGTCAGCCCTGCCCGGGAGTGTGGTGTCGGCGTGGAGGAAGAGCAGCACGCCGCCGCTTGCTGTGGCGGCACCGGCGTTCATCCCGTCGGCGCGGGTGCCTCCCGCCTCGACGACCCGCGCGCCGGCGGCGGCCGCGAACTCGACCGTGCGGTCGCTGCTGCCACCGTCAGCGACGACGATCTCGCACTCGCCGAGCACGCCGCGGGCGAGGCAGATCGCGCCCTCGATTCCGGCCTCCTCGTCGAGCGCCGGAATGACGACCGAGATCACCGCCTGGCCCGCCAGGCGTCGAGCGACAACCTGCTACCGGCCGGAGTGACGAGCACGACGGCGGAGATCGCGACGAACATGACGTACGTCCAGACCCATTCATCGGGAGCCCGGACGACGAGCAGGGTGATCGCGATCGCCTGCGCGAGACCGATCGCTGCGGCGATCCGCGTCCAGAGCCCGAGCAGCAGCAGCACACCGGCGGCGAGCTCGACCAGGAAGACGAGCCAGCCGAACAATGTGAAGTGGGGGATCAGGACGCTGTCGGCGATGTCCCGCAGGGGGCCCACGACCGCGTACTCCTTCGCGAGCTCGAAGTTGTAGAGCAGGCCCTCGGCATCCTTCTTGCCGAAGTCGGGCGGCAGTTTCCAGCTCAGGTTCGCGAGCCAGAGCACGCCGAGGAGGATCCGCAGCCCGACAACGGCGTAGAGGGTCCTGCTCAGTTCCCCGGCCGAGAGGGCCGATCCACCTCTCGCCCTCAAAACAGCGGCTGCCCGGTCAGGGTCTTGCCGATGAGGTCGACGAGGACGTCCGTGGTCGGTGCCATGACGGACGCGGCCCGCGCATCCCGGAAGAGCCGCTCGAGCGCGAGGTGCTTGGAGTAGGCCGCGCCGCCACACACGCGCATCGCGATGTCGGTCACCTCGATCGCGGTCTCCGCACCCGCCGCCTTGAGCGCGAGCACCCCGAGTTGAGCCTCGGGTGCGCCTGCCTCGAGCTGTGCCGCGACCTCGAAGAGGAGTGCGCGTGCCTGCATGTGACGCACCTTCGCGTTGCCGAGACGCGCTCTGATCGTCGGCAGCGAGGCGAGGGTGACGCCCTCATGCTCCAGGCGGGTTGCCGACACGTGCGCCGCAGCCTGCTCGAGCGCGGCGCCCGAGAGGCCGACGCAACACGCGGCACATCCGAGCACGAACCACGGCAACGTTGCCGACATCATCACGCCGAAGCCACCCGCAGCGTCGCCGAGCCGCCGATCGACAGCGACCTCGACACCGGTGAACGTGACCGGCGACGACCCGTTCCCGCGCATCCCGAGCCCGTCGAAGGGCGCGCGGATCTCGATGCCATGTGTACGTGCGTCCACGAGGTACAGCTCGGTGACAAGCGGGTCAGAGCTCCCGGGAGCGCGAACGGCAGCGACATAGGAATCGGCGTGCGCCGCAGACGTGACCCAGGACTTCTCGGCGTCGAGCGTGACGCGGTCGCCGTGCGGGGTCGCCGTCGAGAGCTGCGCCCAGAAGTGGCTGCGCGTGCCGGTCTCCGAGAACGCGATCGTCGTCAGATGCTCTCCCGCGGCGATCGCTCGAAGCGTGTCGGCGAGGGGGCCGTCCTCGGGTGCACACGCCTGGAGCGTCTGCACGGCAACGAGGTGCATCGTGTAGATCATCCCGGTCGATCCGCAAGCGGCGGCGACCTGTTCGATCGCCTCGGCCACCGCGCGCGGGCTCCCGCCCGGCCCACCGAAGCGCTCGGAGACGCCGAGGCCGAGGAGCCCGGAGCGGCGAAGCGCCTCGACACTCTCAGTCGGGAAGCGCGACTCGCTGTCGACGTCGGCTGCGTTGGCTGCGATCTCCCCGAGGGGGAGCAGCAGGTCGGTCGACGAGGCAGGGGCCAGGGTTGCGCTCATGGAACGGATACCTCCGGTGTGTGGGGAGCTGGAACGTCGGGCAACAGCCGGGACAGCAGGGGTGCCGTGCGCGATCCGGGCAGCGTCTCCGCAAGACCGGCGAGCGCCTCGAGATCGTCGGCGGTGTCGATGTCACGCCAGTGCTCGACGAGCCTCACATCGAGGTCGAGGTCGTGGCAGCGGGCTAGTGTCGCCTCGAGCACGCTGTCGGTCGACCAGGCGATCCCGGAAAACAGCTCGGGGTGCTCGTCGCGCAACGCGATCAGCCAGTAACCGCCATCGTGCCCGGGGCCGAGCACCACGTCCGCGCCACCCGCCAGGTGGGCAGCGGTCGCTTCGAGCGAGCCCGGCGGCACGCCCGGGATGTCGGACGAGACCATGATCGCCGCGCGATGGCGGCCGAGTGCGAAGCGGACTCCCGTCGAGAGAGCGGAGCCGAGACCGATTCCCTCCTGTACGACGACCGGGGCAGCGGAACCCGCAAGCTCCCGCAGCAGAGGTACGTCCTCGTCGGCCCCGCAGAGAAAGCCAACCTCCGCAAACACGCGGCGGCACCCCTCGAGGGTGTCCAGCAGCATCGCAACGGCGAGCGTCGTCGCCCGCTCGCTCCCGAGAGTTGCGGCGAGACGCGTCTTCACGCGGCCCTCGGTGGGGGCCTTGGCGACGATCAGGACGATGGGCGCCTCCCGACCGGGAGGCAATGGGCTCACGCTCATCTCACGTTCCTGACGGCGTCGCTGCCGCGCAACTGCGTTCCCTCGTGCACGAGGAAGGCAGCGAGCGCATCGTCGAGCGACGCGACGCGGCCCGAGATGCGAAGGTCTGTGTCGGTGACGCCGTTGCGCACGGTCGGCGCAAAGGGGTGGAGAAAGCTGCCGTCGGCCGTGAGCGTCAGCTCGGGCAGCGTCGCGCCATCCTCGAGCTCGATGCCCATCTCCTCGGACGCAGCGCGTCCACGTCGCACGACGGAGCGTACGATATGGTCCTCATCCGGCACGCCGAGGCTGCGATGCAGCTCGCAGAGCGCATCGAGATCGCCGTCGTCATCGACGACCGTGGTCGCGACTCGGACTCTGATCCCACGTTCCCGGAGGCGTGGGATCGCCGTCACCACGTGCTCGAAGCAGCCACGCCCGCGGAATCGGTCGTTGGCTGCCGGATCGCTCGAGTCGAGCGAGAGCTGGATCGCGCAGTCGAGGTCGGCGAGCGGCGCGAGCGCGTCCACCACCCGGTCCGTGAACAGCATCCCGTTCGAGAGCGCGACCGTCGGCAGGATCCGCGCGATCTCGACGAGCGTCCGGGGGAAGGACGGCAGCATGAACACCTCGCCGCCCGTGATCCCCACCGAGCCGAAGCCGAGCGATGCCGCCTCGCGGACGGACTCCACCATCGAAGCCGGATCGAGCGCGCGGCGATCGACGATGCGAGGGTGCGACTCGGTCAGGCAGTAGGTGCAGGAAAGATTGCAGTGGTAAGTCGCATAGAGCCAGAGCCGGTCGCCCACGCGCCCTTCGGCGACGGCACCGGCGAACGAGGAGTCCTGTTCCGCGGCTACAACGCTCACGCTCCGTCAACTTAGACGCGTGCACCGACCGCGTGTGTTGCCGTTCGGTGAACCTCGCCAGGCGCGGCAGGCTCACCGGACCCCGTGCGACGCGACCTGTGGATCCGGTCGAGGCTGCCTTCACCCCACTCCAGGCGCTCGAGAACAGGAACCTCGGCCTCCGTCCTGCGTTCGCGCTTCGTCCCGGGACCTGACGAGCGCCGGCGCTACGGGGACGCGCTCGGCCCGGTCGTCGCGGACGCACGGATCGGTTGGCTACGTGGACGACCGAGGGGTCAGCGCTCGGGCGGGCGCATCCCCACCCACTCTCCTGGAGCTAGTGCATGGTTGCGGGCCCCCGCCGTTGGCAGCTCGGCTTGGTGCCACGCGGTGAATCCGCCAACGACATCCCCGGCGTTCTCGAACCCGAGGTCTTGCAGCGCCGCAGCGGCGAGGCTTGACGAGTACCCGTGGTCGCACAGGAGGAGAATTTCCTGGTCGAGGTCGGGGGCGTAGGGGCTGCGCGAAGGGCTACCGGGAGCGAGCCGCCATTCGAGCACCGTGCGGGGGATGTGCACTGAGCCGGGAATCACGCCGTCGCGGTCACGATCCGTCGAGGAGCGAATGTCGATGATGAGTGCCCCGTTCGTGCTGGCTTGGTGGGCGCTGTGTGGTTCGAGTCGCCGGATTCGCGCGCGAGCCTGCTCGAGCATCTCGTCGAGGGTGAGTCGGGGCGGTGCTGAGCCCATCGGGTAATGATCCGAGGCGGTGCCCCCGATGTCAACTCCCCCGATCCTGAGAGCCGCGTTGCCTAGAGCCAGTGGTGCAACCACCATTTCTCGAAGGCGACCTTGCCCCAGTGGAATGGTCGGCCGGGTCGGCGGATCTTGACCTGGGGTTCGGGGTCGGCGTAGAAGTTGCCGCCTGCGAATCCGGCTCGACCGTCGCCCAGCTCGATCCAGCAATAGCCGTTCCCGTCGAACGTTGCGTCGGGGATCTTGCCTTCGGCGGCTTCTGCGATCCGGTGTGCGACCGTCTTCGCCTCGGCGTGAGCGAAGACGCCCGCTTTGGGGAGAGCCTTGCCGTTCGGCAGCTTGATCGTGGCGACATCTCCGATTGCGTACACGTCCTCGTGGTCGGTTTGGAGTGTCCTCGGGTCGACGTGGACGAAGCCCGACACCCCGAGGAGCGGTGAGGAGCGAACGACCTCGGGTGCCTGGTGCGGTGGAACGCACATCAGGAGATCAACGGGGTGGGAGCTGCCGTCGGAGGCGATGACCTCGCGGGTCTCGGGCCGTAGCTCCTGGAAGGTGAACAGCGGGTGATAGTGGATGCCACGCGCTGCGAGCATGTCGGCGATCGAGTCGCCCAGGGCAGCAGGCGCAACGGGCATCGGCGTGTGCTCGGGCGTAAACAGGTGGATCTCGACGTTGCGACGGACGCCCTTCCTGCGAAGGTAGGACTCCGCGAGGAACGCGGCCTCGTAAGGCGCGGCGGGACACTTGAAGGGCATCGCCGGAATCAGGATTCCCACGACGCCCTCGGTGAAGTCCTGAAGCGCGGCGTGAATGCGGTCGCAACCCTCCGGGGTGTAGAGGTTGAGGGCCATCTCGGCGAAGCCGCTCACCGTCTCGGGCGCCAGCTGGGCACCCAGCGAGACGATCAGCGAGTCGTAGTCGAGGTTCCCGGCCGAGGTCACGACGATCCGGTTGTCGAGATCGAGAGACTGTGCTTGTGCGTGATGGAACTCGATGCCCTTTCGTTGCAGCCGCTCGAGCGGCCTGCTGAACTGGCTCAGGCGGCGCTCCCCGACCATCTGCCACAGAAGCGATGGCTGATACAGATGATTGGTCGCACGGTCGACGAGCACGACCCGATGGTCGCTCGGAAGCCGATGGCGAAGCTCACGAGCAGCCACCAGTCCGCCGGTGCCACCACCGAGAACAACCGTGCAACCAGAGCCGCCGCCGACGCGGCGCGTCGTGGTCTGGGTCGCTGCAGGGCGCTCGTACATCTGCCGGATCGCGACCGAGAAGCCAGACTCGTCGAACTCGTTCTCGGAGAAGACGACCTTCCCGTCAGGCCCGACGAGCACGCTCCACGGCACCCAGCCGTTCGTGAGCGCACGGAACAACGTCCCGTCGCCGTCGGAGATCACCGGGAACTCGAGGTCGTACTCCTTCTTCCAGGCGGCGCAGGCTTCCTCGCTCTCGATCGCGCCGATGTAGACGACCTCGAGCCCGTTGTCCGCGAACCGCTCGTGAAGCCTGACGACGGCAGGACACTCCTGCCGACAGCCCTGTCAGGTCGCCTTCCAGAAGACCAGCAGCACACCGTTCGTGCCAAGGACAGGCAGTCCGAGGTCGGCCACCGACACGGCACTCCCGGGCGCGACGCCCCCTGACAGACCTTCAACGACCTTCATATGGCAAAGGCTAGCGCGATATGGCAGACATCCCCGGCTTCGTCGCGTTTCGGTGCTCTGACTCGGCTGGGAGGCAGCGGGGCTCGGCCCGTACCAATGTGCCCGCTCGCTGATTCCGTGGCGAGTCGGCGGCTGGCCCCGAGGCTCGTCGCGCTCGAGCGGTCTGTGCTCGAACGTGATGAGAGCTGCTCCAGTCGCACTCGATGGTCGCGACTGCCAACCCGAAATATCGCTTCTGCCGACGAATGGCTGCACCGGACGGCCGCGAACGACCGACCCACCGCCCGGGTGCCGGGTTGGGAAGCCACGGTGTGGGAGGATGTCGCCATGGAGACGCACGAGTTGCGCTTGTGGAACGCCCGCGCCGTCGACCCGGCGAGCGGCACCGTGATCGAGCGCGCCACGGTTGCCGTCTCCGAAGGGCTCATCACCGAAGTCGTCGCGGTCAGCGGCGACACGCCCGCAGGGGCGATCGACGTCGGCGGGCAAACGGTCCTGCCGGGCCTGATCGACGCCCATGTCCACCTCGTCTCCGAGACCTCGCGCAGCCCCGGGTTCGGGCCGTCGGGCGCGCTCCACGGCGAGGATCCACGGCCGCGCGAGCTCGGCTGGTTCGTGCTCGCGGAGACCGGAGCGGCGCTGATCGAGAACGGTTTCACGACCGTCCGCGACGTGGGCGCCTACGACGACGAGGCGATCGTGCTGCGCCGGGCGATCGAGCTCGGGCTCGCTCGGGGGCCGCGCGTGCTCACGTGCGGCAGGATCATCTCCGCCACCTCGCCCGGCGGCCGGATGTTCGGGACGATGTACAGCGAAGCGGACGGCCCGTGGGAGATGCGCCGCGCCGTGCGCGCCGAGCTGCGGCGCGGCGCCGACTACGTGAAGCTGATGTCGACCGGGGCCCGCTCGGTCGAGCGCGAGAACCCCGAGCCGGCGCAGCTGACCCGTGAGGAGGTTGCCGCGATCGTCGACGAGGCGCATCGGCTCGGCCTGCGCGTGGCCGCTCACGCCGAAGGCCTCGAGGGCACCCGGATCGCGATCGAGGAGGGCGTCGACACGATCGAGCACGGCTTGGCGCTCCACCGGGAGCCCGCGCTACTCGCAACGATGGCGTCGCGGGGCCAGGTGCTAGTGCCGACGCTGACGACGTTTCACGATCTCGCCGAGCGGTTCGCGCACGAGTGGGTGCCGAGGCTCGTCGACCAGGCGAAGCGCCAGCTCGAGGAGGCCTACCTCACCCTTGCCGCGGCCTTGACGGCGGGAGTGACGCTCGCGGTCGGGTTCGACTCCGGGCCTCCCGGCTCGAACGCATGGGAGCTCGTCCGGATGGCGGAAGGCGGGCTCGGCGCGGGCGCTGCGCTTACCGCCGCGACGGCCGGCGGGGCCAGCGCCCTGGGGCTACCGGAACTCGGACGGCTCCGGGTCGGCTCGGCTGCCGATCTGGTCGTGATCGACGGCGATCCGATGGAAGATGTGAGGGTGCTGATCCGGCCGGAGCGGGTGCGGCTCGTCGTCCGCGGCGGCGAGGTCGTCGCCGGCCGCGACCTCGACGGGCCCCGGATCGGCCGTGCCCCCGTCGCCCCGGTGCTCGATCCCGAACCGCCCAGCGGGCCGCCGTCGCCGTGCCTGCACGGGTTCGCCCGCTCGGCTTGACGCCGGAAGATCGCCCGCGGAGCGCCGCAAGCTCGACCTACGCGCTCGGGCCCGTCGCGCCCACGCTAAGCCGGTTGCAGAGCCGCCCGGTTTGCTCCTCTGGTCTGCTGCGAAGCTCCTCAGAGGCTCGTGGCCGTGGTTCGTCTCAGGCTCTCGAGCAGTGCCCGCGTCCTCGCCGCTGAGACGACGTTGCCTTTCTGCTCGTGGAGACGGGTCGCGTGCTCGAGCTCGGCCAGCGCCTCCCGTGGGCGACCGGCGAGAGCGAGGACTTCGGCGAGGTCCTCGAGTGCCCGGGCATGAACGTCGAGGAAGTCTGTTCGCCCGGCAAGCTCGACCGCTTCACGTGCGAGACGCTCCGGATTCTCGAAGTCACCCCGGTGCGCGAGCAGCTTCGCCCGCGTGCGTCGCCAGCCGATCTGCGCGTCCACGTCGTCGACCATGGCCCATTCAGCCGCGAGCTCGATCAGGGGTGCGGCCTCCTCGCCACGGCCTTGCGCGAAGAGCGCATCGGCGAGGATCGGCGCCTGGGTTACGAAGTGGCCCTGGTCGCCGATCCGCTCGAGCCATTCGACGGCAGGGCGGATAGCACGTTCAGCGGCGGCCGGCCGGCCCGCAAGGAGCTCGACCTCGCACTCCTCGCATCGAACTCCGGCGGCGGCAACGTGGAGGCCCAGTTGCTCCGCGATCTCTTTCGCTCCCGTAATGAGGCCACGTGCGACGTCGAAGTTCCCCCGCATCGCCTCGAGGCGGGCCTGGCACTTCATGAGCGTCACCTCGGCGCCACGATCGCCCTCCACAAGGCCGCGTATCTGCTCGACCCGTTCAAGGGCCAACACGGCAGGTGTGGGGCCGTGCTCCAGGGCCATCAACACCCAGGAAAGAATCTGGCTCTCCTGGAGTCGGTCGCCGGCCGTGTGCGCGTGAAGCGCCGCTTGCTCGAGCTCCTCCGTGGCCGACGTCACCTCCCCTGCCCAGAAGCGGACCTGCCCGGCGAGAACGAGCGCGCTGGCGAGCCCGGCTTCGTCTCCGAGCTCCTCGAAGACGCGGGCGGCGTCAGACAGCTCGAGCCTGACCGCCTCGTGCCTCGTCGAGGAGTCCGTGTGGAGTCGAAGCTCGACGAGGGCAACGGCACCCTCGGCAGCCACCCTCCGATCCCCCTCGGCGAGACCGGCCTCTACGGCCTCCGCCAGTACCTTGGAGGCCCGATCCCATTGGCCGGCCAACCGTAACGCATTACCGAAGGCAGGCAGCAGGCTCAGACGCCGCGCATCCTGGGAGGGTAGGAGATCGATGGCACGGGCAAGGAGGCTCGTCGCCGCTCTCATGTCGCTTCGGCCGGCCGCCTTCGTCCCCGCGGCCGCCAGTCGCTCGGCGGCACGTTCGGAGAGCGCAACTGCGGCCGCGTCTGCAGGCCCGAGCTCGACGCGGTAGCGATAGGCGCGCTCGAGGTGGTAGCCGACGATCTCGTCCACCTCGACGAGGTCGGCGCCTCGGTTTGCGATCCAGGTGGCGAAGCGCTCGTGCAGCTCGGCCCTCGTCGACTTCGGGAGCGCTTCGTAGGCCGCATCGCGGATCAGCAGGTGACGGAAGCGGAATGCGTCTTCGCCGGAAAACTGCGCCTTGTCGGGGCGCAGCAGCTCCCTCCGGACGAGAGCCGTGAGCGGTCCGACGAGCTGGGCCTCGTCCGGTGAGAGCGCCTGCACGGCTCCACGGTGGAACGTGCGCCCCTCGATCGAGCCGCGCTCGAGCACAACTCGTTCGGCGGGGTCGAGCTGATCGAGTCGCGCGGCAAGCAATGCCTGAATCGTCGGGGGCACGGTGACAGCGCCGCCGGGGGAGTCGTGCAGAAATGCGACCATTTCCTCGACGAACAGCGGATTCCCTTCCGCTGCCTCGAGGATCCTGGCCCGCAATCCCTCATCGCCTGTACCGCCGTCGAGGAGGCTCGCGACGAGATTGTCCGCGTCGGCCGCCGCGAGCGGCTCGAGGAGCACCGTCGTCGCGTTCAGCTTGCCCCCTCCCCAACCGGGGCGCCGGTCGAGGAGCTCTGGTCTCGCCATGCAGAGCAGCAGGATCGGCGCATCGCGACTCAGGTCGGCGACGTGATCGACGAGATCGAGAAATGCCTCCTCGCCCCAGTGGATGTCGTCGAGCACGACGACGAGCGGCGCACCCTCCGCAACGACCTCGAGAAGCACGCGCATCGCCCAGGCAATCTCCTCCACCGAGGCCACGAGGCTGCCATCGCCGAGCACGGCCTGAATCGCCCGTGAGGAGGACGAGTCCAACTCGAGGTCGACAAGCCGTTGCTGTGGCTCCGCGCCCAGAAGCTGCTTCAGCACCTCGACAACCGGCCAGTACGTGATGCCTTCCCCGTAGGAGAGGCAGCCCCCACGTACGACCACAACATCGTCGACGCCGTCGAGAAACTCATGGACGAGACGCGACTTCCCCACGCCGGCGGCGCCAAGGATGGTGAAGAGCTGGCAGGAACTGTCTGCGACAGCCTGCGCCATCGTGGCCTGCAGGCGACCCAGCTCGCGCTCTCGCCCGACCATCACCCCTGCGAGTCGACGCGACGGTGCCCCGACCCGGACAGACACGAGACGGAACGCCGTTACGGGTACCGCCTTGCCTTTCAGCTCCAGAGGCTCCAACTCCTCCACCACCACGGATTCGTGGACAAGCGCCTGGGTCGGTGCGCCGAGTAGGATCTCGCCTGGCTGCGCTGCAGCCTCGAGCCGCGCCGTCACGTTCACCGCATCACCCGTCGCGAGCCGCTCTTCGGTTCCCGTCACCACCTCGCCCGTGTTGACTCCGATCCGGAGCTCCAGTGTCGTCCCGTAGTCGCGCTTCAGCCCTTCGTTCAGCCCGGACAGGCCATCGCGCAGCTCGGCCGCCGCACGCACGGCCCTCAGTGCGTCGTCCTCGTGCAGGACCGGAATACCGAACACCGCCATCACCGCATCACCGATGAACTTTTCGACCGACCCTCCGTGGCGCTCCACGACGGCGCGCGCAAGATCGAAATACCGGGCCATCACCGCCCGCAACGACTCGGGGTCGAGGCGCTCGCCCAGTGCCGTCGAGCCCGTCACGTCACAGAACAACACCGTCACGGTCTTGCGCTGCTCACCCGCGGCCGTATCGCTTCCGAGCACAGTGCCGCAGGCCTCGCAGAAACGAGCCCCCTCACGGTTTTCATGGTTGCAGCTCCCACAACGAGACATGGCGCCGAGTCTAGAGGGTCGAGGATCGAGGACACCCAAAGTCGTGGCGAGTCGGCCTGCCGTACCAGTTGCCGCAGCACACGAGCGCGAGCTCTCTCGCAGCCGGGAGGAGTCTGCGACGGGGTGGACGATCTCCTTCAGCCGGCCCCGATCTACTCGTGGCTTCGCCGAGCACCTCCTCCGTCTCGTAGACGGCCTTGCGATCCCGTACTGATCCCGCACGAGTAGCCACGAGGAACCGTGTCGACACGGGATCTGTGCCATCCAGGAATCAGGAAATCCCTGCTCAGGCTGCTAGGCGAGGGATAACTCCGCGCGGCACGGAACCCTCTCACCCGCTTTGATCCCAGATGCGCCCATTATCAAACCCAATCGAGTGTGACGGGTCATGATGAGGGACGCCTCCGGTCGCGAGAACCTCGCGCTGCTCGGGGGCTCGATGGTGGCGTCGACCCTCCCAGGTGACGCACCCAGCACAAGATCATGTCTCGTATCATCCAAGAAGCGCTGGATGTTCGGCGGGGTGGTTACTGGCGTCTGTGCGACGGTCGCGCTGGTCGTCAGCCTCGGCGCTGGAGCCGGCACGACCGTGGTCACGGCGGCACCGAATAACACGTCGCCGCCGACGATCACCGGCAAGGCCGTCGAAGGCGAGAGGCTTATGGGCAAACGGGGCTCCTGGAGCGGCACCGTTGCCGATTACAACGACCAGTGGATGCGCTGCGACAAGGACGGTGGTAGCTGCGCCAACATCAGCGACGCCACCGACCGCAACGGCTACGTGTTGAAGAACGTCGATGTCGGGAACACGATTCGGTTCAAGGTGGAGGCGAAGAACGCCGACGGCAGCACGTTCGCGTCGTCGGTTCCGACGTCGGTGGTCACGGCGGCCACAACGCCGCCTCCGCCCGTTACCAACGGCTGCACGAAGACCGGCGGAACCGTTCCCGTCGCGGGTATCACCTCGCCTGCGCATCTGCTTATCGACCAGACGCAGGTGAGCCCCAGCACGATCACCTTCGGCACACGGTCTTTGACCGCCCGCTTCCACATCACAGCATGCAAAGGCGACGTGCAGGGGGCACTCGTGTTCGTGACAGCCGTTCCCTACGGAATGTTCGCGGCCGCCAACGAGCAGGCAACCGGCGCAGACGGGTGGGCAACCCTCCAGTTCACCGCACTCGCCGGCTTCCCGGTCCAGGGGCGCCGGAGAAAGGGCTCCGGCGCCCCTGAACCGAGTCTCCATGAGGAATGGAGCCCTCGAGATCCTCAATCGAAGGGAACGACATGGGTACAGCAGTGAGTCTTCTGATGATCGCCGCCGGCGCGATCATGGTCTGGGCGGTCACCGCGACCGTGTCCGGGATCAGCATTCATACCGTCGGGGTCATCCTGATGGTGATCGGCGTCGTGGGGCTCGTGCTCTCGCTCGTCTTCTGGTCGAGCTGGGGTGGCTTTGGCGGTGCCGACCGGCATGACGGCGGCACGACCGTCGTCAGGCAGTGACCGTTACCGCGATCCCCCTAGCAGGGGGAGAAGAGAGGCTTCAATGTCTATTTGGCTGTTGATCTTGATCATCGTTGTCGTCGTCCTTCTCATGGGCGGCGGCTTCGGCTACCGCAGACGCTCATAACACCTGTCACCTCGGGGACGCGCGGAATCTCGCGCGTTCCCTGGGGCCAACACCGCGGAGGTGCAACACCATGATCTGGCTCCTCGTACTGATCCTGCTTGTGCTCGCGTTCGGAGGAGGCATCTTCCTCTCGAAGTTCCTCTTCATCCTGATCGTCGTCGCACTCGTGCTCGCGGTTGTCGGCGGACGCTCAAGAGCCTGACCCCGCACACACTCATTCGTGACCGTCGTCAGCAGCGACCGACGCGTCAGCCCACGAATCGAGGCCCAAGATTCTCGAAAATCCCCTGCAAGAAGGAGCACACGATGACCGGTACCACGGACGAGATCAGCGGCAGAACGAAAGAGGCAGTCGGCGTTCTCACCGACGACAAGGAAATGCGACGAGAAGGCAAGACCGACCAAGCAGCAGCCACCAGCAAGAGCAAGCTCGACAGCGCCAACGACTGGGCGAAACACAAGATCGACGACATCAAGAACAAGCTGAACAAGAACAACTGATCGGGCCAGCCGCGAAAGACCGCGGACTCAAGAAGACCTCGCTTCTAAGACCGGACTCGCGACCGTTCAGGTAAGCCGAATCGAGCGCGGAAAACGGGAAGTGCGCCTGACGACACTCCTGCGTCTTCTACGTGCGTTGGATATCCCGCCCGCCGATCTCCTTGAAGGGGTCTTTTATCGCCAGAAACATGACCCTGTCATGACCCTGTGACCCTCACGAGACCCTGGCAACAGGGTCTTTAGCGGAGTGATTCGGTTCGAGCTAGGGCCGCGTGGTCGTTTGCGCGAATCCGATGCCTTGCTGGCATGAAGCCAGGAATCGCTTTGCTTCGCGGATGCCCCCGGCAAGAATCGAACTTGCGCACGCGGTTTAGGAATGAGGTGAATCGAGGCACCTCCGCTGTTCTAAGCGGCTCTCAGGTGCTGTGAGGTTCTCTCAGTTCGCTCAGATGACGGCAGTTCGGGACACGTTTGGGACACGCTCTCGGGGGGTCAGGTTCCGTGCGGCACCGTCCACAGGACGGCGTGGTAGGGGTCGGCTGGGTTGACAAGCCGTCAGGCTCGGAGAATGGTTTGCTTGCTGCCTCCAAACCGGAGGTTGGGATGACAGGGGGAACTTGGTCTTGGGCACTTCCATGCTCTGCACGGCTTCTGGATGCACGACGGTCGTTCTCGGCCGGGGAACGTGTACCCAGCACGATCCTCGTGAGGCGACTGCGCTCGTTGCGCCACGGGGGAGGCCCTTCGTAGCGGCGAGTGCGGTGGTTGAAGAGCGACAACCCTCGATGGCGGGAATCGACAAGGAGCCTCGACGCCGCTGAGGAGGTTTCTCCCTCGGAAGGAGAGAGGGCGCGGGGGAGCGACCTGTGTGCCGCATGCGATAGTCGCCCCGATCTCAGGGGAGGAGGGGGACGATGCCCCCGCGCCCACGCTCTAGGTTCGCCCTCTACTACCGAACTCCCGCTGCCGTCCGGGCAGGAGTCCTGTGGCGTGCTGCAGCGTCCACAGGACGACTCGCGCTGAAGGCCCGCCGGGGCGGGCCTTCAATGTTGCGGGCGCTGAGTCGGATCGTCTAGCAGCCGAGCACCGTCTTGATTCGACGGGCGTCGGCGATCAGAGTGGCCGCCTTGGTCGCCGGGATCTTCTTGCCGGACTGCGCTTTCACCTCGCTGACGAACGCACCGAGGATCGAGCACGTTCCGGGCACGTCGCCCCTGCCCAAGGCGGTCTGCGCGGCTTTCACCTTGTCGGCGAGGCTCTTGCCGGGGCCGACGTTGTTGACCGCTGCTCCGAGGTCGGATAGCTGCGCAGCGGCTCCCTTCACGACCTGTCCTACAGCAGCCGCCCGCACCGTCAGGTTTCCGCATACATCGCAGATGCTGCCGCCCCTGAATCCAGTCACTCGTGTCCTGATCCAGTAGCCGACATCGCCTGCCTGCAAGGTGTAGCTTGCGAGAGCGTTCTGAAAGATCTGGGTCGGTGAGAACGCGGACAGCGCGTTGGGGATGTCGGAGCAGCCCGCCGTCGCAGACGCACAGCGCTCCCACTGCACGCGAATCGCGTCGCCTCCGAAAGTCCCAGCGCCGTTGTACAGCATCCCGAGCCACGTTCCAAGGGTGGACGACAACGTCTGTCCAACGATCGCCGAACCCGAGATCGACGGCAGGACACTGTTGGTCAGATCGACGTATGCAACGTAGCCAGGCGCAAAGAGTGCCGTCGGCCCGAGAACCGGGGCACTTGTACCTGCATTGTTCCTGGCCGTGACGACGACTTTGTACATCGACCAGGTCGCGATCGTCGGCGTGTGGAGGTACGTCGGTCCCGTTGCCCCCGAAATATCGGAGCACACGAAGTTGCCGTCCCCGAAGCACTGCTGCCACTGATAGGTAAACGACAGCGGCCCGTCGGCGGGATCCGACGACCAGGTGCCCGGCGACGCGACCAGCGTGTTCGGCCCGGGAACGATCGTCGCCGGGCCCGAGATCGACGGCAGCGAAATGTTCAGAGGCACTGTTGCCGCACTAGCGGGCGCAGTCACACACAATGCGGCTGCGCCCGCACCGACCAGCACCAGCCGCCTCCTCGCTCCAGACGAGAACCACGTACGGGTTGCGCCGAACAGTTCACGCCAACGCATGACGAACCATCTCCTCTCACAGAAAATCGCAGGGAAACCGACGATCATCCCCCGGTTTGACCCAGCAAGACAGAGCACAACCGCTCAGCACATCGGGGCCGACGCTGATCCCGCCTACCCGGAACTACCGAACTCCCTCCGCCAAGCACTCCGGCGAACCTTCGGCTCGCGTGTCAGATGCCGACGGCCTGCATCTCCGGCGGCGGACGTCAAAGACGCTTCGGCGTCGGCGAGTTCGGCCTCGACGCGGTCGAGAATCTCGGGCGTCACTCTTCGCGGGGTCGCCATCTCAGACTCCGAGATACCGGTCGAAGGCGTCGCCGAGGGCACGCTCGCCGTCGGTGTCCCCGTCGGGATCCTCGGCGCTGAAGGCACGGTGGACGGGCAGGCCCGCCGTCGGGGAGGGCGGGGTCACGCCGAGATACGTGTCGAACTCCCGCTGAAGCTGGCCTTCCTCGGAAGCGGAGTATGTCCGCGTCGGCGCAGGCTCCTCGGCGATCCCCATGAAGCGGTCGAACTGATCGGCCGTCTCCTGCTCGGTCAGCCGGTCTTCCAGCCCAAGCTCGCGCAGTCGGGCGCGGGCGGCGAAGCCCCGTCGGATCTCCTCGACCTCGGCGTAGGACTTGCCCTCTAGTAGTTCGCGGATCCGGCCGCCGCCGAACGCCGCCCGCTCCTGAGCCTCGGTAAGTGCCATCGTCTCGTCTCCTCCCTGGTAGTCGAATGTGGTTCGTTCGACTGGGATATCGGCAGCCGAGGGCGGATTTGTGGCTGGCAGAACACGTGAAGTTCGCCTGTTCCGTTTGACTCGACGCGCCAGTCATCGCGGGATCTCGTTGGGACACCGTTGGGACGCGCCCCATCCGCCGCCCCATACCCTGATCCGGCTAGAACGGCATATATGCAGGGATCGCGCTTGATGCCCCCGGCAAGAATCGAACTTGCGCACGCGGTTTAGGAAACCACTGCTCTATCCACTGAGCTACGGGGGCGCAGAAGGGAGGGTAGCGCGGTACGCATTCGAGGCGCGCCCGGCGAGATCGCGCTGATCCTCGCCCCGGTCTGCCGTCTGCTCGACGGTTGCGTCGCGTGGCTCGGCACTCCGGCCGCGGTTGAAGCAAACTGTCGGGGCATGGAACAGCTGATCACACCGGCAGCCCTCGAAGACCGCGAATCGGGCGAGCAGAGCGTCGCGCGTACGCCGCGTGACGTGATCGTCGGCGGGTCGGTCAAGGACGGCATTCTTTGGGCGGTCGACCGGGTTGCCGAGACCGTGCCTTCCGAGGCGGACGAGTGACCGCGCTGCCCACGGTCAGGGAAGCGCTCGTCGAGGCGCTCGGCGCGGACAGCGTCCGTGACGGCGACTCCGAGCGGGATCTCCACGCCTCGGACCTCAGCTTCCACCCGCCGCACAGGCCCGATCTCGTCGTCTATCCCGGCTCGACCGAAGAGGTGGCCCGCGCGCTTGCAATCGCCGACGAGCTTCGGGTTCCCGTGACGCCGTTCGGCGTCGGCACGAGCCTCGAGGGGCACGTGATCCCGGTGCACGGAGGCATCAGCCTCGATCTCTCCCGCCTCGATCGGGTCCTCGAGATCTCGCCCGAGAACCTGACGGCGACGGTTCAGGCCGGCGTCACGCGGCTCAAGCTCGAGCGCGCCGCCGGGCAGCACGGCCTCTTCTTCCCGGTCGACCCGGGCGCCGACGCCACGCTCGGCGGGATGGCCGCGACAAATGCGGCCGGAACTACCACCGTGCGCTACGGCAAGACGCGAGCGAACGTGCTGGCGCTCGAGGCCGTGCTGGCGGACGGGCGTGTGATTCGCACCGGTTCCCGCGCAGCGAAGACGTCCGCAGGGTACGACCTGACGGGGCTCCTGATCGGGTCGGAAGGGACGCTCGCGGTGATCACCGAGGTGACGGTGCGACTCCACCCGATCCCGGAGCGGGCCGTCGTGCTCCGGATCGCGTTCCCCGATATCGCGAGCGCCTGCCGGACGGCGGCGGGAGTCGTCGCAGCGGGCTCCGGTGTGACGCGTGTCGAGTTCCTCGACGCGTGGATCGTGTCGGCGGTGAACGCCTACTCGGGCACGTCATACCCCGAGGAGCCGTGCCTCTTCATAGAAGCGTCTGGGAGCGAGGCGCTCGTGCTCGCCGACCTCGAGCTCGTCGAAGCGATCGCGACGGCGGAGGGGGCGACAGAGATCATCACCGAGCGCGACCCCGACGCACGAGCGCGCCTGTGGAAGGCACGCCACGAGGCCGCGAACGCCACGGCGGCGAAGTTCCCCGGCACGAAGGAGCGCGCGACGGACGTCTGCGTGCCCCTGACCGAGCTCGCCGACTCTGCCCACTTCGCGCGCACCGAGATCGAGCGTCTCGGCCTCAACGGCGGAATCGTCGGCCACGCCGGTGACGGCAATCTCCACGTCGCCGTTCATGTGGCCGATTCCTCCGAGGTGGAACTTTCGGAGGAGCTCGTTCACAACATCGTCGACGACGCGCTCGCGCGCGGCGGAACCTGCACCGGCGAGCACGGGATCGGCCTCGGCAAGATCGGTGCGCTCGAGCAGGAGCACGGTGACCTGATCCCCTTGATGCAATCGATCAAGGCGAGCTTCGACCCGAACGGGATCCTGAATCCCGGCAAGGTGCTGCCGACAACGGCTCCCGTTTCGTAGCCCCCGGCGCTCGTTGATGGCCGCGGGCCATTCACTGCCTGTCGACCCGACGGGTCGTCCCTCGCCCTGTAGCGTTCGGCGAAGATGAAAGCGCTTCGGCTCGATGAGAAGAGCACGTTCTCGTACGTCGACGTTCCCGTTCCCTCCGTCGGCCCTGACGAGGCGCTCGTCGCTATTCACGCGTGCGGAATCTGCGGGAGCGATGTCCACGGGGCCGACGGTACATCGGGGCGGCGGACGCCGCCTTTGATCATGGGGCACGAGGCGGCAGGCGTTGTCGTTCGCGTGGGTCGTGACGCGGGCTCGTGGAAGGAGGGCGACCGCGTCACGTTCGACTCGACGGCGTTCTGCGGCACCTGCCCGGCGTGCCTCGGGGGTCGTAGCAACCTCTGCGAGCAGCGCGCGGTGCTCGGCTCGTCGTTCTCGGGTTTCCGTCGCGACGGAGCCTTCGCGGAGTTCGCTGCGGTCCCGGCCAGAGGGCTCGTCGCGCTTCCGGACGGCCTCAGCTTCGAGCGGGCGGCGTTCACCGAGCCGCTCGCGGTGGCGCTCCACGCTGTTTCGCTCGCGGGGGATGTCGTCCGCAAGGCGGTTGTCGTTGTGGGAACCGGAGTGATCGGCCTGCTCGTCACCCAGGCGCTGAGAGTGGCGGGAGCAGGGCGCGTTCTCGGCATCGATCTCGACTCCCGGCGACTCGAGCTCGCGCGGGGATTGGGAGCCGACGCGACGTTCCGGGCCGACGAGGAGCACCTTGTTCGCAGGGTCGTCGAAGCCACGGGTGGGCGAGGCGCCGACGTGGTGATCGAGGCCGTTGGCGTCTCGGCGGCGATCCAGACCGCGATCGGGTGTGCTCGTCGTGGTGGTCGGGTCGTTCTCGTCGGGAATGTGATGCCGACGATCGACCTCCCGCTTCAGGCGGTCGTCACCGGCGAGTTGACGCTGGTCGGCGCGTGCGCTTCGGCGGGGGAGATGAGCAGGAGCGTCGAGCTGCTCGCGGGCGGAAGCATCGACGTCGATCCGCTGATGAGCGCGGTTGCCCCTCTCGCGGACGGCTCCCACTGGTTCGAGCAGCTCCACGCCGCGCCACCGGGCCTGCTGAAGGTCGTTCTGATTCCGCCCCACGGCGCGGCCTGACATGGGATCGTCGCTCTTCGATCTGACGGGCAAGGTCGCGATGGTGACGGGCTCGAGCAGGGGTCTCGGGCACGGCATGGCTCTCGCGCTTGCACGCGCAGGCGCCGACGTCGTCGTCACGAGCAGGTCCCTGTCGACGCTCCGGGAGGTCTGCAGCGAGGTCGAGGCGCTCGGTCGTCGCGCGATCCCGGTCGAGCTGGATGTCCGCGAGGTCGAGAGCATCACGGCGGCAGCCGCGGCGGCGCTCGCCGAGGCCGGCAAGATCGACGTGCTCGTCAACAACGCCGGCTGCAACGCTCGCAAGCCCGCGCTCGAGGTGACCCTCGACGACTGGAACCTCGTCCTCGACACGAACCTCCGCGGTGCGTTCTTCGTCGCCCAGGCCCTCGCTCCGTCGATGATCGACTGCGGCTCCGGCCGGATCATCAACATCGGATCGCTCACGAGCATGTTCGGCTTCGCCGGTATCGGCCCCTACACGGCGAGTCGCGGTGGCATCCGTCAGCTCACGATGAGCCTCGCCGACGAATGGGCAGCCCACGGTATCACCGTCAACTGCATCGCCCCCGGCTGGTTCCGCACCGCCCAGAACGACATCATGTTCCGCGACGAGCAGTGGGTCGAGTCGATCCGCGAGCGCATTCCGCAGGGCCGCACCGGCACACCTGACGACCTGGACGGCGCCGTCGTCTTCTTCGCGTCGGAGGCGAGCGCCTACGTCACGGGGCAAACACTCGTCGTCGACGGCGGGTTTGCAACCGGCTCCACGAGGACGACCCCGGATCCTGCCTAACGGCGGGCGATGACGAGAACGACCATCCGCGGGAGCTCCAGGCGGTTTCCCTCGCGGTACGGCGAGAGCCGCGCATCGATCTCCTTGGTGAGCGCGGCTTCACCGGCGGCATCGAGCGACGCCGCGATGCGGCGAAAGTGGCCGTTCTCGGCCGAGAGCTCCTGCCAGTACGCGTCGGCGTCGGCGGCCTCGCGAGTCCCACGCACGTAGACCGTCTCGATGTCGACGAATCCCGCGGCGCGGTGGACGGCAGCCGCCTCGCCCGGCTCGCCGAGCTTCCCGAAGGCCCGGGCGAAAGAAGCGCGCTCGGCGCCGAGCACGGCACCGATCGCCGCCCTGGGCTCCGAGAACCACGGGTTCTCGGCCGGCGGGGCCCAGAGGACGGTCACGATGCGCCCGCTGGGAACGAGCACCCGTCGCAGCTCGCGGAGCGTCGCGGCCGGGTCGCTCGCCGCCATCAGCGCGAGGCGGTTCGTGACCGCGTCGAAGGAGGAGTCGGCGAACGGGAGCGCCTCGTTGAAGTCGGCCTCGAGGAGCGTCAGTGCGACTCCCGCTGCGTCGGCGCGGCTCCTTGCCTCGGCCAGCTGTCCAGCGTTCGTGTCGATCCCGGTCACCTCGGCCCCTGCCGTGGCGAGCGCGACGGTGAGCCGCCCGCTGCCGCAGCCCGCGTCGAGCACGCGCCCGGCGCCGGCGACCGCAGCCAGGATCTCGGCGGCACCGAACGGCAGCGTCGTCATCGCTCGCGTGGCTCCCAGCCGAAGCGGCGCCAGGCGATCGCGAGGCCGCCGAGACCCCAGGCGAGAACGATCGCGATCCAGCCCGGATGGGACCAGAACGAGCCGCCCCCGAGATAGACCACGCGAAGGATCCGGATCAGGTAGGTGAGGGGCAGGACGTCCGAGATCGCCTGCAGGAACGCCGGGTAACCCTGCGTCGGCCCGAACGAGCCGGAAAGAAATGCCATCGGCAGCACGATCAGGTTGACGACAGCCGACGCTCCCTCCGACGAGCGAATGAGCGCTGCGGCACCGAAACCGAGGCCGGCGAAGGCCGCAACGCCGAGCAGCACGGCACAAGCGAGGCCGAGCCAGTTCCTCGGACCGGTCGCGCCGTAGAGAACGACCCCGAGCGTCATCGTCACGAGCAGCTGCGCGATGAAGATGATCAGCGTCGACGTGAGGACGGCCGCGAGGTAGACGGGTGGTGGCAGCGGCGTCGCGCGGATGCGCTTCAACACCCCGCCTTCACGTCGGATCACGAGCGTGATCGCCAGCCCGGCGAAGGCGGTGTTGGCGCACCCGTAGCCGACGAGCCCTACGAGCAGGGCATCAGCTGCTGGAAACCCCCCGATCCGGCCGTTGTACACCGCCCCGAGGAGCAGGTAGAGCATCGGCGGGAAGATGAAGACGAAGACCGCCGACTCCTTGTTGCGCCAGAACAGCAGCTGCTGCGTGCGCACCTCGTGCTGGAAGAGCCTCATCGGTCGGCCTCGAGCTCGACCTCGCGGCCGTTGATCAGGTCGAGGTACACGTCTTCGAGCGACGGGCGCACGACCTCGAGCGCCTCGAGCTCGCGATCCTCGGCCGCCGCGGCGCCGGCGAGCTCCGCGAGGACGCGAGTCGGTTCGTCCGTCTCGATCACCACGTCGCGACCGGCCTCGCGGTATCGGATCTCGACCTTGGGAGCGACGCCGATGAGGTCGGCAGGCGTGCCGATCTTGACGATACGCCCGTCCCGGATCACTGCAACGCGGTCCGCGAGCTGCTGCGCTTCGTCGAGGTAGTGGGTTGTGAGCACGATCGTCTTCCCGAGAGCGCGCAGCGAGCGTACGAGCTCCCAGGCGGTGCGCCGTGCGGCCGGGTCGAAGCCCGTCGTGGGCTCGTCGAGGAAGACGAGCTCCGGATCACCGACGAGTGCGATACCGAGGTCGAGCCGCCGCTTCTGCCCCCCCGACAGCGTCTTCACCCGAGCACCCGCCTTCTCCTCGAGCCCGACGAGCCCGATCACCTCGTCGATGTCCCTCGGGTGGGAGTAGTAGCCTGCGAACATTCGGTGGACCTCGCGCACCGTCAGCGCGGCAGGAAGCTCGGACGCCTGCAAGACGACGCCGATCCGCTCTCGGAGCGCCGTGCCGCCGTGCTCGGGATCGACGCCGAGCACCGTCACGCTCCCGCCGTCGCGCTTGCGGTACCCCTCGAGGATCTCGACCGTCGTCGTCTTGCCGGCCCCGTTCGGGCCGAGGAGGCCGAATACCTCACCCTGCTCGACCGTGAAGCTGATTCCCGCGACAGCCTCGATTGCGCCGTAGCTCTTGCGGAGCTCGCGCACCTCGAGCGCGCTCACGCGTCGAGCTCCAGCTCCGCCATGCCTGCAACCGGGAACCCAGGGTCTCTGCCGGTCAGCACGTAGGCGATCTCGGAGCAGTCGGGCTGGTGACCGACGATGGCGACGGGCCCTTCCTCTCCGTCGAGCGCCTGCGTCAGAGTGTCCACCGTCACGCCGGGTGCTAGCGCTTCGGCGATCCGCACGGGCGCTCCCACCTCCCGCCCGATCCCGGCTGCGGTCTGCTGCGCTCGCAGCAGGGGGCTCGTGAGCACGAGCACGGGAGCGTCCGGCCGGGCGGCGAGCGTCTCACCGAGACTTCGTGCCTGCTCGTGCCCCTCGGCGGTGAGCTCGCGCAGCTCGTCGGGGTCGCCCGAGGCGGCCTGGGCATGTCGGCAGAGGTAGATGCGCATCGCCCGGCAGGATAGGCGCAACGACGCTTCGCCCGTCTTGTAAGACGGGCGTAAGGATCGCTCGGTACAACTTCGTGTTCATGAACGATCGCACCATCGGACGTGCAGGCTTCCTCGGCATCCTCGGGCTCGGCGCCGCGGGCCTCTTCCTCGCGAAGGACGCGACGGGGTTGCTCGACCGCGCAGTGCCCAAGTCGGTCTCGAGCATCGTCCCGACGGGCGGCTGGCGCATCTACACGGTGGGCAGCTCGATGCCGACCTTCGACCCTGCCACGTATCGCCTCGACGTGACGGGGCTCGTCGATCAGCCGTCGAGCTACTCGCTCGCCGATCTCAAGGAGATGCCGCGAGCCGAGCAGGTCTCGGACTTCCATTGCGTCACCGGCTGGTCTGTGACCGGAGTGCGCTGGGCCGGTGTCAGGATCGCCGACCTGCTCGAGCGAGCGGGCGCGCAGAGCAACGTCGCGGCACTGAACTTCGTCTCGGCCGAGAATCCGTACGAGGATTCGCTCACCCTGGAGCAAGCACTTCTCCCCGATGTGATGCTCGCGTACGAGATGGACGGTGGCCCGATCTCACGGCCGCACGGCGCACCGGTTCGCCTCGTGATGCCGCAGATGTACGGTTACAAGAGCGTCAAGTGGGTCAACCGGATCGAGCTCGGCACGGTCGCACTGCCCGGGTACTGGGAACAGAACGGCTACGACGCCGACGCGTGGCTCGGGAACTCCAATGGCCTCGCTGCTTGACCCTGCTCTTCCCGACGCCACCCTGAGCGGGCCTGACCCGGTTGCGAGGATCAAGCGCTTCGACGTGACCGAGCGCGCGTTGCACTGGATGCACGCATCTGCATTCCTCGCGCTGCTCGCGACGGGGATGATCCTCTACCTACCGGCGCTGTCGACGCTGATCTCGCGCCGCCACCTCGTCAAGAACGTGCACCTCTGGGTTGCCGTTGCCTGGGCGATCGCTCTCGTCGTGATTCTGATCGTGGGCAACCGCAAGCGCCTCGCGGAGGACTGGCGCGCGATCGAGACGATCGACCGGGACGACCGAAGGTGGCTCCGAGGCCGAAAGGCGCCGCAGGGACGGTTCAATGCCGGCCAGAAGATCAACGCGCTTCTGACGATCGCGTTCGCGCTGCTCTTCGTGCTCTCCGGGTTCTTCCTCTGGCTCGGCGAGCGCGACCATCGCTTCATCTTCGCCGGCACGGGGACGGTGCACGATGCGCTCACGTTCGCCTCGATCCTGCTGCTCGTCGGGCATCTCTACCTCGCCCTCATCCACCCGAGCACCCGTCACGCTCTGCGAGGGATGACGACGGGTGAGGTCGACGAGGCCTGGGCGGAGAAGCATCACGCGAAGTGGGTCCAGGCGGAGCGGCTAGCCTCTCGGCGTGAGCGCTCGACTCCCTGACGACCTCGGCGCCACGATCGGGCGTTTTCGCGACCTGCGGCGGCGGTTCGAGCAGGCGATCCCCGCCATCGCGGTCTCGATGGACGGTCGCTCCTTCAGCTACCAGATCGCAATCGGGAGCACCGCGCCCCCGCCGGGTGGTTTCGTGGCCCTCGTCGACGGCCATGTACGACGGCTCGGCCAGCTGATCACGCAGGAGCTCGTGACGCGGAACGGACCCGAGGTCGGTGCCTCTCTGGACCGGGAGAGCCTGTCAGGCGACGGCGCGCTGGACCTCCAGGCGCGCGTGCAGGTGCGCGTCGTGGAGGGAACCGGGGTCGTGCTCTCCGGCGACGGCGCCCCGTTCGTCGATGCGCAGATCGAGGGCGCGACCGGCCCCGAGGTCGAGGAGTTGTCGCGGCCACGGCGCGATACGACCGAGCTCGTGATCGGGACGGTGCTCGCGGGTCGGGACGGGGTGGTGCCCGCACGGATCGACGCCGGCGGCTTCGATCGTCACACGTTCCTTTGTGGGCAGTCGGGCTCCGGCAAGACCTACTCGCTCGGCGTCGTGCTCGAGCACCTCCTGCTCGACACGGAGCTGCGCGTCGTCGTCATCGACCCGAACTCCGACTTCGTGCGTCTGCGCGAGGCACGTGCCGACGCCGACCCCGCTCTGGCCGCGCGACTCGCGACGCTTGCCCCGTCGATCCTCGTGCGCTCGCCGTCGGCAGAGGGAGACGACAGGCTCCGGATCCGATTTCCGGAGCTCGACGGCGCCGCGTATGCCGGCGTCCTCCAGCTCGACCCCATCCGCGACTCCGACGAGTACGACGAGCTGCTCCGCGCGCTTGCGGAAGGCCCGGGTTCGTCGGCCTACCAGGCGCTTGCCACGGGCAGCGTGGACACCGTGAGCGAAGGGCTCGACCGGCTGATTCGCAGGGTACGCAACCTCGGCGTCGATCGCTTCGGCGTCTGGGCCAGGGAGCAGGCGGGCACCGTGCTCGAGGATCTCGATCGCGACGACTGGCGCTGCCTCGTCGTCGATATCGGCACGCTCGGCACGCCGATCGAGAAGACGCTCGTCGCCCAGGCAGTCCTCTCGCGCCTCTGGGAGAAGCGGCACGAGCGGCGACCGCTGCTCGTCGTGATCGACGAGGCGCACAACGTCTGCCCTCAGCTCCCCGAGGGCGGGTTGCAGTTTCTCGCCACCGAGACGGCGATCAAGATTGCGGCCGAGGGGCGCAAGTTCGGGCTCTACCTTCTCCTGTCGACGCAGCGGCCGCAGAAGGTGCACGAGAACATCGTCTCGCAGTGCGACAACCTGCTCCTGATGCGGATGAACTCGGTCGCGGACGTGGGCCACCTCACGAACGTCTTCTCCTTCGTGCCGCCGAGCCTGCTTGCTCGCGCGACGGGTTTCCGGCAGGGCGAGGCGCTCATCGCCGGCAAGGTCGTGGCGACCCCGACCTTCGTGCGTTTCGGCGCACGCATCAGCGAAGAGGGTGGGTCAGACGTCCCCACGGACTGGGCCCGTTCAGGCACGTCAAGCCTCTAGGATCGACCGATGAGAACCTTTCGCTACGTCATCGCCGACGTCTTTACCGACTCGCCACTCGCCGGCAACCAGCTGGCCGTCTTCACGGATGCGCGCGATCTCGACACCGCGACGATGCAGGCTCTCGCACTCGAGGTCGGCTTCAGCGAGTCGGTCTTCGTTCTCGCCCCGGAAGGCGACGGGCACGTGCGAATCAGGATCTTCACGCCAACGTACGAGCTGCCGTTCGCGGGGCATCCCACGCTCGGGACGGCGTTCGTGCTCGCCGCGCCCATGCAGCTCGGGGTGATCAACATCGAGACCGGGAGGGGCGTCGTCCCGGTCGAGCTCGAACGTGCCCAGTCCGGCAAGATCGTCTTCGGGCGCATGGTGCAGCCGGTGCCGACGGTCGAGGAGTTCGTCGGGGTGGAGGAGCTTCTTGCGGCAATCGGGGTCGAGAAGGCAGAGCTGCCGATCGAGCTCTACGACAACGGCGCCACGCACGTCCTCGTCGCGCTCGAGTCGGTGGAGCAGGTCGAGGCGCTCACCCCTGGGCTGGACGCGATCATCGCGCGCGGCTTCACCGGCGTCAGCTGCTTCGCAGGCGCGGGCGACCGCTGGACGACCCGGATGTTCTGGAAAGGCGGCGAGGATGCCGCGACGGGCTCCGCCGCAGGCCCGATTGCGTGCCATCTGGCCCGGCACGGGAAGATCGGCTGGGGCGACGAGATCGTGATCTCACAGGGCGCGGCGATCGGGCGACCGTCGACGCTTTACGCTCGCGCAGAGGGCAGCGGTGGCCTGATCGACCGCGTCGAGGTCGGCGGCCAAGCCGTCACCGTTGCCCGCGGCGAGTTCCAGGTGCCGTAGGGGCACGAGTGCGGCTCGTTCAGTCGGTCGCCTGGGTTCCGTCACCGAGCTGCTCGAGCGCCACGAACGCCGACTCGAGCTCACTCTCCGAGGCAAGGTGCCCTTCCGGCGAGACCTTGTCGACCACCGTCGGAAGGATCTGGGCGACCGCGTTCGCTGCCTCGTCTTCGGAGACGCCGAGTTGCGCGGCGATTCTCGCCAGCTCCGCGTCGCCGACGACCTTGCGGACGTCCTCGCCGCTGATCGGCTGGTTCTCACCGGTACCGATCCACGAATCTGTCTGAGCCGAGAGACCGTTGGCCTGAAAACCGGACAGGACATGCTGCAGCCCACCGCCCGCGAGCATCCCACCGAGTGCAGGGAGGAGCGATCCGAGCAATCCACCCATCCCTCCGGCCGAACTTCCCGAGCTGCCACCGCCCGTGAGGCCACCGATGATGTCATCGAGCCCACCGCCCGAGGTCGCGCCTCCCGCGAGGCTCCCGATCAGGTCGCCGAGCCCGCCTCCCCCGCCTCCCGTCACACCCTTGACCAGATTGTCGAGCCCGCTCATGCAGATCTCCTGTTCGTCGTTGTGGTCTCAGCCTACGAGAAAGCGACGGCCGTGATCCCGATCAGCTCCACGTCGAGAGCGCGCCAGAACCGCCCGCCGTTCTCCGAGACGAAGAGGCGTGACTCCGACGCGAACAGCAGCTGCTCTGGATCCTCGGGATGAATCGCGATCGCGGTTCCCGTGGGCAGGCCGCCGCCGGCCTCGTCCCAGGTCTGGCCGCCGTCGTCGGAGAGGACGAGCGGTGGACGCCGGTCGACGACGGCCGCGGCCCGCTCTCCTGACTGGTCGGCGGCGATCAGCAAGGGCAGCGAGATGCCGGCGGTTCCGGCTGTCGGCGGCGCGTCGTCGACGAGCTCGGCCTCGCCGTCTCGAGGTCGACCAGGACGCAGCCGAGCGCCGTCGCGACGAAGGCCTCCATCAGCGGGCGATGATCGTCGACACGAAGCGACTCGCGATCAGGCCGGCCTCGTGCGCGTCGGCCCCGCGCTGGCGGGCGACGGCGTAGGAGAGGAGGAACGAGTCACCCGCCCCCGTCGGGTCGACCGGACCGTCGACCGGCACTGCGTCGACGCGCGTGGTGACCTCGCCGGAGATGATCACGGCGCCCTCTGACCCGAGCGTGAGCACGATCTCGGGAATACCGAGTGTGCGGAGCGATGCCTCGTCGATCCCGCCGCAGAGCTCCGCCGCCTCCTCGTCGTTCAGTTTCAGCGCCGTGATATTCGCAAGGATGGCGCGCTCGATGGATCCGTCGCTGATCAGGGGGCCGACCTTGCCGTGACGCACGAGTCCCTGGGCATCGACGACGAGCCGATGCCCTCGAGCCGTGAGCATGGTGAGCGTCTCGAGTGGGAAGTCTCCACGCGTGAGTGCGCCGACGATCACCCACGGCGCGTCTCCGATGGCGTCACCGACCCAGCCGGCGATATCGGCCTGCGTCCACGGGTCGGAGAGCGCGTCGATCTGCATGATTCTCCTGTCGCCCTCGTAGTGAAACGAGAACCGTGTCGTCCGTGCCGCCGGCCGCCAGACGACAGGGAACCCGAACTCCTCGAGTCCCGGGACGAGCGCGTCCCGATCCTCCTCTGCGGAGCGGCAGACGAGCACGACGTCCGCGTCCGCGTCGATCTGACTGAGGGCGCGCGCGCAGTACCAGACCGCACCTCCCGGGCGCTCGGGTGCGCCGGCGACGACATCGAGCACGAGATCTCCGACGATGGCTGCTTGCGGCATTGCGAGATGCTAGATGCTTGTCCGGGGCGTTCGCTGCGGATCGCCGCGGCGGGGCTCGGTCAACGGTGCGTGGGCGATGGGGGCGACGCCCTCCACCGGTGTAGCGTCGTCAGGAACCGGGTGCCGGGCTCTGGCACGCAGCCGCGACTGCGTCCTCGAGCGAGGCATGGGCCGACCGTGCGACGTAGACGGTCCAGGGATGAGGGGGTGTCCCGCCGGTGTAGACCACGACCGGGAGGCCGCTCGAATGGGCGTACCATGCCTCCATCGCCGTGCCCTCGTCGGGGGCGGTGAACGCAGCCAGGACGGCGTCGCACGAATCGATGTCCGCGAGGTCGCCGCTGACGATCTCGGCCTCGTGTCCCTGCGTCGCGCCGCGGAAGTCGCGACGCATCGGGTCGATCGGCTCCCAGCCGCGCTCGCGAACGAGCACGGCTGCCCGGCGGCGGTATTCGTCCGCGAACGGCGGGCCGGCGAGGTAGACGCGCTGCACCCGACTAGGATACGTGCATGGCTCAGGAGTTCATCGCGCTCGGGCGGGCAGGCAGCGACGCGTACGCGGGACTGGAGACGTTCCCGAACCCGGGTGTCGCGGTCGTGGAGATGTCGAGCGACGAGCTGACAGCGATGTGCCCGATAACCAACCAGCCCGACTTCTACACCGTGACGATCCAGTACACGCCCGGCACGCTTTGCCTCGAGTCGAAGTCGCTCAAGATCTACCTCTCTCGCTTCCGCGATCAGGGCGTGTTCTGCGAGGCGCTCGCGGTCCAGATCTGCGCCGAGGTCGCCGCCGCACTCGAGCTCGAGCGCTCAGAGGTGGCCGTGACGCTCGTCCAGAAACGCCGCGGCGGCATCACGATCTCTGCCTCCGTCTAGCCGGCCAGCAGGCGCCGCAGCACGTACGGGAGGATCCCGCCGTGGCGCACGTACTCGCGCTCGCGCGGGGTGTCGAGGCGGAGCGTGGCGCGGAACTCGACGCCGTCCGCCGTGACCGTGACCTCACGCGCCTCGCCGTTCTCGAGCCCGGTGACCGAGAACTCCTCGCGGCCCGGTCAGCCCGAGCGACGCGAGGCTCTCGCCCGGGAGGTACTGCAGCGGCAGGATCCCCATCATGAGCAGGTTCGAGCGGTGGATGCGCTCGTAGCTCTCGGCGATCACGGCCCTGACGCCGAGCAGGTTCGGGCCCTTGGCGGCCCAGTCGCGCGACGAGCCGGAGCCGTACTCCTTGCCGGCAAGGACGATCGTGGGCACGCCGTCGGCGAGGTAGCGCTCTGCCGCTGCGAAGATCGTCGTCTCCTCGCCGTCCGGGAGATGCGCTGTCCACGTTCCCTCGGATCCGGGGACGAGCTGGTTGCGCAGGCGGACGTTCGCGAACGTCCCGCGGACCATCACCTCGTGGTTGCCGCGCCGCGAGCCGTACGAGTTGAAGTCCCCTCGCTCGACGCCGTGCCCGACGAGGTAGTCGCCCGCGGGCGAGTCGAGCTTGATCGAGCCGGCCGGAGAGATGTGGTCGGTCGTGACCGAGTCGCCGATCGAGACGAGGCAGCGTGCACCGCTGATGTCGTCGATCGTTCCCGCCGCAGGGGCCATGCCGTCGAAGTACGGCGGGCGGCGCACGTAGGTCGAGGTGTCCTCCCAGTCGAAGAGCTCGCCGGTCGGCACCGGTAGCTCGCGCCAGGCGTCCTCGCCTTCGTAGACGTTCGCGTAGGTCGCGAGGAACATGTCACGTCCGATCGCGGTCTCGATCGTCTCCTGCACCTCGTCCGGTGACGGCCAGAGATCGGCGAGATAGACGGGCTCGCCGTCCGTGTCGTGTCCGAGCGGCTCCGTCGTGATGTCGATGTCCATCCGCCCCGTGAGCGCGTAGGCGACGACGAGCGGGGGCGAGGCGAGGTAGTTGGCCTTCACCTCGGGGTGGATGCGCGCCTCGAAGTTGCGGTTGCCCGAGAGCACCGCGCAGGCGACGAGGTCGCCCTCGTTACGGCCTCCGAGACCTCGGCGGGCAGCGGGCCCGAGTTGCCGATGCACGTCGTGCAGCCGTACCCGACCGTGTTGAAGCCGAGCGCGTCGAGATAGGGCGTCAGCCCGGACTTCTCGTAGTACTCGGTGACGACGCGGGAGCCGGGCGCGAGGCTCGTCTTCACCCAGGGCTTGCGCGAGAGGCCGCGTTCGACGGCCTTCTTCGCGAGCAGCCCGGCGCCGATCATCACGGCCGGATTGGACGTATTCGTGCAGGACGTGATCGCGGCGATCACGACGACGCCGTGATCGATCTCCACCGTCTCGCCGCCGATCGTCAGCTTCGACCGCTGTTCGCTCCGCCGTGGCGGTGAGAGCGGGTGCGTCACTCCCGTCCATCGACTCCTCGTCGGCCTCGTCGACGTGGCCGTTGCCCTCGGCGACGCCGAACGACGGCAGCGCGGCCGAGAAGGCGTTTCGCCCTTCATGGAGCGGGATCCGATCCTGTGGACGCCGTGGGCCGGCGATCGACGGCTCGACGGTGGAGAGGTCGAGCTCGACCACCTGCGAGTAGGTGGATTGCTCGTCGGGGGTGTGCCAGAGCCCGGTCTCCTTGCAGTACGCCTCGACGAGGGCAACCTTCTCCTCGTTACGGCCGGTGAGGCGCAGGTAGCGCAACGTCTCGTCGTCGACCGGGAAGAAGCCGCAGGTGGCGCCGTACTCCGGAGACATGTTTCCGAGCGTGGCCCGGTCGGCGAGCGTCAGCCCCGCGAGCCCGTGGCCGAAGTACTCGACGAACTTCCCGACGACGCCGGTCTGCCGCAGGATCTGGGTGACGGTGAGGACAAGGTCGGTAGCCGTCGCCCCCTGGGGGAGCGCGCCGTGCAGCCGGAAGCCGACGACCTGTGGCACGAGCATCGAGATCGCCTCGCCGAGCATCGCCGCCTCGGCCTCGATTCCGCCGACGCCCCAGCCGAGCACGCCGAGGCCGTTGACCATCGTCGTGTGGGAGTCCGTGCCGACGACGGTGTCCGGGAAGGCCTGGCCGTCGCGCTCCTCGACGACGCGCGCGAGGAACTCGAGGTTGACCTGATGGCAGATGCCCGTGTTCGGCGGAACGGCCTTGAAGTTTGCGAAAGCCCCCTGGCCCCAGCGGAGGAACGCGTAGCGCTCCCGGTTGCGCTCGAACTCGAGCGCGGAGTTGCGCTCGATCGAGAAGCGCGTGGCGAAGTCGTCGACCTGCACCGAGTGGTCGATCACGAGCTCGACGGGGATCAGCGGGTTGATCTTCTGCGGGTCGCCGCCGAGGTCGGCCATCGCGGCGCGCATGGCGGCGAGATCGACGACCGCCGGGACGCCGGTGAAGTCCTGCAGGAGGACGCGCGCCGGGTTGTAGCTGATCTCCTGCGACGGCTCGGCCCGTGCGTCCCAGCCGGCAACCGCCTCGACGTCGCGCGCCGTGACGGTGACGCCGTCCTCGCGCCGGAGCACGTTCTCGAGCAGGATCCGCAGCGTGTACGGGAGGCGCGCCACGTCGTAGCGGGCCTGCAGCGCATCGCCCCGGAAGATCTCGAGCTCGCGGCCGCCGACCGAGAGCGTGGAGCGCGCGCCGAAGGAGTCGGGATGTGCCATGTCTCTGATTGTAGAGGCGGCGGTGCGATCACCTCCGTGGAGCGTGACTCAGCTCATTTGGCCAACGGTCAGGACGACATTTCCGGTTTTCTCGCCGGTCTCGACGTAACGTGTCGCCTCGACGACGTCCTCCAGCGGGTACGTCCGATCGATGACCGATCGGTACTTCCCTGCCTCGATCAACTCCTTGACGTGAAGGACGTCTTCCTTCGTGTAGGTGGGGATCGGGAGGATCACCCTCTTGTCTCCGATCCAGCGGGTTGCGAGAAGCAGGATCGGAACGTGCCACATGAATCCGAGATCGGTCTCGAGAAAGGTCCCGCCCGGTTTCAGCGAGTCCTTGCACCGGCGGAACGAGTGCTTGCCGACCGCATCGAAGATGACGTCGTAGGTCTCGCCGTTTCTCGTGAAGTCCTCCTGCTCGTAGTCGATCACCTCGTCGGCCCCGAGCGATCGCACGAGCTCGACGTTCTTCGTGTTGCCCACCGCCGTGACGTGGACGCCCGTTGCCTTGGCGAGCTGCACCGCCGCGGTTCCGATCGCTCCCGTGGCGCCGTAGACGAGGATGCGCTTCCCTTCTCGGAGGTCCACCTTCTTCAGGCAGGCGCGGGCGATGCTCGCTCCGTCGCTCGCGGCAGCGGCCTCCTCGAAGCTCATGCCGGCCGGCTTGTGCGCGATCGCGTCGCCCTCGGGGACGCACACGTACTCGGCGTTCGCTCCCCCTCTGAAGCCGAAGACCTCATCGCCGACTGCGAACCCGGTGACGGCCGGCCCGACTGCCTCGACGACGCCGGCGAACTCCGTCCCGACGATCCTCCTGCGTGGCCGACGAAGGCCGGTGAAGGCGCGGCTGAAGAACGGGCTGGCCGCCCGGAAGCCGCAGTCCGAACGGGTGACCGTCGAGGCGTGGACATCGACGAGGACCTCGTTGTCCGTTGGGACGGGGCGCTCGACCTCGTCGATGTGGAGGACGCCCGGCGCTCCGTACTTGTCGGCGACAACGGCTCTCATGTGACTACTTCCTCTCGTCTCGTTGCGTGCGATGAATGGGGCCGCCGTGGCTCCAGGCCGTCCCGGGTCGATAGAGCTCCGCAGGCCTGCCGCCACGCGAGCCGGGCCGAGCCCGCTGTCCGGTCGGGATCACCCAGCCCTCCTCGGCGACGATGCTTCGTCGGAAGTTCGCGACGTCGAGCTGAACGTCCCAGACGGCCTCGTACACGGCCCGCAGCTCGGCCAGGGTGAAAGTCGGCCCGACGAACGCTGTCGCGATGCCACTGACCTCGAGCTCGACGCGGACACGCTCGACCGCATCGCGGACGATCCGGAGATGATCGAACGCGAGCTCGACCTTCCCGTTCAACACGTCCGAGACCGGGAGCAGGGCGGCTGCGGCCGCATCCGAACCTCCAGCCACATCACGTACGTCGCGAAGCACCGCAAGATACGCGACCGTGACGACGTTCATCCGCGGATCACGCTCGGGATCGCCGTAGGCGCCGAACTGCGTCAACAGCCGTGCAGCGTCGACGCCGGTCTCCTCGCGGAGCTCCCGCTTCGCCGCCGCATCCAACGTCTCGGTGGGGCGCTTGAAGCCGCCGGGGATCGCCCACATTCCCTCGAACGGCGCCTCACCGCGGCAGACGAGCAAGACGTGAAGCAGACCCTCGGCCATGGTCAGGATCACCACATCGACCGTGACCGCGAAGGCCGGGAACTGCGACGGGTCGTAGTCGCCCGGGGCGAGCCCTCCAGCTAGTTAGTAGTCATATCGACTATTACCGTACAGCACGGACACTACTTCTGCAAGGTCACTCGATGTGATCGAGATAGAACGAGGCTGCGCGGCGATAGCCGCCGAGGTCGGCTGCGTCGACCGCGACCTTGCCGAGCAGCGTGAACGCCTCTCGCTCCCGGCCGCCGCTCCAAAGCGCAAGTGCCAGAAAGACGCGAAGCGCATCGTCTTCCGGGTACTCGGCTGCCGCATCGCACAACACGGCGATCGCGTCGGCGTGCCGGAGGACGTTTCGGTAGCTCGAGCCCAGTCCGAGCAGTGCCTGCTGGCGCCACGGATCGCCGAGGCCGAGCTCGAGAGCCTCCTCGTAGCAGGGGATCGCGTCCTCCTCGCGTCCCGCGCGATCGTGATCGCACGCCTCGTCGTAGCGCTGCCGTGCGAGCTCCTTCACGGAGAGCCCGCGCCGCGCAGCTTGTCGACGCCCTTCTCGGTGAGGCTCGCCCGCTTCGGGTCGAAATGGCGCGCGATCGCCGAGCCGTACGGGCGAGAGACGCGCGCTGCGTATCCGGCAAAGCCCTCGTCGCGCAGCGGGGCAAGGTCCTCGCTGTACGGATCGAGCACGTGCTGCCGGCCGACGTGACGGGCGGAGTTGAAGAATGCGATGCCGACGCCGGTCGAGACCTCGAGCAGGGTTCGTCGCTCACGGACGGCCTCGGCCCGGAGCCCGTCGAAGAGCGAGGCCATCTCGGTCGGCGAGGGTAGATCGCTCGCGTCCGACCGGAGATCGGAAAGCGATTGGCGCAAGGACGCCAGCTCGAGCGGCGGGATGTCGATCAGCCGGGCTGCCGTCCCCGTGCCTCCTGCGAGAGCTGCGAGGAGATCGTCGATCGAGCGGAGGTGCGCCTCCTCGGCGAGCACTCCGGCGACCTTCAGCTCCCGCACGAACGCATCGAGGTACGCCCGGGTTCCGTTCGTGACGTCTGCGCCGGCGGCGAGGAGCCACAGCGGTGAGAAGCCGAACGCCGCGATCGAGCCGAGCTCGACGACGTTGCCGGCACCCTTGCGAACCATGAGCTTCGTCGCATTCGGCTCGTACTCCTCGGCGATGCCGTGAGGAGTCTCCACGCCACCGACGACCTCGGTCGCGACGCGCAGGAGGTTCTTCGCCGTCGCCTCGTAGAGACGCGAGCGACGCACGAGACGGGGCAGGAGGATCTCGGCGGTCTCGTGGACGCCGCCTCCGACGAGCGCGAAGAGGGACCGAACTGCGCGCTCCGGAACCGACAGGAGGAAGGCAATGCGGCCGGCCATTGTTAGCATCATTGCCGATGGCCGTAGACATGATCCGCGCACTGCTCGATCAGGCCTTCCCCGGGGGAGAGATTGCGGTCGAGGATCGCACCGGCGGCGGCGACCACTTTCAGGTCACGGTCATCTCGGAGTCGTTCGACGGGCTGTCTCTGATCCAGCAGCACAAGCTCGTCAACGCTGCGCTCGCCGCGCCACTTGCCGACGGCACCATCCATGAGCTTCGCATCCGAACGAAGGGAACCGTATGAGCACGTTGCAGGACCAGATCAAGCAGGTCATCGAAACGGAGCCGGTTGCAGTCTTCATCAAGGGAACTCCCGAGGCGCCCGCGTGCGGGAACTCGATGCGCGCCATGCAGGCGCTCTGGCAGGCCGGCGCCCCGATCGTCGCCGTGGACATCCTTCCCGACCCGCGGATCCGGCAGGAGCTGACCTCGCTCAGCGAGTGGCCGACGATTCCGCAGGTCTTCGTCAAGGGTGAGCTGATCGGTGGCGCCGACATCACGGAGGAGCTCAACGCCTCCGGGGAGTTGCGCGCCAAGATCGATGAGGCGCTCGGCGAGCACACGCAGTTCGTTCGCACCGTCGAGCTGACCCTCGAGTAGAACCGCGCGGCGGGCGAGGCTGTCGCCTCGCCCCTACGGGTTCGGGGCGATTGCGGGAAGGTGCTGCGGTGCGTCGGCCGGGTGTGCGGTCGTGGCGAGGCTGGCGCGCTCGCCCCTACGGGTTCGGGGTGATTGCAGCGTTTCGACGTCCTGGCCGGGTCGGCCCGTGCTCAGGCGTCGGTGCGCGGCGACCAGTGCCGGATGGCGCTCCCCACATGCTCGCGCATCAGCGTCGCAGCGCGCTCACCGTCACCTGCCTCGAAGGCCGCGAGGATCGCCCGGTGCTCGTCGACATCCTGATCCTGCCACGGCTCCGAGCGGCGGCGCTGGGCGAGCAACCGACGCCCGATGTCGGCGATCCACAATCCCTCGAGGAGCTTCGTGAACGCGTTGTTGTGCGTCGCCTGCGCGACGGCGAAGTGGAACGCGCGGCTCGCGTCGTGTACCTCGTCCGACGTCGTCGCCGATGCCTCGTCGCGGATCGACGTGCGCATCAGCTCGAGGTCGGCCTCGCTCCGGCGCCCGGCAGCAAGCCGCGCGATCTCCGGCTCGAGCACGAGCCGCACCTCGAGTCGCTGGCGCACGTCGTCGAGCCCGGGCTCGACGACGAAGAACCCGCGGTTGACCTCGAAGTCGACGAGCCCGTCGCCCGCGAGCCGGCGCAACGCCTCGCGAACGGATCCCCGTGAGATGCCGAGACGGTCTGCAAGCTCGCCCTGGCCGAGACGGGAGCCCGGCTCCAGGGTGCCCCCGACGATCAGCGACCGGATCTCGTCGTAGGCGAGGCCGACGACCGAGCGGACGCGCAGCGGCTGTGCCGGATGGGGGTCGGGCTCGGTTGGTCGGATAGTTGACATTCGATGTTCGAACGTTCTATCGTGTCCGCGACCAGGGCGCAAGTGCGGCGATGCGTCCGAACGACACGGGAGGGTTGATCGCATGAGCCAGACCTCGGAGGTCGACAGCGCACAGGGAACGCTCGGCAAGAAGAACCTCACGACCATGCATGCGGTCGCGCAGGCACTCGCAATCGGACCGATGTTCTCGGTTGCGCTGATCCTCGGCGGCGTCTCGCGGCCCGACATCGGGGCCGGGTGGAACGCGACGCTCGCAGTCCTGCTCGCCGGACTCGGCGTGCTCGCTATTGCCTATACCGTCTCGCTCTACGCACGGAAGTACGCGGGAGCAGGAGCGGTCTACGAGTACCTCACTCACGGCGCACATCCCTGGGTCGGTGTCTTCACGGCAGGCTTCTTCTTCGTCGGTGCGTTGTTCCTCGGCGGCGGTGGCATCTACCTCGGCCTCAGCGTGCTGATCGACGGGTTCTGGACGACACACATTTCCGACACGGGCCCGGCCTGGTGGATCTGGGGAATGATCGCGCTCGGGATCGTCCTCGTGCTCAACTACTACGGCGTGCGCATCGCGATCCGCGCCATGTTGACGTTTGCGATGGTCTCGTTCATCCCGATGGTGGTCCTCGCGATCATCATCATCGGCAAGGGTGGCAAGGACGGAAACACCCTGAGCATGTTCGATCCGGGCAAGACGTCCCTGCTCGGCGTTACCGGTGGGGGCGTGTTGGGCGGGATCCTGCTGGGCATCCTGCTCTTCGTCGGCTTCGAGGCAGCAGCTTCCATCGGGGAGGAGTCCGAGGATCCCCATCGCTCGATCCCGCGGGCGCTGATCGGCACCGTTGCCGTGGCGGCGAGCTTCTACGTGCTCATGTCCTACGCGTTCTCGGTCGGCTACGGCGAGAAGGCGGTCAGCGAGGGGCTGTGGGCGTTCTCGCCCGGCCCGGTGAGCGAGATGGCGACGATCTACGTCGGGTCGTGGTACGCGACCCTGCTCGAGCTCGTCGTCATCCTCGACGCGATGGCGCTCGCCCTTGCGATCTGCGTCATGATCGGGCGGGGCTTCTTCGCACTCGGACGCGACGGGCTCCTCCCGTCCTTCTTCGCCAAGACGTCGCGTCGCGACACGCCATGGGTGGGCAACCTGATGGTCGCGGTCGGCGGCATCGGTCTCACGCTGCTCGTGTTCGCAACGAACTACGCCTCGCAGTTCGGATTCCTCGACGAGCAGGGTGCGTTCGTGCCGTTCTTCCCGAACGACCAGTTCGCGACGTTCATCCTCTCGGCCACCATCGGCTCGTTTGCGATCGAGCTCGTCTACCTCGTCCTCGCGATTGCGGCATTCAGGCTCGTCCGGTCGAGTGGTAACAAGCCCTGGCAGTACCTGATCGTGGCGGTCGCGGTCGCGACGCCGATCCTCGGCTTCTACGGCGCGCTCAATCCCGATCCGCACGACAGGTCGAACTTCAACTGGGTCGCGGCCGCCTGGACGATCGGCTTGCTCGTGCTCACGGTGATCTGGTTCGTGATCCTGATCGTGCTGCGGCGGGACAGGATCGACGGCGCGGCTGCCCACGCTGCCGAGCACCGCGGCGTTGCACCGCTCGACGAGACGCTCGGGTTCGAGCCGGCCGGCGACACGACCCCGCTCTAGAGGGAGGCGACTGTGACCGAGCTCGCCTGGAACAGCGTCGGCGCGGCGGAGGAGGCCCCCGTGGGCTTCCTCCGCCGCGTCGAAGTGGACGGTGCGTCGGTCTGCCTGGGACGGACGGCCGACGGCTGGGTCGCCTTTCAGGACACGTGTACGCACGAGGAGTGCTCGCTCTCGGACGGCGAGCTCGACGGCGGCGTCATCGTCTGTCCCTGCCACGCCTCGGAGTTCGACCTTCGCACGGGCGACGTCCTGTGCCCCCCGGCCCTCGAACCGCTTCCGATCTTCGAGGCGCGTGTGGAGGCCGGCGACCTGCAGGTACGCCTCGCGCCACCACCGGCGGCCGCGGAAGCCGTTCACGCGCGGGAGGACCACGTCCCGATCGACGTCGCGCGCGCAGCGACCACGGAAGGTCCCTCCGTCGAGGGCCTCGTGCTGGACGACGTGGATCTCACCGATCTCGATGTCTGGGAGCAGGGTGTGCCCTACGAGTGGCTGACGCTGTTGCGTCGCGAGGCGCCGCTCTTCTGGCAGCCCGAGACCGAGGGCCGTGGGTTCTGGGTCTTCACCCGGTACGACGACATCGTGCAGATGTCGAAGGACTGGGAGACCTACTCCTCCGAGACCGGAGGGACATCGTTGCAGGACCTGACCCCGGAGGAGGTCGAGGCGCGCAAGTCGATGATCGACACGGATCCTCCCGCCCACACGAGGCTGCGGGCGCTCGTCAACAAGGGCTTTACGCCCCGCGTCGTCAATACCTACGAGGAGCGGATCCGGAGTCTCGCCCGGGGGATACTCGCGCAGGCGTTCGAGCGCGACGCGTTCGACTGGGTGGAGGATGTGGCATCGGAGATACCCATGTGGGTGTTCTCCGAGATCATGGGCCTCCCGGTGGAGGACAGGCGTCTGATCATCGAGCTCGGGGACAAGATCCTCGGGAACACCGACCCGGAGATCGTCGGGGAGGAGTTCGTCGAGGAACGCGCGCTCCATGACCCTGAGCTCCGGCTCCTGCCGTTCTCGAGCCCGTTCTCACAGGAGCTGATCGAGTACGGCTGCAAGCTGGGCGAAGCCCGCCGCACCGAGCCCCGCGACGACGTCACGACTCGCCTCGTCGAAGCGGAGATCGACGGCTCGCGCCTCTCCGAGCACGAGTTCGGGCTCTTCTTCATCCTGCTCACGACCGCGGGCAACGAGACGACGAGGCACACGATCAGCCTCGGCCTCCTCGACCTTCTTGCCCACCCCGACGAGGCTGCGCGGCTGATCGCCGATCCCTCGCTCGCGGGAACCGCCGCCGACGAGATCCTCCGGCGCGCACACCCCGTGCATCACTTCAGGCGGACGGCTACCGGAGATGTCACGATCCACGGCCGCAGGATCAAGGCCGGCGATAAGGTGACGATGTGGTACGCCGGAGGCAACTACGACGAGGAGAAGTTCGCCGATCCCTACCGGCTCGACCTCGGCCGGCAGCCGAATCGGCATCTCACCTTTGGCCTCGGAGGGCCGCATTTCTGCCTGGGTGCCCATCTCGCGAGGCTCGAGGTCAAGATCTGGCTCGAGGAGATGATTCCGTACCTCGACCGCATCGAGCTGGCAGGGTCGGTGACGCGCCTGCGTTCGAACTTCTTCAACGGCATCAAGCGCCTGCCCGTGCAGGTGCGCTCCTGACGACCAAGGAGGCACGGAGTTGAACTTGCACCAGGAGGCCGTATCGGCCACGAGAACGATGAGTGGCCTCGGCGTACGCGCCGTCAGGCTGCTGTACACCGACCTGCACGGCGTCGCGCGCGGCAAGGACATCCCGGTCGGGCACTTCGCCGACATGTGCGAAGAAGGCGTGACGTTCTGCGCTGCGGTGATGGGAACCGACCTCCGACACACTCCGGTCGTCGGCAGTGAGGAGGGCTATATCGACCTCGCGATCCGTCCCGACCTCGACACGCTGCGCTCGGTGCCCTGGCAGCCGGAGGTCGCCTGGTGCCTCGGCGAGGCGTGGACCCTCGACGGCGCCGACCACTATCCGTCGTGCCCGCGAGCGCTGCTGCAGCGCGTGATCGACGCGTACGCGGCCCGCGGGCTCGAGCCTATCGTCGCACCGGAGCTCGAGTTCTTCCTTGCCGAGCGCGACCCGGAGGCCCCGAACGGGCTTCGGCGCTACGTCGACGAACTCTCGCGCGTCTACACGGTCGGCGCCATCTCCGATCCGCGCGAGATCGTGCTCCGGATGCTGCTCTGGTGTGACGACCTCGGCCTGCAGGCGTTCGCCGCGAACCACGAGTTCATGAACTCGCAGTACGAGATCAATGTCAAGCATTCCGGCGCGCTGGACGCGGCGGATCGGGCCTTCATGCTGAAGGCTGCCGTCAAGGAGATCGCTGTTCGAGAGGGGATGTTGGCCACGTTCATGGGCCGCCCATTCTCCGATCAGGGCGGCTCCGGCTTCCACGTGCATCTCTCGCTCAACGACTCCGAGGGCAAGAACGCCTTTGCAGACGAAGGTGGGCCGGACGGCCTCAGCCCACTCGCCGCGAACTTCATCGCCGGCGTCATCGACCATGCGCAGGGACTCCAGGCGATCCTCGGGCCGACGATCAACTCCTACAAGCGGATCCTCCCCGACAGCCTCGCCCCGACGCACGCGAACTGGGGCCACGACAACCGCACCGCTTTCTGCCGCGTCCCGAACGAGCGTGGCTCGCGCGCTCGCGTCGAGGTGCGAACCGCCGATGGCGCAGCCTGCGCGCATCTGATGATCGCCGCGCTCCTGGTCGCCGGGCTCGACGGTATTGAGCGAGGGCTTGCACCGCCCGACCCGGTCGTCGGCGATTCCTATCGCATGGACGATGCGCACGCGGGCTCGGTGCTTCCTTCCGATCTCGGCTCGGCGCTCGACGCGCTCGAGGCCGACGCGGTGCTCACCGAGAAGATCGGCACGAGCCTCGTGTCGACCTTCGTCGCGATGAAGCGGTTCGAGGTCGAGCGGTTCACGGAGGCCGTCGGAGAGCTCGACGTCGAGGTCGTCAGCCAGTGGGAGATCGAGGAATATGCTTCCCATCTCTAGCCCCCAGGGACGCTGCGTTTGCGTCGAGCTCGACGGTGAGGAGCGCTGGGGCCGTCGCGTGGGCGCCGAGATCATCCTTTCGGACGGTCTCACGGTGCCGGAGGTGTCGGCGGCCTATCTCGCCCCTGCGCACCCGTCCAAGATCCTCGCTGTGCACCTGACCTACGGGAGCCGCGTGCGCGAGTACGACGCGAGGACGCCGCCCGAGCCCTCGTACTTCATGAAGCCGCCGACAGCCCTGAACGGGCACCGGCGGCCGGTGCTGATGGCACGCGGCTCGCGGTTCCTCAACTACGAGGGCGAGCTTGCCGTCATCGTCGGGCGTCGGATGAAGGGCGTGCCGATCGAGGACGTGCTCGACTACGTGGGTGGCTACACGTGCGCGAACGACGTCGGCATGCACGACTTCCGTCATGCCGATCGGGGTGCGATGGTGCGCGTGAAGGGGCACGACGGCTTCCTTCCGCTCGGGCCGGAGCTCGTGCCGGCTCGTGAGTTCGACCCCACCGATTTCACGTTGCGCACGTATCTCAACGGCGACGTCGTGCAGGAGGCGACCGCCGCCGACCTGCTGTTCCCCGTCGCGTATCAGCTCGCCGACCTGTGCCGGCTGATCACGCTCGAGCCGGGTGACGTGATCCTCACAGGCACGCCCGCGAACTCGCGGCCGATGAAGCCGGGCGACGTCGTCGAGGTCGAGATCTCCGGGATCGGGCGCCTCACGAACACGATCGAGGAGTGGGACGTCGACCTGACAGGGCCAGGTGAGCAGATGCAGGTCTCGGCCCAGACCCTCCACGTCGCGCTCGCGATTCCCGAGGACGAGGCGGAGCGGATGGTCGAGGAGGGCCGAGAGGCGTGATCCGCCTGCATCGGCTCGACCACGTGTGCCTGCGCGTCGCCGATCTCGAAGAGGCATCCGCGCGGTGGCAGATCCAGTTCGGCCTCCTGGAGCGCTCACGCCACGACGGACGCGCTTTCCTCGCGTGCAACGACGAGCCGTACTGCCTCGAGCTCGTCGCGGGAGGCATTCCCGGCCACGATCACTTCGCCTTCGAGCTGGCGGCCGACTGCTCGCTCGACGCGGCCCGCGCCCACCTGGCCGCCTGCAGCTTGCCGTGGGAGGAGCGAGAGGGCTCGCTCTTCGTCGACGACCCGGACGGTCGCCCCGTGCAGGTGATGCCGTACCGGCCGCCGGTCACCGAGACCGATCGCTGGCCACAGCACGCTCGTCCCTCCACGACCGTTCACCTCGGCGGGGCGCGAAAGCTCGGCCACGTCAACTGTCTGACGGGCGACCTCCGGGCGGGCTTCCGCTTCTACACGGAGGTGCTGGGGATGCGCCTCTCCGACTGGCTCGACGAGGCGGGCGTCTGGTTTCACATCAACACCGATCACCACGTGATGGCGCTCGTCGACGTCGGGTACGCCCACTTTCACCACCTCGCCTTCGAGACGGTCGACATCGGGAAGATGCGCGACATGCTCGATCACGTTGCGCGACACGGCCGTTGGCTCGGGTGGGGCCCGACCAGGCACGGCATCGCCGGCAACATCGCGAGCTACGTGCGCATCGTCGAGGAGGAGTGCTTCGTCGAGCTCTACTGCGACATGGAGCAGATCCAGGACGACCACGTTCCCCGCGTGTACCCGGACGACCGGTACTCGTCGAACACCTGGGGGCCGCTGCCACCACGGTCCTACTTCCGCTTCGATCCGGTGGCGATCGAGTACGAGCGCGAGAGCCTCGAGGCCCGCGGCCATGTTCTTCCGCCGCGAGAGGCAGCCTGATGGCGGTTACCGGGTTCACGATCCCGCGCTCCCCGGGCGGACGCGCCTCGATCGTCCCCTATCCGCCGTGGCACTACGTCGGCGACTTCCTCGTGGTCGAGTACTGGGCCGACCCGGAGAAGGCCGTCTCGTGCCTGCCCGAGGGCCTTGATCCACACCCTGACGCGGGCCGCTGTGCGGCGGTGTTCGCCGACTGGCAGTCGTGCTCGGAGACCGGCGGCGAGCTCGTCGACCCTTCCCGCTCGCAGTACAAGGAGGTCTTCATCGTCGTCAACGCACTCCTCGACGGCGAGGAGGTGACGACCTGCCCGTTCATCTGGGTCGACCGCGACTTCGCGCTCACGCGCGGCTGGCTCCAGGGCTTCCCGAAGAAGCTCGGCTCGATCTGGATCACGCGCACCTTCGGGCTCGACAGCCCGGCCGACCCGGGCGTAAGAGCGGGGTCGACGTTCGGCGGCACCTGCGCGGCCTACGAGCGCCGAGTCGCCCAGGCGACCGTCACGCTCGAACGGCTTTCGGAGACCGGGCCGACGCACAACGACCCCCCGATCGTCAACGTCCGCCACTTTCCACGACTCGAGGCTGGCCGCCACGACGAGCCCGCGGTCCACGAGCTCGCCCGCTCACGCAGTCGGGACAGAGTGCTGTCTCCCGTGTGGGAGGGCAGCGCCACGCTCGATCTGTTCGGCTCCGCCGCACGAGGAGCACGACCTGCTCACGCCGATCCGGATCGGCAAGGGGTTCAGGTTTACTTTCGGGTACACGGTCGACGACCAGGAGATCGTGAAGGATCTGCGCGCGTGAGCCCGGTCGCGCTCGTCACCGGTGGCGGTACGGGCATCGGTGCGGCGGTCGCTCGGCGGCTCGCCGCGGACGGGTACGCGGTCGCCGTCACGGGACGGAGAGCTGGACCGATCGAGGAGGTGGCGGGCGAGATCGACGGGCTCGCGATCGTCGCCGACACCAGCGTGGCCGCCGATGCCGATCGGTCCGTTGCGGAAACCGTCACCCGCTTCGGGGCTCTCGATGCGCTCGTCCTCAACGCCGGGGCCGGAGGCGGAGGCTCGCTGCTCGAGCTGGAGCCCGCGGTCTTCGAGCGCGTGCTCGCGACCAACGTTACGGGCGCGTTTCTCGTCGCACGCGCCGCGATTCCGCACCTCCTCGAGGCGCGTGGAGCGATCGTCAGCGTCTCGTCCGTCGCGGGGCTGCGCGCCACGCCCGCAAGCCTTGCGTACTGCTCGTCGAAGGCTGCCCTCGCGATGCTGACCCAGTGCATCGCGCTCGACCACGGCCCCGCGGGCGTTCGGGCGAACTGCCTCTGTCCCGGCTGGGTGCGCACCGCGATGGCCGACGGCGCGATGGACTCGCTCGGTCTCCTCTCACGCGACGAGGCATACGCGGCGGTCACGCGCGATGTGCCGCTGCGTCGGGCCGCCGAGCCTGATGAGATCGCGGGCGCCGTCGCCTGGCTCCTCTCCGACGATGCCTCGTACGTCAACGGCGCCGTGATCCCGGTCGACGGCGGCCACACGACGGTTGACATCGGCACGCTCGCGTTCGGCCCGGGCGTATGAGCGAACGACTCACCGTGGCGGGCGTTCAGGTCTCGCCTGACCACTTCATCGGCGGCGAGCGGGTTTCGAGCAAGCGCACGTTCACCGACGTCTCTCCGATCGACGAGCAACCGCTCGGTGAGATCGCGCGTGGAGGTCAGCGGGAGGCCGATCTGGCCGTAGCCGCAGCGACCGCCGCGTTCCCGGCCTGGGCTGCTCTCGGCGCCGCCGGCCGGGCCGCCTACCTCCACCGTCTTGCCGACCTGATCGACGCGAACGTCGAGCGACTGGCGCCGGTCGAGTGCGTCGACATGGCGATGCTGCTCCGATCGCTGAAGGCCCGCTTGATCAATCGCGGCGCGCGCAATTACCGCAGCTACGCCGACCTCGCCGTCGCCTACGAGGAGCGGGTGTGGAAGTCGAACGGAACCGCCAATCGGGTGATCCGCATGCCGAGTGGTCCGGCAGTCGTGATCACCCCGTGGAACGCGCCGTTCATGCTCTCGACGTGGAAGACCGCCCCGGCGCTCGCGGCAGGCTCCACGATGATCCTCAAGCCTGCAGAGTGGTCTCCGCTCTCGTGCTCGCTGCTCGCAGACCTCGTCGACGAGGCCGGTTTTCCCCCGGGCGTCTTCAACATCGTCCAGGGAATCGGTGAGGAGATCGGCGCGGCGCTCGTCTCCAATCCGGCTGTCAGTCGCATCTCGTTCACCGGCTCACCCGAGACGGCCCGGCACATCGGGGTCGCCGCGGCGAGGAACATCGTTCCCTTCACCGGAGAGCTCGGCGGCAAGGGGCCGTTGCTCGTCTTTGCGGATTGCGATCTCGAGGCTGCGGCGCGGAAGGCCGCGGGGCAGTTCGACGACGCCGGTCAGGTGTGTCTCGCGGGGACGCGAATCCTCGTACAGGAATCCGTCTCGGAGGCGTTCCTCGACCTCTTCCGTCGCTTCGCAGACGAGCACGTTCTCGGCGATCCACGCTCCGACGACACGACGGTGACACCGCTGATCCACCGTGAGCATTTCGATCGTGTTGCCGGCTTCGTCGAGAGAGCGCGGGCGAACGGCGACGAGATCGTCCGTGGCGGCCGTCCGGCCGAGCGTGGGGGCCTGTTCTACGAGCCGACGGTCATCCTTCCCCGGTCGAACGAGAGCGAGATCGTCCAGCGTGAGGTGTTCGGCCCGGTTCTTACGGTCCAGACCTTTTCTGACGAGTCGGAGGGCGTCGCTCTCGCGAACTCGACCGCCTACGGGCTCTCGGGCATCCTCTATACCGGCTCTGCCGAGCGCGCCGAGCGCGTCGGCAGAGCGCTCCGCGCCGGAACCGTCTGGGTCAACACGTTCCTCGTCCGAGACCTCACCGCGCCGTTCGGCGGCATCGGGATCTCGGGCATCGGTCGCGAGGGCGGCGACTTCGCCCTCGACTTCTACTCCGACCTGAAGACCCTGCAGATCGCCGAGGGCACGACGGAGTGAGGCGGACTTCGTGTTGAGTCGACACAAGGTCTCGTCGATGTGTCGATCCATGCCCGACCATGGGAGCTCGTGTTGAATCAACACCGGGATCTGGAGACGGGGCTCGTCTGGCACGAGCGGATGATGTGGCACGACACCGGCTCGGGCGCGTCCGAGCTACCTGCCGGAGGGTGGCTCGAGCCGGGGGAGCACTCGGAGAGTTCAGCAACCAAGCGACGACTCAAGAACCTGCTCGATGCGACCGGCCTCACCGACCGGCTTCGCCTCCTCACTCCTGAGCCTGCCACGGTCGAGGAGCTCGAGCGCGTGCATCCCCGTGAGTACATCGCGCGCATTCGCGAGCTGTCCGCAGGCCGTGGGGGTGACGCCGGCAGCGAGACGCCGTTCGGCAACGGCTCCTTCGAGATCGCCCAGCTTGCCGCCGGTGGCACCATGACGGCGATCGATGCGGTCCTCGATGGTGCCGTCACCAATGCCTACGCGCTCGTCCGGCCGCCGGGGCATCACGCGCTTCCCGACCTCGGGATGGGCTTCTGCATCTTCGCGAACGTCGCCGTCGGCATCCGCCACGCGCAGGCCGAGCGCGGAGTTGGGCGGGTCGCCGTCGTCGACTGGGACGTCCACCACGGAAACGGCACCCAGGCCGTGTTCTGGGATGACCCCTCGGTGCTCGCGATCTCGCTCCACCAGGACGGGCTCTACCCCGCTCACTCGGGTCTGCTCACCGAGATCGGCGAGGGTGCCGGAGAGGGAACGACCCTCAACGTCCCGCTTCCTGCCGGATCCGGTACCGGCGCCTATCTCGCAGCGCTCGACGAAGTCGTCGTCCCGGCGCTCGAGGCGTTTTCACCGGAGCTGATCGTGATCGCCTGCGGCTTCGACGCCGGCGCGCTCGACCCGCTCGGCCGCATGCTTCTGCCGGCGGCGGCGTTCGGAGAGATGGCCGGGCGACTGGTCGATGCGGCCGACGGGATGTGCGCAGGTCGGCTCGTCGCCTCCCACGAGGGTGGCTACTCGGCGGGGCACGTGCCGTTCTGTGGCCTCGCCGTGATCGAGACGCTTTCGGGTCTCACCGCGGGGATCGAGGATCCGTTCGCCTACCTGGCGGAGGTACCCGGCCAGGAGATCGAGCCACACCAGCGCGCCGCCGTCGACGCGGCGGCCGGGCTCGTCGTCGGCGTCCCTCGATGAGTGCGCCAAGGCTCGTTCTCGTACTCTCCGAGAACTGGACGCTGACGCCGCCCCGGGATCTTCGCGCGCTCGTCGAGATGGCCGTCGTCGCCGAGGATGCGGGCTTCGACGCGGTGATGGTGAGCGAGCACATCGTCCTCGGTCCGAGCGCAGGCGCGAACGGGATCATGGGCAACCCCCGCGACTACGCCCTTCCGGGCAATCAGGATCCTGCGATGCCGTGGCCGAGCTCCCTCGTGCTCCTCTCGGCGATAGCGGCGGCGACGACGCGACTTCGCCTCGCCGCCTGCGCTGTGATCGCGCCTCTGCGGCACCCCTTGCTGCTCGCGCGAGAGCTCGGAACGCTCGACCTTCTCTCGGAGGGCCGCCTCGTCGTGCAGCCGACGGTCAGCTGGCACCGTGACGAGTACGACGCCCTCGGGGTCCCGTTCGGCAAGCGCGGTGAGCTCCTCGACGAGCACCTCGCAGCGTGGGCGGGGCTCTGGCGGGACACGCCCTCGTCGTTCGCCGGCGAGCACTACTCCTTCGACGACGTCTACCTCGAACCCAAGGCCTGGCGGCCGGACGGCCCACGGCTCTGGCTCGGTGGGGAGTCGGTGCATCCGAGGTTGTTGCGCCGTCTCGTTCGCTACGCCCACGGATTCCACCCGCTCGGGCAACCCTCGGACGACGATCTGAGGCTCCTCGGCGAAGGGCTTGCGGGAGAGGGTCGCGACATCTCCGAGCTCGAGCTCGTCGGCGGCATGCGCGCCGTCTTCCCTGACGACCGCAGCCCTTCCCCCCTCGAGCCCGCGATCGCGTCGTTGCCGGCACAGCAGGCGCGGGGCTTCACCACGTTTTGCATCAAGCCGTCCCAGTTCGTCGACGAGGTCGCCCTGTACCCGGCCTGGTGCCGGGAGGTGGTGGATCGGGTCGGGGAGATCGAGGCATGAAAGCCGACGTCGCGATCGTCGGGAACGGCGTCGCCGGTACCGCGTGCGCAATGCGCCTTGCCCGCGAGGGAATCCGGCCGCTCCTGATCGGGCGAGGGCTCCCGGTCGATCGGCCGCCCCTGTCGAAGGCCTCGCTCGTCGACGGTGTCCCTCGCCTGCTTTCCGATGCCGCACGCCTCGAGGAGCGCGGGATCGATCGTCTCGAGGGAGTGGTTCGCCGAGGCGATCTCGCCACTCGTGCGCTCATCGTCGGAACCGATCGCGGAGAGATCGCCGTCGAGGCAGAGAGCGTTGTCCTCGCCACCGGCCTCGCGTACAGCGCCCCGCCCGTGCCCGGTCTCGCGGAGGCGTTCGTGAACGCCAACCCATCCGCTCTCGATGCGCTCGGCCCACTCCTGACGAGCGGCCCGGTCGAGATCGTCGTTGTCGGAGCCGGACTGATCGGGACCGAGAGCGCCGCCTCTCTGGCGCAGGCCGGCCACAGCGTGACGCTCGTCGACATGCTCGATCGGCCGCTCGATCGGCTCCACGATCCCCTGCCGGAGCTCGGCCGGGCGACGCTCGACGAGCTCGGCGTGCGATTCCTCGGCGGGGTGGAGATCGAGAACGCGACCGAGCACTCGCTCGAGACCGCCGCCCACGGCCTCATCGAAGCAGACGTGATCCTTGCCGCCACCGGCGGTGCCCCCTTCTCCCCACCCGGCCTCATCGTCGAGCCTACGCAGCTCCCGCTCGACGTCGCGGCCGACATGCTCGTTCCAGGCTATGAGCGCGTCTACGCGTGCGGAGATCTCGTGCTCGTGCCCCATGCCCGATTTGGCCCGATGCGCTTCCCGCACTGGGACGCTGCGATCGGGACAGGGGAGCAGGTCGCTGACTCGATCGCCGGCAACGCCGGCCCCTACGACCGTCTCCCGTACTGGTGGAGCGATATCGGGCCGCGCCGCCTCGCCGAGGTCGGCCTCGCCGCTGCCGTCAGGAGCTGGGCGGAGGAGGACGGTCTCCATGTGGGCAGAGACACCACCGGCGCGCCTGTCTGCGTGCTCGTCGTCGACGCTCCCCGCCGGTTGCGCGAGGCGCGCGCGATGGTTCAGGATGGCGCGGCATGAGCACCGTCGCGGATTGGGCAGCGGAGATCACCGTCGAGCAACTCGACGAGGATCCGTACCCGGTCTATGCGCGGATGCGCCGCGAAGCGCCCGTGTGCTTCGTCCCTGCCGTCGGGCTCTGGTTCGTGACGCGATGGGCGGACGTCGAGTTCGCCGCCGCGCACCCGGATCTGATCGACTCCTCGGTTACACCCTCACCTCTCGAACGGGCGATGGGCGGCCCGAGCATCCTCCTGCTCGACGGCGAGCCGCAGAAGAAGCTGCGCGCGATGCTCGACCCGTCCTTGCGACCGCGCGTCGTCGAGGCGAGCGCTCCCGGCCTCGTCACCCCCATCGTCGACGAGCTCCTCGACGCCATCGCCGAACGCGGGGAGGCAGACCTGATGAGCGAGTACTTCGAGCCGGTCTCCGTTCTCTCATTGGGCAGCGTCCTTGGTCTCGCCGAGATCGACGGGGACACGCTGCGGCGGTGGTTCCACGGGCTCGCTCAGGGCGCCATCAACTTCGAGGATGACCCTGCCAAGTGGGCCGTTTCCGATGCGACCGGAGCAGAGATCGAGCGCGAGCTTGCGCCGATCCTCGAGCGATTGTGGGAGGCGCCCGACACGAGCACGATCGCGACGATGTTGCAGCACGCCGACGGCACGTTCGAGGCGCGCGTCGCGACGATCCTTCCGACGCTGAAGGTCATCCTGCTCGGTGGCATGCAGGAGCCGGGCCACGCGGCCGGTACGACCGTGGCCGGGTTGCTCGAGTCGGGGCAGGCGTCGGCGGTCGCGGCCGACCCGGCTGCACTCGTGCGGGACGCGATCGAGGAGGGACTCCGCTGGGTCTCGCCGATCGGGACGCAGACGCGGCGCGTGCGGGTCGAGACCGAGCTCGGGGGCTCGACGCTCCCGACCGGAGCGAATCTCGGGGCGCTCGTGTCGTCGGCCAATCGCGATGAGGAGGTCTGGGGCCTGACGGCCGAAGAGTTCGACCTCTTCCGACCGAAGCGGAATCACGGAGCCTTCGGATTCGGGCCACATTTCTGCTCTGGCCACCACTTCTCCCGTGTGCAGATGCGCATCGCCGTGCAACGGCTCTTCGAGCGGCTCCCGCATCTCCGCTCCGACCCGGACCGCCCGCCGGTCTTCAACGGGTGGGAGTTCCGCGCCCCGCAGCATTTGCACGTCCGTTGGGATGCCTGATGCCGACCCATCCCGACCTCGTCGATCTCGGCCCTCCTGATCTCGCCGACGGTGAGCTGCGGGAGGCTGCCGTGCGTGGTCGTGCCCTGGTCGTCGCGCGAGCCGGCGAAAGGTATGTCGCCTTCGAGACCTGGTGCACCCACGAGGAGTGTCCGCTGAGCGACGGCTGGCTCGAGGGCGAGGCGATTCGCTGTGCCTGTCACGGTGCACTGTTCTCCCTGGTCGACGGAACGGCGATCGAGGGGCCGACGGGTGATCCGATCACCGTCTACGAGGCCTCGCTGACCGCCGAGGGACGCCTCGTCGCGGAGATCCCTATCCTTCTCCCGTGAGCCTCAGCCTCGACGTCCCCCGCATGGAGGCACTCGACCGTGCGGCGGAGATCGTCGTCGAGGCCTGGCACAGCTTCGACCAGGCCCGCCCGACAGAGCCGCCGATCAATGACGGGCTCAAGCTTCTCCTGCAGACGGCGCTGCCCGAGGAGCCGGGACGCGTGCTCGAAGTGCTCGAGGATGCGCGGCGGGCGCTCGACGAGACGATTGCCCAGACTCGTCCGCGGTTCTTCGCTTTCGTCGCCTCAACCGGCCTCGAGATCGGCGTGCTCGGCGATTTGCTCGCCTCGTGCTTCGACGCGAACATGGCGGTCTGGGCGGCGGCAGCAACGGAGATCGAGGATCAGGCGATCCGCTGGGTGGCCGAATTCGTCGGCTACCCCGCAACAGCAGGGGCATTCACGAGCGGGGGAACGGTGTCGAACATGACGGCGCTCGCGGCGGCCCGCGAGCGTGCGATCCCCGGTTCGCGTCACAACGGCGTTGGCAACTCTCAGCCGACGCTCTACTGCTCGGAGGAGGCTCACTACTCGATCGAGCGTGCGGCCGAGATCCTCGGAATCGGCTCCGCGAACGTTCGGGCGCTGCCGATTGACGAGAACCGTCGTCTGATCCCGGAAGCGGTGGAGGAGTCCATTCGTGGCGATCGCGCGGCCCGCCGGACGCCGGTTGCGGTCATTGCCACGGCGGGCACGACGCTGACGGGCGCCGTCGACTCGATCGCGGAGCTCGCCGACGTGTGTGCGGACGCGGACGTCTGGCTGCACATCGACGGGGCCTACGGGCTCCCTGCGTCGACCACCCCGTCCGCCGGCCCTCTCTTCGTGGGTCTCGACCGGGCCGATTCGGTCACGCTCGATGCACACAAGTGGCTCTACCTGCCAAAGGCGTGCGGCGTCCTGCTCGTCCGCCACCGAGGCGATCTCCTTCAGGCGTTCTCGCACGAGGAGGCGTACATCCCTCACGAGCGCACCGGCCACATGGTCGACATCACGCTCGAGTACTCGCGCCCATTTCGAGCCCTCAAGCTCTGGCTTGCCTTCCGGACGCACGGCGCCCAGGCGTTTCGCGACGCGATCGAGAACAATCTACGACAGGCGCGCCTGCTCTACGACCTCGTTGTCGCCGACGACTCCCTCGAATCACTCTGCGGCCCCCCGCCCCTCTCGATCGTCCCGTTTCGCTACGTCGGTGTGGGCGGCGATGCAAATGCCGAGAACGCGCGGCTCGTCCGTGCGCTCCAGGATGACGGTCGTGTCTGGGTGGCGCCGGCGACGATCGACGGCAAGGTCGGACTGAGGCCGTGCCTCGTGAACTTCCGGACGACCGACGACGATGTGCGCGCGCTCGCGGAGATCGCTGTCGAGCTGGGTCGCTAGCCGAACCGTCCACAGCCGGCTCCTATCGGTCCACAACGTCGGCTTAACCATGAGCAATGCGTGATTCACGAAGGCGCCCGTATAACAGACCTATGGACTCAACGACTCCCACCTCCCCCAGCGCCCCGCCTGCCCCCGAGGCCCCGCGCTCGAGCTCCGGCGTCCGCTCGTTCGCTCTCTATCTCTCCGCCGCCGTTCTCGGTGGAGCGGCCGTTCTCGGTGGCGCCGCGGCCACCGGTGCGCTCGACGGTGCGACGACGACGACGATCGTTCGCGCTTCGGACAGCACGGCGACCACCGTTCCTGCCGCGGAGGGCACGCCCCTCTCGGTCAACGAGATCTACAAGCGCAGCGGCCCGGGAGTCGTCCAGATCACCTCGACGCTCGGCTCCTCGGCCGGCGGGGCGCAGCCGACCGGACAGTCGCTCGGATCCGGCTTCGTGATCGACAGCGAGGGGCACATCGTCACGAACTACCACGTGATCGAGAACGCGACCTCGATCAAGGTGCGATTCTCGAACGACGACACGCTCACTGCGACGCTCGTCGGAAGCGACCCGTCGACCGACCTCGCCCTGCTCAAGGTCGACGCCGCCCCTGACGCGCTGACACCGCTCCCTCTGGCCGATTCGAAGCTGGTCGAAGTGGGTGACACGGTCGTCGCGATCGGCAACCCGTTCGGTCTCGAGAGAACCGTTACGGCAGGCATCGTCAGCGCGCTCCAGCGCAACGTGCAGGCCCCGAACGGGTACTCGATCGATCACGTCATCCAGACCGATGCCGCCATCAACCACGGCAACAGCGGTGGCCCGCTGCTCAACTCTCGCGGTGCCGTGATCGGCGTCAACTCGCAGATCGAGACGGGTGGCTCGGGCGACGGGAACGTCGGTATCGGCTTCGCCGTCCCGTCGAACACCGTTGACTCGGTCGTCACGCAGTTACTGGACGCCGGCAAGGTGCAACACGCGTATCTGGGTGTTTCCGCCGTCGAGGTCACCAAGGACATCGCGGAGTCCTTCAAGCTCCCGGTCACCGAGGGGCTCGTCATCCAGACCGTCGCCGACGGGTCGGGAGCGGCAGGCGCCGGGCTCAAGGCCGGCACGGAGCAGGTCGTCGTCGCCGGCGAGAGCTTCCGGATGGGGGGCGATGTGATCGTCGCCGCCGATGGCACGGACGTGACGTCGATCGACGAGCTGCGCGACGTGATCGGAGCACACAAGCCCGGCGACAGGATCGACCTGAAGATCTACCGCGGTGGTGCCGTCAAGACGGTCACCGTGACCCTCGGGCAGCAGCCGACCACTCCCTCCCAGTAGCTGCCCGCCGCCGGCCCTCCCTCCCGGGCCGGCACCCGACGCGACGAGGCCCCCGTGCACGAGCTGCCCGGGAGCCTCGTCGCACTCTGGCCGCCGCCAGGCCACCGGCTGTGGTTATCGTGCAGCGGTGCGCGAAGACGAGAGTCCAGAACGCGGCTCCCTGCTCCTCGATGAGGAGCGGGCCGTCGAGGACGAGGAGCTCTGGGAAGACGACGGGGCCGGAGACTACGACGGCTGGTACTGCGTTCGCACCGATCCGTTCCCCTGCCCGGCGCCGGGCTGCACCTTCGTCGCCGGGCATATGACAGCGGCGCATCTCGTGCTCGTCTGGGAGGAGCGAGACGATCCGAATCTGCTCTGGCACGCACAGCGAGCGCTCGAGGTAGGGCGCAACCCCCGCGTCGTCTCGTACGAGCAGTCGTTCGGGCCGAGCGCGTCGTACTACGCATGGGAGGCGGCCGGTAGGCCGGTGCACGGCGTCCGCGGCAAGGTCTGAGGCCCTGACTCGCCCAGTATCGCGCCGAGTGTCGACGTCGCGCAGGCGCTCGGGCTCGGAGGCCACGGATGACGACGTTCAGCTTTGAGCCCTCGCCCCGGTAGAATCCACGCAATGGCTACGTCATACGAGACCCTCCAGGTTTCGGGGATCCGGTGCGAGCGCTGCGTCAACCGGTTGGCGGCGACGCTCCGGGGCCACGACGGCCTCGAGAGCGCGAATGCCAACCTGATGGGCCAGGTCACCCTCGCGTTCGACGACGAGAAGACGTCACGCGATGCCCTCGTCGCGGCAATGGCGAAATCGGGCTTCCGCGAGCTGGAGATCCACTGACGGGCGGAATAGACGCGGTGGTCTCGCTCGTTTCCAAGTCCGTAACAGCTAGGTTGGCACCGTGGGTGAGACAGAGCCCGAGATCGAGGGACGCAGAATCGCAGCGGAGGCGCGCGATCGCGTTCGTTTCGAGGAAGAGGCTCTCGCGCTCGCCGATCAGGTGTACCGCGTAGCGCGCAGACTCGTCGGAACTCGAGAGGAGGCTGAGGATCTTGTCCAGGACACCTACGGCCGAGCATTCAGGAGCTGGCAGTCGTACACGCCCGGTACGAACCTCCGCGCCTGGCTGCTCCGAATCCTCACCAATCTCAACCTCGACCGGGGTCGCAAGGTCCAACGAACACCGGACATGCAACCGATCGAGGAAGGCGACTACTACCTCGCCAACAAGATGGTCGAAGCCTCGGGGGAGCAGGTTCTCGACCAGGACCGCGTCGTCGAGAGACTCTCCCAGGATTCGATCGTGAACGCGCTCTCATCGCTTCCCCACGACTTCCGCGACACCGTCGTCCTCGTCGACATCGGTGAGTTCAGCTACGCCGATGCGGCCCAGATCCTCGATGTGCCGATCGGAACCGTCATGTCGCGGCTGCACCGGGGGCGCCGCCTCCTGAAACAGCAGCTTGCAGAGGAGACGATCTCATGAGCCACACACCGTGCGATGCATGCGAGGAGCTGCTGCAGGGCTACCTCGATCGAGCGCTGACCGACAGCGAGGTCGCGCAGGCCGAGTCCCATCTCGACGCGTGCGACTACTGCCGGCGCCGGTATCGCTTCGAGGAGTCGCTACGGCAGTACGTGCAGACGACGGCCGTCGAGCGCATGCCTGTCGGTTTGATGGAGAAGCTGACGCAGCTTCGGACGGAGCCGTAGGGCGAACGCGTGGCGAGCCAGGCTTTGGCCTGGCTTTCGAGCGGAGGGCCGAGTGTCTCGTCGCACCCACCTGGCGTCAGGCTGAAGCCTGACGCCTCGCGTTCCGGCTAGCGCAGGCGTTCGGGCAGGTCTGCCGGCGTGTCGACGTCGCCCGGTGCGCCGAGATCGTCGCAGGGGACGAGTCGTACGTCCAGGTCGCGCAACCCCGCGTCGGGAATCGAGCTCCACTCCTCGCGGGCGACGAGCAACGGGTGGCCGCGCTCACCACCGTAGGAGGCCGCGACGAGCGTGCCACCATCCGCTCGCCACGAGGCGATCACGCGCTCGACGGCCTCGGGTGCCAGATCGGGCCCGTCGGCGAGCACGACGACGGCGGCCTCGACGCCGTCACCGAGCTCCTCGAGGCCGCTCGTGAGCGACGCGCCCGGCCCACGCTTCCAGCCCGCGCAGGTGACGACCGTCGCGGGTGTCTCGAGCGTGTGTGCTCCTGCGACGACGACGATCTCGTCGACGGAGCTCTGCGTCAATCGCTCGAGCACCTCGGGCAGGAGCAGGCGCTGCTTCGGGGTGCCGAACCGCGACGCCTCTCCGGCGGCGAGCACGACAGCGGCGATGCTCACTGTTCCTCGACCGTGACTGATTCGACCACGATGGGCTGCGTCGGCTGCTCCGTCGCCGGATCGCCGAGCGTGCCGATCAGCTCGACCACGTCCAGCCCGCTCGTCACCGTGCCTACGACGGCGTACTCGGGAGGCAGGCCGACGTCGTCGCCCGTGACGACGAAGAACTGGCTTCCGGACGTTCCGGGCGGCTCTGCTCCCGTCTTCGCCATTGCGACGACGCCCTTCGTGTACGCAGCGTCGGCGGATGGCTCGTCGACCGTCTGGTACCCCGGCCCGCCCGCACCGGTCTGGGTCGGGTCGCCGCCCTGGATCACGAAGCCCGGGACGATCCGGTGGAAGATCGTCTCGTCGTAGAAGCCGGCGTTTGCAAGGGAAACGAGCGAGGCCGAGGTTGCCGGCGCTCCGACGGGATCGAGTGTGATCGTGAACGTGCCGCAGTTCGTCTTGACGACGAGGTCGTACGTCTTCTCGGGGTCGAGTCGCTCCTCGGGCTCGGTTCCGCCTCCGTCCTCACGGGCGGGCGGGGCATCGGCGTCCGTGCAGTCGGCCGCCCCCGTCGTCTCGCTCTGGGTCTCCGTCGAGTTCGCGGCACTCTCGTCCGATGAGCTTCCACATCCCGCTACCACGAGGCAAAGGAGGAGGAAGGGAATGAGGATTGCCTTGCGCACCAGCGGATCTTATCCCGCTTGACGAGCGCGGGCTGCGCCCTGTAGTCCTAGGGAGGTGGAGATCACGCTCGACGTCAACGGAGGGCGGTATCCGGTACGGCCTGCCGGCCGACGGCTGCTCGCTGTCCTCCGCGACGACCTCGAGCTTCTCGGCACCAAGCTCGCCTGCGGTGAGGGAGCGTGTGGCGCGTGCGCGGTGCTCGTCGATGGGCGAGCGGTCAACTCGTGCCTGCTCCTCGCAGAGGCTGCCGAGGGCCACGAGATCGTGACGATCGAAGGTCTTTCGGTCGACCGGGCGAGGGTGATCCAGGCGGCATTCGTCGCCGAGGATGCCCTTCAGTGTGGCTTCTGCACTCCGGGCCAGATCGTCAGTGCGACGGCATTTCTCGAGCGAGTGCCGAAGCCGACTCGTGAGCAGATCCACGAGGCGATGGCCGGCAATCTCTGCCGCTGTGGTGCCTACGTCAAGATCGAGCGGGCGATCCTCCGCGCGGCAGGTGACGCATGAGCCGTTTCGTTCGCACGCAGACCGAGATGGAGGGACGCTACGAGGATGTCTGGGCGCTTGTCGACGAGAGCGACGACACGGAGAGCTGGGCGCCCGACGCCGAACTGTCCCTCGTGGGTCGGCCTGCGGCACGACAGGACGGGGCGGCCCGAGCAGCCGGTCGCGTCCGGTTCACCGTCGACGTGCGGCTTGCCGGAATGCTGCACGCCGCCGTCCTCCGATCACCTGTCGCCCACGGGCGTGTCCGGTCGCTCGACCTCGCTGCCGCACGCGCGATGGCCGGCGTCCGCGCGGTCATCGGCCCGGACAGCGACCTGTCGCTGACGACGCGCTCGCCGCTCCTCTCCTCGGAGCCTGCCTACGCCGGATCCCCGATCGCCGTCGTCGCTGCCGACTCGCTCGAGGCTGCGCGGGCCGGGGTCGTGGCGCTTGCGCTCGATCTCGAGGTCCTGCCGCACCTCGTCGATCTCCGGGATGGGCTCAACGAGCAGCGCTTCACGAAGGATCCGACCGACGAGGGGCGCGGTGACGCCGAGGCGGCTCTCGTTGCAGCGGAGGTGACTATCGAGCTCGCGCTCGATACGCCGGCGCACCTGCAGACGCCGCTCGAGCCGCATGCCGCCGTCGCCTCGTGGGATGGAGACGCGCTCACGGCCTGGGTGTCGACCCAGGGCATGTTCGCCGCCCGCGACGAGCTTGCGACCGCGTTTGGGTTGCGCAAGGACGCCGTGCGCGTGCGTACCGAGTTCGTCGGTGGTGGATTCGGCGGTAAGCAGGGCTGCGGGTTCGAGGCGCTCGCTGCAGCCGAGCTGGCGCGGGTTACAGGCCGTCCGGTACGTCTCGTCAACGACCGGCATGCGGAGCAACTCGACGGCGGACGCCGCGCCGCGACGCGCCAGACGGTGCGCCTCGGAGCGAGGCGCGACGGCACGATCACGGCGATCGACGCGGACGCCGTCATCGCGATGGGGCAGGGCGGGTGGATCTTTCCCGTCCTCATTCCTGCCCGGACTCTCTATCGCTGCGCCGATGTTCGCGCACTGACCTTCCCCGTGAAGACGAACCTCCGGCCTCAGAACGCCTTCAGGGCGCCCGGGGTGATGGAGGGCACGGCGGCGTTCGAGCAGGCGATCGACGAGCTGGCGCTCGCACTCGAGATGGACCCGCTCGAGCTTCGCCGCAAGAACCACGCCGACGTCGACCAGGTGAGCGGGCTGCCGTACTCGAGCAAGCAGCTCCTTGCGTGCTACGACCGTGCGGCCGAGCTCGCCGGCTGGGCGGCTCGAGACGAGCTCCGGCAAGCCACAACCGGACGGACTGCTTCGCGGGATGGGCTGCGCCTCCCAGATCTGGTGGGGTGGCGGTGGGCCACCCTCACATGCGACGGTGCGGCTCGATGCCGAGGGTTACGCGACCGTGATCACGGGGATCCAGGACATCGGCACGGGCACGCTGACGGGCGCCCAGATCGTCGCGGCCGAGGAGCTCGGGCTTCCGCTCGCACACGTTCGCGTGCTGGGGGGCGATACGGCGCCGAACGTCTACGGTCCGGTCGCCGGCGGATCGCAGACGACACCGTCGGTGATGCCGGCCGTGCGGTCAGCGGCAGCCAAGGTACGTAAGACCCTGCTCCAGCTCGCCGGCGACGTCTTCGAGATCGCCGTTGGCGACCTCGAGGTGAGGGACGGCCGCATTCGCTCCAGCGACGGCGCAATCGATGTCGAGGTGACCGAGGTGACAGACAAGCTCGGCGACGCGACGATCGACGGCTCGGGCTCTCGTGGCCCGAATCCCGACGGCTTCGTCGTGCACACCTTCGGCTGCCAGGTCGCGCAGGTCGCGGTTGACGCCGGCGCTCGGTGAGGTCAGAGTGGAGCGGATCGTCGCGGTTCACGACGTCGGGCGGATCGTCAACCCTCTCGCCGCCTCGAGCCAGGTCGAGGGTGGGATCCTGCAGGGGATGGCGTTCGCTCTCACCGAGGAGCTCGTGGTCGACCCGACGACGGGCGTCCCGGTCAACGCTCATCTCGACGACTACAAGATCCCGACGATCGTCGATGTACCGGAGATCGTGATCGACTACCCGGGCATCGCCGATCCGAACCTGCCGACGACCGGCACGAAGGGCCTCGGCGAGCCGCCGATCGTCCCGACGGCGGCGGCGATCGCAAACGCGTTCGCCCACGCGACCGGCCGACGGGCGACGGCGCTGCCGTTGACGCGCGACCGGGTTCTGGAGGCGCTCGCGTGACCGCCTACGCGCGTCCAGCCTCGGTCGACGAGGCGCTCGAGTTGCTGCTCCACGATGGTGCGGCCGTGCTCGCGGGCGGCACCGACCTCGCCGGGCAGATCGACCGGGACATTCGCGCGCCATCGTTGCTCGTCGACCTGCAGGACGCGGGCCTCGGCGGCATCACGCCGGACGGCGACGGTCTCCACCTCGGCGCCATGACGATCTTGTCCGATCTCGCGCGCGACGAGCTCCTGACCCCGTACGCTGCCGTCGCGACCGCGGCAGGTCTCGCCGCATCGCCGCTCCTGCGCAACCAGGGCACCGTCGGCGGGAACCTCTGCCAGCACACGCGCTGCTGGTACTACCGCGGTGAGGAGTGGACCTGCTGGCTCGGTGGCGGAGACACCTGTTTCGCCCAGATCGGCGACCATCGCAAGCACAGTCTCGAGGCGGGCGACTGCATCTCGGCACATCCGTCCGATCTCGCTCCGGCGCTCGCCGTCTGCGGGGCGACGGTCGTGGTGCGGGCGCTCGCCGGGGAGCGGGAGATCCCGATCCTCGACCTCTTCCGCCGTCCGACCGGCGACAACCGGTCGCTCGTGACGCTCGAGCGCGGCGAGCTCGTGGTTGCCGTGCGACTTCCGGCGCCCCCCGACGCGTCGGTGTACCTCCGGACCGGGGAGCGGCAGGCGTTCTCGTTCCCACTCGTCGCGGTCGCGGCCGCGCGCCATGGCGAAGCGGTCGCGATGGCTGCGGCGGGTGTCGCCAACATTCCGCGGGCGATCGACCCGGCCGATCCGCTCGCGGGCCTTCCCGGCCACCCTCAAAGCGCCTGGAAGAGAAGCGTGCTCGCGACGCTCGTCGAGCGGGCCGCTCTTGCAATGGTCTAGACCACTGTCGTAACGGCGACGATATCCGCGATGTGAATCAGTTGCCGTGCCGGGCGAGCGACGCGTTCCGCCTCGTCGCGATCGTCGATCTCTCCGATGCGCTCCCAGATCTCCACGGCGACCGACAGCGCGCGCCGGATCAGATCGGCATCCGGGACACCGTCGACGTTCGCCTCGTGGGCTGCATTCAGGGCGAGTCCGAGCCCACCCGCGCGGTCGGGCTGGCGCATCCAGAGTGGCGCCACCGCCATCGAGATGTACCCGTGGATCCGGGCGAGTGGAAGTGACAGCGCGATCGAGGTCGTCCCCCTCGGGGCTGTGAGGGCCGGCAGCGGATCGCCGTCGCGGATCGCCAGCGCCGTCGCGCCCAGCATGCCGCGAATCTCCGACTCGTCGAACCCGGCGAAGCGGGCGGCCCGCAGCGCGAGAAGAAGATGGTTGGGACAGCGACCGTACGGATAGTCCGTTGCGAACAGGATCTGCTGCGGCGCCACCTGGCGCATCAGGTCGAGCAGGTCGATCGTGCTCCAGAGCGAGGTGTCGAAGAAGACGCCGGGCACGTGGCTGAAGTGGCCGGCGAGCCCGCCCAGGTCGGCGATGCCGGCGTGGGCGATGATCAGGCGCACGTCCGCGAAGCGATCGACGAGCGAGGCCAGATGGTCTCCGATCGGAGGCAGGCCGCGACCGCCGTGGATCAGGATCGGCACGTCGCGCTCGACGGCGAGCGCAAAGACGGCGTCCAGGCGCTTGTCCCCGACCGAGAACTTCTGCGCACGGGGGTGCAGCTTGATCCCGCGTGCGCCGAGGTCGAGACAGCGAGTCGCCTCCTCGATCGGTTTCTCGTCGAGGTCCAGTCGAACGAAGGGGACGATGCGCTCGGGGCTCTCGGCGGCGTAGGCGAGCGTGCGGTCGTTGGCGGCCGTGAACGACGGCACCCGATCGGGCTCGTCGAGGCAGAAGGTGAAGGAGCCGGTGATCCCCACGCTGTCGAACATCGCGAGCATCTCGTCGGGCCTGCCACGCATGCCGTCGATGTCGTCTCCGAGGTGCGTGTGCGCGTCGAAGAGCACTGCGCCGTCGGGAATCTCCGCGAGGGTGCGCTGGGCTACTTCCTCGAGAATCACGTGAGCGCGCGAGAGAGCATCCACGATACGAGTCTACGGGAGCGTGTTCGCGACCCGGGCGAGGTGCTCGACGAACGCCGCCTCGGGTACGGTGCCGACCCAGGCGAGGCGATCGTTCGCCACGACTGCAGGCACCGAGACGACGCCGTGTCGGTCGGCTGCGACCGCGAACTCGGTTGCCTCGACCGCTGCAGCGGAGACGCGATCGGAGGCGAGTGCGCAGCGGTACGCCAGCAACACGGCCGGCGGGCAATGCGGTCAGGTCGGGGTGACGAACACCTCGAGCGAGACATCGTGCTCGAGGGCGGCGAGCGCTTCGAGAGATGCGGGCGAGAGCGAGGATGCCGCCCGGCCGGCCTCTGCGATCGCCCCGACCATCGTCGTGAGCTCGTACCCCCACGGGAGACCGTGATACGCGAGCGATCTTCCGACGGTCGTCTTCGGCCATCGCCCCGGTGTCTCGAGCTCGTCCACCGTCAGATCGATGCGATCGGAGAGCGCGGCCAGCTGCTCGAGCAGCACCCGTGTCTCGTCACCGAAGTCGATCTCGCGCCCTCCGGCGAGCACGGTTACGGGCGCCTCCGCCGGGCCGAGCTCGAGCAGGATCGGCACGTCGCGCTCGAGGGCTGCGAAGACCTCGCGAATCGCCGTGCGCTCGTGCTCGCCGAGTGGGTTCACGTAGAGAGAGCGGCCATCTTGTCGCCGAGATAGGCGAGGTACGGCTGAGGGTCGATCACATCCGACCCGGTCAGGCGGGCCAGCGTCTCCTTCGGCGTCAGCTTGCGGCCGTGTGCGTAGAGGTTGTCCCGCAGCCAGTCGGAGAGGCCGAGCAGCTCGCCCGCGGCCATCTGATCGTCGAGGTCGGGGATCGCCTCCCTCACCTTCGCCCAGATCTGCAGCGAGACGACGTTGCCGAGGGCATAGGTTGGGAAGTACCCGATTCCCCCGCCGGACCAGTGCACGTCCTGGAGAACCCCGTCCGTGTCGGACGGAACGTCGAGACCGAGGAACTCCTTCATTCGTACCTTCCAGATCTCCGGTAGATCCTCGAGGTCGACGGTGCCGTCGATCAGCTCCTGCTCCAGCTCGAAGCGAAGGATGATGTGCAGCGAGTACGTCGTCTCGTCGGCATCGACCCGGATCAGGCCCGGCTCGGCGCGGTTGATCGCGCGGACGAAATCGTCGAGCGCGACATGTCCGAGTTGCTCCGGGAACGTCTCCTGAAGCGGCCCGTACCAATGCAGCCAGAACGGGCGGCAGCGACCGACGAGGTTCTCCCACGTCCGGCTCTGCGACTCGTTGATCGCAAGCGACGGTGCTCCGCCGAGCGGCGTGCGCATCAGCGAGTCGGCGATCCCGTGGGCGTAGAGGCCGTGGCCGGCCTCGTGCAGCGTCGACCACACCGACTCGAGGTCGTCCGGCCGATACCGCGTCGTCAGTCGCACATCCCGATTCGAGAACGACGTGCAGAACGGGTGCGCGGTCGGGTCGAGGCGCCACGCTCCCTCCTGGAACCCGAGCGTCCCGACGACCCGCTCAGCGAAGCGGCGCTGTGCATCCGGGTCGAAGGCGCCGTGGAGGAAGGACGCGTCGACCTCGGGCGCGGTGCGGACGAGTTCGGTGAGTGCCGGGCGGAGAACGGCGAACACGTCGCGCACCTCCGTCGTCGTCATCCCCGGCTCGTAGTCGTCGAGAAGCGCGGTGTATGGGAGGTCCGCGGGCTCGAAGCAGGCGATGTAGCGCCGCTTGAGCTCGACATTCGTTCGGAGATATGGCAGGAAGGAAGCGAAGTCGTCGTTCTTCCGTGCCTCGACCCACGCGTGGTGGCCGCTCGCGGCCGCTCGTGTCATCTCCACCCGGAGCTCCGTCGGCACCCGCCGCGCCTTCTCCCAGTCGCGCCGGGTGACGCGGATCAGGCTCGCGTCGTCGGAGTCGTACGGCAGCGACTCCTCGAGTGGTGCGAGCCGTTCGAGAAGACGGCCGACCTCGGGGTCGGTGAACCGATCATGGATGATCCGGCCGAGCGTCGCGAGCGAGTCGGCACGTGAGGGCGTGCCGAGGGGCGGCATCGACACACGCTGCTCCCAACCGAGCACTCCGGCCGCGCGGCCGAGATCAGATATCTCCGCGAGCCGCTCGCGGAGTGTCCCGAGTTCGTCCACAACCGGAACCTACCGATCCGGCGACGCGCCCGGTTCGCAGAGCGTGCAGGTGCACAAGCGACAGCGCCCCGACGGGTCACGGCATAGGATTCCGGGTATGAGCGACGTCCTGATCATCGGCGACACATTCCGCTCACCGGAGATGCGCAACGAGATCCCGCTCGGCGTTCCCGACCCGTTCGTCTACCTCGAGCACGAGGGCGCCCGGCACGTCTACGTCGGGTCGATGGAGGCGCCGAGAATCGGAGGCCTCGGTCTCGACGTGACGGTTCACTCGCTCGAGGAGATCGGGATCGACGAGCTGCGAGCTCAAGGCCTCGGCTATCACGAGATCCATCTCGAGTGGGTCGCCCGGGCCTGCGTCCACGCCGGGCTTGCGCGCGCAGTTGTCCCGCACGCGTTTCCGAGCGGTCACCTCGACCGTGTCAGGCTCGCGGGGATCGATCTGATCGTCGATCAGCCGACGTTCGATGCGCGACGGCGAGTCAAGTCAGGACCGCAACTCGAGGGCATCCGCAGGGCTCAACGCGCCGCCGAGGCGGGTCTTGCAGCCGGCATCGCGATGATGCGAGAGGCGGAGGACAACGACGGCGTGCTCTGGCTCGACGGCGACGCGCTCACGGTCGAGCGCGTCAAGGCGGCGATGGCGATGGTGTTTGCCGGACACGGCTGTACTGCCGAGGAGTTCGTGGTCGCACCGGGGCCGCAAGGTGCAGCCGGGCACGATATGGGTCACGGCCCGATCCCGTTCGGTGCCCCGGTCGTGTTCGACCTCTGGCCCCGTGATGACATGTCCTCCTGCTTCGCCGACATGACGCGCACCGTCGCGGCCGGGCCGGTTTCCGATCAGGTCCGCGAATGGCATCGGACGACGAGCGAGGCGCTTGCCACCGCCACCGCGTTCGTGCGCGCGGGCGTGGAGTGCCGGGCCGTGTTCGACACCGTCTGTGATGTCTACGAGGGTGCCGGCTATCCGACCCAGCGCACGAAGACCCCGGGGAAGGCGCTGAACAACGGCTTCTTCCACGGGCTCGGGCACGGAGTAGGGCTCGAGGTGCACGAAGGCCCTTACATGGGGCTCCTACCCGCCGGCCCGTTGCTCGCCGGTGACGTCATCACGCTCGAGCCGGGTCTGTACGAGCCGTCGATCGGTGGCGTGCGGCTCGAAGATCTCGTGCTCGTAACCGAAGACGGCTGCGAGGTATTGACACGGTTCCCGTACGACCTGGAGGTCTAGGCCATGAGTGAGCAGACGATCGAGACGCTGTCCGAAGAGGTGCGACGATTCCCGCCGACCGCCGCGTTCGCGGCAGAGGCGAACGCACACGCTGACGTGTACGACGAGCCCTCCGAGTCGTTCTGGGAGCGAAACGGCCGTGAGCGCGTTGCCTGGTTCGAGCCGTTCTCCGAGCTCTCCCGGTGGGAGCTGCCGAACGCGCAGTGGTATCTCGGCGGCAAGCTGAACGTCGCATACAACTGCGTCGACCGCCATGTCGAGGCGGGCCTCGGTCACAAGGTCGCCTACCACTGGGAAGGCGAGCCACTGGGCGAGACGCGGACGATCACCTATGCCGAGTTACAGCGCGACGTCGTCTCGATGGCGAATGCCCTGAAGGAGATCGGGGTCGGCAAGGGGACCGCCGTTGCCATCTACATGGGGATGGTGCCCGAGCTCGCGGTGGCGATGCTCGCGTGCACGCGGCTCGGCGCACCGCATACCGTCATCTTTGGCGGCTTCTCTGCCGACTCGCTCTCGGACCGGATGAACGACATGGGGTGCGAGGTGCTCGTCACGCAAGACGAGGCGTGGCGACGGGGTAAACCGGTGCCGTTGAAGGTCGTCGCGGATGAGGCGATGGCTGCGTCACCCGGCGTGCGGGCCTCGCTCGTCGTTCGCCGGACAGGGAACGACGTGCCGATGACGGAGGGCCGTGACAGGTGGTACCACGAGCTCGACGTCTCCGACGATCCGGCGTCGTGCCCGTGCGAGCCGATGGACAGCGAGGATCTGCTCTTCCTGATGTACACCTCGGGGACGACGGCTCGCCCCAAGGGGATAGTGCACACGACCGCCGGTTACCTCGTCGGTGTCGCAACGACGCATTCCCTGATCTTCGACCTCAAGCCCGAGACGGACGTCTTCTGGTGCGCGGCGGACATCGGCTGGATCACCGGCCACAGCTACATCGTCTACGGGCCGCTGTGCAACGGCGCGACATCGGTGATGTACGAGGGGACGCCGGACTTCCCGAACCACGAGCGCTGGTGGGAGATCATCGAGCGCTACGGCGTCACGACCCTCTACACCGCGCCGACGGCGATCAGGGCGCACATGAAATGGGGGCACGAGCACGCCGCGGCACACGACCTCTCGTCGCTTCGGCTGCTCGGCTCGGTCGGGGAGCCGATCAACCCCGAGGCGTGGATGTGGTACCACCGGCACATTGGTGGCGAGCGTTGCCCGATCGTGGACACCTGGTGGCAGACCGAGACAGGGATGGTGCTGATCACCCCTCTTCCCGGTGTGACAACGACGAAGCCAGGCTCCGCGAGTCGGCCGTTCCCCGGGGTCGAGGCGGCGGTCCTGAACGAGCAGGGCGAGCGGGTCGAGCAAGGGGGTGGCTACCTCGTGATCGAGAAGCCGTGGCCGGCGATGACCCGTGGGATCTACGGCGATGACGCGAGATTCCGCGAGACCTACTGGACGCGCTTTCCTGGGCACTACTTCGCGGGCGACGGCGCCCGCATCGACGAGGACGGCGACTTCTGGCTCCTCGGCAGGGTCGACGACGTGATGAACGTCTCGGGGCACCGTCTCTCGACGATCGAGGTCGAGTCCGCGCTCGTCGATCATCCGAAGGTCGCCGAGGCTGCCGTCTGTGGTCGTGCCGACCCGACCACGGGGCAGGCGATCGTCGCCTACGTGACGCTGAAGGGCAATGAGGGGCCGTCGGTCGAGATGCTCGAGGAGCTGCGCAACCACGTAGCCCAGAAGATCGGTGCGATCGCGAAGCCGGCGAACATCGTCTTCACGCCCGAGCTACCGAAGACGCGCTCCGGCAAGATCATGCGCCGCCTGCTGCGCGACGTCGCCGAGAACCGCTCGCTGGGTGACACGACGACGCTCGCCGACCCGTCCGTCGTGTCCGAGCTCGCCGAACGTGCCACGCAGGCGCCTGCCGAGGACTAGCGAGGAGGCAGGCCGCTGGAGATCACCGTCGCACGAGAGGCGCCTGACTCGCTCGATGCCGCAGCCCTCGTAACAGAGCTCGAGGATCATCTCGCGGCGCGCTATCCGGCCGACAGCCGCCACGGCTACTCCGTCGAGCGGTTGCTCGAGGAGCGAGTGGTGTTCTTCGTCGCGCGGGTCGACGGAGTCCCGGCAGCCTGCGGCGGCGTTCAGTTGGTCGAGGCCGAGTACGGCGAGGTCAAGCGGATGTGGGTGCGCCCCCGGTTCAGGCGACTCGGCCTCGGGCGGGCTGTGCTCGAGCGTCTTGCGGAGCACACCCGCTCATGCGGGGTGGGCGTGCTTCGTCTCGAGACCGGCGTCGACCAGACGGCGGCGATCGCGCTCTACCGGGGCTTCGGGTTTCGTCGAATCCCACCCTTCCCGCCGTATCGCGACGATCCTCTCAGCCTCTGTTTCGAGTCGCTGCTCGCCTGATGCCCGGGCCGGCGCCCCTCAGGCGGGAGAGAGCAGCCGTTCGAAGCGATCGGCGTCGTCGAACGGGCCGACCACCGCGAGCTTCAGCTGCTTCCCGACGACGTCCTGCGCGACGCGCTGGACGTCCTCGCCGGTGACGGCGTCGAGTCCGGCGAGCACCTCCTCGGGCTCCTCGGCACTTCCCTGCAGCACCTCCCGGCGCAGGCCGAACATGATCGTGCCGTGCGGACTCTCGAGTCCGAGCACGAACCGGCCCTTGGCAAACGCACGGGCCTTCTCGAGCTCCGCTGCGGGTACGGGCTCTTCGGCGATGAGGCGCAACTCGCGGGCGATCGTCGTGACGGCATCGTCGATACGGTCGATGTCGACGCCCGCCTGCGCGTAGAGCGAGCCCGCGTCGACGTAGCTCGAGTTCGTCCCGAAGACGTAGTAGGCGAGTCCCCGGCGCTCGCGCACCTCGGTGAAGAGCCGCGACGACATGCCGCCCCCGAGCACGGTCGCGAGCAGCTGCAGCGCGTACCGGTCGGGGTGGCCGAGCGGGTAGCTGCGCGCGCCGAGGATGATGTGCGCCTGATCGGACTGCTTCGTGTGCACCTTGACGGCGGATCCGTTCGCGGGGATGACGACGGGCTCGGGATCCCCCGTCTCGCGTGGCTCGATCGATCCGAGCAGCTCCTCGAGGCGGTCGGTCAGCCCGTCGCCGATCTTGCCGCCGAGCCCGATGACCATTCGCTCCGGGCGGTACCAGCGGTCGATGAACGACGTGAACGTCTCCCGCGTGGCGGCGCGGACCGTCTCTTTCGTGCCGATGATGTCCCGTCCGAGCGGCTGGTCGCCGTAGAGCAGGCTCTCGTAGACGCCGCCGATGAAGTCGCGCGGTGTGTCGTGGTACATGTTCATCTCCTCGACGATGACCCCCTTCTCGCGCTCGATCTCCTCCGGGTCGAGCAGTGAGTTCCTCAGCATGTCGACGAGCACGTCGAGCGCGACGTCACGGGTTCCGGCCGCGCACTTGACGTAGTACCCCGTGTACTCCTTTCCCGTGAACGCGTTGAACTCGCCACCGATCCCGTCGATCTCGGTCGCGATGTCACGGGCTGTCGGCCGCCGCGTCGTGCCCTTGAAGAACATGTGCTCGGCGAAGTGCGCGATGCCGCCGATATCCGCGGTCTCGTAACGGGCACCGGCCGCGAACATCACGAAGCAGGAGACCGACTGCGCCTGCGGCATCGGCGCGGTCAGGACGCGAATGCCGTTCGATAGGTTGGTGCGCTCGAAGACTGCCATTGCGCCATCGTAGATATGTCGAGGCAGCAGACGTGGAATGATGGTGTCGATGGCGTACTCGAGGTGGTCGACGTGACGCACGAGCAGGCGCTCACCCTTCTTCGTGGTGTGATGGACGTTGCCGAGGGTCCGGTTTCCGCTGTCGTCGTCGACGCGCACGGAGAGATCGTTGCCTCGGTCGCGATGACCGGTGCCGCGCGCGACACCTACCTCAACGCGCATCGCAAGGCCTACACGGCCGCACGGAGCGACGCGCTGACGACGCGACAGCTCGCCGCGAAGGTCGGGACCGCGCCGACCGAGCTCGCCAGCTTCGATCCCTTCTTCAGCTTCTTCCTCGGTGGCGTCGCGGTGCTCAGTGGCGAGGAGCGCGTCGGTGCGGTCGGTGTCAGCGGCCTTGCGGGTGACGTCGACGAGGCGCTCGCCGTTGCGGGCATTCGCGCTGCCGGGCTCGACGCACCGCCGTAGCGGGGTGGCTCCGAACATTCCAGCTGTACCGGCCGTCCGTCGAACCGTTCAGTGGCGAGTGCCGCGAGACGCGACGCTCGCACGTCACGCGCGAGCCATGAGCGAGCGTAGGCGCTTGCGCTCGGCTGGAAGGTAGAAGCCGGCCGGAAACAGCACGAATGGATAGAGGAGGATGAGGCCGACGCAAAGGGGAAGGTCGGCGCCGATGACCTTCCCCAGCGAGGCGAGAGCGATGCCCGCCACGACGGCGGTCAGAACGCGGCGCCACTGGTACGGGCAGGGGAAGATCCGCTGGGCCCACCAGGCCATGCCGACGAACATCACGCTGTAGGCGGCGACGGTCGCGATTGCGGCGCCCATCATCCCGTAGATCGGGATCAGGATGAGATTGAGCGTCACGTTGACGACCGCGGCCACTCCGGTGACGACCCAGTTGAACTGGGTGCGGCGTGCTCTTCCGATGCCGATCGAGAGCACGATGAAACCGGCGAACGAGACCGCTGCGAAAGCGAGTGGGCCGACAACGCGAGAGGCGCTCTCGAACTTCGGAGCGGTCAGCCACTCGACGAGCCATGGCGAGAGCAACGTCAACGCGGTCGCGACCCAGGTCGTGAGGACGACGAGGTACGTCAGCACCCAGGCGTAGGTGCGCTTGGCTTCCTCGTCGCTCTTGATCGAGTAGGCGAAGGCGGGCCATGCCGTCCTGAACGCCGTCAGGAGAAGCACCATCGCGGACGCCACGCGCACCCCGACGGAGTAGAGCCCCACTTCGCTCGTATCGGTGAGCTTGACGAGGAAGAGGCGGTCGCTGAAGTTCGTCACCCAGAGCAGCAGAGCCGATGGGACGAGCGGCATCCCGAAGTGGTTCATCCGGCGGAGGAGCCCCCTGTCGACCTGGAGCCCGAGTTGCTCACGCCGGAAGCCGAGGAGGGCCAGGTAGACGATGAGCGTCCCGGTGAAGTTGCCGACGATGACGCCAAGAGGCCCCTTGTCGAGCACCACGACGAGGAGCACGGTCCCGCCGATCGTCAACGCGATGTTGGTGAGGCTTGCGATCACGAATGCCACCGGCCGCTCCTCGACCCGGAAGAGCGATGTCATCTGCTCGTAATTCATCAGCGCCCAGAGCGCGACCGCGCTTGCGCGGACGAGGTTCGCCGAGCCGGCGTCGCCGAACAGCCATTCGGAGATCGGTGCCGCGAGCGCGACGACGAGCGCGAGACCGATCGTCGCCATCGTCATCGTGAACCAGAACGACGTGCGCAGCACGAGCCGGCGCCCCTCTTCGTCGTCGGCGTCGAAGTAGAACCGGAAGAACGCCGCCGAGATGCCGAAGCGGAGGATGATGGCGAGGACGGTGACGAGTGCGACGAGCGTCTCGATCTTGCCGTAGTCGCCCCGTGAGAGGTAACGCGTGTACAGCGGCAGAAGGAGAACGGCGAGGATCCGCGATACGAGGCCGCCGAGGCCGTAGATCGCAGACTGCTTGCCGAGCCGACTGAGCTGGCCGGAGAGCGCCATCAGAGGCGAGCGTAGATGTCGAGGAGGCGGTCGGTGATCCGTTCCTGGTCGTGAACGAGCTCGACGTAGGCCCGCGATGCCACCCCGAGCCTCCGGCGCTCCGTGGCATCGGCAACGAGCGGGCGCAGTTGCTCGCGAAGCGTCTCTGCGGTGGCCGAGACGATCGGTACGGGTGTCCCGAAAGCCTCCTCGGTGCGCCGGACCGCCTCCTCGCGCAGGAACGAGACGACAGGCTTGCCGAGCGCCATGCACTCGATCGCGAAGAGCCCGTACCACCCGGCATTGAGCTGGTCGACGACGATGTCGGCGTTCCGGTAGCGCTCGAAGGCCTCGACGTGATGAAGTCCCTCGACGATCTCGAGATCAGCGTCCAGCCCTTCGACGGCCGCAATCACGTGGTCCGTGCCCTTGCGGCCGCGTGACGAGGGAGCGTGCAGGATGACCGGGCGCGCTCGGTCCGAGGGTGGCGTGGGGTCGATGCTCGAGAGATCCATGCCGGGTGGGATGACGTTCGCTTCGGGGACCCAGCGAATCGCGTCGTAGCTCCCGACGATCTCGGCCCCGGCCTTCTTCCCGGACGCCAGCTGCTGTGGGGTCTTGCCGCGGATGTCCGATCCGAGGTAGTGCATGACGGATTTCTTGCGGGTCAGGCTCAGAATCGGGAACTGGAGCGACTGCGGGACAAGCGTGAGGCCGAAGATGAAGTGAAAGACGTCCGTCCGGGGGAGGAGACGGGCGAGCGCCGCCCACTGCGTCGCCTGCTTGCGCGCGAATCCGCCGGAGCGATCGAGGGAGATGTCGGCCTCCGGGTGAAGGGTGTAGCGCGAAAAGACGACGAGCCTTGCATCGACACCTCGCCCCCGGAGTGCCTGCGCGATGGCCCACGGGACACCGGCCGTGTTGATCGGGCAGAGCGTGACGCGGAGTGGCCGGCCGCCGGCGGAACCGGGGGTTGCCACAGCGGATTCGTCGCGTTGAAAGGTCTCGTCGCCCGCGCCGTCCATCCCCTGGGTCGACTGGCTCACAACTGGTGCATTCCCGACACGGACACGTCACCCCTCCCGTGGTACGGTGCCTGTGCCTGTCCCCTGGGCGGGTGGGGGTTAGGGATGGTCGTCACGCCAGCCCCTTCGCTCAGGCGTCCCACTCGAGCTGGTCGAAGAAGCGCAGCGCCGTTCGTCCGGGCCGGATCTTCGCTCGCAGGGCCACGAGCTCCTCGGCCGTGATCTCGCCGAGCGCTCGCTTCACGCCGAGGTAGGGGATGTTCGCTTCCGTCTGATAGATGATCGTCGAGATTCGCGGATTGATCTCGATCACGTAGTCGCCCACGAGCTGGATATTGAAGAAGTGCTCGATCCCGAGCTCGGCAACGATGCGGTTCGCGACGTCCATCAGAGCGGCGTCGTCGAGCGTGACGAAATACATGGCGAGCCCGGCTCGCATCGCCTCGCGCGTCTTCGCGTGGCCGAGCAAGATCCGCTTGCCGTCCGCGATGCCGTCGATCGTCCGCTCACCACCGGTTGCGACCTCCATCACGAGCAGGTCTGGCCCTCCCTCGGCCGGCAGCAGCTCGACCGCCTCCTCCAGCCGCATGGCGACGGAGCCCGGGCGCTCGTTCAGTAGTTGATGGGCGCGATCGACCGTTGGATCGAGGATCCGGAATCCGCGCGAGCCGGACGAGAACACTGGCTTGAAACACACGGGAACGTCGGGGTAGCCGAGCTCGTGGGCAGCAGCCTCGACCTCCACGCCACCGTTGACCCGGCGAAACGCCGGCGCGGGCAGGCCGAGGCGGTGGAGGAACTCGTAGGTCTCGGCCTTGTCGTTCGAGCGGAAGATCGCGTCGGGTTTCGAGACGAGCACCGGCACGGAGAACGTGTCGCGGTGGGCGGAAAGGGCCGTCAGGTCGAACGAAGACTGAGGGAGGACGCAGTCAGCGCCCTCCCGCTCGATGACGGTGCGGATCGCATCCGCAAACCCGGAATCTGCACCCGGAGGTACCAGGTGAAACGCATCGCACAGATGTCGGCCGACCGATCGCTCGGACTTGTCGGTGCCGACGAGCCGCACCTCGCGCTCCCCGTTCTCGCGGAGTCCACGAAGGAGCGCGGCAGTGCCCGGAGCGCCCGCGGCTGTGACGACGACGGTGATCGGTTTCAGGGCCACGTTCGTACCAGTGTGCCGCCTACCGCGGCGGCCGGCTGCGGCGGGCCGCCGCGATCGCGGGAGCCGGTCATGAAAGATCGATTCGGTCGCCGGCAAGCTGCTGCATCCGGCGCACCTCCTCGGCGTCCAGCATCGCCCGCATCGTCTGACCCATCGTCTCGCCCGGATACGCCCAGATCTCGGGGTGGATGAGGAGCTGCAGCCAGGGGAACGCGCCTCCCCGCAGGTCGTCGTGCGGGCAGCCGTAGCGCCAGTGTTGGTTCGAGTCGGAGCGATACGTGGCCGGGTCGAACCACGGATCTTGCATTGCGTTGATTCGGCCGTCCGCGAGCGGGGCGCGCATGTACTCGGGGTCGGGGTTGTGCCAGGCGACAACCGGATCGAAGAGGTCATTGTTCGGAGCGCGTGGGTACACGGCATGCAGCGCGACCCGGTGACCCAGCTCGCGGAGGCGGCTCGTTGCAGCAGCTCCCTCGGTCGAGTGGAGGTTGTAGAACACTGACTCCGTCATCAGGCAGTACGTTGCACTTGCCCCGGCGTCATGCTCGACCTCGGCCATTCGCACCGCCGCGTCGAGTGAGAGGTCGACGTCGTGGCGAAGGATCACCGAGCCCTCGGCCGGCGAGCCCTCGAAGTGCGCGAAGCGGTAGCCGCCTGCCTGCGCCGCCGCGATGATCTCCGCGTAGTGCGCGAGATCGAACACGCAGCTCACGGGAAGACCCCGACATCGAGGTGCCGCGCAGCCGCCTCGACGCGATCACCGGCCTCGAGGTCGATGGACACGGCGAGGATGCCGTGGTCACGCGCCTGCAGGATCGCGCGCCGCTGATGGCGCCCGGCGCCGACGAAGAGAACAGTCTTCACTGGGGAACGATGCTAGATGAACGATTCTCGAGCAGCGTGGTCGATTCGATAGACGATGCCGCCTTGCTGCCGCCGCTAGACTCGCCGCGTGGCTCTGAGCGGAAAGAGGATTCTGATCACGGGCGGCGCCGGTTTCATCGGCACGACGCTCGCGCATCGGCTAGTCGATGACAACGAGGTGATCGCGTTCGACAACCTTCACCGTGACGTCCTCTCGGGCACCGATCTCGGAGAGCATCCCAATTTCCACTTCATCAACGGCGACGTCCTCGACCTGGCGGGCCTGACCGAGGCGATGAAGGGCGCGACCCACATCGTCCACGCCGCGGGAATCGCAGGGGTCGACACCGTGCTCGCGAGCCCGGTTCGCACGATGCGAGTGAACATGATCGGCACCTACAACGCTCTCGAGGCGGCCCTCGCGACGCAGGACACGATCGAGCGGGTGGTCGAGTTCTCGACGAGCGAGGTGTTCGGGGCGCACGCATTCAACGTCGGCGAGGGCCAGGTGACCTCGATCGGGTCCGTTGGCGAGGCGCGCTGGGCGTACGCCGTCTCAAAGCTCGCCGGCGAGCACATGTCGCACGCCTACCACGCCGAGTTCGATCTTCCCACCGTTTCGGTGCGTCCCTTCAACATCTTCGGCCCGGGCCAGGTCGGCGGCGGTGCCATCCGCGCCTTCATCGAGGCCGCACTCGACGGGCGAGACCTGACCATCCACGGCGACGGCTCGCAGATTCGCGCGTGGTGCTACGTCGACGACATGGTTCACGGCACCTTGCTCGGCCTCGAGCATCCGAACGCGGTGGGGGAGAGCTTCAACATCGGCAATGCTCGCTCGGCCGTGACGATCTACGACCTTGCGCGGCGGATCAAGGTCATCGCCGGCGCGACAGGCGAAATCGTGTTCACCCCGCTCGACTACGTCGACGTCGAGCTTCGGATCCCGAACATGGGTAAGGCGCGTGAGCTCCTCGGCTTCGAGGCAAGGGTCGAGCTCGACGAAGGGCTCGAGCGCACGATCGACTGGTTCAGGACGAACCGCCCTACCGGTACGTGACCGAGCCCATCCGCCTCGCGCGTCCCGACGTCGGCGAAGCCGAGTTGGCGGCCGTTGCAGAAGTCGTCGCCACCGGGATGCTGACGATGGGCCCGAAGGTCGGCGAATTCGAGTGCGCGCTTGCAGGCGCGTGCGGCACGTCTGACGCGGTCGCCGTCTCCTCGGGGACGGCGGCGCTGCACCTCGCGATGATGGCGCTCGGGATCGGCCCGGGCGACGAGGTGATCGTCCCCGCCTACACGTTCCCCGCAACGGCGAACGCCGTCGAGCTCTGCGGCGGGCGGGCGGTGATCGTCGACATCGACCCGGACACCTTCAATCTCGACATCGCTCTCGTGGCCGACGCCGTGACGCCATGCACGAAGGCCGTGATCGCGGTGCACCTGTTCGGGCGTCCTGTTCCGTGGGAGGAGCTGCGGGCGGCCGTCCCCCGCGAGGTCGCGCTCGTCGAGGACGCGGCTGGTGCCCTCGGCGCGCGCTATCGCGGCGCGTCCTGCGGGTCGCTCGGCGTCATGGGCTGCCTGTCCTTCCATCCGCGCAAGATCGTCACGACGGGAGAGGGAGGAGCAGTCACGACCGGCGATACCGTGCTTGCAGAGGCGATCCGTCGCTTCCGCCACCACGGGATCGTCACGAGCGGCGGCTACGACATCCCGGAGCCGGGCCTCAACTACCGCATCCCCGACCTGCTCTGCGCGATCGGGATCCCCCAGGTCGAGCGCCTCGAGGAGCTGCTCAGCGCGCGCGAGCGCGTGGCAGGGTGGTACACCGAGCGCCTCGAGGACCTGGTGCTGACTCCGTCGGCCGCCGCGGGCGATCGGCACGGTTGGCAGGCGTACGTCGTTCAGCTCGACCGTCGCGACGAGGCGCTCACTGCTCTGCGGGCCGAGGGGATCGAGGTGCAGATCGGGACGTACGCGCTCCACCATCTTGGTGCGTATCGCGACCAGGGCCCGTTCCCCGGTGCCGACAGAGCCTTTGCGCGCGCCCTTGCACTGCCCTTTGCGACGACGATGACCGAGGCCGAGTGCGACCGGGTCGCGCAGGCGCTCGCACGCTTCGCCTGAGAGCTCCGCACGACCACTTGACAAGTGGTCATTGTAAGTGAATACTCACTACTATGAGTACAGCCGCTCCTCGCCAGACCGCTGACGAACGCCGTGTCGCCGTGCTCGATGCGGCGACGCACGAGTTCGCGCGTAAAGGGCTGCATGGCGCCTCGACCGACGACATCGCGCGGATGGCCGGCATCTCGCAGCCGTACCTCTTTCGCCTCTTCGGCACGAAGAAGGAGCTCTATCTCGCAACATCCAGGCGCACGATCGACGATCTCTACCAGGTGTTCGCCGAGGCATCACGCGGGAAGACTGGCATGGATGCGCTGCACGCGATGGGCGGCGCATACGAGTCGGTCATGGCCGATCGCGATCGACTGATGCTCATGCTCAAGTGCTGGGCCTCGTGCGACGACCCCGAGATCTGCGAGGTCGTTCGGGCGGCCTGGCGGGATCTCGTCGATCTTGCCGAGCGCGTCTCGGGCGAGTCGCCGGAGGCCGTGAGCACGTTCTTCTCGAAGGGCGCGATGCTGACGATCCTGATGGCGATGGAGTCGTTCACTCGCCCCGAGCCGTGGTCGAGCCGACTCATCGAGGGTTGCCAGACGGGCATGACCGAGTAGCTTCTTCTTTTTTTGACCACGTAGTAAGTGACTAATCACAAGCAAAATGCAAACCACGAAAGGCAGACACCGACAATGACCGCACGAAGCAAGACCCTCTGGACGTTCGCGATCACCTCGATCGCGCTGTTCATGGTCTCTCTCGACAACCTCGTCGTCTCGACCGCGATTCCGGTGATCCGGACCGATCTGAACGCGTCCCTCGAGGATCTCTCGTGGACCGTCAATGCCTACACGCTCACTTTCGCCGTCTTCCTCCTCACGGGGGCGGCACTTGGTGACCGCTTCGGGCGGCGCCGAATGTTCGCGATCGGCGTTGCCATCTTCACCCTCGCTTCGGTGGCGGCGGCGCTTGCGCCGAACGTCGATGTCCTCAACATCGCGCGGGCTGTGCAGGGGCTCGGCGGCGCGATCGTGATGCCCCTCACCCTGACGATCCTCTCGGCCTCTGTCCCGCCTGCGAAGCGCGGGCTCGCGCTCGGTGCGTGGGGTGCGATCGGCGGCCTTGCGATCGCCTTCGGCCCGGTCGTCGGCGGAGCCGTCGTCGAGGGCTTCTCCTGGCAGTACATCTTCTGGCTCAACGTCCCGATCGGAATCCTGCTCGTGCCGCTCGCGCTGCTCCGGCTCAACGAGAGCCACGGTCCCGGCGCCAAGCTCGACCTCCCTGGCGTGGGACTCGTCAGCGCGGGAATGTTCGGGATCGTCTGGGGCTTGATCCGCGGGAACGAACTGGGCTGGACGAGCCCCGAGATCCTCACCGCGCTCGGTCTCGGCGGCGTTCTCGTCGCCGCGTTCGTCGCGTGGGAGCTGCAGGCTCCGGCACCGATGCTGCCGATGAAGTTCTTCCGCAACATGGCATTCTCACTCGCGAATCTCGCCTCGCTCTTCATGTTCTTCGGGATGTTCGGTTCGATCTTTCTGTTGACGCAGTTCTTCCAGACGGTGCAGGGCTACTCCCCGCTCAGCTCCGGCCTTCGCATCCTCCCGTGGACACTGGCGCCCATGTTCATCGCTCCGTTCGCCGGCGCGATGTCCGACAGGGTCAACCCCAAGCGAATTCTCAGCATCGGCCTGACGCTGCAGGCAGTCGCGCTCGGCTGGATCGCTTTTCTGACCGAGCCCACGACGCCGTACAGCTCGCTCGTCGTCCCGTTCATCCTCGCGGGCGTCGGTATGGCGCTGTTCTTCACCCCCATGGCAAATCTCGTGCTCTCGTCGGTGCGGCGGGACCGAGAGGGCCAGGCATCCGGGGCGAACAACGCAATCCGTGAGCTCGGCGGCGTCTTCGGGGTCGCGGTTCTGGCATCCGTCTTTGCCCGCTTCGGCGGCTACGAGACAGGGCAGACGTTCGTCGATGGGGCGAAGCCGGCCCTGTGGATCGGTGCGATCGTCGTCGGTCTGGGCGCGGTGGCTGCGTTCGCGATCCCGAGCGCTCGCCGCGAGGAGGCGACGGAGAGCGAGGCACTCTCGCCCCTCGCCGATCCTGCCTGACCCCTTGCCCGGCGGCCCGGGTCTTGACGTCGACTGCGTCGGGACCCGGGCCGCTGCTGCTTCTCTAGGCACGTGATCCATCTCATCGCGACCCGTGCACGGGAGGTCACGCTCGTCTCGGCCTGCATCGTCGTCGTCGCCTTCGCGACCGGGAGTACGGTGATTCCCCGCATGGACGCGGGGTCGGCGCAGTTCGCGGATCTCTCATCGGAGAGCAGGCTCGCGGGCCTCGAGGTCGAGAAGAGGACGGGCGTCGAGGCCGACCCGGGGGTCCTCGCCCTCGTCACGGGAGGGCCGACGGCGGTCGAGCGAGCCCGAGCAAGGATCGCTCAGGACCCCGCGGTGGCGCGCACGGTCGTCGACCGAAACGGGGTCGTTCTCGTGTTCCTCGAAGCGCGCGGTGGCGACGCGTCGAAGGACGCCGCAGACAGGCTGATCGAGGCCTTTGCGGGTGATCCGCAGGTACGCCTCGGTGGAGGCGCGATCGCCTCCCGACAGGTGACCGAGGCGATCCAGAAGGATCTCCGGCGCGCCGAGCTGATCGCCTTCCCGCTCGTCTTCCTGCTCTCGTTCTGGGTCTTCCGAGGGCTCGTTGCGGCGTTCCTCCCTCCACTCGTCGGCGCCGGCGCGATCGCGCTCACCTTCGTCGGGCTCCGGATTGCGATCGAGGTGCACTCACTCTCGGTCTTCGCCCTCAATCTCGTCACCGGTCTCGGTCTCGGGCTCGCGATCGACTACTCGCTGTTCATCGTTTCGCGCTGGCGGGAGGAGGCTGCTATTCACGGCCACGGCCCCGAGGCGCTTGCCGCGACGATGCGGAGTGCCGGGCGCACCGTGTTCTTCAGCGCCGTCACGGTCGCGGCCTCCATGGGTTGCCTGCTCGTGTTCCCACAGCAGTTCCTCTACTCGATGGGCCTCGGGGGCGTCCTCGTCGCACTCGCAGCCGGGCTCGTCGCACTCGTGCCGTTGCCCGCCTTCCTCTACTGGCTCGGCCCGCGGATCGACTCGCTCGCCCCGGCCCGGCTGCAGCAGGTGCCGTCCGGCGGGCGTTGGGGACGGCTCGCAGCGTGGGTGATGCGCAGGCCCGGGAGGATCGCCGCGATCTCTGCCACGTTCCTCATCGTCCTTGCGCTCCCGGCGTTCGGCGTGCACTTCGTCGGCGTCGACTCGACGACGCTCCCCTCGTCGGCGAGCGCGCGACAGGTGGCCGATGCGCTCGATCGAGACGGCATCCGCGGGAGCTATGCGCCGATCACGGCGATCATGGACGCAGCGCCCTCGGCCGAGGTCGCTGCGCGCCTCGCCTCCGCCCCAGGCGTCGCTGCCGTTCTGCCCCCGCAGGAAATAGTGGCGGGCCTGTGGCGGCTCGACGTTCTGCCCGCGGAGAAGGGGCTCTCCGACCGGTCGCAGCAACTCGTGCGGACGCTACGGGCGGAGTTGCCGGAGGCACGCGTCACCGGCCAGACCGCCGGCTTCGTCGATCAGCAGGCATCGCTCGGTGCGCACCTGCCGTGGGCGCTCGCGATCCTGGCGCTGACCACGTGCACGCTGATCTTCCTCTTCACCGGCTCGGTCGTCCTCCCGCTGAAGTCGCTCCTCATGAACGTGCTCACCCTCGGCGCCTCTTTCGGGATCCTCGTGATGGTGTTCGAGTGGGGGAAGGGTCTTCCGGGCCTCGAATCGACACAGCCGATCCTCCTCTGCGCGACCGCCTTCGGGTTGTCGACCGACTACGCGATCTTCCTCTTCTCGCGAATCAAGGAGGGGCGTGATCGCGGCCTCCCGAATCGCGAGGCAGTCGCGGACGGCCTCGAGCGGACAGGGCGCCTCGTGACGGCCGCGGCGCTGCTCTTCTGTGTCGCGATCGGCACCTTCGCAACGTCCGGGATCTCGTTCATCCAGGAGCTCGGGGTCGGCACGGCTGTGGCGGTTGCGCTCGACGCCACGATCATTCGCGCTCTGCTCGTCCCGAGCCTGATGGCCTTGCTCGGCGAGTGGAACTGGTGGGCGCCCGCTCCGCTGCGGCGGCTGCACGCACGACTCGGGCTCGCGGACTAGTGCGGGTCTCGAACATTGCGTTGTGGAGCGGTCGCGGTTGGCTCGCGGGCGAGGCATGCGCCTCGCCCCTACGGGGTCGCGTCTCGTGCGTTGCGCGTGTTTGTTTCGGGGGCGGTCGCGGTTGCGCTCACTCCCGGGCGAGGCATGCGCCTCGCCCCTACGGGGTCGCGTCTCGTGCGTTGCGCGTGTTTGTTTCGGGGGCGGTCGCGGTTGCGCTCGCTCCCGGGCGAGGCATGCGCCTCGCCCCTACGGGGTCTCACGTGGAAGGGTCGGACACGGCCGCACTCGCGGATCGGGTCGCCACACGCTGCGCTGGCCGTTACGCTCCGCATCCGATGATCGAGACGACGCCGCATCCCTACGGTCTAGCGGCGGGTGACCCAACGGCGGTGCCCGCGCTCTCGGTCGTCGTCACGCTCTTCAACGAGGTCACGTCGCTCCAGGAGCTTCACCGGCGGACGATCGCGGCCCTCGTCGAACTCGGCCGGTCGTTCGAGATCGTCTACGTCGACGACGGCTCGACCGACGGCACGTTCGCCGTTCTCACCGAGCTTCACGAATCGGATCCGCGCGTCCGGGCGATCCAGTTCAAGCGGAACTTCGGCCAGCACCCGGCGATGCACGCGGGTCTCTCCAGGTCACGGGCCGACGTCATCGTGACGATGGACGGTGACCTCCAGAATCCCCCGGAGGACATCCCGAAGCTCGTCGCCGCGATCGACGCGGGCTACGACGTGGGCAGCGGCCGGCGAGCGGTACGCAACGACTCGTGGGGGCGGACGCTCCCCTCGCGGATGATCAACGGGATGCTGCGGCGCTTCACCCGCGTGGACATCTCCGACTTCGGCTGCGCATTCAACGCCTACCGGCGGAGCGTCGTGACGCCGATGCTCGGCTCGATCGGGCGGCAGAAGTTCACGAAGGCATTGATCCTCTCGGGCGGCGCGACGGTGATCGAGGTCGACGTCGGTCATGCCGCACGCCAGGGTGCATCGCGCTACTCGCCGCTGCGCCTGACGCGCCTTGCGCTTCACGTGTTGGCGGGCTTCTGGCCCCAGCCGATCCAGTGGGCCGGGGCCGTGCTGGGATTCATCTGCACTCTCGCGGCGGCTGTCCTCGTCATCTACGGCGCCGTGTACTGGATCGGGAATTCGGACTTTCCCGGGCCACTGTTCCTCGGCGCCACTGTGATCTTCGTGCTCGGCGTCCAGGGTTTCGTGCTCGCGCTCGTCGGCGAGTACCTCGCACGAATCCAGCGAGAGGTCGAGGGCAGACCTCTCTACGCGATCGAGCGCGAGCTGTGAGTGGATCTGAAGTGGCGACGAGTGGTGCCCCGTTTACCCCCTCGTACCCCGCGGCTACGATCCGCCGACCGTGAAGCGCGTACTCGTCACCGGCGGCGCCGGGTTCATCTCGTCCAACATGATTCGCCATTTGCTGGCGAACACCGACTACGAGGTGCTGTCGCTCGACTCGCTGACGTACGCCGGAAACCTCGAGAACCTTGCCGACGTTCTCGATCACGAGCGGCTCTCGTTCGTCCATGGTGACGTTCGCGACGTTTCGCTCGTCTCCGAGCTTGTCGACGGGGTCGACGTGATCGTCAACGCCGCTGCGGAGTCCCACGTCGAGAAGTCGATCGAGGAGGGTGCATCGGAGTTCGTGACGACGAACGTGGAGGGAACGCAGATCCTGCTCGACGCGATCCGGCGAACGCCCGTCGAGAGGTTCATCCTGATCTCGTCGAGCGAGGTGTACGGCACCGCCGAGACCGACCCGATGGACGAGCGGCACGCTCTCGAGCCAAGGAGCCCGTATGCCGCGACGAAGGCCGGGGGAGACCGGCTCGCGTACAGCTACCACGTCACCTATGACCTGCCGATCGTGATCGTGCGGCCGTTCAACAACTACGGGCCGCGGCAGCATCCGGAAAAGGTCGTGCCGCGCTTCATCACCCAGGCGCTTACGGGTGCGCCGTTGACGATTCACGGAGATGGACATGCGAGCCGCGACTGGCTCTACGTCGACGATCATGCCGAGGCGATCGAGGCTCTGATCGAGACGCCGATCAACGCACTGGCCGGTCAGGTCGTCAACGTTGCGACAGGCATCGATATCTCCGTCGCAGATATCGCGGACATCGTGCTCGCTTGCGTCGGCGACACGCAGTCGAGCAAGGTGCATGTTCCCGAGCGACTCGGGCAGGTCGACCGCCACATCGGCTCGACGGACAAGATGGCTGCTCTCACCGGCTGGCGGGCGCGCACGACGTTCGCGGACGGCCTCGAGCAGACCGTCGCCTGGTATCGCGAGAACGAGGCCTGGTGGCGGGGCATCGCCGGTCACAGCCAGCACGTCTCCTCGTCCTAGGCGCCGGGGCTGCGCAGCTCGGCCTGCTCGAGGCAGCTGCTGCGCGCGATCTGACGGTGATCGCCGTCGATCGAGACCCACTCGCCGCGGGATTCGCCTTTGCGACCGAGCGCGCGGTGCTCTCGTCCGAGGACGAGCAGGGCGTGGAGCGGTTGGCCCGTGCCAGAGAGGTCGACGGTCTCATCTCCCCCGGCGCCGACTGGCCGGTCGGGATCGCCGCCAGGGTGGCGGAGCGCATGGGACTTCCCCATCCCATCGACGGTGCCACGGCCGTGCTTGCCATTACGAAGACACGGCAGCGTGAGCGCTTTGCCTCGGCCTCTGTGTTGCAGCCCCGGACGTTCTCGACCGCCGATCCGGAGATTCCGTACCCCTGCGTGGTCAAGGCGCCCGACCGGCAGGGCCAGCGTGGGCTAACGCTCGTTCGCGAGCGTTCGGAGCTTGCGGCGGCCGTCGAGGCGGCCGCAACCGAGTCGCGTGGAGGCGGCGTGCTCGTCGAGGAGCTGATCGACGGGCCAGAGCTGACCGTCAACGCCGTCTCCATCGACGGCGTCTTCACGCCGGTCACCGTGACCGACAGGCTGCTCGCCGATCCGCCGGCCTTCGGCGTCGCACTCACACACGCCTGGCCGAGCAGCCACGCGACAGAGGGCGTGGTCGAGGCCGCGCGCGCTGCAGTGGCGGCGCTCGGCATCACGAACGGCCCGACCTACACGCAGCTCCGGATCGGCTCCGATGGGCTCGCCTATGTCGTCGAGGTCGCCGCTCGCCTCGGTGGAGGTCATGACGCTGAGCTCTGTCGTGCCGCCGTCGGCGTCGACCTCAACGACGTCGCGATCTCCTTTGCGCTCGGCGATCCCCAGGATCTCCTGGCACACGGTGCCCGCGCCGGCGGGGCGTGCGTGCTCTTCCTCGTTGCGCCTGAAGGCGTCCTGCGCGAGGTGGAAGGGGTCGAGGCCGCCCTGGAGATCGAGGGCGTCGAGTGGGTGCGAACGTACCGGCAGCCCGGCTGGCGATTCGGAGCCCTTCGTCGAGGGGCCGATCGGGCCGGGGCGATCCTGGTGACAGGCAGCGACCGTGACGATGCCCTCGCCCGAGCCCGCCGTGCGGCGGAGACCGTACGCTTCGTTGTCGATGCGACTCCCGCGTAGCACCCGACTGGGGTTCCAGCCTCCCGCGATCGGCGAGGAGGAGATCGCCGCCGTCACGGAGACGCTCCGCTCCGGCTGGCTGACGACAGGCCCGCGGGCGGCGTTGCTCGAGGAGCGAATGTCCGCGTACCTCGAGGCCGACCACGTCCTGGCGGTCGCATCGGGAACAGCAGCACTCCACCTCGCGCTGCTCGCAGTCGGGGTCGGGCCAGGAGACGAGGTGATCACGAGCCCGATCACCTGGCCGGCGACGGCGAACGTGATCGAGCACTGTGGTGCAACGCCCGTGTTCTGCGACGTGCGCAACACCGACCTCAACATCGACCCGGCGCTCGTTCCCGCTCTCGTCACCGAGCGCACGAAGGCGATCCTGCCGGTGCACCTCGCCGGTCAGGTGGCCGATCTCGACCCGATCGTGGCCCTCGGTCTGCCGGTCGTCGAGGATGCAGCACACGCCGCCGAGAGCGCCTACCGGGGGCGCAAGATCGGAAGCATCTCGGACGCGACCTGCTTCTCCCTGTACGCGACGAAGAACATTGCCGCCGGTGAGGGCGGGCTCGTCGCGACCAATCGCGAAGACGTCGCCGAGGGGATCCGGAACATGAGACTGACCCGCCGCGGCGACGGGTCTCACTACGACCAGGTGACGGCCGGCTTCAAGGCGAATCTCCCCGATGTGCTCGCGGCGATCGCTCTCGTCCAGCTCGATCGCGTCGAGGAGCACGCGCGGATCCGGCGCCGGCAGTTCGAGCTGTACGACAAGGGCCTTGCGGGCCTCCCGGGGATCGCACCTCTCGGGCGAGACGACCGCGACACGCATGCGCTCCACCTGTACGTGATCAGGATCGACGCGGTCGGCGCCGGCGCCACGAGGGACGCCTACCAGCGGGCGCTCGCAGACGAGTTGATCGGCACGAGCATCCACTTCCTTCCCGTCCATCGCCTGACGTGGTTCAGGGAGAGATACCCGGCGCAGCAGCCCCTGCGCGTGGCCGAGCGCGCCGGAGACGAGGTGCTGTCGTTGCCCTTGTCGCCCGCCCACTCGGACGATGACATCCTCGACGCGATCGAAGCGGTCCGGCGAGTGCACGAGCGGTTCACCGCGTGAGAACTCCACGAGTACCGAACCTGTCGCACGTCAAACGGCCGTTGCGGATCCTGATCGGGGTGACGCTGACCGCGCTCGCGACCGCCTACATCCTGCTCAAGATCGACCTCGAGCAGACGTGGGAGATCCTCAAGTCGGCGAACCTGTGGTGGTTCGCACTCGCGGTCACGATCATGATCGTGACCGTGCTGCCGATGGCGCTCCGATGGAAGTGGCTCCTCGCGGCCCAGGGCGTTGTCGACCGGTTCTGGTGGCTGTCGCGCTCCTACTTCGTCTCCTACACCGCTGGACAGATCCTGCCGACGGCGGTCGGTGGTGACGCCGTGCGGATCTTCGAGATCTCGAAGCGGCACCCGGGCCGCGCGGGCGACATGACGGCGATCGTGGTGATCGAGCGCGGTCTCGGCGGCGCGGCGACCGTCTTCCTCGGCGCAATCGGCTTCGTGCTCGCGATCGGGCACTACGACGTCAGCGCCTATCTCTGGATCGAGGGGCTTTTCGTCTTCGGGACGCTCCTGCTCCTCGTTCTGTTCTTCTCACGGTCGGCGCGGCCCCACCTCGCTCGGCTGCGCCCTCTCCTGCAGCGCCTGCGGCTCGAGCGTCCACTGCGAGCCTTCTACGACGGCGTGCATCACTACCGCAGCCACCCTGGCCTGCTGGTGAAGGTGTTCGTGTACACGACCGTTATCCAGGCCGTGCGGATCCTTTCCATCTGGGCTTCGTGCAAGGCGGTCGGGATCGATCTCGGCCCGCGGATCTACTACGTGATGGGGCCGCTGTTCTTCCTCGTGTTGCTCGTGCCCTTCACATTGAACGGATTCGCGGTGCGCGAGGCGTTCTTCGTCAGCTTCCTCGGCAGCGTCGGCGTGGGTGCCGATGCCGCCTTCGCCGCGGGATTTCTCTTCTTCCTCGTGACGGTTTCCCTCGCCGCCCCGGGAGGCGTGATCTTGCTCTGGGAGTCGATTCGCGGTGGTGCGCGACCCGAGGTCGAGCATGGATGACGTCGTCGCGGTCGTCGCGACCTACAACGCGATGCCGTGGATCGAGCAGTGTCTCGCGAGCCTCGGAGGTACGGCGACCGTCGTCGTCGACAACGGATCGAGCGACGGCACCGTCTCCTTCGTCCGCGAGCGATTCCCGGACGTACGTCTCGTCGAGCAGGAAAACCTGGGCCTCGCTTCGGCCTGGAAGCGCGGCCTCGATGAGTCGCCGCCCAGTCGCTGGGCGTTGATCTTCAATGCAGACGCATGGCTCGTGGGTGACGCGCTCGAACGGCTCGTCGCCGTCGGTGACGCTCATGGGGATGTCGCTGTCGTCGGCCCGAAGCTGCTGAACACCGACGGGTCGTTGCAGCGATCGGTGCGTGGGTTCCCGACGCTCTGGCGCCTCGCGACCGAGTATCTCTATCTCCGCAAGCTCGGCCCTCGGACGGAGGTTTTCAACGCCTTCTACGGCGGCGGGTTCGACTACGCGTCGGAGCGGGAGGTTGAGTGCCTGATGGGGTCGTGTCTGCTCGTCCGTCGCGCGGCGATCGAGGAAGTCGGGGGCCCGGATCCAGACTTCTTCCTGTTCAGCGAGGAGGTCGACTGGCTGTACCGTTTCGCGCAAGCCGGCTGGCGGACGCTCTTCACTCCCGAGGCGACGTGCGTCCATGTCGGGGGCGCCTCGCACGGCGGCCGCCTGTTCCGCGAGAACCTCCGCGGCCACCTTCGCTTCTTTCACAAGCACCGCGGCGACGTCGAGGCGGAGCGGGTCCGCACACTGTTGCGAGGATCGCTCGTCGTCCGTGGCAGGCTCGTTCGCGGGCAGCAGGGCGCGATGTACCGCGACGGCGCGGAATGGCTCGGGACGGGCGATGTTGGCTCGTTGATCGAGCGATGAGCTCCGCGTTCCTGTTGCTTCGGCTCGCCCTCGCGACCGGGCTCGTGCTCGCGCCGGGAGCGATCATCGCCCGAGTCGTCGGCGTACGGAGCACCTCTGCGACACTCGCCTGGGGTCTGGGAGCCGTGTTCGGCGTGATGGGGATCGTCTTCCTCGTCCACGCCTCGCTGACCCTTGCGCTCGTCTTGCTCCTCGTCATCGCGATCTGCGCCGCGCCGTTCGCACTCCGACGGCCCGTCGTTCCGCTCATCCCGGGCCGCCCCGTGGTGTGGGCTGCAGGCATCGTCCTCGGCCTCCTGCTCTGGCAGGTCGCAGGCGAGATCGGTGGTGACGGCATCTTCCACCTTGCACGGGTTCGGAAGCTCGTCGAGTTCGGTGACCTCTCGCTTTCATCGATGAACGAGTTCGTGGACGGTGGCCTTCATCCGGGCTACGCGTTCCCGCTCTGGCACGCGTTCCTCGCGCTCGTTGCGACGGTGTCCTTTGCCGACCCGTCCGAGGTCGTGCTTCACGAACCCACCGTGCTCGCCCCGCTTGCAGTGCTCGTCGCGTACGAGGCCGGATATGCCGTGTTCCGACGGGTCACACCCGCCGCCACATCTGCCGCCGCCGCAGTGGCGATCGTGGTGATGGCGCCGGGGCATGGCGGCGCCTACACGGCGCTCGCCCTTCCGGCGACGGCATCGCGGCAGCTTCTCGTTCCGGCGGCGCTCGCCCTCGCCCTCGCCGCGACGCGAACGCCGTCGAGTGGGCTCCTTGCCAGCGCGGGAGTCGCCTCGCTCGTGCTCGCCGTCGTTCACCCGACGTACGCGATCTTCCTCTGGATCCCCTTCGGTGGTTTCCTCGCCGTTCGCTGGGCCTGGCGGCAGGAGGGGGTGCGCAACGGGGCGCTCGCCCTGGCGGCGCTCGTCGTCCCCGCGGGGCTCTTTCTCGCCTGGCTCGTGCCCGTCGTGCGTAGTACCGAGTCGGTCAGCCCGGACGCGGAGGAACGCGTCCGAGCCTTCAAGCAGTACGCGGGCCAGCTGGACGGATCGGTCGACCACTTCTCGCTCGCGCCTCAGGTGTTCGGGCGGTCAGGGGCCGTCGCGGTCGCCGCGTTGCTGCTCATCCCCCTCACGGCCCTCGCGTCTCGGCGACGATGGGCGGCGTACGTCGTCGGCGGGTCGCTTGCGATCTTCGCGATCACGCTCGTGCCGTGGCTCTTTACGTCGTTCGCCGACGTGGTTTCTGTTTCGCAGGCCCGCCGGCTGGCGGGCTTTCTTCCCTTCGCGTTCGCGATCGCAGGTGGGATGGGCGTACTCGCCGCTCTGATCGGGCGGCTTGCGGCTCCGATCGCGCTCGCGGCCGGGATCGTGTTGCAGTGGCAGTACTCGGGGGACTTCGGTTACACGCTGGAGCAGGGTGGGCCGGCGTTTGCGACATGGATCGCCGTTGCCGGAGCTCTCGTCGCGCTCGTCGTCGGGATCGTGCGCGCGACGTCAGTGGGAACGACCGCAGCCCTTGCGTCGACCCTCGTCCTCCTGCCGACGTTCGTCTCGGGGCTCTCGGACTGGTCGACCTCCACTGAACGGCGAGCCGGCCCGCTGACGCCCGGCCTCGTCGAGTTCCTCCGAGATAACGTGCCGGCCGGCGACATCGTCTACGCCGATCTCGAATCGGGCTACCGGATCGCGGCCGCAGCGCCCGTCTACATCTGCAACGCCCCACCGAGTCACGTCGCCGACACGAAGCGCAATCGCCCCTACGTCCGCCGCGCGCAGTGGCAGCGGTTCAACCGCACCGGTGAGCTCGGCATCCCGAAGCGGTGCGGGGCGAGCTGGCTCGTGATCGATCGCGACCGGTTCTCGACCGAACCGGGCCTTGCGGTTGTCTACCGCGACGGCCGGTACGTCGTCTACAGGATGCCCCGTGAGTGACGCCCCTCCGGCTACGCCGTCCCGCCGTCGCGGCGGCGCTCTGCTCGTCGTCGGCCTCGCCTCGTCCGTGTTCTTCCTTTGGCTCGTGTTTCGCGACGCCGACCTCGACGCCGTGTGGGCCGCTCTGCGGACTGCTGACATCGGTCCGGTCGCCCTCGCCGCAGTGGTGATCCAGGCGGTGTACGTCGCCCAGGGAGCGCGGTGGCGGATCATCGCCGACACGCGCGCGCTCACGGTGCGACGCTTCTACGCACTCGTCCTCGGCGGGATCGGAGCGAACAACATCCTGCCGCTTCGCATCGGCGATCTCCTTCGGGCGCGCTGGCTGGCGAAGCTCGCTGCGATCCCCTCCGGCCGCGCCCTGGGTTCCGTGTTCCGCGATCGCGCGTGCGACGTCATCACGCTCGTTGTGGGTCTCGCGATCTCGCTTCCGATCGTCGGCGACGCGGCCTGGGTCAGGAGAGTCGCTCTCGGGGGAGTCGTTCTCGTGGCGGTGCTCGCGCTTGCGATCGTAGGGGCGGTCGCCTACACGCGCACACGACCGCGGGCCCGCCGCCAGAGCAGGAGTCGAGCGCGGCGACTGCTCCGCGACACGGTCGACGAGGTCGCCTCGCCGATCGGCCGGCGCCGGCTCGTCATGGCGCTCGCCCTGAGCGTGGTCGCGTGGGCGACGTGGGCCATCGCCGCCGGACTGGTCTGCCGCTCTCTCGGCTTTCGGCTCTCGCCGGTCGAGCTCGTCTTCGTCACCGCGATCATCAACTTGGGTGTCGTGATCCCGAGCTCGCCGGGGTTCATCGGCACGTATCAGTGGCTCGCGGTCTCTGCGCTCGGCGTTGTCGGCGTCGACGGAGAGGTCGCGATCGCGTTCTCCATCCTCATGCAGGCGATCTGGTTCATCCCGACGACGATCGTGGGGGGTCTGATCGCCGCGCGCGAGGTGCAGAGAGACCCCCGCCGGCTGCCGATCGAGAGCGGACCGCCAGTACCATCGCCCAGGTGAAGGCGCAGCCCGAGAGCTTCTCCGTTTCCGCCGGACGCCGGGGTGGGGTACAGCGCCCCCGAACGCTCGCGCGACGCGTCCCGGGCAGGCGGGCGAAGCGGCCGAGGTCGTCGTGTTGAGCCGGCGGCAGCCGGTCGTCGACACGCTGTTCTTCGCGACGGTGTTCACGGTGACCTTCGCAAAGATCCACTGGAACGTCGGCGCGGATCTCTCGCTCTCGGATGTTCTGACGATTCTCTTCCTGATCGCCTTTGCACTCGGCCGGATCGAGCGGCTGGACGGCCGATTCGCGCGATCTGCCGCGATTACGTTCGGCTTCTTCCTCGCGTTCCTCGCGGTCTACCTCCTCGGCTTCTTCAACCTCGAGACCGCCGCGGCGTTGGCGCAGTGGGCGAAGGGAATGGTCAAGTTCGTTCTTCACTTCCTCTTCCTGTTTGCCGCCGTTGCCCTCGTCGCGCGACGCAGCCAGCGGTTCTACTGGTGGACGCTCGCGGCGTTCTGTGGGGGAGTTGCGTTCAACGCGCTCTACGGTGTGCTCCAGCTCGGCGTCGCGCAGGGTGCCGGCGGCAACCTCGACGCGACGCTGCTTGCACCGATCACCGGCGGTGCGAGCCAGATCAACATCTACGGCGCGATCGAGGGTGCGAACGTGTACCGGCCGAACGCGCTGACAGGCGATCCGAACCACCTCGGGATCGAGCTCGTGATCCCGCTTCTCGTTCTCTTGCCGATCTATCTTCGGCTCGAACGCGGCCATCGGCTCCGCGTGCCGTTGATGGTGACTCTGATGTTCCTGCTCGTGATGGAGCTCGCGACGCTCTCACGCAGCGGCATGCTCGGACTGCTCTGCGGGCTGCTCGTGCTCGCCGTTCCGTACAGGCACCTGCTGCTCTCTGCCCGGTTCCTGCTCCCTCTCGCCGGCGTCCTCGTCGCCATCCTTGCCTTCGTTGCGCAGCGCGCCGACTTCTTCCAGACCGTGCTCAGGACCCGCGTCGACACGAGCGGCGCAGGATCGTCGACGCACTTCGTCGTCTACGACTTCATCCCGCAGGTGCTCTCCCAGCATCCGCTGCTCGGTCTCGGCCTGAACAACTTCTCGGTCTACTACGAGTTCGTGACCGGGCGCACCAACTTCGGGCCACATTCGTTCTACGTCGCGCTGTTCGTCGAGACGGGCATCGTCGGGGCACTCCTCTTTCTCGGTTTCCTCGGCTACCTGTTCCAGCGACTCGCAGTGGGGCGTGCGATCGGGCGCGGGCTGGCGGACGCCGGCGACGAGCTCGCGGCCCGCGTGCGCCCGCTCGAATGGGGTCTGACCGCTGCGCTCGTGGGCACGATGGCCGCAAATCTCTTCTATCTGACGATGAGCTTCTACTACTTCTTCGTCTTTGCGATGCTCGCGATCGCTGCCCCTGCGGTGTTCGGGCGGCGGCTCTGGACAACGTGAACGTCTGCGTCCTGACGACCTCCTATCCGCGCTATCCGGGTGACATCGCCGGGCTGTTCGTCGAGGACGCAGTGATCCATCTGCGCGAGGCCGGCGCCAACGTTGTTGTGGTCTCGCCGGCGGCGTTCAGGCACTTCGGGATTGCTTTCGGGGACGGGATCGCGAACAACCTGCGAGCCCGCCCCTGGCGGGTGCTCTTGCTGCCGTTCTTTCTTCTCTCCTTTGCGCGTGCCGCTCGCCGGGCCTCCCGAGACGCCGATGTCGTCCACGCTCACTGGCTTCCTTCGGCTCTTGCAGGGCTTGCCACGGGCAAGCCGCTCGTGCTGCAGGCCTGGGGCTCGGACGTCGAGCTCGCAAAGCGATTGCCGTGGCTCTTCCGACCACTTCTCCGACGCGCGCGGTTGGTCGTGTGTGCCTCGTCGTCGCTTGCCGCGGACGCTTGTGAGCTCGGAGCGCGGGACGTTCGTGTGATTCCGAGTGGTATCGACGTACCCGCCGAGGTTGGAGTCGCGGACGATCCGCCGCACATCCTCTACGTCGGGCGGCTCTCGGAGGAGAAGGGCATCCGGGATCTCGTTCAGGCGGCGGCCGGGATGAACCTCGTCGTTGTGGGAGACGGCCCGCTTCGTGAGCTCGTTCCCGGCTCGGTTGGCCTCGTCCCCCGCGACCGACTTGGCCCGTACTACGAGCGAGCGGCTGTCGTGTGCGTGCCGTCTCGCCGGGAGGGGTACGGCGTCGCCGCGCGCGAGGCGATGGCGTACGGGAGGGCCGTTGTCACCACCGGCGCCGGCGGTCTAGCCGATGCGATCGACGATGGCGTGACGGGTCTTGTCGTACCGCCGGGTGACGTCGCGGCTCTCCGCGAAGCGCTCGAGAGGCTCCTCGCTGATCCCACTCTTCGGGACAGGCTGGGTTCAGCGGCGAGAGACAAGGCAGGCGCGGAGTACGTCTGGTCGACTGCCACCTCTGCGACGATCGCCGTCTACGAGGACGTGCTCGGGCGGTAGGTAGAGCAAGACACAGCCTCGATCGCAACCGGCCGCGCTGACACGCGGACGACGGATGCGCGTCGCCCCTACGCGAACTTGCAGCGCACGAGGGTCCTCAGCACGCGGAGCCCGTCGAGTGGCCGTCAGCTTCTTCCCCTCGTCGCGCGATCGCGCGGCGTATCCGATCGGGACCTCGTAGATCCGCTCCCCCGACTGGAGCACACGAGCAGCGATCTCCGGCTCGATCGCGAACCCGCGCTCGCGAAGGCGCAGCGACCGGAACAGCTCCGTGCTCATCGCCTTGTGGCAGGTCATCACGTCGGAGATCCAGCAGTTGTAGAGCACGTTCGTGGCCATCGTCACCGACTTGTTACCCATCACGTACCAGAAGCTGAACGACGATTGCGACGTCCACGCGCGCGTGCCGAACACGACCTTCGCCTTGCCTGCAAGAAGCGGCTCGAGCACAGGACCGAGGTCGGCAGCCGCGTATTCGAGATCGGCGTCAAGGATGGCCGAATACGTCCCGCGGGCATGGTCGAGGCCCGTCTGTATCGCCGCACCCTTGCCCTTGTTCTTCTTGTGGAGGACGACCTCGACGTTGTCCGGCAGGGTGGCTGCCGCGAGCCATTCGCGGGTGCCGTCCTTGGAGCCGTCGTGACGATGATCACGAGCTGCCGCGTGGCAACGGGGAGATCGGCGCCGAGAGCGTCGTGGATCGCCGCCTCGACGGTGCGCCCGCTCGTTGAAGACGGGCATCAGGATGGTGAGCTCGACGGTCATCTCAAACTCGATTCGGCGCCACGGGGTTGCCCCCTGCAGCCACCTTCAGTCCCTTGGACTGAAGGAACGCGCGGTAGAGCCGGTCGATGTCCTCGACCAGGCGCGGCACCCTGTAGCGCTCGAGCGCGCGCGCCCGACCTGCGGCTCCCATCCGGTCGCGTCGCTCACGGTCGCGCGCGAGTCGCTCGAGTCGCTCGGCTCCTGCCGCGACATCCCCGAACGGAACGAGAAAGCCGGAGATCCCTTCCTCGACCACGTCGCGCGTGCCACCGACATCCGTCGCGACGACGGGCCGGCCGGAGGCCAGCGCCTCGATCGCGCTGACGGGTGTCCCTTCGCTGCGGGACGTCAAGAGCATGACGTCGAATGCGTGGAACCAGGGGCCGACGTCGTTCTGGAAACCGACGAAGTGGACACCCTCGACCAGTCCGAGCTCGCGTGCTCGCACCTCCATCCCTGGGCGCTCGGGCCCGTCACCGACGAGGATCAGAGCCGCGTCGACCCCGCGTTCGCGTAACTCCCTGATCGTTCCGAGGACGTCCTCCGGTTGCTTGACGGCCGTCATCCGCGCCACCCAACCGACGCAGAAACGATCGGGGGGGATGCCGAGTGACGCACGCAGCGCTGCTCCGCCGGAGGCGCCTGCCATCCGTTCGGAGAGATCGATGCCGAGACGGACGACGGCGAACCGTGATGCGGGAGCAACGCGCGCTTCGACCAGCTCGTCCCGTACCTCGGGGCTGACGGCGATCAGAGCATCAGTTGTGTGACCGAGGCCGCGCTCGACGAAGCCGAAGGCCCGCGTCCGGACAGGGTCGAACTGCCCCTTGAGGTTGTGCCCATGGAACGTGTGCACGACCAGCGGGGGCCGTGCGTCACCCGCCAGGCGGGCTGCGACCCGACCGACCGTCCCCGCCTTCGCGGTGTGCGTGTGAAGGATGTGGGGGCGGTCGCGGCGGATGATCTCTCGAAGTCGCATCATGACCGCTGCGTCCTCGCGTGGCGAGAGCTCACGCTGCAGTCCCGGTATCGACTCGATCTCGATACCTCGCTGTTCGGCGATGAAGGCCATCGAGGCCTCGCCGTCGGAGATGCTGCCCGCCGCGAGCGTCGTCGAGTAGCCTCGCTCGACGAGGCCCTCGGTGAGGTAGGAGACGTGAAGCGACGGACCACCGACGTTCAGTCGAGCGATCACGCGAAGCACGCGGATCGGATCCTCAGCAGTTCCCAGCACGGGTGGGAACGGTACAGGGTGAATACAACGGAACGTACACTGCGCCGGTGCCCGTACTGAAGACCGTTTTCTGGGGCTCGCTCGGTGCTCTCGCGTGGACGCATCTCGGCTACCCCGTCGTGGCGGAGATCGCAGCGCGGTTCCGTGCACGACCCGTGCGCAAGGCCGATCGCGCCGAGCCATCGGTCGCGGTCATCATCGCCGCCTACAACGAGGAGCCGGTGATCGAGCGGCGCATCGACAACCTCCTCGCCCTGGACTATCCGGCCGAGAAGCTGGAGATCGTCGTCGCCTCCGATGCGTCGACGGATCGGACAAACGAGATCGTGACGTCCGTCGCAGCGCGCGAGCCTCGCGTGCGATTGATCGAGTGCCCGCGCGGTGGCAAGGTCGTTGCGCAGAACCGCGGCGTTTCCGAGACATCCTCGGACGTTGTCGCCTTCTCCGACGGGAACGCGACCTGGGCGCCCGATGCGCTGCGGCACCTCGTCGCGAACCTGGCCGACCCCGACGTCGCGTACGTCTGCGGTCAGCTTCGCCTCGAGACAGCCACCGGGACGAACCGCGAGGGAACGTACTGGCGCTACGAGATGAAGCTTCGTGACGCCGAGTCCCGGCTCGGCTCGATCACGGGCGGGAACGGGTCGATCTACGCGGTGAACCGCGAGAGCTACATCGAGGTCGATCCGCGCTGGGGTCACGATCTCTCGTTTCCCTATCGAATGGTGCAGGTGGGGCGGCGCGCGGTCTACGAGCCCGCTGCGCACGCCTTCGAGAAGCCGACGCCGTCGAACGAGACCGAGTATCGACGCAAGGTGCGGATGTTCGAGCACTGCTGGGAGATCACGCTGCGGGGCTCGATGTTCCGCGGGCTACCGCCCGGATACCTCGTCGAGATCGTCTCGCACCGTCTGCTCCGGTACGGGAGCGGGCTGCTCCACGTCGCGCTCCTCGCCTCCAGTGTCGCGCTCGTGGCCGACGGCTGGGCGTACGGCATCGTGCTCGCCGGCCAATTGGCGTTGATCGCGATGGCCGCCGCCGGTGTCCCGATCGCGCGCTACTACGGGCTCGTCACATGGGCCACGCTCGTCGCGCTCGGGAACTACCTCCGACGTGGCGTGCCCGCGACCTGGGAGGCGGCGGAGGGCACGCGATGAACCGGGCGATCGACATCCTCTCGGCAGGTTTCGGGTTGGCTCTCGCGAGCCCGCTTCTCGCCGCCTCCGCGCTCGCCGTCAAGCTCGAGGACGGCGGCCCGATCCTGTTTCGGCAGACCCGGGTCGGGATGGACGGAGTCGACTTCGAGCTCCTGAAGCTCCGCACGATGGTGGTCGACGCCGAGAGCAAGGGCGCAGGGTTCGCGATCGACGCGGGAGATAGCCGCATCACGCGGGTCGGGCGCATCCTGCGGAAGACCTCGATCGACGAGTTGCCTCAGCTCTGGAACGTCGTGCGCGGTGAGATGAGCCTGATCGGACCGCGTCCGACGCTGCGCTACCAGGTCGAGAGGTACAACGAGCGACAGCTCAAACGGCTGGACGTTCTTCCCGGGCTGACGGGGTGGGCCCAGATCCACGGCCGCGCCACCCTGCCCTGGGCCGATCGAATCGAGCTCGACGTCTGGTACGTCGAGCACCGCTCGGCGCGCGTCGACTTGAAGATCCTGCTGCGCACGCCGCTTGCGCTCTTCGGCGGAACCTACCGGGGGGCGACCGGCGGCTGGAAGTCGCCCTGACCCCGGACGCTGGTCGATACTCTCTGCACTCGTGACCGTCGTGCTCTTCACCTGCGCCGGGCAGCGCGTCGACATCGTCACCGCGTTCGGCCGCGCCGGCGCAACGACACTCGCGACCGATGTCGACCGCCTCGCGCCCGCCGTTCATCGCGCCGATCGATCGGCGCCCGTGCCACGCGTCGATGACCCGCTCTACCTGCCTGCGCTCGAGGCCCTCGTGGCCGAGCACGACGTCCGACTTGTCGTGCCACTCACCGACCTCGATCAGGAGATACTGTCAGCTGGCCGTGACCGGCTCGCGCCCGCGCTCGTGCTTGCGCCCGCCCCCGGGGTGTGCAGGACCATGGGTGACAAGTTCCTTGCCCATCAGTTCTTCGAAAGACACGGCATTGCAAGCCCCCGGACGTGGCTTCCGGATGCGCTGCCGCACGACGCCCGCTTTCCCCTCCTCGTCAAGGTGCGAGAGGGCTTCGGCTCCCGGCACATCTATCGCGCTGCCGACGCGTCCGAGCTGGCGTTCTTCGTTCAACACACGCCGGTCGACTCGATGATCCAGGAGATGTGCCTTGGCGAGGAGTTCTCGATCGACGTGTTCTGCGATCTCGAGGGGCGCTGCCTGAACGCGATCCCGCGCACGATGATCCAGTCGAAGGGCGGTGAGTCGATCAAGGGGATGTCGATCCAGGATCCCGAGTTGATCGCCCATGGCGCGCGTGTGGCCGAGGAGATCGGAATCGTCGGGCCGGCGAACATCCAGTGCTTCCGCGAGGCGGACGGATCGCTTCCGATCACCGACGTGAACCCGCGCTTCGGCGGCGGGTTCCCGCTCCCGCTCGCCGCGGGAAGCCGCTACCCGGAGCTCGCGCTCGCACTCGCGCGCGGCGAGACGCCCCGAGCCACGGCTCGGCGACTTTCGGGCCGGCGTGATGATGACCCGCTTCTTCGCGGAGTCGTGCTCGAGCCAGGTTCGGACGACGACGTCCTGCCCTTGAGCCCGTAGTCGAGGACGACGACGGATCGTCCGTTCCGGGGGGCGAGTTTCAAGAGGATTCCGGCCCATCGGCTTGGCCTTGACCAACCAGCCGCGTCTCATCCGCCGCAGGGACGACGCCGTGCGAGCGACTGGCACCTCCGTCCCGTCGATCTTCACCGTTCCGGGGGCACGCCCGCCGAGAAGCAGCACCTGTGTCTCCGGTCGTGCTCGCGAAACCACAATGACCGTTCGCTTGGTGTCGCCGGTCGGCCCTCAGAGAGCCGTATTCGGCTGACGATCCGCTGGCGACGTACCCATCGGTGCGGCAACGAGCCAGCCGCCGCGCCCTGCGCGGAAGAGATCGTTCAGTACTCCACGGTTCGCGCCACACGTCGGGGATCCGCAGGTTGAACGGGATCGCGGCACCCTCGCGGAGGTAGAGCGGGAGCTCGTCGAGAGGGGTTGACGCGTCCGAACGAGAGCGGGGGCCTTCGACGTGCAGTACCCCTGTATCGACGTCGATCCAGCCCCGGCGGGGAGGTAGACCTCGGCCGTCGTCCCGGGAACTCGACACGGGTGCGGCGAGCAGGTCTCGGCCGACGAGCAGCTCGTACTCTCGGCTTGCCAGGCGCCTGCGTCAGCCGGGTAGTGACAGCGCAAGCGGGCGGAGGATCGGCATTCCGGTTGCCGTTGCCATGACGTGCGAGCTGGTAGTGGTACGGGAACAGCTCGTAGTGGAGGATCGCCGCCTTCTCAGAGGCCCGCCATCGCCGCGATCCGAGCACCCACGGTTGAGCGTTCAGGCCGTCGCCCCCGACCTCGAAGATCGGCGAAATGGCACCGAGTTGGGTCCAGCGGACGAAGATGTCGGCCGTCAGCGATTCGCTGCTGGTAGCCGCCGACGTCCGAGCCCCAGGTCGAATACCCGACGATCCCCGCTGTCTGGGCGCTGCGGATGGCGTTCTCGAGCCCGTCCCACTCCCCTGGAGATCTCCGCACCACGCACCCGTCACGAGACGCTGCGACCCGGTGAAGCCCGCCCGGAACATCGTCGGAACGGTCCTGCCACGCGCCCGTCGTGACGGCGCGCGCTGACCGACTGCGCGAAGCAGAGCGGATAGTGTTGTGGACCTCGTCGCCGCTCCCGCCGGCGAGGGAGCGAAGCTCGAGGTCGACCTCGTCGCCCCGGTCGACCTTGAGTCCGTCGACCCCGCTCGACAGCGCGCGCGGCAGTCGCTCCTCGAACGTCTCCGCGACGGCCGGGTCGGTGAGGTCGATCGCCTGATAGGTTGTCTGGCCCGAGGATCCGATCCGGCGGGTAGCAGCCCGAGCCCACAGGCGGGCGTGACCGTCGGCGAGATCCACATCATCACCTTGATGCCGCGTGCGTGAAGCACGCTCGATCGAGCTGCTTCGGCTCGGGGAACAGGTTGCGGTCGAATGCGGAGACTCCCGACACATGCCCAGCCTCCCACGGATTGTCGACGATGAGCCATCCGAGGGGATTCCCGGCCGCTATGAATCGGTCGACGTCCTCGACGAACTCGGCCTCGTTGTCGACGGTCGTCGCGCCACTTCATCAGGGCGAACGCGTCAGGCTCCGGCAGTCGGGGGCGTCCGGCTCGCTGTATACCGCACGGACCATGCCCCGGGCGCGCCGGCGTAGACGTGTACGACCAAGCGATCCCGTCTTGAAGCACGTCTGCACGACGTCGCACCCCGGGCGCGATCTCGCACGGGGACGGTGCCCAGCTCGCAACCCGAGTCGTCGATGACCGACCCGAATCCGACGCGTCCGACTGCGGTTGTCGCAAAACGGACGCCGTAGCCCGGGAGCTCGCGAAGAACGGTGCCATCTTCCCACGCCGCACTCGTCCCACACCTTGAGCGGCACGATCGTGGCCGGCGAGGTCGACGGTCGCCGCTGTTCACCCGTCCCGAGAAAGTGCTCGTCGGCGGCGCTCTCGAACGCTTCGTAGACCGTCCGGACCGTGGATGACCCGGTGCCGAGATCGAAGCGTACGACGTCCGCACCCCGCGAGGGGTGCGGGTGATGGAAACGGTCGCGACTCGGTCTGACTCGGTGGTTGCCACGCGGTAGGGAGTGCCGTTCGTGATGGGGCTCGAATCGATCAGCGAGGTCAGGGTTCCCATGGCGCCGCTCTCGCGGATGGCGGTAGCTGAGACGCGTCCCGGCTCCGGAGGGCCGAGACGCTCGCGCAGAAGCACGCGGCTACCCTGGAGGACAGTGATGCGAAATGGCGACGCGTCGACCTTCCACGTGAGCAGCGACTGTCTGGCGGGTTCGGCGCCCCCGGTTCGTGCGAGTGCGACCCCGAGGATGACGAGAGCAAGGGTTACGGCTCGCAAGAGGCCGGATTCTACCGAGCGCGTGGCCGCTTCCGGGCGCCGGTCGAGGCAGACGATACGACCGGGCGTATCGCTACCTTCGCTCTCCGTGATGGTAGTACCGCGAACGTGTTGCCTGCGATTGCACTCGGCGGTGCGACCGTGACCGGCCGGCAAAAGGCGATTGTTGCCGTCGTCGGCGTGTCGTCGTCGGGACGGCCGGTTTCGCCGGCTTCGCCGCCGGCTACTACGTCGCCAAGCAACAGGAGAGCGCCGACGTGCGGGGCGACCCGACGCAGGAGTTCATCGAGACGCAGGCACCGGTTGCGAAGCCTCCCCCGCTGCCGGGAGTCGCCTGGCCGACATGGGGGTTCGACGCTGTGCACAACCGGGTCTCTCCGTACGCGCACCGTCCGCCCTATCGGATCGCCTGGTCGTTCGGTGCGAAGCAACTCATCGAGTTTCCGCCTTCCGTCGCCTACGGGCGACTCACTTTCACGAACAACCCCGGTGTCACGTTCTCGATCGATGCGAAGACGGGGAAGGAGGCCTGGCGGCACGACTCCGGCCGCTGCGTTGCGGCGAGCCCCGCGGTGGACGGCAAGGTCGTCTTCCAGGCGTTCCTGAACAGGCCGCCGTGCAACTCGAGCCGCTCGCCCGACGTGCTGACGGGCGCGGTCATCGCCTTCGACGCTCTCAGCGGCAAGGTGCGCTGGCGCACGGTGATCGGCCCGACGGAGTCTTCGCCCCTCGTGCACCAGGGAAGGGTCTACGTCGGAGACTGGCGAGGACGGGTGTACGCGCTCAGCGCGAAGACCGGTCGTATCGTGTGGAGCTTCCGGACCGGGGGCCGGGTGAAGGGCGCCGTGGCCGCGCTCGGCAATCGCGTCTTCGTCGGCTCCTACGACGGCCGGCTCTACGCGCTCGACTCCCGCACCGGTGCCTTGCAGTGGCGGTCATCCTCCCAGGGCAGGCTCGGCGGTCTCGGACGCTTCTACTCGACGCCCGCGGTTGCGTACGGCCGCGTCTTCATCGGTTCGACCGACGGAAAGGTGTACGCGTTCGGTGCCGCGACCGGCGACCTCCTCTGGTCGCGCTCGACAGGCGGCTACGTCTACTCGTCGCCCGCCGTCTGGGAGAAGCTCGTGCTCGTCGGCTCCTACTCCGGAAGCTTCTATGCCATCGACGCAGCGACCGGTGAGGAGCGCTGGCGCTTCCGGGCAGGAGGGCGGATCTCGGGAGCGCCGACCGTGATGGCCGGGAACGTCTACTTCGCGACGCTCTCGCGCCGGACGTTCGCCCTCGACGGTCGCACGGGGCGCCAGGTGTGGTCGTTCCCGGACGGTCAGTACTCGCCTCTCGTCGCCGACGCTGATCACGCGTACCTGATCGGAACGGCGCGCGTCTTCGCGCTGACCGAGAAGCGCTGAGGCGCGGATCGACTCGTCTAGAGTTCCCTCGATGCGGTATCTCGTCACCGGCGCTGCAGGCTTCATCGGCTCTCATCTGGCCGATGCTCTGCGCGACGACGGGCACGACGTCGTCGGCCTCGATTGCTTCACCGACTACTACGACGTCGAGCTCAAGGAGGAGAACGCGCGCGGGCAGGAGATCCTGCGGATCGATCTCGCGCGCGACCCGATCGACCTCAAGGGCATCGACGGTGTCTTCCATCTCGCCGGTCAGCCCGGAGTGCGGAGTTTCGGCGACGTGTTCGAGACCTATCTCGACCGAAACGTCCTTGCCTCGCAACGGTTGTTCGAAGCGGCTGCTCGCGATGGCGTGCGGGTCGTGTTCGCGTCCTCGTCGTCGGTGTACGGAGACGCCGAGGCATACCCCACCGCCGAGACGGTGCCTCCGTGGCCCGTGTCGCCGTACGGAATCACGAAGCTCACCTGCGAGCATCTCGCCCGGGCCACCGCCCGGAGCTTCGGCCTGGACTTCTTGGTGCTGAGGTACTTCAACGCGTACGGCCCACGCCAGCGGCCCGACATGGCGTTTGCCCGAATCGCCTCGTTTCTCGCCGAAGGTCGCCCGTTCGACCTCTTCGGCGACGGCCACCAGTCCCGCAGTTTCACCTTTGTTGCCGATGTCGTGCGTGCAACGATTGCCGCGATGGAGAGGGGCAGCGGCACGTACAACGTCGGGGGCGGAGAGGAGGCGACGATGCTCGAGACGATCGCGATCTTCGAGGAGCTCGCTGGTCGTCCTCTCGAGATCCGCAGCCATCCGGCAGTTCCGGGTGACCAACGGCGCACGAAGGCCGATACGTCGCTGATTCGCTCGGAGCTCGGCTGGGAGCCGACAACGACGCTTCGCACCGGCCTCGCCGCCCAGTGGGAGTGGGCCGCTGCTAGGGTCGCGGCGCAATGAGCATGACTCTCACGCCCGATCCGGAAGCAGAGAAGGAGGTCGATCTTCGCTCCGCGTGGACGAGGATCACGGCGCACTGGTGGCTGCCCGTCACAGGTCTCGTGATCGGCGCGGTGCTCGGCGTCCTCGCCTCGGTCGGCGGCGGCGACGTGCACGAGGCGAAGACCCTGCTCTACGTCGGGCAGCCCTTCGCGCCGAACGGCGGCGGCCAGATCCAGAGCCTCGCGACCAACCCGAAGACCGTGTCGGAGATCATCCGCACGGAGTCGGCGATCAAGAGGGCCGCAGCCGCGGCGGGCCTGCGCCCGGGTCAGCTGCGCGGCAACATTACGAGCCGGCCGATAACGTCGCCCGGGTCGACGTCACGCAACCTCTCGCCACTCATCGAGATCTCTGTCAAAGCGCCTACTTCAGGAAAGGCGGAGCGTGCCGCGGCCTCGCTCGCAAACAGCGTGGTCGTGCCGGTTTCCGCATATGTCGATCGGAAGATCGCACTCCTGAACGAGCAGATCCAGATCGACGACGCCGGCCTCGCCGCGGCGAATTCCCGCATCCAGGGGGCGCTCACTCAGCAGAAGCAGGCCCTCGACGAGAAGCAGCTGTCGCTTGCCGAGCGCATCCTCATTCAGTCGAACGCGAACTCGACGTTGCAGTTCTTCGAATCCCGCGTCTCGAACCTTCGCCAGGACCGAGCCGCCGCGATGCAGCTCCTTTCCCTCGCCGAGGAGGTCGAGCGGAGCCGCGTCGTCGAAGCGGCGTCGTCGGTCCGTACGACGGCGACCAGTCAGCGCAACGCCGCAGCGATCGGAGGGCTTCTCGGCCTGTTGCTCGGGGCGCTCGGCGCGGCGATCGCCGATCCCTTCCTGCAGAGAAGGAACGCGCGGAGCCAGGCGTAGGCGGGCCGTGGTCGAGGGCAAGCGCGTAGCCGTCGTCGTTCCCGCGTTCGAGGAGGAGCACCTTGTCGCCGAGACCCTCCGCGGCATCCCCGACTTCGTCGACCGCATCTACGTGGTCGACGATGCGTCGCCTGACGGGACGGCCGCGCGGGCTCGCGAGGTCGGTGACGCCCGCGTCGAGGTGATCGTCCACGAGGCGAACGGCGGGGTCGGTGCTGCGATTGTCACGGGCTATCTCCGCGCGCGAGAAGAGCGGATCGATGTGACGTGCGTCATGGCGGCCGATAACCAGATGGACCCCACGGAGCTCGCCGAGCTCGCCGCGCCCGTGGCCCGTGGTGAGGTGGACTACACGAAGGCGAACCGCCTCGTCAGCGGGGAGGCCTGGAATCTGATCCCGCACAGCCGCTACCTCGGGAACGCCCTGCTCTCGCTGCTGACGAAGATCGCGTCCGGCTACTGGCACGTCGCCGACTCGCAGGCGGGGTACACGGCGCTGTCACTCGCCGCGCTCGACAGGCTCGACCTCGAGCGGATCTACCGGCGCTACGGTTTCCCGAACGACATGCTCGTGCACCTGAACGTGGTTTCGGCGAGCGTGCGAGATGTGCCCTCCAGGCCGATCTACGGCGTTGGTGAGCGCTCCGGGATCCGGATCCGGCACGTCGCTCCCCGGATCGCATGGCTTCTGTTCAAGGGCTTCTGGTGGCGGATGAAGGAGAAGTACGTCATCCGCGACTTCCATCCACTCGTCTTCTTCTACGTCCTCGGCGCGCTGATGCTCACGCTCGGACTCGCGCTCGGCGTCCTTGTCGCGTGCTCGAGGATCTTCTTCGACAACGAGATCACGACCGCTACGATCGTGCTCGTGGCGCTGCTCTTGATCTCCGGCACGCAGTTCACGCTCTTCGGGATGTGGTTCGACCAGGAATCGAACAAGGAGCTCCGCTGAGCGGCTAGCCGGGAGGGTGTTGTGAGCCGGCGCGCCTTCCCTCTCGGATCGCGTGGTGGCCGAGGGGTACGTACAGATCTATGACGGCGCAATCGCGCCGCTCACGGCCCACTCGCTCGATTACGTCGGGATCAACTGGCGCTCATCGACGGTCTTCACTCCCCCTCTGCCGCTCCTGTTCGTGCTCTGGGCCGCAGGGGCACACCTGCTCGTCTCGCGGTTACGGGACGCCCTCGGTGGCCGTCACGGTGAGCTCGAGGCCGCCTCCAGTCAGAACTGGAAGAGGCTCGGGCGGAATGATGGCCTGCGCGGGCATACCCGGTACGGGTGGCGGAGCGAGCGCACGGGCTTCCCGTTCCCGACGTCGACGGTGACCCGAGGTAGTCTCGGGGCGATGAGCGAGAGCCCTGTCGCGCCGCTCCCCGCGGCCCGGTCCGTTCTCGGGCGCGTACCGCCCTGGGCCGTTGCCGTTTCGGTCGTGCTCGTCTTTGGCGTGCTCGGGTGGCGTTCGCTGAGCTCGATGGACTCCGAAGACGGCTTTGACGGGAAGGCCTACGTCGCCTACGTCAGCGCGATGGAGCGCACGGGGCGGCTGCCGTCACAGGCCGACACGTACGAGTACGCGCTGCCCCCCGCCTTCCCGCTGATGGCGCTCTACGGCCAGCAGGTCGCAGACGCACTGCCCGGCGCCAGGCTCGTTCCCGGGGCTCCCGGCACGTCGCGCAGGATCCTCTGGCTCGCCGTCGCGCTTGCTGCAGTCGCCCTCGCGGCGGCAGGGGGTAGAGCGCGCCGCGTCGGGATCGGTGTTGCCGTGTTCGCTGCTCTGTGGGCAGGAAGCGACGCTGTCTCGTTCCTCGCGAGCAACGAGTGGTCTGCCGGACAGCTCGTCACGCTCGCCTTCGGGCTCGGGTTCCTCGGGCTGACGTGGGCTCTCGCTCGCGAGGTCTGGCCGGCGAGTCGGTGGGCACCCGCTCTCTCGGTCGTAGCCTGTGCCGCGTTACCCCCGGTGCTGCGGCAGGCGGGGATGTTCCACCCGGACGGACCCTTTGCATTCTTCGCGGTTCTAGCGCTCCTGCTTCTCATTCGGGGGCGGAGACTCGGGTGGCCGATGTCGCAGGGCCTCTGGGTCGGCGCGGCGCTCGGTGCGGCTGCGCTCACCAGGCAGTCCGCGCCGGTCGTGATTGCGGCCCTGGCCGGCGCAGCGCTTGTCGATTGGCGACGACGGCCGTGGCGCTTCATGATGGTCGCCGCGGGGGCGCTCATCCTCGTCGTCGGCCCGTGGTGGGTCTACCAGACGATCCGGTTCGGAAATCCGATCCAGTCGTTCCTCGAACGTCCCGAGCTCATGCTCGACCGGCAGCCCGCCAGCTTCTGGCTCTCGTTCCCGTTGAACGACTTGATCACACACCCCTACCGGCCGGCGTTCACCAACGAGCTGCTGCCGATGTTCCACGCCGAGCTCTGGAGCGACTGGTTCGGGATCCAACACGAGGCCTGGCGATCACCGACCCCCGGCGAACGGTTCTTCGCCTCGACCCAGAGCGTCCTGGGGCTCGGCTGGGACATGCTCGCGCTCGGAGGTCTTCTCGGCTTCGGGGCGCCGGCGCTTCGTAGGGTTGTCCGCGGCGTCGTGGGGCGTGCGTCCGACTACGCGGCGGCGGCCGGGCTTCTTCTTGCGGGAACGACGTGGCTCGCGTTCGTGGTTACGCTCGTCCGATTCCCGCAAGGGGACGGCGACCCGATCAAGGCGAACTACATGCTCTTCCTCGCGCCGATCTTCGCCATCGCCGCCGTGGCGGCGGCGCGCAAGGCCTGGCGTCGTGGTGTCTTGTGGCGGGTCGCACTCGCCCTCTGGGCCGTCGCGTACGGCGTCAGCTACGCGGGCGCGATCGCCACGGCGTCGGCCCTCTCGTAGCCGCTGACGCCGAGGGGCCGCGCGTGCGACGTTCGCGTTCTGTAAGCGACGCATGGAGTAGCCGATCATCCGGGTAGGATCCCGCCTGATGCGGACCTCAGTCGTTACCGGTGGCGCCGGATTTCTCGGCTCGCACCTCTGCGAAGCGCTCCTCTCCCGAGGAGATCGCGTCGTCTGTGTCGACAACCTCGAGACCGGATCGCTCGCGAACATCGAGCACCTGAAGGGCGAGGCCTTCGTCTTCCGCCCACACGACCTGACAAAGCACATCGAGATCGTCGAGCCGATTGACTTCGTCTATCACCTTGCGAGCCCGGCGAGCCCGATCGACTACCTGCGACTTCCGCTGCAGACGCTCAAGGTAGGTTCGTACGGCACCCACAATGCACTTGGCCTTGCCAAGGTCAAGCGTGCTCGGTTCCTGCTCGCATCGACGAGCGAAGTGTACGGGGACCCTCAGGTGCATCCACAGCCCGAGACGTACTGGGGGCACGTGAACCCGATCGGGCCGCGTGGTGTCTACGACGAGGCAAAGCGATACGCCGAGGCATTGACGATGGCCTACCATCGACAACAGGGCGTCGATACCGCGATCGTCCGAATCTTCAACACCTATGGCCCGCGCATGCGCCCCCACGACGGTCGCGCGATCCCGACGTTCATCCGTCAGGCGCTCGAGGAGAAGCCGCTGACCGTCTTCGGGAGTGGATCGCAAACGAGGAGCTTCTGCTTCGTCGACGATCTCGTTCGTGGGCTCATCCTGCTCGCGGAGTCGGGCGAGCATCTCCCCGTCAACATCGGCAACCCCGCTGAGATGACATTGCTCGAGCTGGCCGAGGCCGTCGTGCGCACAACGGGCTCGGCCAGCCCGATCGTCTTCGAGGCTCTGCCCGTCGACGACCCCCAGGTGCGTCAGCCCGACATCACGCGCGCCCGGCAGCTCCTCGGCTGGGAGCCGGAGATCGAGCTCGACGAAGGCCTCCGCCGCACACTCGCGTCGCTCGGCAGGAACACCGCCGTTGCGTAAGGTCACCATGATCGCGGCCGTGGCAGCTCTTGTCGCGGCCCTCGTTGGTGCGTCCACCGCGCACGCCTCGAAGTTCATCCAGAAGGGGATCTACGACGACGCGCAGATCCTCTACGGGAACCCTGACAAGGTGTTCCCGATTCTGCAGGAGCTCCACACCCAGGTGCTCCGTGTCAATCTGTGGTGGGGTGGCCCGAACGGTGTTGCCCGCAGGAGGCCGGCGAGCGCTGCGAATTCCTTGGATCCAGCCTACGACTGGGCGACGTACGACCGCACGGTCCGCCTCGCGAGCGCCTACAAGATGACGGTGTTGTTCACCGTCATCGGGACGCCTGCCTGGGCCAACAGGTCGGCCGGCTGGAACGCTGCTCCGACCAACCCGGTCGACCTTCAATTGTTCGTGAGGGCCGCCGCGCGCCGCTACTCCGGCACGTTCAAGCTCCCGGATGGAACGACCAACCCTCGCGTCAGCAAGTGGCTGGCCTGGAACGAGCCGAACAACCCCGTCTTCATGAAGCCGCAGATCGTCAAGCGCCGAGGCAAGTGGGTGATCCAGAGCGCGATCGACTACGCGAAGATCTGCAATGCGGTCGTCAAAGGCGTGAAATTCGTGAATGCCACGAGCAAGGTCGCTTGTGGCGCGACGGCTCCCCGAGGCAACAACCAGCCGGGAACGAGCCGAACGTCGGTATCGCCGCTCGCGTTTCTCCGCGCGATGGCGAATGCAGGCGCGAAAGGGTTCGACGCCTACGCCCATCACCCTTACTACGGGTCCCCGTCCCAGACGCCGGCGACAAAGCCGGGCCCTGGCAAGCGAGGTCAGCCTTCGACTGCGGTGATTCTCGGCAATTTCGACTCGCTCACGCGGCAGGTCGCCGCGTTGTACGGCAACATGCGCATCTGGGTGACGGAGTACGGCTACCAGACGAACCCGCCTGACAAGGCCTACGGCGTTTCGCAGACGCTGCAGGCGCTTTACCTGAAGCAGGCGTGGAAACAGCTGAGGGCGAACCCGCGGGTCGACCTGATGATCTGGTTCCTTCTCCGTGACGAGGTGCGGGTCGCATCGGGCTGGCAGTCAGGGCTCTACACTGCCCGCGGTGCCAGAAAAGAGGCCCGCGAGATCTTCGAACGACTCAAGGCGTAGGCGCTCGTCGCGCCCGGGCGATCACGCGTCTCGGAGGATGCTGTCGATCGTGCGGCGGAGACCCTCGGCGAAAGGCACGACCGGGTCGTATCCCAGCAGCCGTCGCGCCTCCGAGATGTCCGCGAGCGAAGCGCGAACGTCCGCGGGTTGGGCGGCCACGAACGTTCTCTGCGCAGGGAGCCCGATCATCTCACTGATCAGGTCGGTCGCCCGGTTGATCGTCTCGGAGACCCCGGTCGCGATGTTCAGGGAGACCCCGTTGACGGCGGGTGCGTCGGCCGCGAGGAGGTTCGCCTCGACGACATTGTCCACGAACGTGAAGTCTCGCGATTGCTCGCCGTCTCCGTAGACGCTGACCGGGCGGCCGTCGGCGATCAGGCGGATGAACCGAGGAAGGACGGCCGCGTATTGCGAATTCGGATCCTGTAACGGACCGAAGACGTTGAAGTACCGGAGTGAGACGGTCTCCATACCGTAGACGCGGCTAAAGCTCGTGCAGAATCGCTCGGCTGCGAGTTTGGCGACTGCGTAGGGCGAGATGGGGTCCGGCGACTGGTCCTCGGTTCGCGGCAGGACGCCGCTGTTGCCGTAAACGGAGGATGAGGACGCGTTGACAACCCGTCTGACGCTCTCGTCCCGGGCGGCGAGGAGGACGTTCAACGTGCCCTCGATATTGACGGCGGTCGTCGTCAGGGGATCCTGAACGGAGCGGGGCACGGAAGGGAGCGCGCCCTGGTGGAAGACGACGTCGGCGCCCCGTACAGCGGCGTGAACGCGCTCGTATGAGCGCAGGTCGCCCTCCACGAGCTCGACGTCACCGAGAAGTGGCGCCAGATTCTCCCGGCTGCCGGTGGAGAAGTTATCGAGCACCCGGACGCGGTCACCCTTGCGCAGGAGCGCGCGCACGAGATTCGAGCCGATGAATCCACCTCCACCGGTGACGAGCACGACCCTAGAACTCATGGTTCCTCTTACCCTCCGTCGCCTGGTAGGTCGCCTCCACGCGGCAATGCTACTGCCCCGCCGACCGCGAGCCAGAGAAGTGCCGTGGCCGTAACGCCGGGAACGAGGCCGAGCGCGGCCCACTCGGCTGCGCAGACGAGGATTGCGATACCGACCGCGAGCGCGAGGGGTCCCGGTGGGCCGTTGCCGCGTAGGCCTCTGACGGCTGCCCGGAGGAAGGCGGCTACGAGCATCGCGAGCACGACCACAAGACCGACCACCCCCATATCGGCCGCTGCCTGTACGTACGCGTTCTGGACACCCCATCGGCGGTCGTCGGACGGAAGCGCCTGCTCGGCAACCTCGGGAAATCGGCGCCGTGCATTGTCGAGCTGTGGCGCGAAGTTGATCGGGAGCTCGGACGCCTGCCAGCCAACGCCTGTGAGGGGATGGCTGATGAAGATGCGCAGCCCGATGTACGCAAGCACAGTGCGTTGGGAGTACGTCTGGATATTCTCGTCGCGCTCGTTCGTCTTCCCAAGGAAGCCGACGTAGTTCGCAACATCACCGCTTCGGAGCGATAGCGATCCCCCCACGATGGCGAGGAGAAGTCCGCTGACAGCCAGCAGTCGGCGGGCAGAGAGTGTGTGCCGCGCCACCATCGTGACGAACGCAAGCACGCCTCCCAGCAACAAGGCCAGGACTGTCGCCATCGCACCCGCGATGACGACGCCGATCACCCCTGCAGCTGCGGCGACGGTGCCGAGCGTTCGCAGGCGCGTCCACGTGCCGGACGCGATCACGGCGAGGCCGATCGCGAGCGTCACGCCCGCTAGTGCTGCGAAGTCGTGATATCCGACGAACGATGGCATGCGCCGACCAGCCGGAACGTTGTCGAGGTTCCCGACCAATCCGGCGATTTGCAGCACACCGATGAATGCGGCGGCCGCGCCCACGGCGCTCAACGAGGCCGCGATCGCCAGGGCGTCGGAACGATGACGGAGGATCAGCGGCACCGCGGCGGCAAGCAACCCGTACTCCGCAAACTTCGTCGCACTGACGAGGCTGGCTGCCAGGGGGTATCCCTCGCTGAGTATCGGCCCCGCGAACGTCGCGAGGAACACGAGCGCCACGAAGGCGGCGGCAAGCGCCAGGGTCGAACCGCCTCGCCGAAGAGGCTCGATGCCCCGCCGGCGGGCACTTTGTACCGCAGCAATGAGGATTGCCACCATTGCGAGGTCTGCGAGCGAGACCTTGACACTCGTCGAGGCGAGAGAAGCGGAGACGTCGGGGTTGTAGCGCTCGTGCAGGCACAGGAACGGGAAGGACAGTGCAAGCACCAGTGCCTCACGCGAGCACGGGATTCGGCGGTGCACATCCACGGGTGCTCGTATACTGACTGCACCGATGGCCTCGCGGGACCTCAGGCGTCGGGCAGTCACCGCTGCCGCGCTCTACGGTGGCACAGTTGCCGGAATTCTCGGCACGCTTTACGCGGCCAACGAGCTCGGCCCGGCACAATTCGGCCTCTTCGCCTTGGCAGTGGCGACCGCCGGCTTCCTCCAACTCCTGCTCGACACGACGGTCGAGGAGGGTGCTGTCAAGTACGGTTTCCGTTATGTAGCAACGGAGGACTGGGGGCGCCTCCGCTCCCTCTTCCGGGTCGGCGTTCTCGTGAAGTGGGGAGGAGGCGCCGTTGCGACGCTCGTCGCGCTCGCGATCGCACCGTTTGCCGACGAGATCTTCTCGACGCAGGGCCTGACCGGACCGATGCTCGTCGCTGCCTTCATACCTCTCGCCCAGGCACCCGAGGGCATCGCGGGCGCTTCGATCCTCGTTGCCGGCCGATATGACCTACGCGCCATGATGTCGGGGCTCGGACTCGTGCTGCGGCTCATCGGGCTGCTGATCGGCGCATCGCACGGTGTCACGGGCGCCGTGATCGGTGTTCTCGTGGCGCAGATCGTCGCGTCGTGCGCATCGGGGCTCGCGGGGTACGTTCTCTTCCGCCGTCATCCGCGTGCCGATGTCGTCCCGCTCGAACGGGATCGGCCCGAGATCACCCGCTTCGTGATTCAGTCAGGGATAGGAACGTCACTCGTCTCGATGCGGAACACGTTGGCTCCACTGGCTCTCGGGATCGTTGCGAACCCGACCCAGGTCGGGTACTTCCGCGCCGCACAGGCGCCCATTACCGGTCTCGAGGCGCTCTCGGCTCCTGTGCGGTTGATCTTGCTCACCGAACAGACCCGCGACTTCGAGCACGGTCAGGTCGCACAAACCTACGCCACCCTGAGGCGGTACGTCGTCGGCGCGAGCGTCGTGGCAGTTGCACTCGTGCCGGTGTTCTGGATTGCCATGCCACGGCTGATCGAGCTCGTCCTGCCGGACTACACGGGTGCCACGTGGGCCGCTCGGGTTCTCCTGCTCGCGGCCGCGCTTCGCCTCATACTGGGGTGGACGAAGACCTTCCCGGTGTCGATCGGCCGACCCAGCCTGCGGATCGTGGCCCACGGAGTCGAGATCGTCGTGCTGCTGCCGCTCCTGCTCCTCCTCGGAAGCACCTGGGGCGCGACCGGAGCGGCCGTCGCGATGCTCGTGGCGACGATCGCCTTCGGGATCACCTGGGCAATCTTGCTCGTGAGGCTTCGGCGCGAACCGCTCCCCTCGCGCGCACCGGAGGGGACGACCGCATGAGGGTCATGGTCGTCTCCGGAATCTGGCCACCTGACGTCGGAGGGCCGGCGAGTCACGCACCGGCCGTCGCCGACTTCCTCGTAGCCCACGGGCACACTGTCGAGGTGGTGGTAACCGCCGATCAGGCGCCCGGGGAGCGGCAGTATCCCGTGCGCTGGACTTCGCGACGAATCCCGGTCGGGCTCCGTCACCTCCACACACTCGTTCTTCTCCTCCGGCGATCCCGAGCCGCGGACGTCATCTACACGACGGGCATGTTCGGGCGCAGCGGGATCGCCGCGCGACTCACGCGGACCCCGATCGTCGTCAAGCTGACGGGCGACCCCGCGTTCGAGCGACTCCGGGCGCGGGGAGCCGTGGGAGGCGACGTGGACACCTTCCAGGACAGCGGCGGCGGTCTTGCCGCGCGCTTCCTCCGCTCCCTCCGAGACGACGTCGTTCGGCGTGCCGCTCATGTCTACGCGCCGAGCACGTACCTCGCGGATCTCGCCATCAGCTGGGGTGCCCTCTCCAACCGCGTGTCGGTTCTTCCGAATCCCGGTCCAGCCACGTTGCCCACATCGTCGCGCGAAGAGCTCCGGAGCACGTTTGGCTTCGAAGGCCCGACGGTTGCGTTCGCGGGTCGTCTGACCGCGCAGAAGTCCCTCGACGTGCTCGTGCGGGCGATCGCGGAATGCGAGGGTGTGTCGCTCGTGATCGCCGGCGACGGCGACGAGCGTGCTTCGACCGAGGCGCAGATCGAACGCCTCGAGCTCTCCGAGCGCGTGCGTTTGCTCGGGGCCCTCGACCGTGACTCGGTGCTCGAAGTCCTTGCTGCAGCCGATGCAGCGGTGCTCGCGTCGAGCTGGGAGAACTTCCCGCATTCCGTCGTCGAGGCCCTCGCGGTCGGGACGCCGGTGATCGCGACGCGTGTTGGGGGTGTGCCCGAGGTCGTCACGGACGGCGAGAACGGGTTGCTCGTCGCGCCGGGCGATGCAACCGCGCTTGCCGAGGCGATGCACCGCTATTTCGGTGACGCTGCCCTGCGCGCCCGTCTTCGCTCGGCGGCCGCGCCGTCCGTCGAGGCCTACCGCCCCGAGCGTCTCTTCGGTGAGCTCGAGCGGATGCTGGTGGAGGCTGCTGCGGGATGAAGCCGCGCGTCCTCTTTCTCGCGCGCACGCGCTACCGACTGCCTCTGAGCCCTTCTCTGCAGCGCCGCTTCGACGCGTTGTCGACCCTGCTCGACTGGAGGCAGTTCGGCACGTCGCTCGCCGGGCCGCCTGTTCGAACCGAGCGCTTCACCCTCGTCCGGCGCCTGCCGATCGGTCCGCTCGAGGGCGCGTCGTTCTACGCGGCGTTTCCGGTGCGCGTCGTACGAGAGTTGCGCTCGTTCCGACCTGACGTGGTGATCGTCCAGGGGTCGCAGGACGCGGCCCTGACGATGCTCGCACGCGCTGTCGCGCGCGACCACGTTCCGATCGTCTATGACGTTCACGGCGACTGGCGCACGGACACCCGCCTCTACGGGTCGCCGTTTCGGAGGGCTCTGAGCCCACTCACCGACAGAGTGGCGCGCTACGTGGTGCGGAATGCCGACGGCGTCCGGACGGTCTCCGGCTTCACGAGCGACCTCGTTCGCAGGGAGGGCGTCGAGCCGACGGCGACCTTCCCGGCCTACATGGATCTGGCGCCGTTCACCGCGCTCCCCCCGGTGGCACTGCCGGTCGCGCCGCAGGCCCTCTTCGTGGGTGTGCTCGAGCGATACAAAGCGGTCGACGTGCTCGCCGAGGCATGGCCCCTCGTGAGCGCGCGCGTTCCCGGCGCACGGCTTCACATCGTCGGCCGCGGGCCGTTGGCTCACGTCGTCGAGCGCCTGGTCGCCGATACCTCGCTCTCGGTGACGTGGACACCTGAACTGTCGACCGAAGGTGTTGCGCAGGCACTCGACGACTCCACGCTTCTCGTCCTACCGTCCCGCGGGGAGGGCATGGGACGCGTGCTCGTCGAGGCGTTCTGTCGCGGCCGCCCGGTGGTCGGCACCGATTCGGGCGGAATCCCGGATCTCGTCGAGGACGGCGTCAGCGGCGTGCTCGTCTCGCCTGACGACGCGAGCGGGTTGGCAGCTGCTCTGTCGCGCTTGCTCGGCGATCCCGAGACAGCCGTCAGGCTCGGGGCAGGAGCGCACGCTGCCGCCGGGCAGTGGATCGCGTCGCCCGACGAGTTCGCGGCGCGGATTCTCGCGCTCGTCGAAGCCGTGATCGAGAGGGTGTCGAGTTGATGCGGCTCGTGTTCGTGACGCAGCGGGTCGATCCCGAGGACCCCATCCTCGGCGCGACTGTCGCGAAGATCGCCGCGCTCGCAGCCCGCGTCGACGAGGTCGTCGTGCTCGCCGACAGCGCCGTACCCGGCGCGCTTCCGGTCAACTGCAGCGTGCGGTCGTTTGCGTCACGATCGCGGCTCGGCCGTGGCGCTCGCTTCGAGCAGGCGCTCGCGACGGAGATCGCACGGCGCCCGCGCCCCGCCGCCGTGATTGCCCACATGTGCCCGATCTACGCGGTTCTCGCGGCTCCTCTCGCTCGTCCTCTGGGTGTCCGCGTGCTGCTCTGGTATGCGCACTGGAACCGCACGCGAATGCTTGACGCTGCGGTGCGTGCGTCGAACGTGGTCGTCTCGGTCGACCGCCGATCGGTTCCCGTCGTCTCCGAAAAAGTGATCGGGATCGGCCATGGCATCGATGTCTCCGACTTCGGCTGCACGGAGCCTCCGGTCTCGGATGTCGTCAGGCTGGCCGTCCTCGGGCGGTACTCCGCAGCAAAGGGGGTCGATTCGATCATCCGCGCCGTGGCCCGCGTCCGTGCCGACGGGCTCGATGTGAGACTCCGTGCTCACGGCACCGCGGCGCATCCGGGGGAGGCGGCCAACCTCGAGCTGCTGCGGGCGCTCGTCGCCGAGCTCGAGCTCGGCGAGTGGGTCGAGCTCGGCGGGCCGCTCCCACGGCAGCACGTACCCAAGCTCCTGGCCGAATCGACCGCGCTCGTCAACAACATGCGCCCCGGTGCGCCCGACAAGGTCGTCTATGAGGCATGCGCGGCCTGTCGACCCGTGATCGTGTCGAACCCGTTGTTCGACGAGCTCCTCGATGATCTCGAGCCGGCGTTGCGCTTCTCACTCGACGACGTCGAGGAGTTGGCGGCGCGAATCGCCACTGTCGGCGCTCTGGATGAAGGCGAGCGCGGCCTGCTCGGTCAGACGCTCCGCGAGCGTGTGCTCGACCGTCACTCGGTCGGATCGTGGGCGGACGCTGTCGTAGGGCTCTGCGGCGGCGACGGGCCGAGCGCCTCGCGATAGACGGCGAGCGTCCGCTCGGCCATTGCCGAGACCGAGAACGACTCGTGTGCCCGTGCGAGCCCGGCTTGCCCGTACGTTCGCGCAAGGTCGGGCTCGTCGAGCAGCTGCGCTACCGCGCTCGCGAGGGGCTCTACCTCGTCCGGCGGAACGAGGACCCCTGTGGTGCCGTCAACGACGATCTCGGGGATGGAGCTCACGTTGCTGGCGACAATCGGAAGGCCCGCCAACATCGCCTCGAGCAGCGCCAGCCCGAATCCCTCCCAGCGAGCGGGGTGCACGAACAGGTCGGCGCGTCGGAGCCAGTCCGCGACATCTCCGACGCTGCCCGCGAGATGGACGGCATCCGCGACGCCGAGCTCTCGGGCGAGGTCTTCCAACGCGGCTTCCTGCGAACCGAGCCCGAGCACGACGAGCACCGCATCGGTGTGCTGCTCCCGCACGCGTGCGAGCGCCTCGATCGCCACGTCGAGCCCTTTCTGTCGTTCGAGCCGGGAGACGGCGAGCAACACGCGAGCCTGCCGCGAAAGGGTCGGGCCACCGGGAGCTCCCCAGGCAGCCGGGAGCTCATCGAGCCCATAGTGCACGACCGCCATCTTCTTCGGGGGAAGACCGACGCGCTCGACGTTGAAGCGGGCGAGGGCGTCGGTGATGCAGATGATGCGACGGGCACGTCGCGCACTCATCCGCTCGACGTATCGGAACAGTCCGAGACGAAATGGGTCGTCGTTGTGCTTGGTCGAGACGACGGCCGCTCGCCCGGCGGTGGCCGCTCCATAAACATCGGCGTGGACGAGGTGGGTATGCACGATGTCCGGCCGTTCCCCTCGTAGGGCCCGGCGCAACCGGAATGCGAGACCGGGGTCCAGGTCTCGCGGCGCACCGAGCCGCGCGTAGGGCACCTGCAGTTCGTCGAGTTGGGCGTAGAACGGATCGGGATTCGCGTCATCGAGACCGATGAAGGTCGCGTCGACACCTCGCTCGCGCAACGCGGGCAGCAACGTCAGCAGGTGCCGCTCTGAGCCCCCGACTCCCCGGAGACGATGAACGTGAGCGACCTTCACGCCGCCGGCTCCCGCTTGCCCCGCTCGCCGAGTGCAGCTGAGATGCGGGCGAGCGTGATCGCCGCAGGCACGCAGAGCAAGAAATCCCAGGGAGCGCGGTAGCGCACCGTGCCCGCGAACACCACTGCCATCAACGTGCCGTACGTGAGCAGCAGAACCGTCAGGGCCAGGTAGCTCCGCGGCAATCTCGAGAGCCCCACGAGGGCGAGTGCATAGAGCGCCAGGACGTAGAGCGGTTCGAAGACGTTGCGAGCGAGGCGAGACGCCGCGCCATTCGAGTCGCCACCCTCGATCGTGACTGACGGGCGCCAGAGCATCCAGGCGGCCTGCGTCGACAGCTTGGCCTTCTCGCCGGGCTGGGTGCGCCAGAAATGGAGCACCTCGCCGCGGTAGAAGCGCATCTGGGCGCACTCGTCGATCGTTGTCGGATTTCCGGCGGCCGTCCGGTCGGCCGCGAGCTCCGGCCAGGGTGGCGCCCCGGGCAGCTCCGGAACCTGGTCGATCCAGCCGCCGCGCCGCAGGATCTCGAACGTCGCCGGATTGTTCGCCTTCCAGAGAGCGCGTGCATCGGTCGTGATCGTCGCGCAGCCCACCGAGACCTGATTTCGGACGACCCACGGCACGACAACCGCCGCCGTCGCGACGATGAGCACGGCGGCGGCAAGCGCTCCTCGGCGCCGTGGCGCGATCGTCCACAGGAGATAGCCGCCGAGTGCGAGCGGTAGCAACGTCAGGCGGGCATTGCCGAGAATCGCGAAACCCAGCGTCAGCCCGGCTGCGGCAGCGATACGCACGGACGCGCGTTCGGTGGCGACGACGACGAGGAGCGTGAGCAGTGCTGCAAGGAAGCCGTCGAGCACCTCACGGTTGACATGGACGTCATGCCACACGAGGTACGGGTGCAGGGTGGAGAGAAGTGCCGCCGCGACACCGACGCCTCGCGAGGCAATCCGGCACCCGATCGCGTACACGAGCAGTGCGGTCCCGGTCGCGACGACGACCTGCGCGAGCCCGACGGCGCCCCATGCATGGCCGAAGGTCGCGTAGAGCGGCGTCAGGAAGAGCGCGTACAGCGGTTGGGTGTAGCCCGACGGTACGCCTGCGATGAACCCGAACGTTCCCGAGTCGACGAGTGTCCGTGCGAATCGGTCGCTCTTCTCGGGCAGCGATCCGATCAACTGGTCGCGTTCGAGGGCAACGACGAGCAGGCGCGGAAGCGCTGCAGCGAGGGAGACGATCAGAATGGCTGCGCGGTTGCTCATGCCGAGGGGGAGGAGGGACTGCCGTCGGTGTAGCGCTGCTGCCAGAGCTCGAGCATGATCAGGGCCCAGATCCTGGCACCGTGGTCGGCGCTGCCGCCGGCGTGCTCCTGGAGGAGCATCTCGACGGCAGTCGGTTTGAACTGCCCCCGGTCACGTGCAGGCGACCCGAGGAGGATGTCGCCGGCGAGGTCGCGCAACTCGCCTCGGAACCAGCGAGCGACGGGGACGCCGAACCCGGCCTTGCCGCGCTCGAGTATCTCCGGTGGTAGATCGGCCGCGAAAGCTCGGCGGAGTGCAACCTTGCCGGTCGATCCTGCGAGTCGAAGGTGGTCTGGCAGGCCGAGGGCGAGTTCGGCGAGCTCGTGATCGAGCAGCGGCGCGCGAAGCTCGAGCGAGTTCGCCATCGATGCGATATCTGCCTTGTAGAGCAGATCGTCGGGCAGATAGGTCTCGACATCCGTCAGCTGTAGGCCCGTGATACCCGTTCCACGCGGTGGACCGAGCAACGAGCCTGCGGTTGCGAGCGGTTCGATCTCGTTGCGGGCCTCGTCCGTCCAGAGGCGACGTCGCAGCTCGACCGGGAAGACCTGCATCAGCTGTCCGTAGCGTTCGGCCGGGTCGAGGCCGAGCGTGTCGAGGAGCCGAGAGGCGCGAAACGGCGCCGAGCGCGGTTCGGTGCGGGCGGATCGCAGCAGCCGCAGGCCCTTCGCTGAAATGGAGGCAACGGCCCCTGCCCCTGGTACCCGGTCGAGCCGGCCTGCGAGCGCGTGGGCGCGATACCTCTCGTATCCCCCGAAGACCTCGTCCCCGCCATCCCCGGTCAGCGCAACGGTGACGAACCGACGGGCGTGCTCGCAGACGAGGAAGGTCGGCAGCGCGGACGAGTCTGCGAACGGTTCGTCGTAGGCGTCTGCAAGTCGGGGCAGCAGCGCTGACGCATCCGGTTCGACGAGCAACTCCTCGTGGATCGTGCCGAAGCGCTCGGCGACAGATCGTGCGTGCGACCGCTCGTCATACCGCGTATCCGAGAAGCCGACGGAGAAGGTGCGCACGGGCTCCGAGCTCTCGTTCGCCATCGCGGCGACGATCACGCTCGAGTCGATGCCGCCCGAGAGAAGGGCCCCGAGGGGTACGTCGGCAACGAGGCGCTTGCGCACGGCCGCAAGGACACCCTCCCGCACCGCCGCGACCCACTCCTCGTCATGGAGCTCCTGCGATCGTGGCTCGAGTCGCCAGTACCGGCTCACCTTCGCGATGCCGTTCTCGACCACGAGGATGCATCCCGGAGGCAGGCGGTTGACTCCATGCAGAGCCGTCCGGTCGCCGGGCACGTAGCCGAGAGCGAGGTACGCGTCGAGCCGTTCCAGGTCGACGTGACGTCCGACCCCGGGAAACGCGAGGAGCGCTTTCAGCTCCGACGCGAATGCGACCGTGCCGTCCGTCAGCTGCGTCCACAGGAGGGGTTTCTTCCCGAAGCGGTCGCGGGCAAGCAGCAGGCGCTGCCGGGCGTCGTCCCAGACCGCGAGAGCGAACATGCCGTCGAGGCGCTCGACGAAGCGGTCGCCGTGCTGCTCGTAGAGATGCGGCAGCGTTGGTGTGTCTCCACTCCCGTCGAGATCGTGACCCTGGCTCGCGAGCTCTGCGCGTAGCGCTCGATAGTTGTAGATCTCACCGTTGAAGACGACGACGACGTCGCCGCGCTCGTTCCTGACGGGTTGATCGCCGGTGGAAAGGTCGATTACCCGGAGCCTGCGATAGCCGAGCACGCATCGTCCGAGTTCCGCTGTCGCTCCGTGATCCGGCCCACGATGACGGATAGCCTCGGTCGCGCGCACGACGGAGGAGGGGTCGGGGTGCTCCCGGCCCTCCGCCCCCACGACTCCGCAGATTCCGCACATCGCCGTAACGGTACAGCCGCCCCACCCCGGGATCTCGAAGCACGGTCGAATACAGGGTTCCGGGGAGGTATCTACAATCTTTCCAGCGTGGAATCCAAACCGGTCATCTCGCCGGAGCGGCCCGTCCCCGTAGATATCGTGCCGGAGGGGCCGTCAGGTGACGTTCGCGCTTCGCGCATCTACGTTCTCTCTCGCGGGCCTGTGCTGACGTTCGGGCGGCGTGCGTTCAGCGTCCTCATCCTGATGGCTCTCGACGTGCTCGGACTCGCGCTCGGTGTGATGCTCGCGCTGACACTGCGGACGATCGCCTATGACAAGCAGGTCTACTGGTCGCTCCTCTGGGAGATGGGCGCGGCGAAGTGGTTGAGGTTTCTTGCTCCGATCACGATTCTCCTGTTCCTTCAGGCCGGGCTCTATGCGTCACGCGAGCGGCGAGCGGGGCCTGGCCGCGTCTTTACGTCGCTCGTGCTCGTTGCGCTCGTCATCCTCGCATTCGGCTTCGGCACGGGTTATGACTTCAGGACGACGGGCCTTATCCCGACCGCGGTCGTCACCTGCGCACTCACGATCGGCGTGCTTCGGTGGGCCTACGATTCGGCAGCCCTCGAAATCATGCGGATGTCCGGAATCCGGAGGCGCGTCGTCCTCGCGGGCGAGGGCGTCAGCCTCGAGCGCCTGCAGCGAGAGCTCGGGGCGGCACGCGGCGGCATCGAGTACGAGCTCGTCGGTGCCGTGACGCCGGCCGGAGGGTCGACGCTCTCCCTGCTCGGAACGGAGACCGCCGACATCCCGGGAGTCCTCGCGCGCGAGCGACCCGACGAGCTGATTCTCACCGAAGCCGACTTCGACGAGCGAACCGTGCTCGAGATCGTCGAGTTCGCCCACAGGGCCGGCGTCCGGGTGCGCCTGGCGCCGAACACGACCGAGCTTCTCGTCCAGAAAGGCGAGTACGTGCCCGGGACGGGAGTGCCGCTGTTCGAGCTCCGTCCTCCGATCCTGACGGGCTGGGATTGGGCCGTGAAGCGCTCGTTCGATGTCGTTGTGGCCTTTCTCCTCCTGGTCATCCTGATTCCGCTCTGGGTGCTCGTCGCGCTCGCGATCAAGATCGAGTCGCGCGGCCCGGTGTTCTTCGTCGACCGCCGCATGGGCGTTGGTGAGCGTGAGTTCGGGATGCTCAAGTTCCGAACGATGGTGGTCGACGCTGCAGAGCAGCAGTCGCGGCTCGAGGAGGTCAACGAGGCGACCGGGGCGCTCTTCAAGATGCGCGACGACCCGCGCGTGACGCGCGTCGGTCGCGTTCTCCGGCGTCTCTCGATCGACGAGCTGCCCCAGCTGATCAACGTGGAGCGGGGCCAGATGAGTCTCGTTGGCCCACGCCCCCTCCCGCTCCGCGACTACGAGTTGCTCGAGGACTGGCACCGGGCCCGCTATCTCGTACTGCCTGGCATGACGGGGCTGTGGCAGATCTCCGGCCGCTCGGGCCTCTCGTTCGACGACCTCGTCAGGCTCGACTTCACCTACCTCGAGAACTGGTCGCTGTGGCTCGACGTGACGATCATCGTGAAGACGATTCCGGCGGTCTTGTCGGGGCGCGGCGCCTACTAGCGCGCCTCCGACTCGTCAGGCCTGGGGATCCGGGTTGCCCTTCGGCGGGCGGGCCAGCCCGAGCTCGCCCGCCAGCAGCGGGATGGTCGCCGCCGCGCCGAGAACGACGGACGTCGTGACACGGTCGGCGCTGAGGTTCAGGTACACGCCGAGCTCGAGCGGTGAGATCGCGTAGATCCACGTGAGCCCAGCGAGCGAAAGGCCGACGAACGTCAATACGAACCCGCCGAGCGCCCGGTGTCCGACGATGAGCGCCGTCACGGCGAGTGCAACGGCGAGTGGCACCAGGATCCCGACCCGACCCGTGTCGCTCACATAGCCGATCAGCCTGCCTGCGGCTTCGAGGGCGCGGTCCACGCGTTCGTTCGCGCCGCCCGAGCCGAGGGGCTTGGCGAGGTCATAGTCGCCGGCAGTGGAGGCGTCGGCACGGACGCGCAGACGCCACGGGAGGATGGCCAACCCCACCAGGGCACCGGACGCGATGACGGGGAGCCGGCGCCCCCGCGCAAACAGGAAGAGGCCCGCCAGCGCCGCGCACGTGAAGAGGAGTCCCTCATTCTTCGTCAACGCCGCTGCCGCGTAGAAGAGGGTCGCGAGCGCGAGCCAGGCGGTACCGCGGTCGACCAGCCAACGCGACGAGGCAGCGACGCCCGCGGCAACGAGGAGAGCCAGTGGGACATCGGCGTAGGCAGTGGCGAGCTGAACGAGCAGAACTGGAGCAACGGCGACCGCTGTGATCGAAGGCAGCAGGATGGCCGGGCGGACGCGGTCCCGGTACACACCGTAGAGCGCAAGCAGGCCCGCAACGCCGATGACGAGACACTGCAGCACGACGAGCTTGCCCTCGTATGCCCCCGCGGATCGGATCCCGACCGCGTGGAGGACCGGAACGAGGAGGGGGTACTCCAGGTGCGGTCCGTCGAAGAGATCGTGGCTGAAGACCGCAGGGTCGGCCCAGCCGAGCGCTGCCAGCGCACGGCCCTTCATCGCCCACATCGCCCACCCGTCGTACTCCGCGAGCGGCTTGACGAAGAACGTCGTGACTGCCGTCACGGCAACGACACCGAGGATGGCGACGGAGCCGAGGACGGCCACGCGATCGACCGGCGTCCACGCAGGTGCCGGTTGTGGCGGCCCGGGCTTCAGCAGCCAGAAGCCGACGGCCAGTGACGTCGCCGCGAGCAGGAACAGCGTGACCGCGCCGATTCCGATATGCAACGGCTCGACGGTCGCGCCGATAACGCCGACGGCAGCCATGCCGACGAGGGGCGCGAGAGCGGCGCGCCGGCGAAGGAGTCCGGTGGTGGGGGCAATGCGAAGAACGACGAGCAGCCCGAGCCCGACGAGGGCCATGAGGGCATCGGCTCCGAGCAGGCCGATCGTCGTCATCGGATTCTCTCGATGCAGACGGGGCGGCTGCTCGGGAAGCACTCGGCCCGGTCCGGTGGGGTCGGAGGCTTGAAGTACACGAGAACGTTCGCCTCCTCGGGCGCCCGCACCTGGACGGCGGGGAGCAGCCAGTACGACGCGTACGTTCGGGCCACGAGGTTCTCGATCTCGGCATCTCGGCTCGTCTCCGGTTGTCCGATCACCGCGTAGCGGTCACCGCGGCGCAGCCGCGCCCGCAGCTCGTCCCAACTCGCCGCATCGAAAGCGTTCTGCGTCCCGGCGGCCCTCTCGCGCTCCGAGGCGGTCATGGACCCGTAGCGGGACCGGATGTCGCCGAGCTGGTCCCAAAGTGGGCGGGCCGTTACGCCGATCGAGACCAGGAGGGCCGCGACCACGATCGCGATCGCGACTGGACGGACACGAGAAGGCGGGCCCACAGGATCATCGACGGGCTCGGTACACGCGTGATCCACGGTCATCGAGGATACGCGATCGACTGGCGCTGTACGCTTCCTTGCTGATGCGCGCCCCGAAGATCCTGGCGGTTGCCTCAGCCGTCGACCTCGACTTCCGGTACGGCTGCACGCCGGCGTGGTGGCAGCTGTGGAAGGGGATGTACGAGGCGGGCATCGATCTCGTCGTGACGCCCTATCGCGGTCGCCCGGTCCAGTCGCCCTGGTGGCGGACGGCGCCGAACCCGACCTATCGCGAGGGCGAGTCGTATGCGGTCTTGCGCGACAGCCTCGCCCGCCTCAAGGGCGACCGCTACCTCCGGCGCGGCGAGGATTCGCCCGACGAGTCTTCTCTGGACAGGCTGACCCGCGAGACGATCTGGCGTGTGGTCACACCGCGCTGGCGCAGGCATCTGGAGCGGCTCGTCGAGCGCGAGCGTCCCGACGCGGTGATCGTCTTCACGGTTCCCATGGCGCACTTCCGCGGGATCCCCACCGCCCTGCGCGAGCGATTCGGGGTTCCCGTGGTCTTCTACGACGGTGACGTGCCGATGAGCCTGCCCGAGTTCGGCGGCATGGATACCGGCTTCAACTATTACCACGGCGCCGATCCGTCGGAGTACGACCTCATCCTGTCCAACTCCGAGGGAGGGCTGCCGCGCCTGCTCGAGCTCGGCGCCCGTCGCGCCGAGGCGGTCTACTGGGGCGCGGATCCGGAGTTCTTCGCACCTCAGCCGGTTCCCAAGGAGATGGACATCTTCTTCTACGGCTACGGCGACAAGTTCCGCCAGGAGTGGACGGCGGCGATGGTGGGTGAGCCGAGTAGAGCCGCACCCGAGATCGACTTCGTGCTCGGCGGACGGGACTTCCGCGGCGATACGGGAAACGCCAGGGAGCTCGGAGACGTTCCCTTCAACGTGTTCGCCAGAGCGATCTCGTCGGCCCGTGTCAACCTCAATGTCACGCGTCGCTCGCACGCGACGGTTCCACATTCCTCGACCTGCAGACCGTTCGAGCTCGCATCAGCAGGTGCAGCGATCGTCTCGAATCCGCACGAGGGCATCGAGCGGTGGTTCGAGCCGGGGAGTGAGCTGATCGTTGTGGACGATGCGGAGCGGGCGCTCTCGTCCTACCACGATCTTCTCGGTGATCCTGCCCAGGCGGAAGCGATGGGCGCGCGCGCACGGGAGCGGGTGCTCGACGAGCACACCTACGCTCACCGGGCACGACGCGTTCTCGACCTCGTCGGCATCTCGCACGGAGGTGCGGCGTGAGCCGCGGTCGCGTCGTCGCGATCGTGCCGGCGTTCAATGAAGAAGGCGCCTTGCCAGGAGTGATCAACGGGATCCGCTCATTCGATCCGACGTTCGACATCGTCGTCGTCGACGACGGGTCGACCGATCGCACTGCCGCTGTCGCCCGTGAGCACGGTGCCGCGGTCGTGACGCTGCCGTACAACCTCGGTATCGGAGGTGCCGTGCAGACAGGGTTCGTCTACGCCCTTGACGGCGGGTACGCGGTCGCCGTTCGTCTCGACGGCGACGGACAGCACGATCCGGCCGACCTTCAGGCGCTCCTCGGCCCGATCGACGCCGGGACAGCGGACATCGTCACCGGCTCGCGGTTCACGGGCGCTGAGGGCACCTACCGGCCACCGCTCGCGCGGCGCCTCGGGATCGTCTGGTTTGCGAAGCTGGTTTCGGTGCTCACCCGGCAGCGGGTGACCGACACGACTTCCGGCTTCCAGGCGCTCAACCGCAAGGGAATCGCACTGTTCGCGAGCGACTATCCGAGCGACTACCCGGAGGTCGAGGCAACGGTGCTCGTCCACAAGCACCGCTTGCGTTTCACGGAGGTGCAGGTGCAGATGCGGGAGCGGGAGCACGGCAGCTCGTCGATCACGTTCGTGAGGTCGATCTACTACATGTTCAAGGTGACGCTGGCACTCTGCGTTGCGATGGTGCGCAAGTACGCGGTTCCCGCCGATGAGACAGCCGGACGATGACCCCGGTTCCCGTCTCCGTTGCCGCCGCGATCGCCTCCATCCTCCTCCTGCTCGTCGTGCTCGAATTGATCCGCGGCCGCAGGTTGAAGGAGCGCTACGCGCTTCTCTGGCTCGCGACGGGCCTCGTTCTCCTCTTGCTCTCCGTCTGGCGAGGAGCCCTGCAGACGCTCGCCGACTGGCTCGGGGTCAGCACCTATCCTCCCGCGATCCTCTTCGCGATCGCGATCCTGTTCGTCATCACCGTGCTCCTCCACTACTCGACCGTTCTCTCGGAGATCTCCGATCAGAACACGCGCCTCGCACAGCGGATCGCGTTGCTCGAGGAGCGGCTCGGGCGCGCCGACCGGCCGACGCGTGAGACACCGGCTAAGCTCGCTCCCGATATCGATCGCCGAGACCAGGAAGCGGGCTAGTGGCCGCGCGACAGCGCCTCCGCGAGTCCGGCCGAGAGAGGCCTCGGGTCGAATCCCAGGTCGCGAGCGGCGCGGGTCGAAGCGGCCGCCTTCGGCGAGCGGAGCCGCGCTAACTGGTCGGGGTACACGGGAAGCGGCAGGAGAGCCGAGGCGGCTCCGACCGCTGCCACCAGACGCTCCGGTAGGTGGACGATCCGCACGCTCTGCCCGGAGGCGACGACGCATGCTCGAGCGAACTTCTCGAGCGAGAGACAGTCTCCGGCGAGGGTGTACGTTCTCCCGGGCGCGGAGGGAGCAGACGTTGCCTCCGCGAGCGGCCCCACAGCGTCGTCGACGTACACAGGGCACACGAGGTGGGTGCCCTTTCCGACGACGGGAATCGGTCGACCTCGGCGTGCAAGCGCGATCATCTTGTCGAGCCCCTCGCCACCGTTGGTGCCATAGACCTCCGGCAGGCGAACGATTACCGTCTCGAGCCCCGAGCCCGAGACGACGTGCTCTGAGGCGGCCTTCGATCTGCTGTAGGCCCCTCCCGACGGGTCGATCGCTCGAGTGCTCACGTGGACGAAACGACGGATGCCCGCGCTACGAGCCGCGTCGACGAGGTGGCTCGTCCCGGCAACGTTCACCTGTTCGTACGCGCGTTCCCTGCGGGCGTGCGTCGTTGCGGCGAGGTGGACGACGACGTCGACATTGGCGACGGCGATTTCGACGCCTTCGCCGGTTTGGAGGTCGCCGTTTGCCACCTCATCGGCCGACTCGATCGGCCGTCGATGAGCGAGCGCGCGCACGACGAATCCACGGGCCTGCAGTGCCTGGATGGTCATGGCCCCCAGCTTTCCGGCACCGCCGGTCACGAGGACGCGCTCCGTCATTTGTCAGTTCGCCGACGTAGCCTGTAGGAGATCATGTTGACGACGAACTCGCTGATCGCAGAGGGCCGAACGAAAGACGGGCGCGTCGAACCGAGGAACGTGACCGGCAACTCGCCAATCCTGAGCCCGAGGTTGCGGGCGGTCAAGATAATCTCGGCATCGGCGAACCAATCGTCGGCCCGTAGTGATGGCTGAATCAGCGCGTAGGAGCGTCGGGTAAGAGCCTTCGGCTTGCCGTTGATGTCGGAAAGCCCGCCGGTGCGGAAGAGCAGCTTGAACGCAGTGTTGTAGACCTTGGAGATGACCGACCGATAAGCGCCGTCCCCGCGCGTGATCCGTCGTCCCTTTGCCACGTCGAGCTTCGTCGTCTTCATCAGCGTGTAGATACGCAGCACGTCCTCCACGGGATTCTGGCCGTCGCCGTCGATCACGACGAGAAACGCGCCTCGCGCCCGTGCGAGGCCGCTCCTCAAATCCCATCCCATGCCCCCCTGCTTCTCGTCGGCGATCACGATTACCTCCGGGTAGCTGCTTGCGTAGCCGGTGACGGCCGCCGGGGTGTCATCTCCCGTGCCGGGCCAGTAGTTCGCCACCAAGATCAGCTCGAAACGGACACCGGATGCGACCAGGTTCTCCCGTAGCGTCTCGACCAGTAGGAGGACATCCTCGCCGCCGCGATAGCAGAGCACGATCGCCGAGAGCTCCGGCCCGTCTGGGATCTCGGCTGCCGGCCCAGCGTCATGTGGACGAGGCACGGAGGAAGCCTAACCAAGACTGCAGAGGACGGACGAGGAGCAGGCATCGGGCGCCGTCGCAGCTCGTGTCCAAAGGAACACCGGACCATCACGTCCGTCACGTGTTCGTCGTGCAGGGGCGTCTTCTCGATACCAAGATGACGACGAGTGTCGCAAGCGCGAGCGAAATCAGCGCGAGAAGCGCCCCGACGGCTCCTCCCGGGTGTGTGAGGAGTCGAGGCCCGGCCAAGAGCATGATGACCCAGGCGACGACCGCAGTGAAGGCGGCGACGGAATCGCGCGCCGTCAAGCGGGACCCACTGAGCCTCCAGGTGGCGAATCCGATGCAACCCAAGGCCACAATGAACGGCGTCATGCTCAACCAGCCGGTTCCCGCGCCGGCCAGTGAAAGCGGCGATTCGGTGAACTCGTGGTTTAGCAGTCTGTGCCGCCAATCCGCTGTCTCCGCGGCGCCGACCTGGGGACGCGTGGCGGTGACGACGGCCATGAATCCCATCGAGACGACGGCGAGTGCGGCGACGACTCCGGGTGCACGCGCAAAGACGAGTCCTACGGGAAGGAGGAGCAGCGGAATGACCGCGACGAGGTACCGGGCTCCCGGCGAGTCGCCGCCGAACACACCACCGTAGAGGGTGGTAAATCCAGCGTTCCAGGTGAGCGTGGCGAGCGACGCGCCCCCCAGAAGCCATGCCTCCGCGCGGCGTCCGGATCGCGAGAGGAGAATGATTCCAGCGGCGCCCGCGGCCACAATCGGGGTCGTCACCAGCAATCCGCGGCTCGATACGAGCAACTCGGCAAGCGCGTCGAGCCGTGGTGCCGAGAATCCGAACGTTCCCTGGTCGAAGCGCCGTGGCGTGTCGGTCAGATAGTCGTCGGGCTCGATCACGTCCGAGTAGGAGAGGTGGAAGGCCGACCCGAAAGCCCACGCGTTGTAGAGCGCGATCGGCATCGCACCGAGCAAGGCGCCTCCTGTGAACGCGGCGGCCAGAAGCAGCCGCCTGTGCGCGGCGATCAAGAGGAACGCGAAGAGGGCCGCGCCGACAACCGCCGTCGGATACTCGAAGAGGACGGCTATCCCGGCCAGCAGTCCTGATAGGAAGGCCAGCCGGGCCGAGCCGGCGTCCCGTGCCCGGAAACAGAAGTACGTTGCGCTCACCGCCAGCGCCGCCGTCGGCACGTGCGAGAAGAACAATGTGGAGAACGGAAGGACGAGCGACGCAGCGACAAGGGCTCCGGCTGCAAGCCAGCCGCTGTCGCCCGTGAGGAGCGCCGCGGCCGACTTGGTCGCGAGCAGGAGGAGAAGGGCGAACGGTACGACGGTGAAAAGACCGAGGAGCCAGATCGCTGTTCGTTCGTTCGACGGGACCAGATCGAGCTTCTCGAGGACGAGGTATGGCGGCAGAGAGGCGAACGCCAGCCCCGGAGCCTTCACCGAGTAGAAGTGTCCCTCCCAGTAGCCCTTATCCCCGGTTTCGCGATGGTAGGAGTCGATCCGAGGCGTTCCGTCGGCGAGCGAGCGGACGAGCGCATAGTGCGCCTTCTGCGTCCAGCCGGTCTCCTGGATCGGCCAGCCGAGTGCGACCACGAGGGCGCAGATGAGGATGCCGAAGAGGAGCCGAGGCGACGGAGACCGGCTCACGCTGACGGCCCTCTCCGAGGGCGCGCTCGTCTTGCCGGCGTCCCCGCCGCCCACAGCGCTCGTCGCGAGCCCTCCCCCGTAGGCGATGACTGCCGCGATCGCCACGACGAATGCGATCACGACGACGCCCGCCATCCCGGCGAGGCGGAGCGGGAGGTGGGGCGTCTCGTGACGAGCTGAACGAGCTCGTTGTCGGTGAAGTTCCACCAGCTCGCGCGGAGGAACAGATCGTGGTCGCCGAACCAGGTCGGCGGCGGCCAGCTCGAGGCGGCAAGGAGCTGGACGGCCACCGACCACGTCGCTGTGAGCCCGAACGCCCAGCGAAACCAGCGTGCGTCGGCGAACCGATCCAGCCCGGCGGCGAGGAGAACGATCAACAGTGGGAACGACTCGATCAGGAGGCGGGGCCCAAAGGCCTCGCCTCCCCACCAGTCGATGAAACGAGACATCAACAGGAGGTAGGCAAGCGACGCGACTGCCGACCACCGCACGAGGGGAGTTCGCCAGCCGACGAATGCCCCGACGGCCCCGAGCAGGAGGATTGGGCAGTACCAGACGAGGCCTCTGCCGGGCGAGATGAGCAGGCCGCCGAGGCCGTCGAGGAGAGAGCCGCCAAACGTTTGCTCGCCTCCGGGCTGCGCGCCGGTGGTATATCCCTGGCGGAAGGGTCCGCCCCACACGACGGTGTTGAAGACGCCGAGGGCGACGGCGATAGGCAAGGATCCGACGCCGAGCCGCAGCCATGCCGCTGGTCGTCGGCCGACGAGGGGCAGCAGGCAGATGACGATCACGGGGGCTGACGGACGGAACGCCACCATGGCCGCGAGCGCGGCCCCCGCGATGATCAGCCGACGGTCGACGAGTGCGAGGAGCGCGATCGTGAGCGCCAGCATCGCCCCCGAGTGCTGCCACAGCGCCTGTCCGGCGACGGTCCAGGTCAATGTGCCGAAGGCGTAGACGCCGGCGCAGAGAAGTGCTCGACGCCGCGTGGTCAGGCGAGTGAGAACGAGAAACAGGACCGCGACCGAGAGGGCCGCCGTAACGGCAGCTGTGAGCATTGCCGCTTCCATCCAGGTATTCCAGTCGCCTTCGCTTGCGCCCGCGAGCGCGGCGAGCGCGACAGCGGGGAGTGCCTGCAGGCTCGGGGCCGCCGGCGTCGTGCTCACGAGGTGCCCGTCCGCGGTGCGCGAGAGCATGTACGGCTCCTCCCCCGACCGCGCCTGGATGAACGGGAGGTAGTGGTCGAGCCAGACCGTCTGCCTCTCGACGAGCGCGACGGCCGTGTAGACGGCGCCGTACGTGTCACCCGACGGCTTGCGGTTGAACTGGCCGTAGTAGGCGATCGAGCATGCAATCGCGAGGACCGCGGCGAGCGCGATGACGGGAGTGGTATCGAGGGCGCCGCCGATCCGCGCAGGCGACACGAGCGCGCGTAGCCGCGAGCTAGGCGCGGGCGGCATGCTCGCGATACC
>CAVOVG010000002.1:0-444814 GCA_963699795.1 uncultured Thermoleophilia bacterium
CAACAACAACTCGACGATCGTCTTCCCGATCCCGATCGATCTCCTGACGGCCCTCTCGAAGCTCGCGTCGAGCTCCGACCGCTAGACCGCGGTCGCGATCACCGGGCCGTCGAGGCACGAACGTCGATGCCGGCCTGACCTGTTTCTACGCCTCGTCCAGCTCATCACCCGCGTCGTCGCCGGCGCCGACGTCGAGTCCGTCCGAAAGTTCGGAATCCGCGGCGACAGGCGCGTTCGAAGTGGCCCTGACAAGCTCGGCATCGTCATCGTCTGATCCGACGACCGGCGCGAGGGTGGAGACGTGCTCGCCATCACGAAGCCGAGTGACGATCACGCCCTGCGTGGCCCGCCCGGAGCGCTTGATCCCGTCGACAGCCATGCGGATCACGGTGCCGGCGTCGGAGATCAGCATCACCTGGTAGCCCTCGCGGACGATGCGCGCGCCGGCGAGTCGGCCCTTGCCCTCGACGAGCTGCGCCGTCTTGACGCCCATCGTGCCGCGGCCCTTGACGGGATACTCGGAGACGCGGGTGCGCTTGCCCCAGCCGTTCTCCGTCACGACGAGCAGGTCCGCGTCGTCCTCTGCGATGTCGACCTCGATCACCTCGTCATCGCCGCGCAGCTTCATGCCGGCAACCCCGGAGGCGGGTCGGCCCATGGCACGCACGTCACCCTCGTGGAAGCGCACGGCCTGGCCGAGCCGCGAAACCATGAGGATGTCGTTGTCGCCGTCGGACAGGCGCACGCCGATCAGCTCATCGTTGTCCCGCATCCTCAGGGCGATGATCCCGTCGGCCTTGAGCGGCGTGTTGTACTCGAGGAACCGGGTCTTCTTGATCACGCCCTTCTTCGTCGCGAAGACGAGGAACTTCGACTCCTTGTAGTCGCGCGTCGCAATCACCGCGCGGACGAGCTCGTCCTGGCGGAAGGGAAGCAGGTTGACGATCGCGCGGCCCTTCGACTGGCGCGAGCCGAGCGGGAGCTCGTGCACCTTGAGCCGGTAGACCTTCCCGACGCTCGTGAAGAAGAGGATGTAGTCGTGCGTCGAGGCGACGAACAGGTGCTCGATGTAGTCGTCGTCCTTCATGTCCATGCCCATGACGCCGATGCCGCCACGGCGTTGCTCGCGGTACGTCGTGACCGGCAGCCGCTTGATGTAGCCCGAGCGGGTGATCGCGATGACCATGTCTTCCTCCGCGATCATGTCCTCGAGCTCGAGCGAGTCCTCGCCCATCACGATCTCGGTGCGCCGCTCGTCGGTGCGACCGTAGGCGTGCTTGACCTCGAGCAGCTCCTCGCGGATCACCCCGTCGATGAGCGCTCGTCGCCGAGCAGCGCCCGCAGCTCGGCGATGCGCTCCTGGAGGTCTGCGTACTCGGCCTCGATCTCCTTGCGCGCGAGACCCGTGAGCCGTGCGAGACGGAGATCGAGGATCGCCTGCGCCTGGATCTCCGAAAGCCCGAAGTCGCGCATGAGGCCGGTGCGCGCGGCGTCGGTGTCGTCCGAGCCGCGAATCAGCGCGATCACCGCGTCCAGGTTGTCGAGCGCGATCAGGTAGCCCTTGAGGACATGCGCGCGCTTCTCGTTCTGACGGAGCTCGAACTTCGAGCGTCGGATGACGACCTCGCGCTGGAAGTCGAGATAGTGCCGCACGATCTCGAGGAGCGACATGACGCGCGGCACGCCGTCCGCGAGCGCGACAGCGTTGTAGCCGAACGTCGACTGGAGCGCCGTGTGCTTGAAGAGCTTGTTCAATGCCACCTGCGGGATCGCGTCACGCTTGAGCTCGATCTGGATGCGCATGCCCGAGCGGTCCGAGTGATCTGCAGGTCCGAGACCTCGGTGATCACCTTCTCGTGGACGAGGTCGGCGATCTTCGTGATCACGCCGCTGTCTCCGCCCTTCTTCACGCCGTACGGCAACTCCGTGACGATGATGGCGCTCTTCCCGCCACGCAGCTCTTCGATGTGTGCGCGCGCGCGCATGATGATGCGACCTCGCCCCGTGCGGTAGGCATCACGGATCCCGGATCGACCGACGACGATCGCGCCGGTCGGGAAGTCGGGCCCGTGAAGGTGCTTCATCAGATCTTCGACGTTCGCGTCGGGCTTGTCGATCAGCTGCACCACCGCGTCGATCGCCTCCGAGAGGTTGTGGGGCGGCATGTTGGTCGCCATGCCGACCGCGATCCCGGACGACCCGTTGACGAGCAGGTTCGGGAAGCGCGACGGCATCGCCAGCGGCTCGCGACGCGACTCGTCGTAGTTCGGCTGGTAGTCGACGGTGTCCACGTCGATGTCGCGGAGCATCTCGGTCGCGAGCCTCGTGAGTCGGCACTCCGTGTACCTCATCGCGGCGGCCGGGTCGTCGTCGAGCGTGCCGAAGTTACCCTGCGGGTCGACGAGCGGGTAGCGGAGTGAGAACGACTGCGCCGATGCGGACGAGGGTGTCGTAGATCGCCTGGTCGCCGTGCGGGTGGTAGGAGCCCATCACGTCGCCGACGATCGGGGCGCACTTCACCTCGGGCGGCTCGGCTGGACGCCGGCGTCGTGCATGGCGAAGAGGACTCGACGGTGGACGGGCTTCAGGCCGTCGCGCACATCCGGGAGCGCACGGCTGACGATGACCGACATCGCGTAGTCGAGGAAGCTCGTGCGCATCTCGAGCTCGAGCTCGCGCGGTTCGACCCGGCCGGCGCCGAGAGGCTCGATTGCATCAGACATCGAGGAACTTCACATCCTTTGCGTTCTGTTCGATGAACAGGCGCCGCGGCTCGACCTGGTCACCCATCAGCATCGAAAACACCTGGTCGGCGGCGGCCGCATCGTCGACCTCGACCTTGAGCAACATCCGGCGGGCCGGATCCATCGTGGTCTCCCACAGCTGCTCCGGGTTCATCTCGCCGAGGCCCTTGAAGCGGCTGATGGCCATGCCCTCCTTCGCGAGGTCGAGCACCTTGTGGCGGAGATCGACGTAGCTCTCGGCCGACGCCGACTTCTTGCCGTAGGTGAGCTCGAAGCCCGGCAGGCCGACGATCTCGCCGAGCTTCTCGTACGCGCGCTTGAGGCTTGCGTACGACGATGAGCCGAACAGGCCGGCCGGTAGATCGAGATGCGTTGCTGCGCTCGTTTCGATCTCGATCACCTTGACGCTGAGCCTGTCCTCGAGCCGCTCGGTGACAGACAGCTCGTAGCCGTTCGCGGGGATCGCCGCGATCGCCGCCTCAGCGGCCTCTGCCGTCAGGGCGTCGGTCTCGACAAGGCGATGCTCGAGGACGAAGTTCGCGGCAGTCGGGTACTCGCTCTCGAGCTTTGCCTGCCAGGCTTCGAGATCCGAGAGTGCCCGGTTGAAGCGCTGATACCGCGCTTCGGTGAGGGAGACATCCTCGCCGCTGCGCGAGCTGATCGCGATGTCCTTCACCCGCTCGCGAACGAGAAGCTCCTCGAGCTGGCTGTCCTTCTCGAAGTAATGCTCCTGGTTCCCGAGCTTCACGTGGTAGAGCGGCGGCACCGCGATGTAGATGTGGCCGCGCTCGACGAGCTCGCGCATCGTGCGATAGATGAACGTCAGGATCAGCGTTCGGATGTGGGCGCCGTCGACGTCGGCGTCGGTCATCACGATGATCCGTCCGTAGCGGATGTTCTCGATCGTGAACTCGTCGCCGAAGCCGGTGCCGATCGCCGTGATCATCGCCTGGATCTCGGTGTTCGAGAGAACCTTGTTGATCCGGTTCTTCTCGCTGTTGATGATCTTTCCGCGCAGCGGGAGAATCGCCTGGTACGTGCGGTCGCGCGCCTGCTTGGCGGAGCCACCTGCGCTGTCGCCCTCGACGATGTAGAGCTCGCAGAGGTCGGCATCCTTCAGCGAGCAGTCGGCGAGCTTGCCCGGCAGGGAAGAGTTTTCGAGCGCGCTCTTGCGACGTGTCAGCTCGCGCGCCTTCTTGGCGGCCTGCCGTGCGCGAGACGCCGACAGGGCCTTCGTGATGATCTGGCGCGCCTCGGCGGGGTTCTCCTCGAAGAACTCCGCCAGCTGCTGATTCACCGTCTGCTCGACGAGACCCTTGACGCCGGGGTTGCCGAGCTTCGTCTTCGTCTGGCCCTCGAACTGCGGGTCGCGGAGCTTGACCGAGATCACCGCCGCGAGGCCCTCGCGGACGTCCTCGCCTTCGAGGTTGTCCTCCTTCTCCTTCAACAACCCCTTGTCGCGCGCGTACTTGTTGAGCGTTCCGGTCAGCGCCGCCTTGAAGCCCGAGAGGTGGGTGCCACCCTCCGTCGTGTTGATGTTGTTCGCGAACGAGAACACCGACTCGACGTAGGACGTGTTCCACTGCATCGCAACCTCGACAGCGCCTTGCTCCGTCTCGCCCTCGAAGTAGACGACATGCTTGTGCACCGTGTCCTTCGACTCGTTGACGAAGGACACGAAGTCGCGGATGCCGCCTTCGTAGTGGAACTCGTACGTCGTCCCGGCCGGGCGCTCGTCGCGGAGGACGATCTTCAGCCCGCGGGTCAAGAAGGCCGTTTCGCGCAGGCGCTGAGAGAGTGTCGCGGCCGAGAAGTCGGTCTCCTCGAAGATCTCCCGGTCGGGAAGGAAGGAGATCGACGTGCCCGTGCCGTCGGCAGGACCAACCTCTTCCATATCGCCCTGCGGCACGCCGCGGGCGAACTCCTGCCGGTAGAGGATCCCCTCGCGGCGGACCTCGGCAATGAGCCACTCGGAGAGTGCGTTGACAACGGAGACCCCGACTCCGTGGAGACCACCGGAGACCTTGTAACCCTCGCCGCCGAACTTGCCGCCGGCGTGGAGCTTCGTCAGCACCACCGTGAGCGCCGGAAGCCCCTGTTCCTCGATCATGTCGACAGGGATTCCGCGTCCTGCATCAACGACGGTGATCGAGTCGTCGGGGTGGATCGTGACATCGACGAAGTCGTTGCGGCCGGCGAGTGCCTCGTCGACGGCGTTGTCGACGACCTCGTAGACGAGATGGTGGAGACCCCTCAGACCCGTCGAGCCGATGTACATCCCGGGGCGAAGCCGTACCGGCTCGAGGCCTTCCAGGACCGTGATGTCCTTAGCGGTGTAATCCGTCTCGGTCACGCGTGGGTTTTCCTCTTTCCTCAGCAGAAAAGCCCTGCAAATAGGGCTTTTCGTGGATCTGAACAGTGTATCAGAAACGGCGGTCGGCGGCTCCCCTGGCGAGGCTCGCGGCGGCGGCTCGTGCGATCGTCGAGCGGAGCTCTGCGTCCGTCATCGCAACGGTGAGTTCCTCGGCGAGGAGCAGCGTCTCGTCGTCGGGCTCGGGTCGTGGGGGGACGGCCGCATCTCCGGCCGGTGCCGCCGGGGCGGGAACCGGCCCCGGGCTGAACTTGATCGCCGTCGGAGCGCCGTTTCCCACCGCCACAGCGAGCTTCGCAAGGATCTCCTCGGCGAGAAGGCCCAGTTCGAACGCCCAGGTCGACGAGCTCGTGGCGACGAGGAGCGCGCCGTCACGCGCGATCCGCTGTGGCCACGCTGCACGAGCGATCGCGTCGCCGACCGCGGCCGGCCAGACGCGAACGATATCCGCAAGGGCACCCGCATCCGGGACGCCTGCGCCCCGGAGAGCCCCGCGTACCGATGCCTCGAGCCTGTCCATCAAGCAGCCTCGACGCGGCCGGGCGTCACGTGCAGAAGCTGCGCCGGTGCGAGCGGAAGCGCCTCGGGCCCCGTCGCAGTGACGATCGTCTGCCCCGCCGACCCGATCCGCTCGCTCAGGATGCGGCGCCGACGCTCGTCGAGCTCGGACAGAGCGTCGTCGAGGAGCAGCAGTGGTGGCACACTCCGCCTTGCGCCGATCAGCTCGGCTTCGGCGAGGAGCAGGGCAAGAACCGCGAGACGCTGCTCGCCCTGCGAGCCAAATGCCCGCAGGTCGCGACCACCGGAGCGAACCGCGATCTCGTCCAGATGAGGCCCCACTCCGGTCGTGCCACGTTCGATGTCCCTGTCCAGCCGCGTCTCGAGCGCCGCAATCGTCGGCAGCTGCACGTCGTATCCGAGCGACGCCGCCTCGAGGCCCAGCTCGGCGGCCCGCTCGGCGAAGCGGGGTTGGAGTAGCTCGATCACGTCACTGCGGGAGGCCGTCAGGACCGCCCCCAGGTCTGCGACCTGAGCTGTCCACGGCGCGAGAACATCACGGTCGGATAGGCCTAGAGCGACCCGCCGAAGCGCTGCATTCCGCTGGCCGACCGCAGTCGCATAGTCGATCGCGACGTGGGCTCGTGCCGGGTAGAGCCGGGCCAGAGAGCGATCGATATATGCCCGTCGTGCGCCGGGGCCACCCTTGACGATGACGAGACGATCCGGCGTGAAGACCAGGGTCGCGAGCTCCGCCCGCAGCTCTTCGGACGAACGAAGCAGCGCGCCGTCGAGGCTCGCTCGCTTGGGCTCGTTGGCGCTGAGGCTGACAGCCACGGCGACCGGCGTCGGCCCTCGCGCGCCCTGTAATTCGATCCTCGCGCTCTGCGATCCCTGCAGAATCAGCTGCGTGTCCGAGCGGGAACGCGGTGAGAATCCCTGGGTTCCGACGTGGAGCGCCTCAAGGAGATTCGTCTTGCCGGCGCCGTTTGCTCCCGTCACGAGGACGAGCCCCGGCTCGAGGGACAGCTCGAGCCGAGCATACGACCGGAAGTCGCGGAGCGTGACCGAAGCGACTATCAGCCTGCAAGCCTGATCGGCATGATCAGGTACCAGAACGAGTCATCGGCCGAGGTGATCAGGCCGGCCCGGAGCGGGTTGATCAACTTCATGCGCACCGTATCACCGCGCACGGACTCGACACCGTCCGCGAGGAACTCCGCGTTGAACCCGATCTCGAGCGGCTCACCTGTGTAGCCGGCGGGGAGCGACTCGCTCGTCTCGCCGACGTCCTGGCTCTGCGCAGAGACCGTCAGCTCACCGTCGGCGAAGCGAAGCCGCAGAGGTGCGTTTCGCAGCGCCATCACAGCCGCACGACGCACGACGTCGCGCAACTCCGCTCTCGGAAGGTCGACCTCGATATCGAAGGACTCCGGTAGCAACCGGCTGACGTCGGGGAACTGGCCGTCGATGCGGCGTGTCGTCAGCCACGTATCGCCTGTTCCGAAGACGACGGTGTTCTCGTTGACCCCGAGCTCTACGGTTTCGGTTCCCGCTGCGATTCGGGCAAGCTCGGCAAGAGCGCGCGCGGGGATGATCGCCTCGAGCTCCGGCCCCTCCGTCTCGAGCTCCGTCTCCTTGAACGAGAGCCGGTAGGAATCCGTAGCGGCCATGAAGAGCTTCTTGCCCTCGAACCGGACCTGGATCCCGGTCAGCACCGGTCGGGACTCGTCCTTCGACGCTGACCGTGCAACGCGATCGACAGTGTCGAGCAACGATGCAGTTGCGATGGTGTGTCGCGAAGGCTCGATGACGGGGAGCCGTGGAAAATCCTCGGCAGCGAACACGTTGAGTTTCGAGGAGTAGCTCCCGCTCGAGACGTGTACGACCCCATCCTCGGGTCGGTATTCGATCGTCACCTCGGCTGCGGGAAGAAGTCGCGCCAGGTCGACGAGTAGCTTCCCGGGGACGACGACCGAGCTGTCGCCTTCCACCTGTGCCTCGAATGTCGTGCGCAGCGAAAGCTCCATGTCGGTGGCTGCGAGCTCGAGGCGATCCCCGTCGGGTCGGAGGAGCACGCCGGACAGCACCTGCACCGAGCCGCGTGACGACACGACACGCGAAACGGTCGCGAGTGTCGCGACGAGCAAGTCCCGATCGCAGGTGATCTTGAGGCCCGAACCGACCGTTACGTCTACTTCACTAATCATTTAAAGAACCTCTTGTAGTAGTACATAGGAGTGTGAATGACGGGGAGGATGTCCCGGAACGGCTGTGCGATCCCGTTTGTGGCTGTGGGTCCGCTCGTGGACAAAGCGGAGGGGTTCCACAGGGAGACGGCTGCCCGGGTTCGGGTCCCACAGTTCACCGGGTCTGCTTGATCCGCGCTGTGAGGTCCTGAACGAGGTTATACACAGATCTGTCCTCAGAAATCAGGCGGGTGATCTTCGTTGTTGCGTGGATCACGGTCGTGTGGTCGCGTCCCCCGAACTCCTTTCCGATCTTGGGAAGCGAAGCATCCGTGAGCTCGCGCGAGAGATACATCGCGACCTGCCGGGGATAGGCGACGGCCTGCGAGCGACGCTGGCTGCAGAGTTCGATCACCGAGAGGCCGAAACGGTCGGAGACCGCCTCCTGGATGAGCGTGATGGTCACAGCCGGGATCGCGTCGCCGCCGGGGAAAAGGTCGCGGAGAACCTGCTCGGCGAGCTCGACGGTCAGCTCGCGTCCCGTCAGGGACGAGAACGCCACGACACGGGTGAGCGCGCCCTCGAGCTCTCGAATGTTGGTCGAGACCCTGCCGGCGATGAAGGTGATCACCTCCGGATCGGCGATCTCGATCCGATCCGTCGTCACCTTCTTCCGAAGAATTGCGATTCGCGTCTCGAGGTCGGGAGGCTGGATGTCGGTGATCAACCCCCACTCGAACCGCGACCTCAGGCGCTCCTCCAGCGTTGCGATCTCTTTCGGTGGCCGATCGGAGGAGATCACGATCTGCCGTCCGGCTTCGTAGAGCGAGTTGAACGTGTGGAAGAACTCCTCCTGGATCCGTTCCTTCCCCTCGAAGAACTGGATGTCGTCCACGAGCAGGACGTCATAGGTGCGGTAGCGCTCCTTGAACCCTTCGATGCGCTTGTCGCGGAGCGAGTTGATGAAGTCGTTCATGAACGTCTCGCTCGTGACGTAGCGGGTGGTCGATCCCTTTGTGTGCTCGCTGACGTACTGCCCGATCGCCTGCAGAAGGTGGGTCTTCCCGAGCCCCGTGCCCCCGTAGATGAAGAGAGGGTTGTAGGCCTGGGCAGGCGCTTCCGCGACGGCAAGTGCGGCTGCGTGGGCGAAGCGGTTCGACGAGCCGATCACGAATAGGTCAAAGGTGTACTTCGGGCTCGACGGAGCCGACGCAGGCGTGCTCCGGCCGATGGAAGCGCCGGCCGCAGCGTCACCCGGCGACTCGACGACATCGGCACCCGGGTCGCGCACTGTCAGGGTGACGCGAATGTCACGCCCGAGTGCGTCGCGCGCAGCGGCCTTGACGAAGCCGAGGAAATGGCCCTCGATCCATTCGCGCGTGAAGTCGTTCGGCACGACGAGAGAGAACGCATCGTCGACGAGATCGCCCGCGGCCGCGTCGCCGAACCAGGTTGCGTACGTCGTTTCGTTGAGTGCCTCCTGAAGCCGGCTCGAGACGTCGTCCCACAGGCGTTCGGCGGTTGGCTCGGTGGTGTGCTCCACCCTTCGGAGGCTCCTCTCAGGTCGGGGGCGCGGGGAGGGCGAGCATAGCAGCGTCCCGGAGAGGTTCCAACCCACCCTCTCCTCCTTTCCAATTGCGCAAAAAGAGATCTTTTGCAGGTATTTTTATCCATCCACACCGATATCCACAGGTGTGGACAAACCGATCCGGCGAGCCTTGTGTGACAACGCGCCCTGCCCTCGTGCAGCGGTTTCGCGATCCCACTACCGCCCAACGCTTGTGGATAAGTCGGCGGCAGAGGACGTCGTCTATACTGACGCACCCGTGCCCGCACGTTGCGGCCACGAATCAACCCAACGAGAGAGCTCCACTGTGAAACGCACGTATCAGCCCAACGTCCGTCGTCGCAAGCGCAAGCACGGGTTTCGTGCCCGCATGTCGACGCGCGCCGGACAGATGATCCTGAAGCGTCGCCGCGCCAGGGGGCGCAAGCGCCTCTCCGCCTGAGCGCGCGCCCTGCCTGTGGAGCGCCGGTACCGCTTGTCACGGTCGAAGGACTTCGATGCGGTATACCGGCAAGGCCGGTCGGTCTCGACGCGCTATCTCACGCTGCACTGGTTTCCTCGTGACGACGATCCCTCCGGCCAACCCCGTCTCGGGCTTGCTGTACCGAAGTCGGTCGGCAACGCGGTTGTCCGCAACCGGCTCAAGCGCCAGCTTCGCGAGACGTGGCAGGAGCTCGCAACCGAAGTTCCTGCCGGTCGGGACTACGTGCTCGCTGCCCGCTCGGGTGTCGCAGAGCCCGCGGGCGCACGCGGGCACCGATGGCTCGTGGAACAGGTGACCGAGGTGCTCGGAAAGGCCGCGGCATGAGGCACGTCGGCATCGCACTCGTTCAGGCGTGGCGGTTCACGTTCGGTCGGCTGACACCGGCCGGTACGTGCAAGTACCACCCGAGTTGTTCCCAGTACGCGATCGATTCATTCAGGGCGCACGGATTACTCAAGGGCGGCGTCTTCGCCTGCTGGCGGCTGCTTCGCTGTAATCCCTGGAGTCACGGCGGCGTCGATCGTGCCGAGGATGCGCGCTTCGGCCGTCGGAATCGCGAAACGGAGCACCCGGCGTGATTGCCCATTTCATCGCCGTCCTCGGCATCGGTAACCCCCTGAGGCCGCTCGAGCACTTCCTGCAGACGGTCCTCATCTGGCTCCATGAGACCGTCGGCTTCTCCTGGGGCTGGTCGATCGTGGTGCTCACCGTGATGGTTCGCGTTCTCCTCGTCCCGGTCACGGTCAAGCAGATTCACTCGATGCAGGCGCTTCAGGCGCACGCCCCGGAGATGAAGGCGCTGCAGCAGAAGTGGAAGCACGACAAGCAGCGCCAAAACGAGGAACTGATGAAGTTCTACCGGGAGAACAAGATCAACCCGGCCGCATCGTGCCTGCCGATCGTCCTCCAGATCCCGATCTTCATCTCGCTCTTCTACGTACTCCGTCATTTCGACGACAAGGTGCTGCCACTGTACGGCGGCTCGGTCGACTGGCTTCACCTCGTGGACATCACCGAGCCCGTGAAGGACGGTTGGGGCCCGCTGCTCCTCGTCATCTACGTCGCCAGCCAGCTGTCCTCGTCGTACTTCATGTCGTCGACGATGCAGGGTGCCCAGCGGATCATGCTGATGGTGCTCCCGATCGTGTTTGTCCCGTTCATTCTCAACTTCCCGGCCGGTCTGATGCTCTACTGGCTGACGACGAACCTGTGGACGACCGGCCAGGGACTCGTGACACGGAAGCTGATGCCGAAACCGGCTCCGCCAGAGAAGCGGAGCTCGCGAACGCCGTCAAAAGATGAGCCCGCCGAGAACGGCGGCGGCGACAAGCCGAAGCAGACCCAACCCGCGGCGGCTCCTGCTCGTCCGAGGGTCGCCGGCCCGCCTCGCCGGGTCAAGCGCAAGTCGGGTGGCGGGGGCGCGAGGAGATGAGCGAGGACCTGATCTCGGTCGAAACGACCGGTGAGACCGTCGGCGAGGCGAAGTGGAGTGCCGTTCGAGAGCTTCAGCGCCTTGTGCCGGGCCTCGACCGCGAGGCGATCAGCTTTCAGGTCGTGAGCGAGGGCGAGCGCGGTCTTCTCGGGGTCGGGTACACGCCGGCATCTGTGGTGGCGACCACCGTTCGACCAGAGGCGAGTTCGGCGAATCGCGCGTCGGACGATCCGGACGATGACCCGAGTCAGGCCGGAATCGTGCGGGGGCTTCTCGAGCGGATGATCGCGGCCAGCGGGGTCCCGGCAACCGTCTCGCTCAGCGAGACCGAGGGCGAGCTCGTCGCGACCGTTGTCGGCGACGACCTCGGCGTCCTCATCGGTCGCCACGGTCAGACCATTGACGCTCTCCAGTATCTCGCGAACGCAATCTGTCGCGGGACGCAGGGCGACGATCGAGCGAGAGTGGTTGTCGACGCCGCCGGCTATCGGGCGCGACGCGCGACGACATTGGAGGCGACCGCACGGGCCTCTGCCGAACAGGCTGCTGCCACGGGCCAACGTGTTGCGCTCGAGCCGATGACTGCAGTCGAGCGTCGCCTCGTGCACGAGCTGTTGAAGGATGACCCCGAAGTCGAGACCTCGAGCGAGGGCGCCGAGCCGACCAGGTTCGTCGTCGTCCTTCCGCGGCGTTCAGCGGACTGAGAGCCCCGGGTGTCGCCACCCGTTCTCGATCGCTGGATCGCGGCCCTGCTCGACACACCGGGCCTGACGGCGATCAGGGATCCCGGTGCCGCCCGCGTGGCGCTGCTCGATGACGCGCTCAAGGCGACGCCCCTCATTGCGGGGACGGTTGGCTCGATCGTGGATGTCGGTTCTGGTGGCGGTACCCCGGGAATTCCGCTTGCCGCTGCGTTCCCGGATCGACGGGTGACACTCCTCGAGGCTGAGCGCCGCAAGTGCACGTTTCTCGAGCAGTGGACGACCGAGCTGCCGAACCTCACGGTCATCTGGGGGCGTGCGGAGGAGCAGCCGCTCGAGCAGTTCGACGTCGCAGTAGCGAAGGCTCTGGCGCATCCGCCCACCGCCGCGGAATGGTGCCTCCCGCTCGTCCGCGAGGGCGGCCTCGTCGTACTCTGGGTGGGTAAGACGGTGGACATCGACCGAGTCGCCGCCGTAGCCGAGCAGATCGGGGGTACGCGCACGCCGTCACCCGAAGGGCTGCTTGCGATTCGCAAGACAGGCCCCACTCCAACGCGGTTCCCGCGCCGTACCGGCGTCGCAAGGAAGCGCCCTCTCGCGTGACGCGGTTCTTCGTTCCGGTTCCCGGAACTCGCGTCGCCCTGTTGGAGATGAGGCACGGGTGCGGCGTCCCACGACGTGACGCCTGTTTTGTCCCTGAGGCTCGGCGGGGAATCGCTCGCCCCGGGACAGGCTGTGCCAGCCCCCTACAGGGGTTTCGGGCGCAACGCTCGGAGGCGGTGCACTAGCCGCCGCCCTGGCTAGCCTGAGTGTGTGGCTGCCCGGGTCTACGCGATCGCGAACCAGAAGGGCGGCGTCGGTAAGACGACGACCGCCGTCAACCTTGCCGCCTGCCTCGCCGAGGCGGGCGAGCGATGCCTGCTCATCGACCTCGATCCGCAGGCGAATGCCACCTCCGGCCTCGGCCGTCGAGCGAACGGCGTCTCGACGCACGATCTCCTGGACGGCGCCCCGCTGGCCGATCTCGCCAAGCCGACGTCGTTCCCGAACCTGGACCTCGTCCCGGCGAAGCCCGAGCTTGCCGCCGCAGCGGTGCACCTCTCCGCGCTCGAGGGAGGAGAGCGGTATCTCGCCGACGCGCTCAGCGCGACCGAGACCGATCCCTATGCGTTCATCTTTCTCGACTGCCCACCCGCGTTCGGCCCGCTCACGGTGAACGCGCTTGCAGCTGCCGACAAGGTGATCGTCCCCGTGCAAGCGGAGTACTATGCGCTCGAGGGTCTCTCGCAACTCCTCGGCTCGATCAACCTTGTCAAGGCGCGGTTGAACCCGCGACTTGCGGTGGCTGGAATCCTCCTCACGATGGTCGACGGCCGCACCCGCCTCGCCGCCGAGGTCGAGCAAGAGCTCCGCCGCCACTTCGGCGATCTGGTCTTCACGACATCTGTCCCTCGCTCGGTCCGGCTTGCAGAGGCGCCGAGCCACGGGCTACCCGCAATCGCCTACGACCGACGCTCGCCCGGCTCGGAGGCCTACTGGAAGGTGGCGATGGAACTTGTCGAGCGTCAATGACACCCCCCGCCGTGGCCTCGGCCGTGGCCTCGAGGTTCTGATCGGCGGCGCCGGCGAGGCCGAGTTGCTGCACCTTCCGGTCGAGGCTGTTCATCCGAACCCCCGCCAGCCGCGGCGCCGCTTCGAGCCCGAGGCGACGAGCGGCCTCGCGGCATCGATTCGTCACCAGGGAGTGCTTCAGCCCGTGGTCGTCCGGCCCCGGGCTGAAGGTGGCTACGAGCTCGTTGCAGGCGAGCGTCGCTGGCGTGCGGCGCGCGAGGCAGGCGTGCCAACCATCCCCGCCGTCGTGCGCGATGTGGACGATCGCGACACCCTGCTGCTCGGGCTCGTCGAGAACGTCGCCCGCGAGAATCTGTCCGCGGTCGAAGAGGCACGTGCTTACGCTTCCCTGATCGACGAGTTCGAGCTCTCGCTCGGCGAGGTCGCCGAGCGAGTCGGCAGGTCGAAGCCTTCCGTGTCGAACAGGGTTCGGCTCCTCGAGCTCCCTGAAGACGTTCTCTGGATGCTTGCCCGGGGTGATCTCACCGAGGGACATGCGCGCGCCGTCCTTGCCCTGCCGGACGACGATGCACGCCGGCGTCTCGCCAAACGCATCAGCGCAGATGGCCTCACCGTCCGAGGCGCCGAGAAGGCGGCAAGGGAGGGCGGCGCCAGGCGGCGCCGGACGAGCAGCGCGGTCGATCCCGCTCTCGCGGACCGTGCGCTCCGTGCCGCGCAGCGACTGACCGGCCTGCCGGCCCGCGTCGGTGGTGGCAAACTCGAGTTGCAGTTCGGCGACGAGACCGGTTTGGCTGAGCTCGTCGAGACGCTGGAGGCGCTCTGAGTCGGCGCAGGGATGAGCGACGCCACGCGGTTCGGTACACTCGTCGACCGCGGGCGATTAGCTCAGTTGGTTAGAGCGCCGCTCTGATAAGGCGGAGGTCCCTGGTTCGAATCCAGGATCGCCCACTCCAAGAACCCCTGCCTATGCGGGGGTTCTTTTCATCGCTTTCGGCCGGAGATCCCCCGAGTGGGGCACGCGGCCGCCCGGTCTGTGCCTACGCTCGGTTGGTGACCCGGAAACGTGTTGTCGCGGGCGTTCTCGCGCTCGCGACCGTGGTGCTCGCGGCCGCTGGAGAGGCCATCGCCCTTTCGCATACCGCTGGACCGCTAGGGCTGTTCATGCTCGCGGCCGCAGCCCCGCTCGGGATCATTGCCTGGTTGGCGCTCGGCGCGCCGATGAGCCGATCGGATCTCAGAGCCTGATCCACCCCCGCCGCGGATACACTCCCACTGAGCCTGATGCGCGAGATGACCGTTTATGGCGTGAGCTTCGACCTGGTCGGCAAACAGCCGATCGTGTTACTGAGGACGCAGGAGGGAAACACGTTCCTTCCCATCTGGATCGGCCACCCCGAGGCAGCGGCAATTCTGATGTTCCTGCAAGGGACCGAGCCGCAGAGGCCGATGACCCACGATCTCGCCGCGTCGATCGTTGCCTCGCTCGACGCGGAGATTCGGCAGATAGCGGTCACGGAGCTCCGCGAGAACACCTTCCATGCCCGGATTACCCTCGTGCGCAACGGTACGGAGTTCGAGCTCGATGCTCGCACCTCGGACGCAATTGCGCTCGCCCTCCGATGCGACGCAAAGATCTTCGCTGCCGACGAGGTGATCGAGGAATCCGGGGTCGAGTTCGAGGGAGACGAGGAGGAGGCGTCCAGGCGCCTGATCGGACAGGATTCACTCGCAGATCTCGATCCCGACGAGTTCCGACGGTTCCTCGACACGGTTTCGCCCGACGAGTTTGCGGCGGAGCCCGACGAAGGACTCCCCCCGGACGAGTAGCGGCGCGGTCAGCTCGCGCCGAGCTCTGCCTTCGTCAGCTCCAGGAGGTTGGTGATCAGCCGGTCCAGGCCTTCGCTCGACAGAGGGCCTGTGTTTTCCGCAAGGAGCGCCGCCCGCAGTCGGTGCTCACGGTCGGGGTCGACAGTGTCGAGCCCGAGCCGGGCCTTCAGCGCCCAGAGCTCCGTGACGAGCTCCAGCCGATGGTTGACGGCCGACACGATCGCGTGATCGTTCTCCGCGATCTCCGCGCGGATCTCGTCGAAACGCTCCCTCACACCGCCACCGCCACCGCGAGGGCCGCCGCATTGAAGATGCCGTGCACGACCATCCCAGGATAGACGCTTCCCGTCTTCCACCGGAGCCAGGCGAGCGCGATGCCGAAGATCGAGAGCACGGGGAGGCCGAGCACGAGACCATGAGCAAGGCCGAAGGCGACGCCCGTTACCACTATCGAGAAGAGTGGCCCGACGAACGGGAGGAGCAGGCTCATCCCGAGCCCGCGGTAGAGGAGCTCCTCGACGAAGGGAGCGACGAGCACGACGACGAGAGCGTTGGCGAGGAACGGCACGGCGCGACTGCCATCCCACGAGTCGGGCACGAGACCCTGCTCGTTGCCCGCGTCGAGAAAGGGACTCAGCGCCGCGGTCGTAGCGAGGATCACCCCGAAGGCAACGGCCCCGAGCTTGAGCGCCCGACCCATGGCAGCGGGTCGCTCGAGTGCAAGCAGAGGGCTCTTCAGCCCTCGTGCGATCGCGAGGACGAGGATCAACATGATCCCGTACTGGATCAGCGCGCCTGCGAACGTCGACCAGCGATACAGGACGTCGCCCGGCGTCTCGGCGTCCGACAACCGTGCACCGTACGAGGCGACCGCGAGGAGACCGACGAGAACGGCCCAGGCGACCAACCGTCCGCCGCGGCGCGCGCCGACCGGCAGCGGCTTCTCCGCGGGATCGGTGATCTCGGTGTCGCTGCGCGTGTCGTCTCGCACCGGGGGACTGTAACCGGAAGGGTGAGAGGCACCCGCCACGAAGCGCAGAACTTCCTGGGCCAGGCGATGGCTACCATCACACCATGAGCGCCCCACGCCGGCGACCACAGCGTGGACAGCGATCCGACATCCCCGTCCGTCGTCGCCGCCGCCGTCAGTCGCGCCGGCGCCCTCTGCTCGTCGTCCTGCTCGTCGTCGTGGGGCTGCTCACCGCGGTCGCCCTGGCGGGTGGTGCGGGTGTCTACACGTTCGGTTCCTCGTGTGACCTCTCAGCCCTTCAGGAAGTCAGAATCGGACAGAACACGTTCGTCTACGCGGCCGACGGCTCGCTGCTCGGCTCGATTCCAGCGGAGAGGAACCGGCAGGTCGTGCCGATCGCCGCCGTCAGCGCCTGGATGCCGAAGGCGACCGTGGCGATCGAGGATCGGCGCTTCTACTCGCACGGCGGGATCGACCCCCAGGGGATCGCGCGCGCCGTCGTTGCCGACGCGAAGGCTCGGAGCGCCGTCCAGGGTGGCTCGACGATCACGCAGCAGCTCGTCCGGAACCTCTACATCTCGAACGAGCGCACAGTGCAACGGAAGCTCAAGGAGGCGTGCCTCGCACTGAAGCTGAATGATGCGTGGTCGAAGGAGCGCGTTCTCGAGAGCTACCTGAATCAGGTCTATTACGGAAACCTCGCCTACGGCATCGAGGCTGCTGCTCAGACGTACTTCTCGAAGCCGGCGCGGGCGCTCAACCTCCGCGAGTCGGCGATCCTTGCAGGGTTGACCCAGGCGCCCTCGGCTTACGATCCGTTTGTAGAGCCCGCAAAGGCGCTCGCTCGCCGCAACGCCGTGCTCGACGCCATGCGTGATCAGGGTGTGATCACCGCCAGGCAGTACCGCTCGGCCCGTGGGTCGAACGATCTCCATCTCGAGCCCGGAAAGCTCTACACGGAGATTCGCGAACCTTATTTCTTCGGATACGTACGCGACAGGCTGATCCGGGAGTACGGAACGGAAACAGTGCGATCGGGTGGCCTGAGCGTCTACACGACAATTCTCCCGCGATGGCAGCGCGCGGCACAGGACGCGATTCACGAGACGCTCACGGAACCTGACGATCCGGCCGCAGCGGTGATCTCGATCGATCCCAGAAACGGCTCGATCCGCGCGATGACGGCTGTGGTTCCGGGCCGCAGCAACAATCAGTTCAACCTGCTCTCGCAGGCCCGCAGGCAGCCCGGCTCGACGTTCAAGACCTTCGTGCTTGCCGCGGCGATCGAGAAGGGGATCGACCCCGACAGCAGCTACTACGTCTCCGCGCCATTCACCTACAGGCCCGTACCCGACGGCAATTGCGACGACGGATCCTGGTGGTGCGTGAAGACATATGACTCCACCTACAACGGCTGGACGTCGGTCTCTCGCGCGACGCTCCGCTCCGACAATGCGGTGTATGCGCAGCTCACGCTGGATGTCGGGCCAGAGCTCGTCGGCACGACGGCGCGGAAGCTCGGCGTGCGGACTCCGCTCGACGTTCGGGGCCAGTACGTGCCGGCGATGGGCCTCGGCTCCGTCGCCGTCTCCCCGCTCGATATGGCTTCGGCATATGCGACGCTCGCCGCCGGCGGGATCTACTCCGAGCCGACCGCTATCCGGAAGGTCGTGCTGCCGGACGGAACCGAGGACACCGCGTGGGGCAAGCCGAAACGGACGCGCGTCATGCCTGACGGGGTCGCCTGGAAAGTAACGCAGATCCTCGAGGACAACGTCAGCTACGGCACGGGTGTCCGGGCCGCGTTCGGTCGTCCTGCGGCGGGAAAGACCGGTACGACAGACAAGCATGCGGACGCGTGGTTCGTCGGGTATACACCTGACCTCGCGACAGCGGTCTGGATGGGCTATGCGGCAGGCGAGATCCCGATGGATAACGTCCACGGCATCGCCGTTTCCGGCGGGAGTTTCCCGGCCCAGATCTGGCGCCTGCTCATGGAGCGAACGATCGGCTTGCGGCCCGCCCAGGAGTTCGCCGAGCCGAAGACCCCGCCCGTGTACCAGCCGTTCCAGCGAGGGCCGCTCGCCCTCAGCTACGACCCCCTGGCCCCCGCGACGAGCACCGAGACGGAGACCACCGAGACCACGGAGACGGCGGGGCCGAAGAAGACGACCCCGACTCCACCCGCGAAGGCGACGACGAAGCCGTGAGGCGACCGGCCGCGGTGCCGGCCGGCGCGGCCGTTCTGACGCTCGTCGTCGCCGCGTGCCTCCTCGCGTGGCGGCTGGACTCCCCACTCGTTCCACGCAACGGTGGTAGCGGCACAGGCACGGCACCGTGGTTTCTGCTCCTCCTGCTCGGTGCCTTCGCGACGTATCTCGTTGCACTCGTCGCGATCCGCGCGCTGCCGCCGTCGACGCGCGCAGTGATCGTTCTTGCGGCGGCGATCCAACTCGCTCCGCTTGCTGCGCCGCTTCTACTCTCCACGGACGCATGGTCGTACTGGTCATACGGATGGGTCTCCTCGAGCGGGAACGGTAACCCCTACTCGTCGCCGCCCGAGGCATTCCCGGAGAACCCCGCGCTTCCCTGGATGGGAAGCGCCTGGCTCGACACGACGAGCGTCTACGGACCGGCGTTTACGCTCGCCTCGGCGCCCCTCGCCGTCGTCGCCGGCGCCTCGGAGCAAGTCGCTGCTTGGGAGTTCAAGGTCCTCGCTGCGATCGCGACGCTCGCGGCAGCGCTGCTCGCAGGCCGGCTGGCGCGCCGCCGCGCGCTTGCGATCGCGTTCGTCGGCTGGAACCCGGTGCTCGCCATTCACGCCGCCGGCGGCGGCCACAACGACGCCTGGGTGGGCGCCCTGATCCTGGGTGCACTCGCGCTTTCGGCCTCCCGCCGTGTTCAGGCTGCCGGTGTGATGTGGGTGCTTGCGATCGCTGTCAAGTGGGTGCCAATCCTCTTTCTGGCGCTTCGGGTCATCGAAGACCGCGCCACGCGCCGCGCGCGAGGCTGGCGTGGTTTCGCGGTGGCGACGGTCGTGGTCGGTTCGGGTGCGACGGCGCTCTTCGGTGGCGCATGGCTCCGCGCGGTTTTCCCGCTTGTCGGGAACGCTGCGCTCGAGACGAGCTACGCCGTGCCGCACCGCCTCGAGCAGGCCGGCGTCCCTGGACCTCTGGCGCTTGGCGTGGCTCTTGTGGGGTTCATCGGCGGCTTCGCCTGGCTGCTCCGCGAGTCCGGCCGTGGGCGTGCTCGGCTCGGCCTCGCTGCCTGCCTCGTCCTCGTGACGACACCGTATCTCGCCGTTTGGTATCTGGCCTGGGCAGTCCCCCTCGCGGCTGCCGACGAAGATCGAGTGGCGCGCACGGCGTGCCTTGGCATGTGCCTCTATCTACTCCCGCAAACGATTCCGGTCTAGACCATCAATGGGCTAGACCTTTACGGTGAAGCAGGATGACACCATCCTCCTTGGCCACTATCCCCCACCGGGCGCTTCTCTGAAGCCGGGCAAGTGCGGCGGGAAAGCCGGCGTCGGGCCCGCGGTCGAGGTAACTCGGGCGCGTCAGATCCAACGCGATCCAGTTCGCCTCACGGATCACCGGGAAGCTGAAGACACGGCGGCGATCCGAGAGATGGGCTCCGAGCGTATTTGTCGCGCTGACAGGGACTCCGGGCGGGATCGCCCGCAGGACGCGGGCAGCGGCGCGAGCGTGCGCCGTCACGACGTGGTCATTCGCGGCGGACGTCGAGCCAAAGGGCATGTGGGACCAGATCGGCAGCGGCCCGAGGATGAACCCCGCTGCGAGAACGACGAGAACGAGGCCCTTGGCGAGCGCCGGCGACGCTCCAGGCCAGCGTCTCTGCACCTTTGCCGCTCCGAGCACGGCGCCGGCGACGAGCCCCGGGATGGCTCCAGCCGTGTAGTGGAAGTGGATCGACGTCTGGGTTTCGGTATCGGAGAGGAGATTGAGCGCTATCTCCGGGAGGGCGCTTGCCGCGAGTAGCGGCGAGAGGAGCGGGAGTCCGCCGAGCGGTGTGAGCAGGTCGACGAGATATGCGAGATCGCCGGGCGCGGCAACTGCTTCGAGGAGACGAAGAGGGTGCTCGAGCGCGCCACGGAGAATCCCGGCCGGGGACCCGCCGACCCCTGCGTAACGTTCCGCGAAGGGAGATCCCGCGCCCGGTGCGAAGTGCGGAACGATGACGGCAGCGGCCAGCACTGCGATCGTCGTGCCGGAGGCGATGATTGTCGCACCGGCGACGCGACGGCCACGAGCCACCGCGTACCAGAGCCCCAGCATCGCGACGACGAGCCCGATTTGCTCCTTCGTGAGGCACGCTGCGCCCGCGCAGAGCGAGAAGGCCAGCAGGCGGTCCTCGTCCAGATACCAGATCGACGCGAGAAGGAGTGGTGTTGCGAACGCGACCGGGTGAAAGTCGTCGACGACGAGCCACTGGGTGGGCGGATAGAGGAGATACACAACGGCGAACACAAGGCCCGCGCGATCGCCGCCGAGATGCTTTCGAGCGAGGAGATAGACGGGGGCGGCGCCCAGAGAAACGGCGACCGCCTGGGCGACGAGCAGGAGCTCCGGACTTGGCCAGAGCCACCAGGCAGGCGCGAGGATGACGACGAGCGGGTCGAAGTGGGCGCCGAGCCTGGAGATCTGCTCGCCGCGGACGTCGGTCATCTCGAGGAACCGCCCGTGCGCCGTCGACCACACGACCTGGGTCAGGTTGCCGACATCGAAACGACCGGTCTCGAACGCTCGCTGTTGCAGAACCGCAAGCGTCGACATCCCCGTGGCAAAGGCACCGACGCCGAGCCAGAGCAGCGTTCGCGGGTGGGTCACGCTATCGCGACCGCCCGCTCGACGATGCCGCGCCAGCGGAGACCGAGCGTCGTCTCGTCGGCGTGGGCCTCGTAGGTGGCGCGCCCGCCGGCGCCGATCCTGGCTCGAGCGGCGGGATCGCCGGCGAGGGTGCGGACGGCCCCTGCGAGAGCCGCCGGGTCCCCCGGCGGAACGAGAAGAGCGTCCCTGCCGTCGGTGAGCAGCTCGCGAGCGGCGCGCGTGTCAGCCGTGATCAGCGGGGTGGCGCATGCGAGCGCCTGGAACGCCTTGTTCGGGATCACGCGTGCAGCCTTCTCGGTGGTACCGAAGACACCGAGCGCGCATCCCGCAGACTGGATTTCTCCCGGCAGGTCTTCGTACTCGACCCACGGGATCCAGGCGACGTTCGCAGGCCGCTCGACGAGTAGCGACTCGAGCTGCCCGCTGCCCACGATGCGGAAGCTGATCTCCGGCGCCAACGCGGCCGTCGCGAGGATCGTCTCGAGCCCATGGAGCGGGATCAGCTTCCCGACGAACAGAGCGTGAAACGGCCGCTCGGGCTGCCAGCCCGGGTGGAAGAGCCGATCCTCGGCGCCGGCGAGGCAGACGGTCACTCGATCAGGGCGAAGCCCGAATGCCTCGCGAAAGAATCTCGCATGGGCCTCGGTGTCGGCGACGACGACATCGGCACGCCGGAAGGCGCGTCGATCGACGAAGCGCACGACCTCCGCAGCCGGGGATCCTCGCCCGAAGCGCCCGCGATCGGCAACGACCGTGTCGTACAACGAGACGAGAGGATTGAAGATCACGGGCCGTCCCCGAGCGACACGCTTCGCCGCGGGCAGGTCGAAATGACCCGGGTAGCCGACGATCAGTGCGTCGGCGTCCCGTCCGACTGTGCTCGTGTGTCTGAGGCTTCGTTCCGCGTCTGCGACGCGCAGCATCTGTCGAACGCCAACCTTCCAGTTGTGCCGACGCTCCCACACCGCGCGATGTTGCTCGACCACCTCGACGCCGGCCCCGCGGAGCGCCGATATGACCTGGGCGTTCCTCGGGTACGCCCGGTCGTAGGTCCCGAAGTAGAGAACGCGCACGCTATCGCAGCACTTCGTCGACGAACCGGGCTGCCCGATCGCGTGCGCCGGCCCTTTCGGCGTGGTGGCTCGTGATCAGTTCCGAGAGAAGGCCAAGCGACAGTAACTGGATCCCGACGACCACCAGGAGGACGCCGAGCGTCAGGAGCGGGCGCTGCCCGATCGGGTGGCCCGTAAGCTTCATGCCTGTCAGATAGAGGAGGATGGCGAACCCGAGCAGTCCTGCGCCGAGGCCAAGACCTCCGAAGAGATGGAGCGGGCGATGGCTGTACCGGCCCATGAACGTCACCGTGAGCAGGTCGAGGAACCCGCGGAGGTACCGCTCGACGCCGTACTTGGAGCTCCCGTGCTCCCGTGTCCGATGGTTGACGGGGAGCTCGGTGATCCGGTAGCCGCGGTAATGCGCGAGCACGGGGATGTACCGATGGAGCTCGCCGTAGAGGTGGAGGCCTTCCACCACCTCGGCGCGATACGCCTTGAGGCCGCTGTTCATGTCGTGGAGCCGGATCCCCGAAACCCTTCCCGCCACGGCGTTGAAGAGCCTTGAGGGAATGCGTCGCCTGAGCGGGTCACGACGTTTCGTCTTCCAGCTCGAGACGAGATCAAACCCCTCGTCGAGTCGCGCGAGGAGGCGGGGAATCTCGTCAGGATCGTCCTGCAGGTCGCCGTCGATCGTCACGATGATCTCGCCGGCTGCCTCCTTGAACCCCGCATCGAGGGCCGCCGACTTGCCAAGGTTCCGCCTGAAGCGAACGACGCGGACGTTGGTGTTGGCGTCGTGGAGCCGGGTCAACGCCCCGAACGTCCCGTCCGTGGAGCCGTCGTCGACGAAGACGGCCTCCCAGGCGAGGCCCTCGTCCGCGAATGTGGACGCGAGCTCGTCGTAGAGCAATGCGACGCTTCGCTCCTCGCCGTAAACGGGAATGACGACCGAGATCACGACGCGAGGGTACCCCGTGCGCCTGGTGTAGCGTGAGGTCGTGAGCGACCTTCTCTCAGTCGATGCGGCCCTTGGCCGGATTCTTGCGCGCGTCGAGGTGCTCCCCGCCGAATCGGTGAGCCTCCCGCGCGCGGCGGGACGGATTAGCGCCGAATCGGTGGTGTCGCCGGTGGACGTACCGCCCTTCCGTAGCTCGTCGATGGACGGATACGCCGTCCGGTCCGCTGACCTTCCGGGCACGCTTGCCATCGTGGGTCGATCGGCGGCCGGGCGGCCCGCAACGATTCCGGTCGGAGTCGCAGAGGCGATCGAGATCTCGACAGGCGCCGTCGTCCCGGACGGTGCCGACACCGTCGTTCCGGTCGAGCGCGTCGAGGTCGTCGGCGGCGCGGTCACGATTCCCGCGCCGGCCTCGTCCAACGACAACATCCGCGAGCCGGGAGGCGATGCACAGGTCGGCTCGACCCTCCTCTCCCCGGGCGAGACTCTGACGGCCGCCCGCCTTGGCGCGCTTGCAGCCTGCGGGATCGAGAGCGTTGTCGCGCACCGCGTGCCACGCGTCACGATCGTCGTCACGGGTACGGAGCTGCGTCCGCCTGGAGAGCCGCTGGAGCGAGGGCAGATCTACGAGTCGAACGGCATCATGCTTGCCGCTCTGATCGAGGCCACCGGCGCGTCGGTGACCCGCCTCGAGGCCACCGAGGACACGGAGGAGGCCCACGCCGCCTCGCTCGAGCAGGCGCTAGCCTCGGACGCCGTTGTGACGTCGGGAGGAGTCTCGGTCGGGCCACATGACCTCGTCCGCCGGGTGCAGGGGCGCCTCGGTGTCGAGGAGGTGTTCTGGGGGGTCGCGATGAGACCGGGTAAGCCTCTCGCCTTCGGCTGCCGGGGCGGACCCTCGTGTTCGGGCTGCCCGGGAACCCCGTTTCAGCACTCGTGGGGTGTCTTCTCTTCGTCCGCCCGGCGCTGCTCGCTCTCACCGGCCACCCCGATCCGGCGCCGCCGTTTCGGCCCGGCACCCTCACGTCGGCAGTGCCGCGTCGTGCAGAACGGGACGACTTCGTTCGCGCACGGGTGAAATGGGGCGATAACGGAGCGCTTGTCGAGCCAATCGTCGGTCAGGAGTCGCACATGATCGCGCACACCACCGCGGCGACCGGGCTGGCCTGGGTTCCGCGTGGGCCGGGCTCACTCGCGGCCGGATCACGCGTCCGATTCCTATCGCTCTGAAGCCGTCTTCCGCCGCCGGTCGACGGGCGCGTATCGGCCCGACGCGAGGGAGCCGAGTTGCGCAGCGACGGCCGCCCACGCGAGCAGCGTGAGCACGGTCGGCCAGGAGATGAGGCCGAGGGTCATGAGCGACAGGACGTACAGTGGTGTGTTCGGGCCGAGCTCGAGCTGCGTGCCGACGGCGACGAGCGCAAGCGCGGGACCGGCGAGTCCTGCGCCGTACAGACCGTCGCGCAGCCAGCCACGCCGATCGCCGATCTGGGGCAGCCAGAGCCAGGCATAGAGCGATGGGGTGACGAAGAGCAGCGCGTACGGGCTGATGATGGCCGTGGCGATCGCGATCGCCCCGAGCGCGAGGAGTGAGACCGCGTAGCCGGCAAGCACCTCGTCCGGCCGAGCAGGGACCTGCGGGACGAGCGCGCGGCGTGCTCGCCACCAGCCGAGCGCCGCCACGAGACCCACGGTCGTGAGGCCGACGACGGACCAGTCCGTCACTGCAGGGCTGTCCGGGGGTGGCGGCAGCGACGAACCGCGGGGGAAGACGCCGGCGACTGCGCCGAGACCGACCGTCGCGCCGATCCAGAGCCACGCCCCGGCCCGAACACGGAGCGCGCGCCCGGCGCCCGAGAGAGGCAGCCGCCTCCGTCGACTCCGCGCGAAGAGGTCGAGGGCTCCCGCAAGGAAGGGAATCAGCCCGACGATGAGAACGAACTCGATCGCCCAGCCGCGCACGATCCTACTACCGAGGTAAACGTAGCCCACGGTTCCACCGACGATGGAGACCCCGTTGTCCAGCGATGCGAGAATCGACTCTGCGGCGCGACCGAGCCTGAGGAACTGGGCACGGCTGAGCTGCGCCACCGTATCGGCCGCCGCGTCACGCCCACCGTCGTCAGCAGTCGTCAGGCGGAGAGCCGAGATCTCGCGCCCGAGGAACGGAGCCTGCTCACCGTAGCCGAACGGCAACCCGAGGTCGACGAGCTGGACGAGCAAGCTTGGTCGGGCCGGCGGTGCCTCGAGCTCCGTGGCTACGCGGACGTCGACCGTGCGCACGAGGGCCGGGGCAGGTGACCTCGGCGCGAGCCCGGCGATCTCGAGCCTGGGCTGCGCCGACCCGCCGAGCGCGTCGAGGGAGAGGACGGCGCGGACGCTGTGCCGAAGCGGCGAGCTCGAGGCAAAACGTTCCGCTCCGAACCCCCCGAAAGCCCCGCCGTCGGATGAGAGGAAGATCAGCGTGTGCTCGGGCTTCGGTCGGCCCGCGATCGTGCCGAGGCGACCGTAGCCGCGCTCGAGCTCGATGAGAGCGGCCGTTCCAGAGGCATTGTCGTTCGCGCCGGGATCGCTGCCGGTGTTGTCGCGATGGGCGAGGAAGAGGATCGCGTCGGAACTCGCGCCCGGGATGACGGTGACGAGGTTTCGCAGACGAACCGTGCCGAGACCGGGGATCGGCCCGTCCCAGGCGTCCTCTACGACGGGAAGCCCGTAGAGAGCGAGACGCTCCTTGACCCAATCGGAGGCGCCGAGAGCACCCTCGGTGCCCGGCTCCCGGTCCGGGAAGTCTCGTGCGAGCTCTGCTGCAAGCTGGTACGCCGAGCTGCCGTCGAACGCTGGGGGAAGCGTGGGTGCCGGATACGGACCCGGCGTTTCGATCGTGAAGGCGAGGACGAGGAGAGGGAAGGCGAGCAGAATGAAGGCTCTGCGCACCAGCCGGCCGTTGATCGGCTGGTCGGCTCGCCTGCGTCTCGCTCGTCGGTGCGACCCGGTTCGCCTGCGATCCGCCCGTGGCCCTCGGCCTCTCGTCCTCGCTGAGTCTGGGGCCGGCACGACGGGGGCTATAGTACGGCGTGGCGGGCGCGTAGCCCCGAATCGAGCGACTGCGACGATGCCTGAGACTTCAACCATCCTCCTCGTTGACGACGAGGAGGCAATTCAGAAGCTCCTGACGTATCCGCTCGAGCGAGACGGGTATCGGGTTGTATCTGCGCGTGATGGGGAGGAGGCGCTGCGACGCTTCGCCGAGGAGGAGATCGACCTCATTGTGCTCGACATCATGCTTCCGAAGCTCGACGGCCTCGAGGTCTGCAAGCGCCTCCGCGCGGAGAGCACGGTACCGATCATCATGCTGACGGCCCGCGACGACGAGCTCGACAAGGTGCTCGGGCTCGAGCTCGGCGCCGACGACTACATCACCAAGCCATTCCTGATCCGCGAGTTCCGCAGCCGTGTTCGGGCGGTTCTGCGCCGGGCGGCTACACCCCATCTCGGCGGCAAGCGGGAGGAGACGATCGATCGAGGCGACGTGCGAATCGATCTGCCGCGTCGCACGGTCGAAGTGCGCGGCGAGCTCGTACAGCTGACATTTGTCGAGTTCGAGCTACTCGCGCTCCTCGCGGCGAACCCCGGTGTCGTCTACTCGCGCCGGCAGTTGCTCGAGCGGCTGCGCGGTGGCGCCGACTATCGTGAGCCGCGCACGATCGACGTCCACGTGCGCCATCTCCGTGAGAAGATCGAGGTGGAGTCCCGAGAGCCGGAGCTGATTCTCACGGTTCGAGGAGCCGGATACCGCTTCCGCGACGGATGAGCGTCGCGGGCGGGATCCGCGTCAAGCTGGCGCTCGCGCTGCTCGGCATCGTTGGGGGCGCCCTTCTTGCGGCATATTCGATCGTCGTCCCGTCGCTCGAGCGTCGCCTCGTCGACGCAAAGCTCGATCAGCTCCAGAACGATGCGGAGGCGCTTGCGGCCAACTATGCGCTGAATCAGCAGCGACTTGACGATTTCGTGGGCGCGTCCGCGTTCGTCTCGGACGCTCGCGTCGTCGTCTTCGACGTTTCGGACCCACCCCGCAACGACATACTTCGCTCGCTTGCGGATTCTTCTCCGGTCGGACGCTTCGAGATCGAGAACGACCCGGCTGCCCTCGAGGCGGCGAAGGGCGCCGGAATCGTGAGAGCCAGAATCGTGCGCGAGGGACGAGAGTACGCCGAGGTCGCAACGACCCTGCTCGCTAGCGGCGATGTGATGCTGCTGTCGAGCTCGCTCGAGGATCAGCTCGCGACGCTTGCGCTCGTCAAGCGGCGCCTCCTGTACGCGACGGTGGCTGCCCTCTTGATCGCCGTCATCCTCGGGTATGCGGTCGCAGCCGCCCACGCGCGACGGCTCGGTCGCATCCAGAAAGCCGCTGACCGCATCGCCGAGGGTGCCTTCGACGAATCCCTCGTCGACACCGGGAATGACGAGGTCGGACAGCTCGCGCGCTCGGTGGATCGCATGCGGATCCAGCTCGCCCAGCTCGACCTGGCGCGCAAGGAGTTCGTCGCGAATGCCTCCCACGAGCTCCGCACCCCACTCTTCTCCCTCGCCGGCTTCCTCGAGCTGCTCGACGACGAGGATCTCGACGACGAGACAAGGGGGGAGTTTCTCGCGACGACCCGGTCGCAGGTCGATCGTCTGACCAAACTTGCGACCGATCTGCTCGACCTCTCCCGGATGGATGTCGGTCGGATCCGGATCGAGCAGGAGGACGTGGGCCTGGCGGAGGTGGTCAGGATCGTTGCAGAGGAGTTCGGAGCTCTGGCGGACTCGTCGGGCCACCCGCTGATCGTCGAGGCCGACGACGATGCCTGGGCGCTCGCAGACGAGGAGCGCGTGCAACAGATCGCCCGGGCACTGACGGACAACGCGCTTTCCCACACCCCGCGCGGCACGTCGGTGTGGCTCCGCGCGGAGCGACGCGGGTCGCGGGTCGCGATCCTCGTCGAGGACGACGGCCCGGGGATCCTCCCGGAACACCTCGGCAGGATCTTCCAGCGTTTCTACCGGGTGGAGGGCGGCCAGGCGTCGGGCAGCGGCCTCGGACTCGCGATCGCTCGCGAGCTCGCGGGGCGAATGAACGGCACGGTGACCGTCGAGAGCCAGCCGGGCAGGACGGTGTTCACGCTCGATCTCCCCGCAGAGATCGTGGCCACCGCCAGCCCGGCTGCCTGACCTCCCGTCGATCGAACCGTTTCCACGTGGAAACGAGAGGCGGTTTCCACGTGGAAACGCCGAACGGACGAGCCTCCTCGGCTGTGGTGAGACGGACCCCCTGGCTACAGTGACCGTTGTGCAGCCGAGAACCTTCGCCATTGCCGTCGTTGCTGCGGTTCTCGGGGCGGCCGGTGCTCTCGCGGTCGGCACGCTGACAGGGCTCACCGACGGGCAGACGTCGACCGTGATCGTCGAACGAGCCGTTGGCGCGGAGACCGCGGCACCCGTCGCGGTTCCCGCGACGGGAACAGGGTTCAACCCCGCAGCGATCTACGCCAGGCACTCTCCCGGCGTCGTCACGATCTATGCCGATCTCGGTGTCGAGGGGCAGGCCCAGGGCTCGGGATTCGTTGTCGACGGGAAGGGCATGATCCTCACGAACGCCCATGTCGTAACGGATGTCGGGAAGGCGTCGGGTGGGACGGTCAACGGCGCCGAGAAGCTCTACGTCGAGTTCAAGGATCGCGATCGCGTGCCCGCCAGGATCGTCGGCTGGGACCTGTTCAGCGACGTTGCCGTGATCCGGGTCGACCCGACGCAGCATGCCCTCGACCCGGTGCCGCTCGGAACGTCTGCGACGGTTGTGGTCGGGACGCCCGTCGCAGCTATCGGGAGCCCGTTCAACGAGCAGAGCTCGCTGTCGGTCGGCGTCGTCTCCGCAACCAACCGCACGATCGACTCACTGACCTCCGGTTACAGCATCTCCGATGCAATCCAGACCGACGCGCCGATCAACCACGGTAATTCGGGAGGCCCGCTCTTTGACGCCGTCGGGCGCGTGATCGGGATCAATGCCCAGATCCGCTCGTCGAGCGGCTCAGGCGAGGGTGTCGGGTTCGCGATTCCGATCGACACCGCTCGGCGCGCGCTCGACCAGCTCGTGCGAACCGGGCGCGTCTCGTATGCATACGTTGGCATCACGACGCAGGACGTCACTCCGCGCCTGGCCGAAAAGTTCGGATTCTCGGCCGCCCGGGGTGCTCTCGTCGCGAAGGTGCAGCCGAACACGCCGGGTGCTCGAGCCGGCCTGCGCGGTGGAACGCGGGTGGAGACGGCGGACGGTGTTCAGATCTCCCTCGGAGGCGACCTGATCATCCAGATCGGCGGATCAGAGGTCGAAAGCGCGCAGGACGTGTCCCGCGCCGTCGCGCTCCATCGGGTGGGGGAAAAGATCCCGTTCACCATCCTGAGGGCGGGCACGACACGGCGGGTCGTGCAGGTGACCCTCGGCGAGCGCCCCGCCTGAGCGAGGGGTCTCGGAGAACAACGGAGCCCCCTACCCGGGCCGAGTACGATGCGGGCGTGACAGATCTCTCACACGTCGACGCTGAGGGGACTATCCGGATGGTGGACGTCGGCGCCAAGCCCCTTTCGCGCCGTCGAGCCGTCGCGCGCGGTTCCGTCGGAATGGCTCCCGAAACGGCCTCCCGGCTCGGCGACCTCCCGAAGGGGGATGCGCTGACGACGGCGAAGCTCGCGGGCATCATGGCCGCGAAACGCACGAGCGAGCTGATTCCGCTGTGTCATCCCCTGCCGCTGTCGGTCGTCGACGTCGCCCTCACGGTCGGTGATTCGGGCGTCGAGATCATCGCGGTCGCCGAGACGACGGCACGGACCGGCGTCGAGATGGAGGCCCTCACGGCCGTCGCGGTTGCAGCCCTCACCGTCTACGACATGGCGAAGGCGATCGACAAGGCGATGACGATCTCTGGCATCACTCTGGTGGAGAAGACCAAGGAGCCGGTGTGAGGGCCGCGGTCCTGACCGTGTCGGACGGCGTCCACCACGGGACGCGTGAGGATCGGAGCGGCGACGCACTCGCGGAGCTTCTCGCCGGGGAGGGCTTCGTGGTCGAGCGCCGTGTCGTCGCCGACGAGGCCGACGCGATCACCGCGGCGATCGTCGGTCTTGCAGACGCGAACGACCTCGTCTTGACGACCGGTGGGACAGGGTTCACTCCGCGCGACGTCACGCCCGAGGCCACACGTCCCGTGCTCGATCGTGAGGCACCGGGCATCGCCGAAGCGATCAGGGCGGATGCTCTCACCAGGACGCCACACGCGCTTCTCTCACGTGGCCTTGCGGGCCTTCGTGGGACGACACTCATCGTCAACCTGCCCGGTTCTCCCGGAGGATGTCGCGACGGTTTCGCCATCCTGCAGCCCGCCCTCGTGCACGGTCTCGAGCTTGCCGCGGGCGACCAGAGCTCTCGACACAGCCAGACGTGAGCGCGACCGCACTCTCCCTGCCGCGGCGCTTCGCCTCGCTCGTCAAGCTCGAGCACACCGTTTTCGCGCTTCCGTTCGCCTACGTCGGGGCGTTCCTTGCGGTCGACGGCTTTCCCGGCGTCGGCCCCACGATCTGGCTGACGCTCGCAATGGTGGGAGCGCGAGCGCTTGCGATGGCGCTCAACCGGCTCATCGACGCCGAGCTCGATGCCCGCAACCCTCGCACGGCCGGGCGCGAGCTCCCCGCCGGGACGCTCTCTCGCCCCCAGGTGTGGGCATTCTCCGGCGCCGCCCTCGCTCTGTACCTGATCGCCGCGTTCCAACTCGAGCCGGTCGTTCGCTGGCTCTGGCCGATCCCGGTCGCCATGTTCGTCGTCTACCCGTATCTGAAGCGCGTGACATGGCTTTGCCACCTCTGGCTCGGCGCCTGCACCGGTCTCGCGCCACTCGGTGCGTGGCTCGCGGTGACCGGGGAGGCGCCGTGGGAGGCGTGGGCACTGTTTGCAGCGCAGGGTCTCTGGGTTGCAGGGTTCGATCTGTTCTACTCGCTCTTCGACCTCGAGCATGACCTCTCGGAGGGCATTCGCTCTTGGGCGACACGGTTCGGCGAGGGTGGCGTGTTCGTCGGAGCGCGAGTCTTCCACCTCGTAGCAGTCGCTCTCCTCGTTGCCGTCGGGATCGGGCTCGGGAGCGATGTCTTCTACTGGCTCGGTGTCCTCGCGGTCGCAGGCCTTCTCGTCTACGAGCATTCGCTCGTGCGACCGGGACACCTCGAGCGTCTCGACACCGCGTTCTTCACGACCAACGGCGTCATTGCGGTCGTCTTCTTCGTCTTCGTCGTGCTGGACACTCTGACCTCGTGACTCACGCCGGAACCTCTGAGGCGGACACGGCGATTCTCGGAGAGGGTCTCGAGAAGCGGTACGGCCGAAAGCGTGTGCTGCGAGGGGTGTCGTTCGCCGTGCCCCGAGGAGGCTTCCTCGTCGTAACGGGGGCAAACGGGGCCGGCAAGACGACGCTGCTCCGCCTCGTTGCCGGACTTGCTGCTCCGACGCGTGGGCTCATCCGCGTCGACGGCGAACGCGGCGACCTCGGCTTCGTCGGGCATGAGCCGCTCGTCTACCGCGAGCTGACCGCGCTCGAGAATCTCGAGCTCTATGGCCGTCTCTATCGCGTTCCGGAGCGGCGAGAGCGGAGCGGAATGCTGCTCGAGCGGTTCGGTCTCTGGGACTCGCGTTCCGAGCGGGTCTCCACGTACTCCCGCGGAATGGTCCAGAGGCTCGCCCTCTGTCGTGCGCTGCTCCATGATCCGGCCCTGCTCGTTCTCGACGAGCCGTTTACGGCGCTCGACGACGAGGGCGCAGCCGTGCTCGACAGCGAGCTCGCAGCCCTCGCGGGTGACCGGACGGTGATGCTCTCCACGCACGACCCGTCCCGTGTGGCGACGCTTGCGACGGACCGGTTGGTACTCGCTTGAGCCCGCTCGCTCTCTACGCGTCGGACGTCGTCGCGCTTGCGCGCAAAGACCTGCGGCTCGAGCTCAGGGCCAGGGACACGTTGCCGGCAATGCTCCTGTTCGTCCTCTCGACGCTCGTCGTCTTCCATTTCGCCCTTCCCGCCGGCACGGCCGACGATGCGGCATACGGCCTGCTCTGGATTGCGATCGTGTTCACTGCACTTCTCGGCCTCGCCCGCGCCTGGGCGCCAGAGCGAGAGGGAGGGGCGCTCGACGGCCTCGTCCTTGCTCCGTGTGATCGAAGTGCGATCTGGCTGGGCAAGACGCTCGCCGTGCTCGTGTTCCTGACGGCGGCTGAGTTCGTCGCCCTGCCGGCATTCGCCCTCTTCTTCGCGCCCGTCGACCTCGTGGCGGTCGCCGGAGTCGTTCTCGCGAGCATAGGCATCTGTGCGGTCGGCTCCCTGCTCGCCGCGATGGCGGCCGCGAGTCGCGGCCGCGAGGTCATTCTCCCGCTCCTGTTTCTCCCCCTCGCGATTCCGCTCGTGGTCGGCGGTGTGGGTGCCGGGATTTCGCCCGAGGGCGCCACCTATCTCACCTTCCTCGGCCTCTACGATCTCGTGTTCGCGATACTGGCGTGGGCCACCTTCGAATATGTCGTCACGGAATAGCCTCCCAGCTCTTGCCTTCGCAACCGCGGCCCTCCTCGGGCTCGCGGTCGTGCTCTCCCTCCTCGTTGCGCCGGAGGATGTCGACCAGGGCGTCTCGCAGCGCATCTTCTACTTCCACGTGCCGATTGCGCTCACGGCATACCTGTGTTTCGGGCTCGGAGCCTGGAAGGCGCTTCGCGTGCTGTGGGTCGGTGGCGAGCGCCGTGATCTCGAGAGTTACACCTGGATTCACCAGGGCACGATCTTCGGGGCGCTTACGCTGATCACCGGCTCGATCTGGGCCAAGGCATCGTGGGGCGTGTGGTGGAGCTGGGGCTCGAATCAGCTCGTCCTGTTCCTCGTCCTGTTCCTCTTCTACTGTGCCTACTTCATGCTCCGGTTCTCGATCGACGAGGGAGCGCGACGCGAGCGAATCTGCGCCGTGTACGCCCTTTTCGGCGTGGCGCTGATCCCCGTCAGCTTCTTTGCGATCCGGCTCGCGAGCGACTTCATCCACCCGACCGTGTTCACACGAGCCGGGCCACAGATGACCGGAACGATGTTCGCATCGTTCCTCGTTTGCTGGGTAGCGATTACCCTGCTCGCGTACGTGATGTATCGGATCGAGCTCGTCGGCAAGCGCACCGACGCCAACCTGCGCGAACTACGGGAGGTGCTCTCGTGAGTCAGGGCCAGTACGTCGCACTCGCCTACGGGGTCGTCCTCGTGTTCGTGCTCCTCTGGGTCGCGATCATTGCTGCAAAGCTGTCGCGACTCGAACGAGACACCGCGGAGCTCGCCGATCTGGCGCGCGCGCAAAGCGCCGATGGCTGAGCTTCTCGTCTGGCCGGCCCTGATCGGGTACGGAGAGGCGGCCTTTGCGTACGCAGGCGTGCTCCGGACATCCGGCGGCTCTGCGCGGTTCGGCATCTGGGGGGTGAGGATCGGCTGGCTCGCGCAAACAGGGCTGCTCATTGCCCAGGCGTTCGATACGGACGGGTTCCCGTGGGGCACCTGGGCGGGGGCGCTGAATCTCTTCGTCTGGCTCGTCGTCGGTGCGTACCTGATCTGGGGTTGCACTCCCCGTTATCGACTACTCGGCCTCGCAGTGATGCCGTTCGCCGCCGCACTCCTTCTTGCTGCCTGGGCCGGCGGCGGCACCGGTGGCTCGACAGGCGACACCTCCGGCGGCCTTCTCGCGCTTCACGTCGGGCTGATGCTGGCCGGTTTCGCCGGCCTGACGCTCTCGGGGGGTCTTGCGGGCCTCTACCTCTGGCAGGATCGTCGTCTCAAGCGGCGCGATGTCCGGGTGCTGCGACTTCGCATTCCTCCTCTGGAGACGCTCGATCGGCTCTCGGCTCGCACGACACTGATCTCACTCGTCGTTCTGACCGCCGGCATCGCGGTCGGCCTCGCGAGCTTCGATCGAGGTGATTTCGACCTCCCGATCGCGACGACGATCACGATCTGGGCGCTGTACGTGGTCGGGCTCCTGCTTCGGCGCGAACGGCGGATTCAGGCGCGGCGCTTCGCGCTCCTGCTCGTCTTCGGGTTTGCTCTCGTCGTCGTTGCCCTCCCTCTGACCCACTTCGCATCATGAGGCTCGCGCTCGTCGGCGTGTCGCACCGGCAGGCGCCGGTCGAGCTACGGGAACGCGTAGCCGTTTCGGCAACGGACGCTACGGCGCTCGCGGCCGAGCTGGCTGACGGCTGCGAGGCCGTTGTCCTCTCGACCTGCAACAGGACGGAGCTCTATCTCGCGACCGACGATGCGACGAGGACGCTCGAGCATCGCGCGACGGCGTCGTTGCTCGCGCTCGCACGCGACGACGCGGCGGCACTCGAGCCCTTGCTCTATCGGCTCGGGGATGACAGCGCCGCCCTGCATCTCTTCCGCGTCGCCGCAGGGCTCGACTCTCTCGTACCCGGCGAGGGCGAGATTCTGGGACAGGTTCGCGACGCGTTCGACGGCGGATCGACCGGGCCGCTGCTCGATCGTCTCTTCAGGCAGGCGCTCCACGCCGGTCGCCGCGCACGTGTCGAAACAGCCATCGGTGAGAATCCCTCATCGGTGCCCGCTGCCGCTGCAGCTCTTGCGCAGCAGGTTTTCGGCGACCTCGACGGACGCACGGTCCTCCTCGTCGGCGCCGGGAAGATGAGCGAGGCGACGGCTCGCAATCTGCGCTCGCGCGGCAGTGTGATCGAGGGCGTCGCGAACAGGACGATCGAGCACGGCGCGACCCTCGCCGAGCAGGTCGACTCCACGGCCGTCGGCCTCGACGACGTTCCGGCCCTGCTCGCGACCGTCGACGTCGTGGTCACGTCGACGAGCGCGCCGGGGTTTGTCGTCGACGTGAGCGCGGCAGAACAGGCGCTGCGCGGGAGGCGGGGTCGACCGATCCTGTTTGTGGACCTGGCGGTTCCGCGTGACGTCGACCCCGCGCTCTCGACGATCGACGGTTGCTTCGTCTACGACATCGACGATCTCGAGGCCGTCGTGGAGACCTCGCTCGCAGGTCGCCGCGCGGAAGCGGTGCATGCAGAGCACCTTGTCGCCGTCGAGGCCGAGCGATTTCGTGAGTGGCAGGCATCGCTTGCGGTTGTGCCGGCGATCGCGTCGCTCAGGGCGCATGCCGAGGAGATCCGTGCCGGCGAGCTGGCGAAAGTCGAGGGACGTCTCGGGAGGCTGCCGGAGAGCGAGCGGAAGCTTTTCGAGTCCGTTACGTCGCAGATCGTCGCCAAGCTGCTGCATCTTCCGACCGTTCGGATGAAGGAGGCGGCCGCCGGCACCGACGGCGTGATCTATGCTGACGTGGTACGCGACCTGTTCGGACTGGGGGAGGAAGAACAATCGTCACGCGACCTGTGATCCTTGGTAGACCGCTTCCCGTGCAGGCTCCGACCGCCTTCGTGCGAATCCGCCCGCGCGGCCGCGTGATCTGCGGCGAGCCGCGCACGACGACCCGCCTCTGTGCTGCTTCGCGTCGGCTCCCGCGGAAGTAGGCTCGCGCTGACCCAGGCGGAGGGCGCCGCCGAGGCGTTGCGCCGCCCAGGGGTCGAGATCGCCCTCGTTCCGATCACGACCGCCGGCGACCGCGACCGAACGAGCCCGTTCGGAGAGATCGGATCCCGTGGAGTCTTCGTCAAGGAGCTCGAGGAGGCGCTCCTCGAAGGACGAATCGACGTCGCTGTGCACTCGGCAAAGGACATGACCGCGGCAGATGCGGATGGGCTGACCGTTGGCGCCTACACACGCCGCGAGGACCCGCGAGACGCCCTGTGCGGCGCAGATGCAATCAGGCCGGGCATGCGCATCGGCACTGCCTCTGCGCGGCGTCGGGCGCAGCTCCTCGCGTTCGAGCCCACGCTTTCGGTCGAGCCGCTCCGTGGGAACGTCGACACGCGTCTGCGCAAACGCGGCGAGAGAGGGCTTGATGCGGTCATGCTTGCCGCTTGTGGTCTAGACCGTTTAGGGCTGAGCAGGGAGATCGGTCTCAGGCTCGATCCCGCGGTGATGCTGCCCGAGGCCGGGCAGGGTGCGCTTGCCCTCCAGGTTCGCGCCGGCGAGGAGGGTCTCGTCGCCGACGTCGACGACGACGAAACCCGTACCCGCGTCGAAGCCGAACGACGCTGCGTCGCGTTGATCGGCGGCGGCTGCCTTGCCCCGGTCGCAGCCTTCCATGACGGCTCCGTCCTGACCGGTCTCGTCGCGCACGAAGATGGTGCGTGGCTCGAGCGTCGGACGGGGCACGACCCCGCCATGGTCGCCGCCGAGCTGATCTCCGTCGCGCGATGAGAGTGATCGTGACCCGCCCGGAGGGGCAGGAGCACGGGCTGATCGCGCGTCTCGAGGGCCTCGGCCATGACGTCGTGCGCTGTCCTTTGATTCGGGTCGAGGCTCTCGGAGACGATCCGATCGACGTCGAGGGGTACGACTGGGTCGTCGTCACGAGCCCGAACGGCGCTCGCGAGCTGCTGCGCCGAGCCCGAGGGACGCTCCCGCGCGTCGCGGCGATCGGTCAGGCGACCGCCGCCGCGCTCGGGCACGCCGATCTCATCGCTCGCGTTTCGACACAGGAGGGCCTCCTCGCGGAGATGCCCGACCCCGCCGGTCGCGTGCTGTTTGCGGCCGCCGAAGGGGCACGGACGTATCTTCCCGAAGCGCTCTCCGCCGACGTTGTTCCGCTCTACCGCACGCACGCTGTCCTGCCGGAGTCCCCGCCCGCCGGGGACGTGTGCCTCCTCGCATCGGCGTCGGCGGCGCGCGCGTTCGGCTCGCTCGAGACCGGGATTCCGGCGGTCTCGATCGGGCCCGAGACGACGAGGGCAGCGGAGGAGGCCGGCGTCGAGGTGATTGCCGAGGCTGTCACGCACGACGTTGCCGGTCTCATCGCCGCCGTCGAGGGGCTTACGGCTGCCTGAGCGGCGGGATCTCGGGCGGCGGAAGAGCGCCGTACACTTCGGGGACTTCCTTGTTCGTCACCTTCCTCAGCGACTTCGGGCTCCAGGATGACTTCGTCGGCACGTGCCACGGGGTCGTCCTGCGGATAGCCCCGGATGCGAGGATCATCGACATCACCCACGGGATCCCGCCCCAGGCGGTTCTGCAGGGAGCGCTCGTGCTCGCGAACACGGTGCCGTACATGCCCGTCGGCGTTCATCTCGCCGTCGTCGATCCCGGAGTGGGTGGCCACCGCAGAGCGCTCGTCGTGCATGACTCGGAGGGGCGCTACTACGTTGGCCCGGACAACGGACTGCTGCTACCTGCCGCCGAACGCGCCGGCATCGTTGCGGCGCACGAGCTCGCCAACCCCGCATACGCCCTCGATACGGTTTCCCGGACATTCCACGGGCGCGACCTTTTCGCGCCCGCTGCCGCGCACCTCGCACGGGGTGTCCCGATCGGCGAGCTCGGCCCGCCGGTGGATCCCGAGGCCCTCGTGCGGCTGGAGCTCCCGATGCCCGCGTTCGAGGACGGCTCCGTTCAGGCAACCACCCTGTACCTCGACAGCTTCGGCAACATCGCTCTCAACCTGACGAGGGACGATCTCGAGCGGGTCGGTGTCGTGCCGGGCACCCGGATCGAGATCGAGCTGTCCGGACAGCGATACTTCGCCGTCGCCGCAAGGACGTTCGCGGACGCGCGGCCCGGCGACGTGATCCTCTACGAGGACAGCTACAGCAACATGTCGATCGCGATCTCGAACGGGAATGCCGCTGCGATGCTGCGAGCGGTCATCGGGCGCTCCGTCAAGATCAGAGTGATCTGACGCGGAGGGGTGGCGGGCGCGGCTCGGGTGCGCTAACGTCCCTTGCAACGAGAGACGTCGGCGGAGCGGGACTCCGTCCCCGACGTCTCTCTGCTGCGGTGTGGTGCCCCACTGCTGCCGCGCGCTTCTCTCTGTGGTGGTTATCCTGATGGAAGCAATGGACAACGAATCCCTCACCGTCGTCGACAACCGCACCGGCATCGAATACTCGCTGCCGATCGTCGACGGCGCCATCCGCGCCCCTGACCTCCGGCAGATCGTCGGACCCAGTGGCGAGGGGCTCCTCTCGTTCGACCCGGCCTACCTGAACACGGCTTCGTGCCGCAGCGCGATCACCTACATCGACGGCGACGCCGGGATCCTTCGTTATCGGGGGTACCCGATCGAGCAGATAGCCGAGCAAGCGGGATTCCTCGAGACCTGTTACCTCCTCCTCGAGGGCGAGTTGCCGACGGCGCCGGCCTTGGACGCATGGGCCGACGACGTTCGGATTCACACCTACGTCCACACGAATATCCCCCAGTTCCTGGACGGTTTCCGATATGACGCGCACCCCATGGGAATGCTGCTCGGCGCCGTCGGCGCGCTGTCGACGTTCTATCCCGATGCGAAGGGGATCTCCGACCCGGAGAGTCGCTATCTGCAGCGCGTGCGCCTGATCGCGAAGCTGCCGACGATTGCGGCGTACATCTTCCGGCACTCGCGAGGACTGCCGTACGTCCTGCCGCGCAACGATCTCGACTACATCGGCAACTTCGTCAACATGACGTTCGAGATGGGTGGCAAGTACGAGCCGAACCCCGTGCTGCAGAGAGCCCTCGAGATCCTCCTCATCCTCCATGCGGATCACGAGCAGAACTGCTCGACGAGCGCCGTGCGAGGCGTTGGCTCATCGCACGTCGATCCCTTCTCGGCCGTATCGGCCGGTATCGCCGCTCTCTACGGCCCTTTGCACGGCGGCGCGAACGAGGCGGTGCTGCAGATGCTCGACCAGATCGGGGACGTCAAGAACGTCCCGGACTTCGTCGAGGCCGTCAAGGACGGCAGCGCCGGTACGCGGCTGATGGGCTTCGGCCATCGGGTCTACAAGAGCTACGACCCGCGCGCCAAGCTGATCAAGGAGGTGGCCGACTCCGTTTTTGCGGAGACCGGGGTCGACCCGAAGCTCGCGATTGCGCTCGAGCTCGAGAAGATCGCGCTCGAGGACGAGTACTTCGTCAGCCGCAAGCTCTATCCCAACGTCGACTTCTACTCCGGGCTGATCTACAAGGCGATGGGGTATTCGACGGATTACTTCACGGTGCTCTTCGCACTCGGCCGCCTTCCCGGCTGGATCGCCCAGTGGGAGGAGATGCTCACAGACCCCGAGACGAAGATCGCCCGTCCGCGCCAGATCTACACCGGTGCGGACGAGCGCCCGTTCGTGCCGATGACCGAGCGGTAGGGCTCGCTCGCGTGGATCGGCCCGTCTAGTCGCCTAGACTCAACCGATGGCGATCTGCCCCTCGTGCGGCAAGGAGAATCCGGAGGGCTTTCGGTTCTGCGGCTTCTGCACGGCGCCGCTCGACGACGAAGCTGCTCCCGCAGGCGTCGAGGAGCGGAAGGTCGTCTCGGTGCTCTTCTGCGATCTCGTCGGCTTCACAGCTGCATCGGAGACCGCGGATCCCGAGGACGTCCGCGCACGGCTGCGTCCATACCACGAGCTGCTCCGGGAGCGGATCGAGGCGTTCGGCGGCACGGTGGAGAAGTTCGTCGGCGATGCGGTGATGGCTGTCTTCGGGGCGCCGATCGCACACGAGGACGACGCGGAGCGGGCCGTTCGCGCCGGGCTCGCGATCCTCGAGTCGCTGGCGGAGCTGAACGTGTCCGATCCTGCCCTCCGGCTGTCTGTTCGCGTCGGGATCAACACGGGTGAGGCGCTCGTGGCGCTCGATGCGCGACCCGAGCAAGGCGAAGGCTTCGTCACGGGCGACGTCGTCAATACCGCCTCCCGGATTCAGGGCGCTGCCCCCGTAGGCGGGGTCGCCGTCGGCGAGGGCACCTACCAGGCGACCGCGCGCGTTTTCGAATGGGAGCCGCTCGAGCCGGTGGCGCTGAAAGGAAAGGTCGAGCCCGTGTCGCTCTGGCAACCGCTTCGGGCCCGAGCTCGATTCGGGACGGACGTGATCCGCGGCCTGTCGACGCCTCTCGTCGGTCGCGAGCTCGAGGTAACGCAGATGCGAACGGCGTTCGACAGGGTTGCGAGCGACGCGGCCGTGCAGCTCGTGACGATCACCGGCGAGCCCGGGGTGGGAAAGAGCCGCCTCGTCGCCGAGCTCTTTGCCTACATCGACTCGCAGTCGGATCTCGTCACGTGGCGCCAGGGTCGCTGCCTGCCCTACGGTGACGGGATCACCTTCTGGGCCCTCGGGGAGATCGTCAAGGCACACGCGGGGGTATTCGAGTCGGACGCGCCCGACGAAGCGCAGACCAAGCTCGAGCGCGTACTCCCTGACGGCGATGACGGCGCGTGGCTGCGGGCGCGGCTGCTGCCGCTGCTCGGGATCGATTCCGGCGCTCCCGTCGCCCGCGAGGAGTCGTTCACCGCCTGGCGGCGGTTCCTCGAGTCGATCGCCGACGACGGCCCGGCCGTGCTCGCGTTCGAGGATATCCACTGGGCCGATGATGCGCTGCTCGCCTTCCTCGAGCATCTCGCCGACTGGGCGGAAGGCGTGCCGCTGCTCATTCTCTGCACCGCCCGGCCCGAGCTCTACGAGAAGCATGCAGCCTGGGGTGCCGGGCTCAGGAACGCGACGACCGTCAACCTCTCGCCGCTTTCACCCCACGACACGGCGCGGCTCGTCTCTGCTCTGCTGGAGCAGGCCGTGCTTCCGGCCGAGACGCAGCAGCTGCTCCTCGAGCGTGCCGGTGGCAATCCGCTCTACGCGGAGGAGTTCGTGCGGATGCTGCGCGATCGGCAGCTACTCGACGACCAGGGGAGGCTGCAGAGCGGAGTAGAGATCGCGTTCCCGGAGTCGCTGCACGCCCTCATTGCCGCCCGACTCGACACCCTTCCACCGGACCGCAAGGGTCTGCTGCAAGATGCGGCGGTGATCGGCAAGGTCTTCTGGTCAGGTGCGGTCGCGGCTATGGGAGAGCGTGAACGCCCTGAGGTGGAGCAGGCGCTCCACGAGCTCGGCCGCAAGGAGCTCGTGCGTTCGTTCCGCCAGTCGGCGATGGAGGGAGAGCAGGAGCTCGGTTTCTGGCACGTGCTCGTGCGCGACGTCGCCTACGGCCAGGTACCACGGGCGCAGCGGGCGGCGAAGCATGTCAAGGTCGCGGAGTGGCTCGAGCAGAAAGCGGGAGACCGGGTCGAGGACGTCGCAGAGGTGCTCGCCTACCACACCGGCGAGGCGATCGCGCTCGCCGGTGCGACAGGCGACGAGGCACTCGTCGCAGAGCTCGGGCCGAAGGCGGGCCGCTACGCGTTCCTCGCCGGCGAGCGAGCGCTGGGACTCGACGTCGCCAAGGCGCTACAGCTCCTCCAGACGGCGCTCGAGCTCACGCCCGAGGATGCGCCGAGCCGTCCCGACGTGCTTCTTCGTTGGGCGAGCGCCGCACACCAGACGGGCGACTTCCCGGGCGCGGCCGCCGCGCTGGAGGAGGCGGCCGCTGCGTTCCGCGCGCGCGGCGACCTCGAAGGCACGTCGGCTGTCCTCGCAGATCTCGCAGTGGTGCGCCATTACATGGGCGATCCCCGCCAGCTCGAGATCGCGCAGGAGGCGGTGGAGCTTCTCGCCTCGCGCCCTGGCCCAGCCCTCGTCGAGGCACTGGACAAGCTCGCGGGATCCCACCTCGTCGTCGGGCAGAACCGTGAGGCTGTGGTTGCGGCCGACCAAGCACTCGACCTCGCTGCATCGCTCGCACTCCCGAAGCCGGCTCGAGCGCTCGGCTTCCGGGGTGCCGCACGCGTCAACCTGGGCGATCGCGGAGGGCTGGAGGACATCGAGCGAGCACAGGAGCTCCTGCTCGAGCGGGGGCAGGGGCGCGATGCCGGGATCGCGGCTTTCAATCGTGCGGCGATGATTTGGGATATCGAGGGGCCCGTTGAGGCACTCGAGGCGTTCGACGGGGTTATCTCCCTCGCGGAGTCGCGGGGCATTTCCTCGTTGGCGATCGGAACGCGCGCGGCCCGGAGCGGCGTCCTCGTCCAGGCCGGCCGGCTTGGCGACGCGCTGTTGGAGGCGGATGCGGCCATTGCTGGTATCGGCACGAGCGGCGATGCGCTCGGGCTGCAGTTTGCACGGGCCAGTCTTGCCTGGGCCTACCTCGAGACTGGTGCCGTCGCGGCTGCGCGTCCACTCGCCGAGACGGCGCTCGAGGGCGCCAGGGCCTCCGCGAATCCAGCGGTGCTGGTCCCACCGGCCGCGGTGGTCGCGCAGGCGAGGTGCGGCGACGGCGACGTCGACGGGGCACGCGCCCTCCTCGACGAGATTGCAGTCGATCCGGCCATGGCTCACACGTCCGAGATTCTCATGTTCCTACCGGCGCTGTGTCGTTCCGCTCTTCAGCTTGGGGACGTCGGCCTCGCAGAGCGGCTGTGCGACGGAGTCAAACCGTTTCACCCGACGCACAAGGCCGCGGTCGCAGCCGCACGCGCCGAGATCCTGGAGGCCCGGCGAGAGCTGAGGCCGGCGGCACGATGCCTACTGCGATGCGCAAGGACTCCTGGAGCCGCTCGGGCTGCTCCTCGAGCACGCCTATGCCGTGCTCGGGGAGGGTCGCTGCCTCGCTGCGCTCGGCGAGCCCGCGGCCGAGACGACCCTGCTCGAGGCGCGGCGACTCTTCGGTCGAGATGGGAGCGAGCCCCCGACTCGGCGAATGCGACGTCCTGCTCGCGCGGGCGAGCAGGCGCAGTTCGTAGCTGCGCGTTCTGAGGATGGCGAGAGCCGGACTTGAACCGGCGACACCACGGTTTTCAGCCGTGTGCTCTACCAACTGAGCTACCTCGCCGCGGGTGTGAAGTGTAGCGCCCTCTCTGCAGGGCCGCCCCGGCCCCGGTACGGTTTCGCACCGTGACGCGATCCGTGTCGATCATCGGTGCTCCGCTCGACCTCGGCCAGACGCGCCGCGGCGTCGACATGGGGCCCTCGGCGATCCGGTACGCGGGTCTCGAGGAGCGGCTCGTCGCGATCGGGCACACGGTCGTCGACCGCGGCAACGTCGTCGCGCCCGAGCCCGAGGCGCTCGCCCTCGCAGATGCGCGCGCGCGGTACCTGCCCGAGATCCTCGCCGCGTGCGCCGAACTGGCGGCGCTCGTGGAGGAGGCGGTGCGACGCGACGAGACACCCCTCGTGCTCGGGGGCGACCACTCGATCGCGCTCGGGACGCTGGCGGGCCTTGCTGCCGGCGCCGGACAGCCGGGCGGCGTGATCTGGATCGACGCTCACGGCGACCTGAACACACCGGAGTCGAGCCCGTCGGGCAACGTGCACGGGATGCCGCTCGCTGCCGCCCTCGGCAGGGTGCCCGAGTGGTTCACGCACGACGGGCTGACCTTGCCGGCGCTCGATCCGTCCCGGGTCGCGCTCGTCGGGATCCGCTCGCTCGACCCGGCGGAGCGCGCGTTTCTCCACGACTCGGGGATCCGCGTGTTCACGATGAGCGACATCGACCGGATCGGGATCGAGCGCGCGATGCGCGAAGCGCTCGACAGGGTCGCCGGCCCCGGCTTCGTTCACATCTCGATCGATCTCGATTCACTCGACCCGGAGGTCGCTCCGGGTGTCGGCACGCCCGTGCGCGGCGGCCTGACCTATCGAGAGGCGCACCTCGCCTGCGAGCTGATCGCGGAGTCGGGCATTGTCGGCTCGCTCGAGGTCGTCGAGGCGAACCCGATCCTCGACCGCGAGAACACGACGGCTCTCACCGCCGTCGAGCTGATCGCGAGCGCCCTCGGGCAGACGATTCTGTAGGGACTGGCGCAGCCTGTCCGGCCGCGACCTTCGCCGGCCACGTGGGCAAGCCGACGTGTCGTCTTCGGATCGCGCCCTACATGGCTCGCGCCAGCACGACCCGGGCGAGACCCGGGGCCGCGATGGAGCCGTCGGGTCGGACGAACTCCGCAAGATGTCGCTCCGCGCCCGTTCGGAGCGCAGCGCCCTCGTCGGTGGTGAGTCGTGCGAGGAGCGTCGTCAGCATCCGCGAGGTATCGCAGGTCGTCTCCCACCACTCGTCGAGCGACCCGGCGATCCAGTTCACGCGCACGTCCTCGACGGTCTCGAGCGAGAGTCCTCCCGAGGTCATCACGGCTCTCAGCCGATCGGGATCCGAGAGCCGGAACGGACCGGGGGCCACCGGGTCGGGCGGCTCCGTAAAGCCGAGCTCGAGTGCCGCCTTGCCGGGGGCCGTCATCCAGGGATTCACCCGAGTGCTCGCCCAGACCGCCAGCACCGCAGCGCCGCCGGGCCGGAGCACCCTCTCGATCTCCGAGGCAACACGCTCCATCTCGGGCACGAGCATGATCCCGAACCGACAGATGACGCCGTCGATCGTGCTGCTTGCCACGGAGAGGGCAGCGGCATCCTCGACGCCGAACCGAACGCCGGCCAGCCCGAGCTCGGCAGCGCGGCGACGGGCAGCCTCGACCATCGCGGGAGCACCGTCGGTGGAGAGCAACTCTCCTCCCGGCTGAATTCGCGGCAGGATCTTGAACCCGGTCTCACCGGGCCCGGCGGCGAGCTCGAGAATCCGGTCCCCCGGCTGCGCGTCGAGGAGGTCGAGCATCCGCTCGGAGAGCAACGCGGTCGCCCGCGCGAACAGATCGCGGCGGCGTTCCCAGCCCGACGCGACGCTGCCCCACGCCTCGATCTGCTCGGTGGCGGCGTCCGCTATGCCGTCACGCCCTTGAATTGCGGAATGATGTGCTCGCCGTAGGCTGCGAGCGTCTCTTCCTGGCTGTGGGTCATCAGGTAGACCGAGTAGTGGTCGACGCCGATCGCCTCGAGCTCGCGCAGCTTCGTGGTCACCTGCTCGATGCTGCCGAGCACCGAGAAGCGGTCACAGATCTCGTCGGTCACGAATGCACCGTGCGCCGCGCCAACACGGGAGTGGTCGTTGTAGTCGTAGAACTTCCGTGCCTCGACGTAGTCGGTGAGGGCCTGCGGGACGACCGAGCCGTCGGTGCCGTAGCGGTCGATCAGGTCCTTGACGTGGTTCGAGACCATCGCTGGGAACCACCGGGTCTGCTCGCGGGCATCCTCGATGTCATCGGTGATCATGCTCGGTGCGCAGACGATGCACTTGAGCGCCGCAGGGTCGCGGCCTGCCTCTTCTGCGGCGGCCCGAGCCGTGCCCATGATCCACTGGATGATCTCGGGGTCGGCGAGCTGGATGATGACGCCGTCACCGACACGACCGGCGACCGCGAGAGCCTTGGGCCCGTAGCCCGCGACCATCATCTCGATCTCGGGCAGCTCGGGGCGGACCCACTTCAACTGCAGGTCCTTCTCATTCCACTGCACCTCTTCGCCGTTCATGAACGGCTTGATCATCCGCAGGTCGCGCTCGAACTCGGCCACCTTGACGGGCTGGCGCCCGATGTAGCGCACCGCAGAGTCTCCGCGGCCGATGCCCATCACCATCCGCCCGTCGGAGATGTCGTGCAGGGTGGCGTAGAGGCTTGCGAGGACGGTCGGGTCACGTGTGCCGGGGTTCGTCACCTGGTGGCCGAACTTCATCGTCGTCGTCGCCTCGGCGGCGAGGGCCAGGATCGGGAACGAGTCCTGCCAGAGGACGTGGGAGTCGTACGTCCAGCCGTACTCGAATCCGTGCTTCTCGCCGAGCACCATGAGCTCGACGAGGCGCTGGTAGGGCGGGTCGGGCAGAACGGTGACACCGAAGCTGAGGGCCATGGTCTTCTCCTTGGGCTGTTGGTCTCCGAGTGGATCGATTATCTCACGAGCGTGCTGCTCTCCGGACAGCGAAGAGAGCGGCGGCCCAGAGAAGTCCGATCACGAGAAAGCCGATGCGCCCGTCCCCGGGGAGGCCGAAGGTCAGGCCCGCGAGTGGGGTGCCCACGAGGATGACGAGAACGGCGGAGCCGTTGACGAAGCCGATCGCCGCGGCAGGTGCGTCCGGCCGGAGGCGAAGCGTCGTGTTGAAGATCGGCGCAAACGGGAGGCCGGCAGCGAGGCCGACGGCGAGGGCAGCGATCGCTGCGAGCCAGAGCGGCGGTCCGGCGGCGAGCACGAGAACACCCGTCGAACCGACAACGAGTGCGGTGGCCACATACGCCCACGCGCGATCTGGCGCGCACCGGATCAGGAAGCCGCCAGCGGGGCGCGTGATGATCCCGGCGAAGAGAACGAGCCCCCCGACGACACCGGCGATGCTCCGGCCGTGCCCCTCGCGCTCGAGCAGCGTCACGATCCAGTTCCCCGCCACGACCGAGAGGCCGAACGTCGCCATCTGCACGGCGCCGAGCGGCCAGAGGCCCCTGTCCCGGAGGACGCTCCGGTGAGGGACGTCCTTTGCGCCGCTCTCGCCCGCCGGTGCTGAACGACGAGCGGCGAGGACAGGGAGCACACCGGCGATCGCCAGAACGAGGCCCGTCCAGAACGGCGCACGCCAGCCGAGCTCTCCGACGAGCTGTGGAACCACCATCAGAGCGAGACCGCCCGCGGCCATCGTGGAGCCGCCGTAGGCGCCCTGCCAGAACGGGCCGCCGAGACCTGCACGGACGAGGTCGATCCCGGCTACGAATCCGGCGCCCGTACCGAGACCGATCAGAGCCCGCGCGCCCAGACCGATCCCGAGCGCCGGGGAAGTGAGGGCCATGGCGTTGCCCGCGGCCACGATCGCAAGGGCTACGAGCCCTACGCCCCGGGCGCCGACCCGGTCGATCAGGCGCCCGCCGGGGATCTGCACTGCAAGATGCGTGACGAAGAGGGCGGTTGTCAGCAGGCCGACCACGGCCAGCGAGACGCCGTAGCTCGCGCTCTCGACGCCTGCGACCGCCCCGACATTGGAGATGTTCCACGTCACCGCTGCGCCGAGCACGAGCCCCGCGGCGATCGTGGCAGGGCTACGGATTGGACGCGACCCGGGCGATCGTCTTGTCCGCGAGCCGATCGAGCGCGGCGACCGACAGCTCGATGTGCGCGTCCCGTGTGTCCTCGAGCTTCGTGTGTGAGAGCCCGCGGAGGCTCTGCACGAACATCATCACCGTGGGGACACCGGCTCGGGCGATCTCGGCGGCGTCGTGGAGCGGGCCCGACGGCAGACGGTGGGAGACGCCGGCGACCTCGCGGCAGGCGTCGTCGCAGAGCCCGATCAACGCTTCGTCGAAGAGGATCGGGTCGATGTTCCAGATCCGCTCCCAGCTGACCTCGATGTTCTCCTCGGTCGCGAATCGCGTACTCGCTTCCTGCGCCTGTCGCAGCATCTCCGCCAGGCTCGAGGCTTCGAGGTGGCGCTGATCGAGGAGTTGCTCTGCGGTCTCGACCACCGACGTCACGATCCCGGGCTTGCAGACGACGCCACCGGACGTGCAGACGGCGCCGTGCCCGACGCGGGCAGCGATGTCACGGATCTCGAGCGCGAGCTTTGCAGCGCCGGCGAGTGCGTCGCGTCGTCGATCCATCGGCGTCGATCCGGCATGGGCCGCCTGGCCTGTCCACGTGATGCGCCAGCGCTCGACGCCATAGGTGCCGAGCACCGCGCCGAGCGGAATGTCCATCCCCTCGAGCACGGGCCCCTGCTCGATGTGGAGCTCGAGGTATGCGGCGGCGGACGCGAGCTCGGCGTGCGCGTCGATCGCCCGGTCGAGATCGACACCGTTCTCCGCGAGTGCGTCGGGGAGCATGATCGCGTCGCTGTCCTTCAGCTGTCGCAACTCCTCCTGATCGCGCATCGAGCCTGCGGCCGCAGAGGAGCCGATGAGCGAGCGACCGAACCGGGCGCCTTCCTCGTCGGCCCAGTCCACGAGCCGCACCGTCGACGGGCGGCGTGCCCTCGTCCGCGATCCGGCGCAGGATCTCGGCGCCCGCGAGGACGTTGAGGCAGCCGTCGAGCCAGCCCCCGTTCGGCACGGAGTCCATGTGGCCTCCGATCAGCACGGCTCGCTCCGACTTGCCGGGGAGCGTGTACCAGTCGTTGCCGGCGGCGTCGCGCTCGACCTCGAGTGGGAGATCTGCGAGCGACGCGGCGAGCCAGGCGCGGGCGGTTCGCCATGTCTCGGTCCAGGCGACCCTCTGCGCACCGTTCTCGTCGCCGGTGAGCTCCTTGAGTTCTCGCAGCTGACGGACGACGCGGGCAGGATCGAGAGCCATCGACGCAGAGCTTATCGCGCGGGGAATAGGATCGTCGGCGTGGATGAACAGCGCAGCTGGCTTCGCGTTCCCGCGGAGGATGACGTTCCGCCCGCCGTCCTCGATCTGTGGGCTCCCTCACTCGAGAAGCTCGGCTTCGTTCCCAACGTTCTGAGGCTGTTCGCGCTGCGCCCGACGCACCTCCTCGCGTGGAGCGCCCACCACGACGAGCTGATGAAGGGCGATTCGGGGCTTTCCAAGGCGGAGCGCGAGATGATCGCCGTCGTCGTCTCGGTGGCGAACGAGTGCGCGTACTGCATCGCTGCGCATTCCGCGGTTCTGCGCAAGCTGACGAAGGACGTCACCCTCTCCGACCAGATCGCGGTCGACCACGCCGGGGCCGACATTCCCGAGCGAACGAAGCTGGCGCTCGACTACGCGCTCAAGCTGACGCGCGCGCCCGCTTCGATGACCGAAGCGGATGTGCAGGGTCTGCGCCGCGTCGGCTGGAGTGACGAGGATGTGATGGACATCGCCGAGGTGACCGGCATGTTCAACATGTCGAACCGGATGGCCTCCGGTCTTGGCTGGACGCCGAATCCAGAGTACGAGACGCTCGGGCGCTAGAGCGGGTCAGTCGCTCGTGGAAATCAGCGCCAGGGCCTGGCCGAGTGAGACCACGTCGCCGTACTTCGCGTCGATGTCGCGCAACGCCTGCTCGTGTGCGGCCTCGTCCCGGTCGCCGACGGCTTCGCGCGGCACGGTGAGCCGGTAGCCGTTCTGCAGGACGTCCACCGCGGTCGCCCGGACGCAGCCCGACGTCGAGGCGCCCGTGACGATGACCGAGTCGCACCCGTGAGCCACGAGCAGGCTCTGCAGGGGCGTTCCGAAGAAGGCCGAAGCGAAGAGCTTGTTCAGCACCGGCTCCTGCGGCTGCGGCGCGAGTCGCGGGTCGATCCCGGTGAACGGGCTTCCCTCGGCGAGCGTGAGCAGGACGGGGATCTTCTCGATGAACGCCTTGGCGGCCGCCCTCTCTCCCTGACCGTACGACACCGTCGTATACACGATCGGCAACTCTTTCTCGCGGGCCGCGTCGAGCAGGGCCGCGATCGCGGCCACGACGCTGTCGAGATCACAACGAAGCGGCGACGCCGGGCTCGTGAAGCCGAGCGACATGTCGATCACGAGGAGGGCAGGGCGCCGGCCGGCGCCCTGCCGCTCCCCGAAACCGGCGAGGTGACTCACGACGGCTCGGGGATCCCATCGCCGGCTCGCACGCGTGCCAGCGCATCCGCCGAAGCCTCGAGTGGCGACCACCGCAGGGGCACCGCGGGTGTCGGCGGCTCCAGGCCTGTCTCCTCCTTGCAGTTCGCGAGCACGGTCTCGAGCGGCGGCCCGAAGTCGAAGTTCGACGCATCACCGCGGTCGGTGCGCTGACGCTCGCGCTCGGCCTCCGTTGCGGGCTCGTCGGCTGAGCCGTCGTCGGCGATGACGACGCCGTAGCCCACGGCGGCGTGCTCTCGGGACACGAGGCCGAACGAAACGTCTCGCACAACGGCCTCGACCGGACGATCGAGCCGGTCCTTCCAACCGCCTCCGCCGGCCGTCCGATAGACGAGCATGTCGCCCGGCTCGACGGCGACGTTGTCGCACTTCGAGGCAAGGCGTTCATCGCTGCCGTCGGCCCGCTTGAGGATCTTCTCCGACCGCCCGCCCGGCAGGCCTCCGAGCACGCCCCAGGGACGCGTCAGCCAGCGGTCGTCGTGAATCGACACCTCCCCCGGCTCCAGATAGACGTACCGCTTCTCGACGCCATTGCCGCCACGATGGAGGCCGGCGCCACCCGAGTCGGTCACGGTCGTGTACCCGTCGATGCGCAGCGGGTAGTACGCCTCGAGGTACTCGGTCGGGATGTTCTCGAACAGGGGCCACCACGAATGGCCGTCCATCCCGTCGCCGATCGGCCGTCCGGGAATGCCGCCGTAGAGGATCTCCATCGAGTAGAAGAACTCGCCTTCACCGTCCCAGCCCGAATAGAGCATGTACGGGCTCGTGCCGTAGCCGGCCGCCGTGTTCAGCTCCGGCGCGTTCTTGCAGAGAGCGCCACCGAGCACATCGAAGAGCCGGGCCAAGGCGTGCGTGCGGCAGCCGAGCGCGGCCGGGTAGCGCGGCCGGAGCAGGCTCCCTTCCGGCATCACGACGTGCAGCAGTGGGTAGAAGCCGTCGTTGAAGAGGATCTGAGGATCGTTCACCATGATCAGGTAGATCCCGATGAACATCTTGAACATGCCCTCTGAGAGGTAGAAGTTGACCGGGCCCAGGGCCTGAGGGTCGGTTCCCGACCAGTCGAAGAAGGCGTGCTCGCCTTCCCGCCAGATCGTCAACTGCATCTTGTAGGGGCCGTTGCCGAGGCCGTCGTCGTCGACGTAGTCGATGAATGTCTGCGGTTCCTCCGGGATCACGACCGAGATCAGGAACTTCATTGCGTTGTAGGTCCGGTCGAGGAGCGCCTGGAGGGCTGCGAGGTACGTCTCCTTGCCGAAGCGCTCGCACAGCTCCATCACCCGTCGCTCGCCAGCGCGGCAGCCCGCGACGATCGCGAACAGGTCGGCGCGGTTCATCTCCGGCAGGCGGACGTTGTTGAGGATCAGGCGGAGCACGTCCTCCTGCACCTCGCCACGCTCGACGATCTTGAGCGGCGGGATGATGATTCCCTCCTCGAAGATCGTCTTCGCGCCCGTCGGGAGTGATCCGGGAAGCGGACCGCCGGCGTCCATCATGTGGCCGAACTGCGACGACCAGCCGACGAGCTCGTCGCCGAAGAAGATCGGCACGAGCACGAGCCAGTCGTTCGTGTGTGAGATCGAAGCCGAGCACTTGAACGGATCGGAGGTGAGGATCACGTCGCCGGGGTACACGCCCCTATCCCACTCCTCCATCATCTCGTTGATGTACGCGCCGAACTGACCCACGACCATCCGGCCGCGGGGGTCGGTGATCATCGGGAACTCGTCGTGCTGCTCCCGGATCACCGGGCTCATCGCCGACCGGAAGAGGACCGCGTCCATCTCGAAGCGCGCGTTCTTGAGAGCGCCTTCGATGATGTCCAGAGTGACGGGGTCGACCTCGAGATCGGGGATCGCGGCGATCTTCAGCGGGGGGTGCTCAATGGTGGCCATCTCGTCCTCCCTCCTCACGCGCTCGGAGTGATCAGAATGTTGTAGTTCGCATCCACCATCGCACCGTGATCCGGGAGGACAACGGTGGTGGAGTCGAACTCGGTCACGATCGCCGGTCCTACGATCTTCGCCCCGGGCTCCAACTTGGCCCGGTCGTAGATCTTCGTCGGGGTCATCTCGCCGTCGAAGCTGACCTCGTGCTCGGCGACGACTGCAGCCGACGCGTCGGGGGGCCCGACCGTTCCTGTCTGCAGCTCGGGCTTCGGCACGGCGCCGAATCCGACCGCCCTGAGGTTGACGATCTCGGACGCAGTCCCGGGCATGCGGAAGCCGTACAACTGCTCGTGCAATACGTTGAAGCTCTCCTCGAGCCCCGCAAGCCCGCCGGAGCGGACATCGCCCGGCTCCAGGGAGACGGGAATCTCGTAGCCCTGGCGGTGGTACCGCATGTCGGCGACATACGAAAGCCGTTGCTTTTCCAGGTCGATGCCCTCGCCGTCGAGCCATGCTTTCGCACGGCTGCCGAGACCGTCGAGGATGTCTGCGACCTCCTCACCGCTTGCCTCGGCGACGAGCCGGATGTGCGTCTGCGCGAACTCGTCGCGGAAGTCCGCTACGAGGTCCCCGATGGCGCAAAGGAGCCCGGGCGCCGGCGGCACGATCACGGGGTAGGAGCCCATCAGCTTCGCGACCGCGTTCGCATGCAGGGGCCCGGCGCCACCGTAGGCGACGAGCGCGAAGTCGCGCGGGTCGTGGCCACGCTGCACCGAGACGAGTCGAAGAGCGCCCGCCATGTTCTCGTTCACGATCGCAAGGATGCCCTCAGCGGCCTTCTCGACCGATTCGAGGCCCATCGCGTCGGCGATCTTCTTGACCGCTGTGTGAGCTGCCTCCACGTCGAGCGTCATCTCGCCTCCGAGGAGGCTGGGCAGCAGATGGCCGAGCACGACGTTCGCGTCGGTTACGGTCGGGTCCTCGCCACCCTTGCCGTACGCGGCGGGGCCCGGTTCGGCTCCCGCTGACTGTGGGCCGACGCGCAGGGCTCGCGTCAGCTCCGGCACGTGCGCGATCGAGCCACCGCCGGCGCCGACTGTGTGCACGTTGACGGAGGGCACCTTGATGCGGAAGTGGCCGATCGACGTCTCGCGCCCGATCGTCGGCTGGCCGTCCTGGCAGAGGGAGACATCGGTCGAGGTGCCGCCCATGTCGAACGTGAGAATGTCGTTGTAGCCGGCCCTCGAGGCCACGTAGAGCGCACCGGCGACACCCCCAGACGGGCCGGAAAGAACGCCGTAGATTGGGTTGCGTGCAGCCTCTGCCGTCGTCATCAGGCCGGCATCGGAGCGCAGGATGTTGACTTCCGCGCTCGCGCCGGCTTCCGCGAGCTTGGTCTGGAGTTGCTTGACGTACGTCTGAACCTTGGGCCGCACGTACGAGTTCATGCACGCCGTCAGCGCCCGCTCGTACTCACGGAACTCCGGTAGGACGTCCGAGGAAAGCGTGACGGGGAAGCCCGGGTAGAGACGCTCGACGATCTCCCCGATCTCGCGTTCGTGCGCACCGTTCACGTACGAGTTGATCAGAGCGACGGTGAGCGACTCGACGCCTGCGTCGACCATCTCTCGGATGATCTCCTCGACCTGCGCCGTGTCGACCGGAACGAGCGTGGAGCCTTTCGCATCCATGCGCTCTACGGCCTCGCGCGTGTCCGCGAGCGAAGCCGGTGGGTCGGGCTTCTGCATGATGATCCACCCCGCGAGCGGCCCCGGCGTCTGCGACCGCGCGAGATGGAGAATCTGCTTGAAGCCCTGGGTCGTGATCAGGCCGACGCGCGCGCCCTTCGATTCGAGAACGGCGTTCGTCGCGACCGTCGTCCCGTGCAGGATGTTGCGGATCTCACCGACCCCAACCCCGGATTCGGCGCAGATTCGCTCCACGCCGCTCAGGACGCCGAGAGAGGGGTCGGTCGGCGTCGACGGCGTCTTTACGCGGTATTGCGCCGCCCCGCTCTCATCGCTGACGAGGTAGAGATCGGTGAATGTGCCACCGACGTCGACCCCCAATCTGTAGGCCATTTTCGCTCTCCTTGTTCTCGTTCGACTCAGCCGGCAACCGGCGCAAACGTGCCGGCCTTGTAGATCTGTCCCTCGAGCTCGTGCCCGAGCACGCCTTCCAGCCACTCTGCGACCGTGACGAGCCCGTCCAGGTCGATACCCGTCTCGATCCCCTCCCCGTGCAGGAGGTAGACCAAATCCTCCGTGGCAATGTTCCCCGTCGCGCGCGGTGCGAACGGGCAGCCACCGATCCCTCCGACTGAGGCATCGAGCATCGTCGCCCCCGATTCGAGTGCGGCGATCGCATTCGCATAGCCGGTGTTCCTCGTGTTGTGCAGGTGGACGCCCACCGGGGTCCCGAGCGCAACGGCTTCGGGGATCAGGCGCCGAACCTGCCGCGGGACGCCGACGCCGATCGTGTCGGCGAGCACGAGCTCGTCGGGGCCCGCCTCGATCAGCTCCGCGGCGATCTCGATCACGCGGCCGGGGTCGACCCGTCCCTCGAAGGGGCAACCGAATGACGCTCCGATCGTCACGGTGGCGCGGCGGCCGTCGGCGTGCGCCCGTTCGACGATGCGGCGCGCGGTCGCGATCGAGTCGGCGACCGACGCGCCCTGGTTCCGCTGGTTGAACGTCTCGGTCGAGGCAAACGCAAAGTGCACCTCGTCGAGGGTCGTAGCGGCGAGCCGGTCGTAGCCTCTCTCGTTCAGCGCAAGCCCCGCGTAAATGACCCCGGGACGCCGCTCGATCGCCTGGACGACCTCCTCTGCGCCGGCCATCTGGGGTACGCGCGAGGGGTTGACGAAGCTGACCGCCTCGATACGGGGTACGCCCGTCGCGCCCAGTCGGTCGACGAGCTCCGCCCGGACGGAAGGTTCGAGCACGAGAGCATCTGTTTGCAGGCCGTCTCGCGGGGCAACGTCGCAGATCGTGACCTGGCGCGTCCCCATCAGATGACGCCCTCCTCGCGGAGCGCCGCGATCTCGTCGTCCGAGAGCCCGAGCAGGCCGCCGTACACGTCGGCGTTGTGACTTCCTTCTTCCCACGTAGCCGACCAGCGCACAGCGCCGGGCGTGCGCGTCAGCTTCGGGACGATGCCTGGACCGATGTAAGGTCCGAATTCGGGGTCGACGTGCTCGAGAAGCATCTCGCGTGCCTTGAACTGCGGGTCGTTGAAGATGTCGGCGATCGTGTAGATCGGGCCGCAGATGACGCCGGCCGCGTTGAGGACGCGGTCGATCTCCGCCGCGTCGTGCTGTGCGGCCCAGTCGGCCACGATCCCTTCGATCTCGTCCTGATTGTCGCCGCGCGCGAGGTGGGTAGCGAAACGGGCGTCGTCGGCGAGCTCGGGCTGCTCGATCGCCTCGCACAGCCGTCGAAAAACGTTGTCGGCATTCGCGGCGATGACCACCCAACTGTCGTCCCGTGACTTGAAGATGTTGGACGGCGCTATGCCTTTGAGATTCGTGCCCTGGGGGCCGCGGACGATTCCGAGCCGGTCATACTCGGGAACCGTGCTTTCGAGGAGTGCAAAAGCCGCTTCCATCAGTGAGACGTCGACGACCTGCCCGAGCCCTCCGCCGGCTGCGTCTCGCCAGTAGGAGCAGCCAGGATTCCCTGGGCCGCGAACATCGCCGCGAGCGAATCGCCGAGCGAGAGGTGCATGCGCGGCGGCGGCTGATCGGGGAAGCCGTTGATATGACGAATGCCACCCATTGCCTCTGAGACGGAGGCAAAACCGGCGCGCTCTGCGTAGGGCCCGGTCTGTCCATAACCGGAGACGCGGGACAGCACGATGCCAGGGTTGACAGCCGACATCTGCTCGTACCCGAGGTTCCAGCGCTCGAGCGTTCCGGGTCGGAAGTTCTCGGTCACGACGTCGGCCTTTTCGACAAGCTGCAGCAGCAGTTCCTGCCCCTTCTCCTCGCGAAGGTTGAGCGTGATGCACTTCTTGTTGCGCGATTGCACCGGCCACCAGAGCGACCGACCCTGATAGCGCGCCTTGCCCCAGTTTCGGATCGGATCAGGCTTGCCGGGAGCCTCGACTTTGATGATCTCGGCGCCGAGATCACCGAGGAGTCGGCCGGTGAACGGTCCTGCGAGCAGCGTCCCGAGCTCGATCACTCGGATTCCTGCGAGCGGTCCGATCCGCGGGCCTTCAGCAGCAGCGGTCGCCTTGAGATCGTTGGCCGGGGCCGTCATTCTCCACCCCCGGCGTCAGCGGCTTCGCGGCTCACGCCAGCTACTGTCGAGCTCGCCGTGCGCGAGAGCGGTTTGTGCGCATCGAAGGGTCCCACGAAAGCGACCATACAGCATGCGCCACGCCACCTGAGCCGACGTGACCAACGGCTACCGGGTCCGAAACCGAAGGGCGATCAGTCGCGCAACGACTGGGCCGTCTCGGGCGCGTCGTCCTTCGCGTCGAGCGCCTCGAGGTAGCTCTCGAGAGCCCGTTGTCGGCTGCGCGAGTCCGCCAGCACGCCTTCGAGTCGGACACGCTCCGCCTTCTGCTCGGCGCGGATCTCCGCGCGCGACTCCGACGACAGCAGGCCTTGGAGGTCGAACTCTCGTCCTCGTCCTCGTCCTCGTCGCTGTCCGGATGGAGCACCCGACGCACGAGTGAGACGTCCTCGGGTGTCATGCGCGCGAACACCGCTTCGTCGACGCGAGAACCCTCGAGCTCGGTGAGCACGTCTTCGATCTGCGAGCGGAGCGCAGCTTCGCGGTCCCGCTCGAACTCCAGTGCATCGAGCACCTGCTGCCGTCGTCGCGCACCCACGATTTCGTCGACGTCCACTGCCACAGGATAATGGAGAAGTGAAACGGGCCGGACCCCACTCGCCCGGCATCGTGCTCGCAGCAGCGGCCGCCGCGCAGGCCGCCGTGGCATTCGTAAGCATCGGCCTGCCTGCCATCGGCCCCGAGCTCAGCCGCAGCTTCCAACTCAGCCTTGCCGAGCTGGGAGCGGCGCTCACAGCCGGTCTGTTCGGAGCGGGCCTTGCACTGATAGTCGCGGGGATGGCCGTCGATCGCTTCGGCACCCGGGGGCCGATACTCGCGGGAACTGCCCTCGGCGTCGCGGGCCTCGGCGTTGCTGCGACCGCAGAGTCGGTCGGGGTGCTGCTCGGTGCGCTTGTCGCGTTCGGTGTCGGCTCGGCCGCCGTCCCGATAGCAGGGGCCGGAGCGCTCTTCCGCGCCTACCCGCCCGCTCGGCGCGGCTGGGCGCTAGGAGTCCGCCAGATGGCCGTTCCGCTCGGGGGGATGATCGCGGCGCTCACCCTGCCCGGTCTCGAGCGCTATGGCGGCGTCGGCCTCTCGTTCGGCGTGGCAGCGTTCGCGGTCGCAGTCACCGGCCTGGTCTTCGCCTATGTCGCCGTTGACCCGCCCAGAGCCCCGTCGGCACGGGTTCACCGACCGCTTCGGAGTATCTGGCGGACGCCCGGCATGCGGCGACTGCTCACGGTCGCAGCTTTCTACATCGTCGTGCTACAGGCGGTGCTCGCGTACACCGTGCCGGCCGCACGTGCGGCCGGTCTGACATCCTTCGCCGCGTCAGCAACGTTCTTCGCCGTCACGGTTTCAGCGATGGTGTCCCGCATCGTGTGGGGTCATGTCGCCGACAGGGCGGAAGGGTCACGTCGGGTGCGGACGCTCGTCGAGGTGGGGATCGTTGCGGCAGTGGGGGCGCTGCTGTTTGCGCTCGCGTTGCACGGCGGAGTCGCAGCGGTGATCCCCGCTGCCGTGCTTTTTGGCTTCGGCGCTCTCGGCTGGAACGCCATCGTGTATGTCAGCGCCGGGGAGCGCGCGGCGCCTGAATTGGCCGCACGATCGGTTGCCGTCGCGGCAACCGTCGTCTTTCTCATCGCCGCTGTTGCCACGCCGCTCCTCGGTGCGCTTGCGTCCCACGGGGGCTGGGACGTCTTCTGGGTCGTGACGGCCGTGCTCGCTGCGGTCGGAGCCCTCGTCGCGTCGAGGTTGCCGACCAGTGTCGTGCGCTAAGCCTGCGACGCAGCCAGCGCGAATACGAGGTTCCGCGGGAGCGCACGGCGGAACTGTTCGAGAATGCCGCGCGAGCTCTCCACTCGGAAGTATGCGAACTCCTGGAACTCGAGGCCCTGCAGCTCAGCAGCGACGCAGAGGTCGACGACGAGTTCCTCGCCAGACTCGGACGCCAGATACGGGCCGATCGCAGACCAGGGCTCGTCGAGCAACCCTCGGGCAGCGAGGGCTCGGTACATGCTCGGCACGTGCTGTGTCAGGTAGACGGCGCGGATGCTGTCGAAGAGGGCATGCTCGCCCCGCTCCTCGGGAACGAGGCTCTCGGGAACCGGCCCGGGCGGTGGAAGTTCCGGAGGCGGTAGCGGTTGAGGGGGAACGACGCCGTCGAGCGCGAGCCCGAGTGACGTCACGATCAGCAACAGCGCTGGAAGCTCCTCGACGAACGGCGCGACCGCGGCGCGGACGGCTTCGCTCGGCGTGTACGAGGAGAGGTCAGGCGCGGCGCTTTCTCGAAGCCGGGCGAGCGCCTCTTCGACACGCGGGTCGTCATAGATCGCGCGCGCCTGCAGCCATGCCGGGACGAGCGCCGCGGGATCAGGGGCAAGCGCTTTGAATATCGCCGGGACGAACTCCATCCGTTTGCGGATATCGCAGAAGACGGCAGCGACGACGCCCTCCGCGTCCTCCTCGTAGCGGAGCGTGAATCCGGAGGTCGGTGGCATGAGAGGCGTAGTGTATGTTCGGGCAGTGGAGCGGGCCACGACACGAGTTCGTCGTCGCATCGGCAGGTCGAGCACCGCGGGCTCACGATGATCGTCCGCGACGCCGGCGACGCGTGGCAGGTTGTCCTCCAGACGGATCACGCCGACGTCTCTGCGGCTTGCGCGCGAATGTGGGCCGACACGGGCGCCCGTCACTCTTCACTCGTCGTGGCCGCCGAACGTCACGACGACGGCTGGGCCGTCTGGGAACAGTCCCCGATGATGGAGGCCGATACGGGCCGGCCACTCAACTTCCTCGATGTTCCGGTTCCGGCCCACCTCGCGTTCTATCGCGCGGGGATCGCCGCGATCACCGACGAGGACCTCTACGCCGGCCTGCTCGTGTCGATGCACGGCGCCGGCATTTACCGCCACCGCTACGGAACGCAGCCAGAGCTCAAGCTCAGCCGAGCCGACGAGGTGAAGGATCTCGTCGAGGCCTTCGTCGCAGAGCAGGAAGCCTCGCACCCGATCCGACGCGACGAGATCGGCGTCACGGAGGAGGAGTGCTGGGCCGACTATCACCGCCTCCAGGTCTACGACCGGTTTTCGCTCTTCTTCTGTGTCAACGATCTCGAGGCGCGGGAGCGCGGCGACATCGGAGGGTATTGGCTCGAGTCGAGCGGGCCGGGACGTGTTCGCATGGACCCCTATCCGTTCTCCTCGGATACAGCCGACTTCACGCTTCTCCGCCGCATCCTCCCCAAGCGGCGGCGGACGATCGACGAGTTGAGGCGTGAACTTCTCGGTACTCCGGCGGAACGCCTGGAGATCACGGTGGAGCCGGGATAGCGCCCTCGCAACGGATTCGCCGGGGAGGGATTGCGTTAGGCTTGGCCCTCACGACGAGAGGAGGGCTGCGATGGAGGGCATGATCGAGGTCAATGGGGTCAGCCTTTGGCACCGGATCTCCGGTGAGGGCGACCCGGTCGTTCAGATCCACGGCGCGGGTTTTGGGCACTTCAACTTCGACCCAGCGACCCCGGAACTTTCGAAGCAGTTCCAGGTGATCGATTTCGACATGCGCGGCTACGGGCAGTCGGAGAAGCCGCTGCAACACTACGACATGGAGGTGTGGGCCGATGACGTCGCCGGCCTGATGGACGTCCTCGGACTCGAGCGGGCGCACATCCACGGCACGTCGATGGGCGGGATGATCGCGACCGTCTTTGCCGGCAAGTACCCGGACCGGACGACGTCGGTGGTGATCAACTGCGCAGCGGCCCGACTCGGCGTTACGGGACGTCTGATCTTCAAGAACTGGATCGACATCGCAACGATGGACCCGGCCGGACCCGGTAGCCGACTCCTCGCCGAGTTGATCACCTGGCAGGCGCTCTCGAAGGGGTTTCTCGAGGAGCAGGGCGCCGAGGGCTTGATCACGACGATCCAGACGATCCTGCGGGATTCCAATCGCCTCGAGGTGTTTTGCGCCGCGTGCCAGGCGATGTGCGACATGGACATCACGCCGTGGCTGCCGCGCATCACCTCGCCGGCACTCGTCCTCGGGGGCGACGAGGATCTGATGACGCCGTGGGATCAGGGTCCAGCCGGTGTCGGTCAGGAGGGGATCTATCAGGGGATCGCGGGCGCAGAGAAGCACGTCATCGCCGGGTCGGGCCACTCGACCGTGTTCGACAACTCGGAGGAGCACAACCGTGTCGTAAGCGACTTCTTTCGTCGCTCGAGCAGCGCGCCCGCAACGGCGACAGCGACCGACACGGCTACCTAGAGGAACCATATGCCCGGGGTCGAGGAGTTCGGCATCGAGCCGGTTCCAGCGGAGCTTCGCACAGCGGGCTGGCGTGACCTGTTCGCAATCAACTTCACGTTCTTCCTCAACCCGGTCATGTACGTGCTCGGGGCGTTCGCGGTCGTCGCGGGCGGGCTGCCGCTCTGGTGGGCCGTGGCAGCGATGGTCACCGGGCAGGCGCTCGCCTTCGCAATGCTTACCGTGGTTGCGCAGCCTGGCGTCGACTACGGGCTTCCGGGCCAGGTCGCGATGCGTTCGCACCTGGGATTCTGGGGGGCACGCCTCCTCTCGTCCCCGTACCGGGTCGTTGCAGCGACCTACTGGTTCGCCGCCCAGGCGCTGACCGCCGGGCTCGGCGCCCAGGCGATCTACGAGGCGATGACCGGTGACCGCCTGCCGCTCGTGCCGCTCGCGCTTGCCTTCGCCGTTGTCCACGCCACGTTCGCCGTGCTCGGGTTCGACGTGATGCGGTGGCTCCTCCGCGGCGTGCTGCCCATCTCGGTCGCGTTCACCGCCGTTCTCATCGCCCTCTACCTTTCGACCGACAATCCCAGCTATGCGGTGAGCCGGGTGTTCGACTCTCCTGATCAGCACCTGACCTGGACGGGTTTCGCGACCTACGTGACGGTGATGTGTGGCGCGTCGCTCACGCTCGTCACCAACGTCGCCGACTTCTGTCGCTACACACCGACCCGGCGCGACATGCGAATCGGGCTCATCGCCTCGGCTCTCGTCTCCGCTGTAGTGACGACGTTCGTCGGCGGCTACGCGGCTGCTGCGACGGGCGCAACGAACCCCTTCGTCGCCGTCGCCGATCTCACCTCGAACAACCTGCTGCTCGTCGCGCTCCTGGTGGCGATCGTCGTGCAGGGTCTGGCCGTGAACATCACCAACGTCTACACCGCAGGCCTCTCCCTCGTCAACTCAGTCCCCCGGCTTGGCCGGGTCTGGGCGACGGTCGTGGCCGCAGTGGCCGCAGTGGCGTTATCGGGTTTTCCCGACTTCGTGAACCATGCGCAGCGCTGGATCACGCACCTCGGCAACCTCGCCGCGCCGCTGACGGGGGTCATCCTGGCGGACTACCTGGTCGTCAAGCGGCAGCGGATCGATGTCGAAGGGCTGTTCGATCCGCAAGGGCCCTACCGGTACCTCAACGGGATCAACGTTGCCGCTCTGCTCGCGATCGGCGCCGGCGCAGGCGCCTACTACGCCGTACCCTCGAGCTGGGTGAAGGTCGTGTGGGGCGTCGGTGTGGGTGCAGCGGTCTTCCTTGCGATCGTCGCAGTTGAGCGAATTGCGGCCGCGCTTACGACGCAGGAGGCGGCATAGTTTGAGCTCGGCCCGGACGCATGAACCAAAAGCGCCGCTCCGACGAAGGAATCGTTGATTCGCGTGTCGAGACATCGGGCTGTGCTGATCGGAGTAGCCGTGGCGGTAGCGACGGCAGCGATCGCCGGCGCGCTCGTCCTTGTCCTCAGCCCCGATTCAAGAGCCGAGCCGACCCGGGCGCAATACTTCGCTCGGGTGGCGGAGATCTGTCAGGTCTATGGACCGAAACTCGACCGCATTCCTCCCCCCGATGCGTCCGGCACCGGAGATGTCGTCGCCGCCATCCGTGTCGCTCTTCCCATCGTAAGGGCCCAGGAGGCCGAGGTCAGGTCGCTCGACGCGCCTGAGGAACTGGGTACCCGGCTTGCGCGGTGGTTCGACCTCCAGGACCGGCGCATCGAGCTCCTCGAGACGGCCCTCCGTGCGGCCGAGGGCCTCGACTTCCTTTCCGTCGGCGTTGCCTACACCGAGTTCACGCTCTCCGGACCCGAGATAGCCCGGTTGGGGGACGCGATGGGAATCCCTCACCCGCCGTGCTAGAGGCGGCCGCTGACGTCACGACGCAAGAAAAGTTAGTCCTTGACTCGGGCCGGTCGCGCCGGTATACAGAACCCATTCCAGGGTCACTGCACACAATAGTCTCCACGGTCGACTGCGCGTCGCGTCTGCCGTGGCTGGCGTGAGCGGGCCGAGAGAACCAACGAGTTCCTCGAGAGGCGACGAGGGAAGGGAGTCGAGGATATGAGTGGCGATTGGGAGCATGATCCTGACGAGTACCTCAGGGAGCTGGCCGCTGGTGAAGATCTCGGTCGTAGCGATCTCTCTGAGTCGCGGCGGGCCGACGATAGCGGGGGTCTGAGCCGTCGCGAGTTGCTTCGCCGTGGAGGCGTAGCTGCGGCCGCGGTTGGCGGCATGGGCGCGTTCGCCGGCACGGCCGGCGCAGCGAGTTCCGAGTCCAGCGAAGTGGACGCGAACGGCAAGTTCACAGGGACGCTCCGGGTGCTCAGCCTCGGCGTCGAGTTCCCGATCCCGGACATCGCGAAGCAGGCTTCCAAGGACCTCGGCTTCACCGTGAAGCCGATCCTGGCCGACTCCGGGAAGCAGCCTCAGATCGCGATCACGTCGCCGGACACGTTCGACGTCTTCGGCGGCTACAACTACCAGTCGCTCCTCGTCTGGCCGTCCGGCAGCCTCCAGCCGGTCGATACCCGGAGGCTTCCGAGCTGGCGATCCCAGTACAAGCTCTTCTCTCGGGGCAAGCTCAATCCGTCATCGAAGAGGTGCACCTACGGCGACGGCAACGCGCCGTTCCGGTCGACGTACGTCGACCCCGACGGGTCAACGGGTCTTCCCGCGTTCTCTGGTGGCCCGAAGAACAACAAGCAGATCGTTCGCTGGATCGGCGAGAACGGCAAGCCGATCGGCGGCAAGCCGGAGCCCCGCTACATCGTCGGCCCGGCGGCCCACTTCAACGCCGACTCGATGGGCTACAACGCGGACGTGATCAAGAAGGCTCCGACCAAGGTCTCCTGGGCGGAGCTCCTGAACAAGAACTGGAAGGGACGCGTGTCGCTGCTTCGCGATCCGGGCATCATGGCTCAGGACGCTGCGTTCGCCGTTTCGGCGCTCGGCTTGATGAAGTTCGCCGACTACGGCAACCCGACGAGGGCCGAGATCGACCGCCTGTTCAAGATCCTGACGACGTACAAGAAGGCCGGTCAGTTCCGCGCTTTCTGGTCGGCGTTCACGGACTCGGTGAACTTCATGGTCTCGAAGGAGGTCGTGATCCAGTCGATGTGGTCGCCTGCCGTCGCACTCGTCAAGGCAGCCGGCGTCAACATCCTCTACGCAGCGCCGCCCGAGGGCTTCCGCGGTTGGTGCAGCTCCGAGGGTATCTCGGCGAAGGTCACGGATCCTGCGAAGCTGCAGGCCTGTTACGACTACCTCAACTGGAACTACAACGGGTATCTCGGCGCCGTGATCATGCGCCAGGGCTACTACATCGCCAACGGGCAGAAGCTGCTCCCGTGGATCAAGTCCGCCGCCGGGAAGAAGGCCGGGTTCTCGGCCGCCGAGTACGACTACTGGTGGAACGGCAAGCCGGCTGCACGAGACCTGCCCGGTATCACGGGCAAGGTCGGCGACATCAAGAAGGGTGAGCGCAGAGAAGGTGGCTCGTTCCAGAACCGCATCTGCAAGTACGCGTCCTGGAACTCGTATCCACGGGAAAGCGTGTATCTCACCAAGAGGGCGAACGACTTCCTGTCCGCCTAACCGCATGTCGGATTCAGCAACATCGCAATCGGAGGGGGCGGCTTCTGCCGCCCCCTCGGCATCACCCGGGTCGGGGCTCGATCTCATCGCGCTGACGAAGGTGTTCCCCGGGGGCATGGTCGCCGTGGACGACGTCAACCTGCACGTCGACCACGGCGAGTACGTCGTTCTGCTCGGGCCGTCCGGTTGCGGCAAGACGACCACGCTGCGGATGATCGGCGGCCACGAGTTCCCGAGCTCCGGCGACATCGTCCTCGACGGCCAGTCACTCGTCGATCTACCCCCGCACAAGCGGCCGACGACGACCGTCTTTCAGCACTTCGCCCTGTTCCCGCATCGCTCGGTTCTCTCGAACGTCGAGTTCGGCCTCAAGATGCACGGCGTCGGGAAGGACGAACGGCGGCGGCTGGCGTTCGAGGCACTCGAGGTCGTGGGCCTGACGCCTCTTGCCGACCGGAAGCCCAGGGCACTCTCCGGAGGGCAGCAGCAGCGTGTCGCCTTGGCGCGGGTCCTCGTCACGAAACCGAAGGCGCTTCTGCTCGACGAGCCGCTCGGTGACCTCGACCGTCTGTTGCAGTTGAGGATGCGTGTCGAGCTTCGCAACCTGCAGCGGCAGCTCGGGCTCATGTTCATCCACGTGACGCACAACCAGGAAGAAGCGCTCTCGATGGCCGACCGCATCGTCGTGATGAACGAGGCTCGCATCCAGCAGGTCGCCCCCCCTTTGACGATCGCCACGAAGCCCGCAACCGATGTTGTCGCACGGTTCATGGGTGACAACAACATCATCCGGGGCACCGTCGTCGAGCGCGACGGCGACCGGCTCGTCGTCGAGGATTCGGAGCACGTTCGTGCCAGCGTGCGGGCCCCTGATGCCGCGCACGCCGTCGGGGATGCGGCCGTGATCGCCGTTCGCGCGGCCGCGGTGACGGTCGATCTGGAGCAGTCCGGGCCCTCCGGACAGAATTCGGCCGAGTGCGAGATCGTCTTCGTCGAGTTCCTCGGCGACCTCGTCAAGCTCCACCTGCTCGCGGGTAGCGAGCGAATGCTCGCAAAGGTCGGGGCCCAGGAGTACCCCGACTTGCGCGGCCGCGAGGGTGAGCGGATCCGGATCTCCTGGAAGGAAGAGGATGTCCAGCTCCTCGGCTCCTGAGCTCGGGGCACCAAAGGCCGAGGCGGCGCTCGGCGAGGGGCGCGGAAGCGGCCGCGGCCGCGGTGGAGGCTGGATCACGGCGGCTCTCGCTGCGCCCGGCTTCATCTGGATCGGCTTCTACCTCCTCGCCCCGCTCGTGATCATCATCCTCGTCAGCTTCTGGACGTGGACGGACGCCGGCTTCGACAAGACGTTCACGACGGCCAACTACAGCGAGCTCTTCCACGACTCGACGTACTGGGACAACATGCGCTCGACGTTCGTCACGTCGCTGCTCGCGGTTATTGCGTGTCTCGTTCTCGGGTTCCCGATCGCCTACTACCTGGCCCTCAAGGTCTCGAGCCTTCGGAACCAGATCACGCTGTTCATTATCGCGCTCGCCCCGTTCTGGACGAGCTTCCTGACACGCGCGATCGCTTGGACGTTTCCGCTGATGGGACGAGAGGGGGCACTGAACCAGGTGCTGATCAAGTTCCACATCGTCTCCGAGCCGATCGCGCAACTCGGCTTCTCGACGCTCTCGGTCAGACTGGCGATGATCCAGCTCTACATCCTGTTCATGATCACGCCGCTCTTCTTCTCGCTCGCACAGGTCGATCAATCCGCGGTCGAGGCCGCGCGCGATCTCGGCGCCAACTCGTGGCAGACGTTCAGGGAAGTGATCCTGCCCCAGTCGATGCCGGGCGTCGTGATCGGCTCGATCTTCATATTCGTGCTCACGATGGGCGACTACGGGACCGTCGCGACCGTGGGCGGCGGCAACATCACCTCCGTGGGCACCCTGATCAACTCGAAGATCGGGGCGGTGCAGTATCCGCAGGGGGCGGCTTCCGCGGTCTTGCTCGTTCTCGCCCTGCTGGTCGGCGTCTGGGTGATCACGCGCTTCTCGAACCTGCGGGAGGAGTTGTGAGCGAGTCAATGGTGGCGGCGGCGGGGACGTCTCCGCGCCCGCAGGACACGGTCGTGCGCCGCGAGGTCAAGCAGCCGCGGGACTGGTGGAAGGCGGGCCTCGGGGTCTACTTCGCTCTCTTCCTGTTCTTCCTCTATCTCCCGATGATCCTGATGGCGATTCTCTCGTTCCAGGGTTCGACCGGGCAGCTCACGTTCCCGTTCCGCGGTCCGATCAGCCTCGACTGGTGGAAGACGCTCTTCGACGCGAACGTCTTCAACACGATCTCCGACGACGTCAGTGCGTCGGGGCGCCAGTCTCTCTGGCTCGCGATCGTCGCCGGTCTCCTCGTCGCCTTGTTCGGATTCTCGCTGTCCATGGCGTTCCGCCGCCGCTGGCGACTGAAGGGCGATGTGATCGCCTTCTACATCCTCATGCTTGCGCTGATGACGCCGGCGTTCCTCGTCGGGCTCGGCAACCAGCTCCTCTGGAGATATATGGGCGAGACACCGAGCCTGTGGTACACGGCGCTCGGTGCGAACGTGATCTGGGGGATCCCGTTCTCGTTCCTCGTCATGCTCGCCGTCTGGAACCGGTACGACCGCCACATCGAGGAGGCCGCCCGGGACCTCGGTGCAAATACCGCTACGACGTTCCGCGAGGTGACACTTCCGCTCGTCTGGACAGGCATCTTCGGCAGCTTCCTCTTCGGGTTCACACTGGCCTGGAACGACTTCGACCGGACGATCCTGCTCCAGAACGGCTACCAGGCGCAGCCGTTGCCGATCCTGATCGGGACCTGGCCGTCGAGTCGGCCGATCCTCCCGAACCTGTACGCGCTCGGGGCAGGCACGACCGCCGTGACGCTGTTGCTGATCCTCGTCGTCCTCGTCATCGTGAACGTGGCCCTCCGCTTTCGCTCTGCGCCCGTGCATCTCGCCGAGGAGGAGTTCGGCGAGGAAGTCGGTGGCAACCTCGACGTCTCGCAGGCCGCCAAGCTCACGAAGAAGTAGACGCAGCGGCCGTGTCGACCGTCCTCGTTGTGTCCACCGGGGGCACGATTGCGATGCGCCCCGACCCGGAGACCGGCAAGCTTGTGCCCGCTGTGAGCGGCGGCGAGCTCGTCGAGATGCTCGACTGGCCCGAGGCGCCGCCACTCGAGCTCGACGAGTTCGTCACCGTCCCGAGCTTCGACGTGCACGGGCAGCTTGCGCTCTCCCTCGCCTGTCGGGTGATCGAGCAGGCCGGCCGTTCTGACATCGCAGGAATCGTCGTCACGCACGGGACCGACACGATGGAAGAGAGCGTCTTCCTGATCGACCGACTGCTCGACTCGGACATTCCCGTGGTACTGACGGGAGCCCAGCGCGGCGCCGACGAGAAGGACACGGACGGGCCTCGCAACCTCCGCGATGCGATCAGGGTCACCTCTGACCCGGCCGCCCGTGGGCGCGGCGCACTGATCGTCTTTGCCGGCGAGATCCACTCGGCGCGAGAGGCGCGCAAGGTTCATACGAGCGCAGTCGCAGCTTTCGGCTCACCAGGGTGCGGCCCGATCGGCGTCGTCGATGCAAACCGCGTCGTCTTTCACAGGCGCTCCGAGAGGCGTCCTGCGCTCTCGGTGCCGCCCGAGCTCGCCCCTGTCGATCTGATCCGTCTGTACGCGGGCAGCGACGCGCGCTTCCTGGACGCTGCGGTCGCGGGGGGCGCGAGAGCGATCGTGCTCGAGGGCACAGGCCGTGGCAACGCCAACGAACGGGTTGTGGTGGGCGTCAGCCAAGCCGTGGCAAGCGGGGTCACGGTGGCCGTCTGCTCGCGCTGCGCAGTCGGTCGCGTCGAACCGGTCTACGGGCGAGGCGGCGGCCGGGATCTTGCGGAGGCGGGCGCACTCTTCGCCGGCGATCTCGCGGGCCCGAAGGTTCGCGTCTTGTTGCAGATTGTACTCGGCGCGGGTCTCGACCCCGCTGCCCAGCTCGCGTTGGAGGCCGGGTAGCAGCGCAAGACGGTGATCCGTTGCGATCCCGTCCGACACCATCTCCGCCGTGGGCTTGTAGATTGCGGACATCGTGGTTCGCAGCGGAGCCGTCCTGCCGAGTGGATCGGCGCCAACCGTCGTAGCGCTCGCCCGCGATCTGGCGAGCGGTAGCACGACCGTTGAGTCCATCGCCAGGGCGTGCCTCGACCGGATCGCGGCCGATGAACCGAGGGTTCGGGCGTGGGTGCATCTCGATCCGGAGCTCGTGCTCGCCCGTGCTCGCGAGCTCGACGGCGTCCCCCCGCCGGCACGACCGGCGTTGCACGGGATTCCGTTGGGCGTCAAGGACATCTTCGACACCCACGACATGCCGACGAGACACGGTTCGCCCATCTACAGCGATCATCGCCCACCCGCGGACGCTGCGAGCGTTGCAATTGCCCGGCAGCTCGGCGCGCTCGTCGTCGGCAAGCTCGTCACGACCGAATTCGCAGCCTGGCCACCCGGGCCGACGACGAACCCTCGCGACGCGAGTCGTACCCCGGGGGGCTCTTCCTCCGGGCCTGCGGCGGCTGTCGCCGCCGGCATGGTGCCTGTCGCATATGCAACGCAGACGACCGGCTCGATCGCACGGCCGGCCGCGTTCTGCGGCGTCGTAGGCTACAAGCCCACGCACGGAATGCTCCCATGCGTGGGGGTGAAGGCCATCTCGGACTCTTTCGACACGGTCGGGGTGATGACGCGCACCGTCGAGGATGCCGCCTTCGTCGTCGGCTCGCTCACCGGTCGCGCTCTCGCCCTTCCGGATGACCCGTCGGCGCCGCGACTGGGCATCTGTCTCACCCATGAGTGGCCCGCCGCCGCTGCTGAGACCGTGGCTCTCTTCGAGGAACTGCCGGAGGTGCTGGCACGCAGCGGTGCCCGCACCGTCGCTCTCACCCTCCCTCCTTCGTTTGCGGGGCTCGTCGAGGCGCAGAATCGGGTCTGGACGTTCGAGATCGCCCGCTGCCTCGCAGACGAGTACCGTCGCTTCGCGAACATGATCCGGGAGCCGTTGCGCAGCATGCTCGAGGAGGGCACGGCGATGTCGCTGCGGGCCTACGAGGAGTCCCGCAGCCTGGTGAGGAGATGCCGGGAGGAGCTCCCCGCTGTGTTCAGAGAAGTGGATGTGCTCGTCACCCCTTCGGCGCCGGGCGAAGCACCCGAGCTCGCTACGACAGGAGATCCGATCTTCAATCGGGCGTGGTCTGCTCTGGGTACCCCGGTCGTCAACATCCCAGCCGGTACCGGGCCCCTTGGTCTCCCACTCGGCGTCCAGATAGTGGGTAGGCCGCACGAGGACGCACGCGCGCTGGCCAGTGCCGCCTGGGTCGAGGGCGCACTGGAAGGTCAGCACCACTGGTCGTAACAATGTCGCCGCTCGAAGCCGCGTAGGATCGCACTCAGTGCACGCTGTTCAGAGTGATTCCGCAGAGAGCCGGCGGCAAAGCCTTGCCTACGCGTGAGGCTTCACTCCCGGTGAGGGTGATCGTGTACAACGACGCGGGTTGTCCGTGGGGCTATTCGGCGAACCCCGCGTTCCGGGTCCTCGAATGGCGCTACGGCGCCCAGCTCGACTGGCGGCTCGTGCTGATCGGGCTCACGGAGCATGCGCAGGAATACGTCGATCGCGGTTACACCCCGCTTCGCTCGGCCGAGGGGTACGCCCGGCGGTTCCGGCGTTTCGGGATGCCGCTCGCACCTGAGCCCCGCGCTCGGGTCGTCGGCACCGGGCGGGCGTGCAGAGCCGTCGTGGCCGCTCGCCTGCAGGCGCCGGGCAGCGAGTGGGCGGTGTTCCGCGCACTGCAGTTCGCGTGGTTCACGACGACGCTGCTTCTCGACGAGGACGACGGGATCGCCCAGGCCCTTCGGGGAGTTCCGGGGATCGACGCGGGCGCCGTGATGTCGTCGATCGACACGCCGGAGGTCGAGGAGGCCTATCAGCGCGACCGCGCAGAGGCGCGGAGCGCAGCCGGGTCGCCGACCGAGCTCCAGGGAAAGACGGCCGTCACGGACGGCCCCGTCCGGTTCACCGCGCCATCCGTCATCTTCGAGCGCGACGGCAGGAGACTCGAGGCCGGCGGCTGGCAGACGATCGAGGCCTACGACGTGCTCGTCGCGAATCTGATTCCGGACGGCGAGCGCCGCGGTGTGCCCGACGATCCACTCGAGTTGCTCGAGTGGTTCGCGGATGGGCTGACGACAGAGGAAGTCGCGCAGCTGTTGACGCGTGGCAACGACGCTGCCGACCGCACCGGTGCGGAGGCCGCCATGCTCGCGCTCGTTGCGCGTGGGGCGGCGGCACGGACACAGCTTGGCGACGACGCGCTCTGGACGCCCGCGTCCTGACGTACGCCGCTGTCGCGTGCCGCGGCCGGCGTCGGCTCAGGCGCGCCGGCTACGCGTCCCAGGCTCCCGCCGTCTCCTGCACGCGGCGCCACTCGCGGGCGACGTCGAGGTGATGACCGAACCACACGTCCGGGAAGCCCTTGATCCACGTGATCAGCTCGTCGAGCATCGCAATCCGGGGGTAACGGCCGATGCAGAACGGGTGGACGACAAGCAGGAAGCAGCCTCCGGCGCGATAGGAGCCCTCGAATTCGGCCTTCCAGATCTCGAGCACCTGCGCGGGCGTCGCCATGCCTGACATGTACGGGAAGAAGCTGAACAGGAAGTAGGGTGCGTCGTCGAGCTCCCAGCTCACCGGCAACTCGACGAAGTCGCGCAGGCGTCCCCCGACCGCCGGTACCCGCGGCCGGTATGGCTCATCGTGGCCGAAGAGGCTCGAGTCGTACTCGAAGTCCATCTCCTCCAACAGGTCGGCAGTGTTCGGGCCGAGCGCGAACGGCGGCGAGCGGTTGCCGCGGGGCGTCTCTCCGAACGCCTCCTCGAGCACCCCGATGCCGCGCTTCATCAGCTCCCGCTCCTCGTCGACCGGGATCTCGAGGACGCTCTCGTGGAAGAAGCCGTGGTAGCCGACCTCGTGCTTTCCGCGCGCCGAGATCTCGCGGCAGGCGTCCGGATGCTCGACAGCCACCTGGCCCGGGATCATGAACGTCGCCGGGATATCGTGCCTGTCGAGCAGTTCGTGGATGCGGGGCAACCCGGCGCGGATGTCGTAGTCGCCACGCGAGAGCGGGCTCGGGGTGTTGAGCTTGAACGTCCCGCTCCACAGTGACTCCGCGTCGAAGTCGACGGAGAGGGTGACGGCGCACCGGTAGCGATCGTGCCACTTCATGGATTTCGCTTTCGCTCGGTGGGACTGCAAGAATCACACCCGTGGGTGAACTCACCAGTCTAGGCGTCGAGGGACTGCTCGGCGAGTTTTCTGCACGTCGGGCATCGCCGGTCGAGGTGCTCGACGCGTTCGCGGTGCGCATCGACGCGGTCGACTCGAAGGTCGGCGCCTTCACGACCCTCTGCCTCGAACGCGCCCGCGAGGAGGCCCGCGCGTCCGAAGCAGCCTGGGGCCGCGGAGAGGCGCGGCCGCTCGAGGGCGTCCCGTTCGGGGTCAAGGACCTTTTCGACTCGGCGGGCGTACGCACGACCTACGGCTCGCCGATGTTTGCGTCCCACGTGCCCGCCAAGGACGCCGAGGCCATCCGCCGCGCACGCTCGGCAGGGGCGATCCTCGTCGGCAAGACACAGACGCACGAGTTCGCGTGGGGAATCAGCTCCGTCAACGAGCTCATGGGCTCGACGCGCAACCCTTGGGCACTCGACCGCATCTCGGGTGGCTCCAGCGGCGGCTCGGCCGTCGCGCTCGCCGCCGACGAGCTACCGCTCGCGCTCGGCAGCGACACGGGCGGCTCGATCCGCGTCCCCTCCAGTCTCTGCGGCATTGTCGGGCTGAAGCCGACCTACGGCAGGGTCAGCCTCGCGGGCGCCTGGCCGCTCGCGCGCACGCTCGACCATCCGGGGCCGATGGCGCGTACCCCGGCGGACGCGGCTCTTCTTCTTGTCGCGATCGCCGGCGCCGACGACGCCGACCCGGCGACCGAGGACGTGCCTCTCGGAGACGTCGCCGGCGAGCTGCGTCGGGGCTTCGCCGGCCTCACGGTCGGGCTCTGCCCCGACCTCCACCTCGTCGAGCTCGCCCCGGACGTGCGTGCCGCCTACGACGCGGCCGTGCGGGCTGTCGAGCACGGCGGCGCGCGTCTCGTTGAGGTCTCGTTGCCCGAGGCGGGCCTCATGTACGCAACCTTCGGCGTGACCCAGCGCGCGGAGGCGCTCGACACGCACCGCCGCGCGGGCCTCTTTCCCGCACGACGCTCCGAGTACGGCGCTGACGTCCTCGCCCGGATCGAGTCGGCGCTCGAGGTCACGGTCGAGCAGTACCTCGCTGCCGCAGCCGACCGGCAGCGCGCGCGCGCCGGCTTCCGCCGCGCCTTCCGCAAGTGCGACGTGCTGCTGACGCCCGTGGTCGCCGGGCAGCCGTTCCCGGAGATGCTCGAAGCAGGCGAGCACCTCGGCTGCGAGACCACGTTTCGGGACCTCGTCATGCCCTACACGGTCCCGCAGGACATCTGCGGCCTGCCGGCATGCGCGCTTCGCGCGGGCTTCGATGCGGACGGGATCCCGATAGGAGTCCAGTTCACAGGCCCGCCGTGGAGCGAGGCCCGCGTGCTGCGCGCTGCGCAAGCGCTCTTCGACGCGACGCCCGAGCTGCAGGCCCACCGCCCGCAGCTCTGAGCGCTATGAGGCCGGCGCGCGCGCCGGCCGCCGCCTACTTCTGCCTGGGCGACCTCTTGGCAAAGTCATCGGCGATCTCGTCGAAGGTCGCCCAACGCACCCCCTCATGCTTGTTGATGTGCTCGATGATCCGCTCGTGCATCAGCAGAACCTGTGGCCGGCCGCTCACGTCAGGGTGGATCGTCATCGTGAAGACGGCGTAGTCGTACTCGCGGTATACCCAGTCGAACTGGTCGACCCAGATCTCCTCGAGGTGCCGGGGATTCACGAAACCGTGGCTGTTGGGAGCGCCCTTGATGAACATCATCGGGGGAAGGTCATCGAGGTACCAACTCGCCGGAATCTCGATCAGGTCGGTCTCTTCGCCCCGCTGAAGCGGCACCATCCACTCCTCGGCCTGTTTTGCGTAGTCGATCTTCGTCCACGAGTCGCCGACGCGCACGTAGTAGGGGTGGAAGTCCTTGTGCATGAGCGAGTGGTCATACTTGATCCCGCGCTCGAGGAGCAGTTCGTTCGTGACGTTCGAGAACTCCCACCACGGCGCCACATAGCCGGTCGGCCGTCGTCCCGACACCTCCTCCACGAGCCCGATGCACTTGTCGAGGATCGCCGTCTCCTGCTCGCGGGTCATCGCGATCGGGTTCTCGTGGGAATACCCGTGAATGCCGATCTCGTGGCCGCCGTCGACCACGAGTTGGGTCTCCGCCGGGAAGGTCTCGATCGAGTGCCCGGGGATGAACCACGTCGTCTTGAGGTCGTGCCGGGCGAAGAGGTCGAGCAACCTCGGTGTCCCGACCTCGCCCGCGAATAGGCCGCGTGAAATGTCGTCGGGGGAGTTCTCACCTCCGTACGAGCCCAGCCACCCCGCGACCGCGTCCACGTCCACGCCATACGCGACAAGAATCTCCTTGGCCATCACAACCTCCGTTGTCGATCTCTCGAGAGCCAGCGCTGCTACAACCCGACTCTAGTGTGTGCGCTCTGCGGTGTCATCCTGAACGAGCATTGGGCCGAGCAGGAGGGAGGACGGCGCGCGCGGATGTTCCGCGCGGCGCTCCTCAACCGGGTGCTCGGCCACTTCGGACTATCCCTGCACGACTGGGCCGGCTCGGTCTACGTTCTTCGTGATCGAAAGGGCTCCTCGACGGTCGTCGCGGACATCGGCGCCGTCTGGAGCGAGGCCGAGCGGCTGCTCGGCCGGCCCCTCGACCCACTCGATGCTGCTCTTGTCGCGGAGCTGAGCGAATGAAGACACCGGTCGTCCTCGTCACAGGCTTCCTCGGCAGCGGCAAGACCACCCTCATCTCCAAGCTGCTCGAACATCCCGCGATGGGAGAGACAGCCGTGATCGTGAACGAGCTCGGCGAGATCGGGATCGACCACCACCTGCTCCGCCAGGTCGACGAGCGCACCGTGCTGCTCGCGAGCGGGTGCGTCTGTTGTGTGCTCCGCGGCGATCTCGTGGATGAGTTGCGCGACCTGCTCGATCGTCGCGACGCCGGCGAGGTGCCGTACTTCGTCCGCATCGTCGTCGAGACCACGGGGGTCGCGGACCCGACTCCGATCGTGATGACGCTCCTCTCGGATCCGGTTGCGCGCAACCACTACGAGCTCGAGAGTGTCGTCGCCACCATCGACGGAGTTCACGGGCTCCGCGGCCCCGAGTCCGTCAAGCAGGTCGCGGTCGCCGATCGTCTCGTGATCACGAAGGCCGACATCGCCGTCCCGGCGGAGCGATCGGGCCTCGCGGCCGAGCTGGCACGACTGAACCCCACAGCGCATGCTCGCGAGGCGACGTTCGGAGAGGTCGATCCCGACTGGCTGTTCGACGGCACGGAACGTGACCCTCGCGATCTCGAGCAGCTGAGCGGGCTCGGAGGCGCGCCTGGGGAGCACGACCATGACGTGGGCTCGTGTGTGCTCTATCTGGAAGAAGTCGACTGGACGGCATTCGGCATCTGGCTGACGATGCTCCTCCAGGCACGCGGGCAGGACATTCTCAGAGTGAAGGGCTTCCTGAACGTCGGTGGTGCCGGCCCCGTGCTCGTCAACTGCGTCCAGCACGCTGTGCACCCGCCCGTGCACCTCGAGGAGTGGCCCGACGACGACCACCGCTCCCGCCTCGTGTTCATCGGGCGCAACCTCGACGTCGAGCGCCTGCGCGATTCGCTCGCGGCGTTCGATCGCGTCGCGCGACTGTGACCTGGAATCCGTTGTCGGCGGCGAGTCCGACCTAGCGCGTTCGAGTACGCTCTCGGCCCCGTCAAGAATCCCGTTCCCGGACAGGATCGAGGCCGACAAACACGAAGTGGAACCCACGCTCGCACCCATTCACGGACGAGTCCCGACGGCGGATCTTGCCGCCCTCTCGGCGATCGAGCGTCGTGTGCTCTGGCTCGCAGTTCGGATCGTGGACTACGCGAACCGGGAGCGGCCGAAGGGCGATGCGTTGAAGGTGGGTGGCCATCAGGCGTCGTCGGCGTCGATGGTGACATTGATGACGGCTCTCTACCTGGCCGACCTACGGGCAGAGGATCGCGTCTCGGTGAAGCCGCACGCGTCGCCGGTGTTGCATGCGATCGAGTATCTCCTGGGACGGTTGGACCGGTCGTATCTGACCCGGTTGCGGGACTTCGGTGGGCTGCAGTCGTACCCATCGCGGACGAAGGATCCGTATCCGGTCGACTATTCGACCGGCTCGGTCGGCCTCGGCTCGGCGGCCCCGTTGTTCGGTGCGCTCGCCGACAGATTCACGCAGACGCGGCTCGGCGCCTCGACGGGCGGTCGCTTCATCTCGCTGCTGGGCGATGCCGAGCTGGACGAGGGCAACATCTGGGAGGCCCTTGCGGAGCCGCTTGCACGAAAGCTTGGCAACGTGTTGTGGATCGTCGACCTCAACCGTCAGTCGCTCGATCGGGTCATTCCCGGGATCCGTGCGGCAGAGCTCGAGGCCCAGTTCCGGACGAACGGCTGGGACGTGATCGAGCTCAAGTACGGGCGGCGGCTGCGAGCGACGTACGCGGAAGAGGGCGGCGAGCTGCTGCGTGCGCGGATCGACGAGATGCCGAATGAGGCCTATCAAGCGCTCTATGGAGCCCCAGATGAGCAGGTGCGGGCCGCGCTCCTCGATCCTCTGACGAAGCACGAGCGAGGTCGGCTGGCACCGTTGCTCGCCAACGATCCGTCGGGGTTGGTGCGCGATCTCGGCGGACACGACCTCGCGGACGTACTCGAGGCGCTGCGCCGCGAACGCGAGGATCCCGACCGGCCGACGGTGATCTTCGCCTACACGATCAAGGGGTACGGCCTGGAGATCGCAGGTCGACCCCAGAATCACTCAGCCCTGCTCTCCGGTGAGCAGATCGACCGCTTCCGGGCCGAGGTCGGGCTCACACCGGAGACCGAGTGGGACGCGTTTGCTCGGGACACGCCCGAAGGCATGGTTCTGACCGCCGCCCGTGAGCGCCTCGACCGTGGTCACCGCCCACCCGCCGTTGCGATTCCCGTCCCCGCCACGCTCGAGACGCGCGACGGCGCTCCCATCTCGACGCAGGCCGCCTTCGGCCGGATCCTGCTCGAGCTCTCCCGGGTTGACGGCGTCGGTGACCGGCTCGTCACCGTCTCACCTGACGTTGCCGTCTCGACGAACCTTGGTGGCTTCGTCAACAAGACCGGGGTGTGGGACCCGGATGAGCAGCCCGTCTACGACGCGATGGAGGATTCGCCGTTGACGTGGCGCGTCGGCCCCGATGGCCAGCACATCGAGATGGGAATCGCCGAGATGAACCTCGTCTTGCTTCTCGGTCAACTCGGGCTCAGCTGGGATCATCAGGGCAAGTGGCTCTTCCCGTTCGGCACCGTCTATGACCCGTTCGTGATGAGGGCGCTCGAGGGGATCGTCTATTCGACGTACTCGGGCTCACGATTCGTGCTCGTCGGAACCCCGTCGGGCATATCGCTGTCCCGCGAGGGTGGCGCTCACCAGTCGATCTCGACGCCCGGAATCGGGATCGAGACTCCCGGCCTCACGTACGCCGAGCCCTGCTACGCCCGCGAGCTCGAATGGCTGCTACTCGACGGGCTGATTCAGATGCAGACGCCCGCCGGGGAGGCGCTCTACCTGCGGCTTTCGACCAAGCCGATCGACCAGGGGCCGTTCGCGGCGGCGGCAGCCCTTGTCGGCGACGAGCAGTTGCGCGCGCATATCGTCGCGGGCGGCTTCCGCCTTCGCGAGCCCGGGATATCCGACGACCGCGTCGTGATCGCTGCCTGCGGCGCCATCGTCCCCGAGGCGCTCGCGGCTGCTGCGCTGCTCGCCGAGGAAGAGGGTGTCGAGGCGACCGTGCTTTGCCTGTCCTCGCCGGACAGGCTCTACCGCTCCTGGCAAGCTTCCCGGGCGGCACGGCTCAAAGGGGCGGCCGCCGAGGCATCACATCTCGAGCGTCTCCTCAAGCCCGCGGAGCGTGGCCTCCCCGTCGTCACCGTGATCGACGGCGCGAGCCACGCGCTCGCCTTCGTCGGCAGCGCCCTCGGCGCGCGCTCCGTCCCGCTCGGGGTCGATCGCTTCGGCCAGACCGGGAGCCAGCCTGAGGTCTACGCCGAGTATGCGATCGATGCTGCGGCGATAGCAACCGCCGCACTGATCGCGCTCGAGCCCTGAATCAGCAGGCGATGGGCGGGACCCGAGCCGCCCATGGGAATACCTGTGCCAGCTGGGATGCGAGGCGAAGAAGCGTCGCCTCGTCTTCGTAGCGCCCGACCAGCTGCACGCCGATCGGAAGGCCGCCGTCGCTCCAGGCAAGAGGCAGGCTGATTGCCGGTTGGCCGGTGATGTTGAACATCGCGGTGAACGGAGCGTAGACCGAGAACAGTTTACGAACCCAGGCATCGCAGTCGAGCGCGGAGTCGTTCTGGTCGAGCTCGCCGAGCATCCATGGGGGCCTCGCCACTGTCGGCAGCAGGAGAACGTCGGTGCTCTCGAAGAATGCTCCGACCGCGCGTCCGACCGCGTTGCAGTCCCCGTAGGCTTCGAGCAACTCGACGGCCGAGATCGTCGTCCCCTGGTGAAGCATTGCGAGGGTGCACGCCTCGACCGTGTCGGGAGAAGGGGGTGTACCCAGGCCGCGCTCCAGCACGGCCGCTCGTTGGGCGAGACCGGCTGCCCAGGTCGTGACGAGCGCACGGTGCAGCACGTCCGGATCGATTGCCGGCGTACCCGCCTCGACGTCGTGGCCGAACTCGTCCAGCGCGCGCGCCGCGCCCTCGACGGCAGCGCTGCACTCCGGCGACACCGGGGCGCCCGACCACGCGTCGGTCGCCCAGCGAACGCGCAGACGGCCTGGCCCGGCGCCCACCTCCGACGCGTAGGGTCGTGCCGGGGGCGGAATGACGTACTTGTCGCCCGGGCCCGGCCCGTGTAGAGCGTCCAGGGCCGTCGCAGCGTCGCGCAGCGTACGGCAGAGGACGAAGTCGTGGGCCATCCCGTGGAGACCTTCCCACAGTCCCGGCCCGACGGGAATGCGTGACCGTGTCGGCTTCAGGCCGACGATCCCGCAGAGAGAGGCAGGGATGCGAATCGAGCCGCCACCGTCCGTCGCGTGGGCTATCGGGAGCGCCCGGGCCGCGACGAGCGCCGCCGCCCCGCCACTCGAGCCGCCGACGCTGTGCTCGAGACTCCACGGATTGCGCGTTGGCCCGTGCGCGATGGGTTCCGTCGTAACGTTGAATGCGAACTCGGGCGCCCGTGTCCGGGCGATGACGCGCAGTCCCGCGGCACGGATGCGCTGCCCGAAATGCGTGTCCGCGCTGCCCGTGACTCCGCCCCCTGCCCAGCGGCTGCCGAGTTGGGTGACCTGACCCGCGAGATGGGCGCCCACCTCCTTCATCGCGAACGGCACGCCGGCGAGGGCCCCGTCTCGGCTTGCCTCGAGCGCCGGCTCTACCGGGCCGCCGACCGTAGCTCCGAGCGCCGGGTCGACGGCGTCGATCGCACGTCTGGCGGCGTCCTCGACCTCGGCGGCCGACACCTCGCCGCTGCGGACGAGACGCGCGAGTCCGACCGCGTCGTGCGCGGCATAGTCACGCAAATCCACGGTGCACTCCTACAGGCGTTCCGGCCTACGCCGGAAGCTCTGCGACAGCGCGCACCGGCGAGCCCGTACCACCCAGCCATTTCAGCGGGTAGCCCGTGAACTGGAACTCGCCCTTTCCGAGCAACTGCTCGAGGTTGACGAGCCACTCGTAGTGGATCATTCCGCGATCGCGGCAGACACGGTGATTGGGAAACTCCTTCGTTCCCGCCTTGTCGGTCGACGGGCCCTCGACGCCGTGGACGCGTGAGCGATCGGCGAGCCAGTGACTGGCTGCCGTGGTCAGGCCCGGGTTCATCGTCACGACTTCGCGGTTGGGCCAGTGGCGCTCGTGGAACCCCGTGCAGAGGAGGACGATGTGCCCGTCGATCTCGACACCGGCCTGCTGCTCCGCGCGCTCCAGATCCTCGACGTCGATGTCGCCCAGATCGGGAATCTGGCGGAGATCGAGGCACACCGCCTTGCCCGTGAACCAATCGAGAGACACGGCGTCGATCGGTGCGCCTCCCGCGCCGATGTGGAGAGGCGCGTCGACATGCGTGCCAACGTGCTCCAGCATCGAGATGTAGTTGACCGAGTACGTAAACGCATCGCCAGGCTCGCCGAGCCCGGCTGCGATTGCCTGATCGTGTGTGACGTAGGGAAGGATGATCGGCGATGGAAACAGCGCGTGTGCCGGCATGCCGTTCGTGATCTCCAGCGAGAGGTCGACGAGTACGGTTCCACGTTGACTGAGCACCGGGGTTGTTTCGGCAGTCTTGGTCACTCGCTCCTCCTTGGTCGTCGAATCGGGCCGGGCGGCGACGGGCGAGGTGAATGCTACACCCCTCGGACTCCTCGATCGAAGTCCCCGTGGGATCAGACGAGCGAGAGGGTGACGCCGCCGTCGACGACGATCGTCTGCCCCGTGATGTACGACGCGCGGTCGCTCGCGAGGAAGAGAAACGCGTTCGCGATGTCGAGCGGCTGGCCATTCCGGCCTACGGGCACACTCTTCGCGAACTCCTCGAGGCCGGCCGGCCCGAGCGAGTTCACGGGGTCCAGCGTCTGCGGACTGACGATCACCCCCGGCGCCACGGCGTTCACGGTGATGCCGTGCGCGGCGTACTCGACTGCGAGGCTGCGAACGAGCCCGACGACGCCCGCCTTCGCTGCCGTGTAGTGAACATGGCGGGGCCAGCCCTGCACGGCACCGGCGATCGAGCTGGTCGCGAGCAGCCGTCCCCGGCCGTTCTCGACCATGTGTGGGAGTGCCGGCGCGGAAGCATCGGAAGACCCCGCCGAGGTCGACGTCGAGCAGGTTGAGCCAGCGTTCGTCGTCGAGGTCGTGGGAGGCCACATCGCGGGCGATCGCGGCGTTCGCAACGACCATGTCCAGTCGGCCGAGCTCCGCCACGGTCGTCGCCACCATCTGCTCGACGCTCTCCGTGTTGGCGACGTCACCTTCGAGCACGAGCGCCTTGCGCCCGAGGCGCTCGATCGCTTCGGCGACGGGTCCGACGTCGTGTTGGTCGCCGGCGTACCAGCAGAGTGCGACATCGGCGCCGGCTTCGGCGAAAAGCGTCGCTGTTGCCGCACCGATACCCGATGCCGCGCCCGTGACAAGGGCGACTCTGCCGTCCAGTCGGAGCATTGTGTGAATCTAGCGCCGCGGATACTCGAGCGGAGGCGCGATCGTGCCTCAGTACGAGCGCGGCATCCCGATCACGTGCTGGCCGAGGTAGGCGAGGATGAGGTTGTTCGAAACGGGCGCCACCTTGTACAGCCGTGTCTCGCGGAACTTTCGCTCGATGTCGTACTCCTCCGCGAAGCCGAAGCCACCATGTGTGTCGAGGCAGGCGTTCGCGGCTGCCCATGACGCCTCGGCGCCGAGCAGCTTCGCCATGTTCGCCTCGGCGCCGCACGGCAGCCCCTGCTCGAACAGCCAGGCGGCCTTGTAGCGCATGAGGTCGGCGGCCTCGATCTGCGCGTACGCCTGCGCGATCGGGAACTGCACGCCCTGGTTCGCGCCGATCGGTCGACCGAAGACGACGCGTTCGCCGGCGTACGCGGAGGCCTTCTCGATGAACCAGTGCCCGTCGCCGATGCATTCCGCCGCGATGAGCACGCGTTCGGCGTTCATCCCGTCGAGGATGTAGCGGAAGCCGAGCCCCACCTCGCCGACGAGGTCGTCGTCGGCGACGAAGACGCCGTCGAGGAAGATCTCCGTCGTCGCGTGGTTCATCAGCGTCTTGATGGGGCGAATCGTCATCGTGCCATCCGCGAGCGCCCGCTTCATGTCGACGATGAACGTCGACAGGCCGAGCGTCTTCTTCTCGACCTCGTCGGCAGGGGTCGTCCGGGCGAGCAGGAGCATGAGGTCCGAGTGGAGCGCGCGCGAGGTCCAGATCTTCTGACCGTGCACGAGCCAGCCCCCGTCGACCTTTGTGGCGGTGGTGGTGATCGATGTCGTGTCGGAGCCGGCGGCCGGCTCGGTGACCCCGAACGCCTGGAGACGCAGCTCGCCGGTGGCGATCCGCGGGAGATAGCGCAGCTTCTGCTCGTCGGAGCCGTAGCGCAGGATCGTTCCCATCGTGTACATCTGCGCATGGCAGGCGCCGGCGTTGCACCCGGAGGCATTGATCTCCTCGAGGATCACGCTTGCCGCCGTGATCGTCAGTCCCGGCCCCGCCGTACTCCTCCGGGATCAGGGCGGCGAGCCAGCCGTTCTCGGTCAGCGCGACAACGAACGCCTCCGGATAGCGGTCCGGCTCGAGCGCGCGCCAGTACTCGCCGGGAAACGCCTCGCAGAGCTCCCGGACGGCGGCTCGGATCTCGCCGAGCTCGGGTGAGGGTGCGAAGTCCATTGCCTAGGTCGCGCTCCTTTCGAGCAGCCGTCGGGCGATGATCAGCTGCTGGATCTCGTTTGACCCCTCGCCGATGAGAAGGAGCGGCGCGTCGCGGTAATACCGCTCGGGGCGGTACTCGAGTGAGTAGCCGTAGCCGCCGTGGATGCGGAGGCAATCAAGGGCATTTTCCTGTGCCGCCTCGGTGGCGAAGTACTTGGCCATCCCTGCTTCGAGGTCGGCGCGCTCGCCGGAGGCCTTCTTCTCCGCCGCCTGCAGCGTCAGGAGACGGGCGGCCTCGGCCCGCGTCGCCATCTTCGCGAGCATCAGCTGCACGGCCTGGTGGTGGCCGATCTTCTTGCCGAACGCCTCACGCTCCTGCGCGTAGCGGAGCGCGTCGTCGAGCGCTGCCTGCGCGACCCCCACGCCGCGCGCGGCAACGTTGACGCGACCGACCTCGATCCCGCTCATGAAGTACTTGAACCCCTGGCCGACGCCGGCGTCGCCTCCGAGGACGCTCGCTGCCGGTGTGCGGAAGCCGTCGAAGACGAGCTCCGTGGATTCGACCCCCTTGTAGCCGAGCTTCTTCAAGCCGGGCATCGGGATCTCGAGGCCGGGCGGGCTCGTCTCCGGCTCCTTCTCGATGATGAAGCCGGTCATTCCCGTGTGGGCAGGCTCTGCCGCCGGGTCGGTCTTCGCGAGGAGCATCACGATCCCGGACCGCCAGCCGTTCGTCACCCACATCTTCTGTCCGTCGATGACGTACTCGTCGCCGTCGCGCTTCGCCGTCGTGCGGATCGACTGGACGTCCGAGCCGGCGTGCGGCTCGGTCATCGAGAACGACGAGCGGAGCTCCATCGACGCGAGCCGGGGGAGGAAGCGCTGACGCTGCTCCTCCGTGCCGTGGAGGCGGATCATCGTCGCCGCGATGAACGACCCGTTCAGGATCCCGGACAGGGTTACCCAGCCGCGTGAGATCTCCATCACGATGAGCGCGTACGTGTCGAGGCCGAGGCCGAGACCACCGTATTCCTCCGGGATCGTCGTCCCGAACAGGCCCATCTCGCGCATCGTCTCGACCATCGACTCCGGGTACTCGTCTGCATGCTCGAGCTCGGAGGCAAAGGGCACGACGTCGCGATCGACGAACTCGCGTACGGCGGCGATGATCTCCCGCTGGTCAGATGTGAGATTCACGCGCTCGCTCCCGTCACGCGGGCACCGCCGCGCCGAGAGTGAGTGGGGCAAGAGCAGCCGAGATGTCGTCATGCTCCTCGAGCGCCAGGATGGTCTCCTCGAGTGCCTCGACGGCGCGATCCGACAGTGCAAGCGAGGCATTCTCGCGGAACTTCGCTCGAACCTCGGCCGCGGAGAGCGGGTTCTCGGGACCGCCCTTCTGATACGGGAAGTCGGCCTCGAACGTCGCACCGTCCTCGAGTGTGACGATGGCCCCGCCCGGGAACGCCTGCGGGTAGGTCGGGTAGGGACGGGTCTCGTAGCGCACCTTTCCTGCGACGGCGAGCACTTCAGCGTCGGCGATCGCCTCGTCGGTGAAGTCGGCGACGGCGACGTGGCCGCGGACGAGCATCGAGGCAACCGAGTACTGCAACGAGAACTTGCCCTCGTACTCGGAGCGCGGCACCCGCTTCTGGTCGGCCGGTTCGAGCACGAGCGAGACACCGGCCTCGGGGACGGTGACGAGCACGTCGGCGATTTCATCCGCCGAGAACGTCCGTCCGCCTGCCGCCTCTGCCGCTGCTCCGAGGGAGCCGTGCATGAAGTGACAGACCGGGAAGGGCTTGTAGGCGATCCTCGGCGTCTCCCAACGCGAGCCCAGGTCAGCGAGCTGTCCGGCGATGTCGATCTCACCCTCCGCTGCCGCGAGGAACGCGTGGTACAGCCCGAACTTCCCCTCGAGCACGGTCTGCGGGCCTTCGGCGCCATGCGCGGCGAGGCTGGAGGCGAGCTGCGCGCCGTGTGCAGCCCAGCCGGCGTGCATCGGCTTTGTCGGCGTCCCGTCCGCGAGATAGGCGAAGAGCCCTCCTGCGAATGACCCCGCAATGCCGAGCGCGCTCGTTGTCGTCGCGGGGCCGGCACCGGTGACCCGTCCGATCGCGGCGACGCCGCCGAACACACCGCAGATCGCAGTGGGATGGAAACCGCGCGCGTGGAAGGCGCCCGGTGCGGCCATCCCGATTCGGCAGACGATCTCGTTTCCGGCAACGATTGCCGCGAGCGTGTCTCTCCCGGTCGCGCCGACCTGCTCGGCGGCGGCGAGTGTTGCAGTACAGACGACCGTCGAGACGTGGCTGACCGACTCGGAGTGTGTGTCGTCGAAGTCGAGCCCGTGGCAGAGCATTGCGTTCGCGAATGCTGCGTTCGCAGCCGGGAGCCGACGCTCCATGCCGATCACGGTCGCCTGCGGCTCGCCGCCGAGGTCGGCCATGGTGGAGCGACCCTCGGTTGCGATCCCGCCGGCATGGGCGGCGAGACCGCAGCCGAGCGTGTCGAGGAGGTGGAGCCTGGCATCGACGAGGACCTCGTCCGGGATGTCGTCAAGAGAGAGCGCCGAGCTCCACTCGGCGATGGTCATGGCAGCAGTTGGCATCAGAGTCTCCTTTTCTCGTGTGGGAAACGACCGCCCGCGGCCTCTCTCACACCGTCCAATCGTCGTCGGAGTACGGGAACCCGTCCGCGACCTCGGGGGCGCCGCGACGGTAGACCATGAAGGTTCGCTTGAACTCGATCACGACCTCGGAACGCTGGTTGATCCCCCGGCAGCGCATCGAGACGATCCCGACGCTCGGGTTCGAGCCGGACTCGCGGATGTCGAGGATCTCGCTCTCGGCCCAGAGCGTGTCGCCCTCGAAGACCGGCTTCGGGAGCTTGATGTCGGTCCAGGCGAGGTTGGCGGCGGCATTCTCGCTCGTGTCGGGAACGGTCAGCCCGGTCACGAGTGCCAGCGTGAATGCGCTGTTGACGAGCGGCTTTTCGAAGCGGGTTCGCGCCGCGAACGGCTCGCTGAAGTGCATGGGATTCGTGTTCATCGTCAGGCAGGTGAACCAGATGTTGTCGGTTTGGGTGACGGTGCGGCCGAACCGGCTGCGAAACACATCGCCGGGGGCGAAGTCCTCGTAGAAGCGACCTCGCCATTCCTTCGGCGCTCCGGGCATCTCAGTCTGCATCGAGCACTCTCCTCTTGTTGTCGGCGATGAGCAGGCGGGCGCGCTCGACGACCGGCAGATCGACCATTTCGCCATCGAGCGCGATGACCCCCAGCCCCTCCCGCTCGGCCTGTTCGAAAGCGACGACGACGTCGTGCGCGCGGTCGAGCTCGCGGTCCGAGGGAGAAAACGCATTGTTGACGATCGCCACCTGATCGGGATGGATGCACGCCTTGCCGCGAAATCCGAGCGAACGCGCCAGGGCGCAGTCGCCTTCGAGCCCAGACGGATCGCGCAGGTCGAGCCAGACCTGATCGATCGGTCCCCGCAACCGGGCCGCGGCAGAGTCGACGACGATCGAGGATCGAGCGAAGAGAAGCTCCTGCCCGTCGGGGCGCGACTCGAGGCCGAGCGCAACCCCGAGGTCGACAGCGCCGAGGACGAGCCCCACGACGGACGGCGATGCGGCGAGCTCGTAGGCACCGCGGAGGCCTTCTGCGGTCTCGACGATCGCGATGATCGGCAGCCCGAGCACCGCCGCTACCGACGCGGCCGCGTGCGCAGTCGCCTTCGGAAGAACGAGGCCATCGATACCGAGGTCGGCAATGAGCGCGAGGTCTTCCTGGTGCCAGGCGGTATCGACGGCGTTCACCCGGATGAGTCTCTGGCAAGGGGCGTCGGTCACCTCCGAATACACGCTCGCGACGACCTCGCGCGCCTCGGCCTTCATCGCCGTCGCCACCGCGTCCTCGAGGTCGGCGATCACGGCGTCGGCCGAACTATCGAGGGCTCGACGCAGCTTGTGGGCGTCGCTGCCGGGTGCGAAGAGGAAGGAGCGCGCGGTGAGAAGGTCGGTCATGAGTTGACAGAATCGCGAATGTCAGACATAAACACAAGTTCCAACCGAAGCGAGAGGAGCCAATCCTTTGAAAGCCGTCGTCTTCCACGAGTTCGGCAGCGCAGATGTTCTTCGGGTCGAGGAGCTTCCCGATCCCGTAGCCGGCCCAGGCCAGGTCATCGTCGATATCACCGCGACGGCCCTCAATCACCTCGATGTCGACGTGCGGGAGGGGATCTCGCGCTTCCCGGTCGCCTTCCCGCACACAGCAGGGGTCGAGCCCGTCGGGCGAATCTCCGCCATCGGCGACGGAGTCGCGGGCTGGGCGATCGGCGACCGTGTGGCGGTGTACCTCATCGCAACCTGCGGCAACTGCGTGTACTGCCTCACCGGGCGCGATTCTCTGTGCACGGCGCCGGACTGGTTCATCGGGATGGGCTCGGGCGGTGCGTACGCCGAGAAGATCGCCTGCAAGACCACGCAGTTGATCCGTATCCCGGACGGGGTCACGGACATCGAGGCGGCTGCCGGCCTGATCGCGTTTGGAACCGCCTGGCACATGCTGGTCACGCGCGCGGGTCTGCGGACCGGGCAGACGGTGCTGATCAACTCGATCGGGAGTGGAATCGGTTCTGCGGCCGTGCAGGTCGCGAAGAACGCGGGGGCGTTCGTGATCGGCAACTCGAGCCGTGACGACAAGCTCGAACGCGCAAAGGCACTCGGTCTCGACGTGGGAATCAACTACACGAAGCAGGACGTGGTCGAAGAGGTGATGAAGGCGACGGACGGCCACGGGGTCGATGTCGTCTTCGAGCACGTCGGCGGTGAGTTGTTCCAGCACGGGCTCGACTCGCTGGCAAAGGACGGGGTCCTCGTGACCTGCGGCGCTCACGCCGGCGAGGTCGTGCCGTTCGACATCATTCCGTTCTTCCGGCGGCAGCTTTCGGTGATCGGCTCGTTCGTCTTCGGCCGCAGCGAGGTCGAGACATGCTTTGCGCTGATCGCGCGCGGCACGCTCGAGCCGCAGATCGCTGCGACGTTCCCGCTCGAGCAGGTGAAGGAGGCGACCGAGCTCATGGAGAGCAGAGAGTTCTTCGGGAAGATCGTTCTCACGACGGGGGGCGAGTAATGAAGCGAATCGGTGTTGACGTCGGCGGTACCTTCACCGACCTCATCTACGTCGACGACGAAGCCGGCGTGATCAAGGTGCACAAACTGGCGACCACCCCGGAAGACCCGTCGCTCGGGACGATCCAGGGCGTTCGTGAGCTCGCGGCCGACGCCGGCATCGATCCGTCCGAGCTCGACCAGGTCTTTCACGGAACGACGATTGCGACGAACATCGTGATCGAGCACAACGGCGCGTCAGTGGGAATGATCACGACCGAGGGCTATCGGGACATCCTCCACATCGCGCGGCACAAGAAGCCGCTCAACTTCTCCAACTACCAGGATCTTCCCTGGCAGCGGTATCCCGTCGTCCGCCGACGCTATCGGCTCACGGTTCCCGAGCGGATCGTGGGGGACGGTTCCGTGCTCGTTCCGCTCGACGAGGCCAAGGCACGTGAGCAGGTGCGCAGCCTCAAGGCATCCGGCGTCGAGGCGGTCTGCGTCTGCTTCCTCTTCTCGTTCCTCAACCCCGTTCACGAGCAGCGAGTGGCGGAGATCGTGCGCGAGGAGTTCCCCGAGGCATTTCTCTCGGTCTCGAGCGAGGTAATCCCGCAGTACCGGGAGTACGAGCGGTTCTCGACGGTCGGCCTGAACGCCTACGTCGGGCCGAAGGTTGCGTCGTATGTCGCCCGTCTCCAGGAGCAGCTTGCGGTACTCGGTCTTCGCAGCGGGCTTCATCTGATGACCTCGGCGTCCGGAGTGGCGACCGCGGAGGCGGCGATCAAGCGCCCCGTGAACCTCCTGATGTCGGGTCCGGTCGCCGGCGTCGTCGGCGGTATCTGGGCCGGCCGGCAGGCGGGGTTCGACAACGTGATCACGCTCGATGTCGGGGGAACGTCTGCCGACATCGGACTGGCGCAGGAAGGGCGCCTGCGGATGAAGCATCTGCTCGACACGAAGGTCGGGCCGTACCAGGCGATGATCCCGATGGTCGACGTCGACACGATCGGTGCGGGCGGCGGCTCGATCGCGTATGTCGACGGCGGCGGCATCTTCCGTGTCGGCCCGCGCTCGGCCGGCGCTCTTCCCGGCCCCGCGGCGTACGGTCGGGGTGGGACCGAGGCGACCGCGACCGATGCGATGGTCAATCTCGGCTGGCTTCTCCCCGAGGCGTTTCTCGGCGGCGGCATGACGCTCAGCCGGGATGCGGCACGCAAGGCCTTCGCGGACGGCCCGGCCGCCGCTCTCGGCATGAGCGTCGAGGAGGCGTCGATCGGCGCGGTTCAGATTCTCGCTCACTCGATGGTGCAGTCGATCGAGGAGAACTCGGTGCGCAAGGGGTTCGACCCACGCGACTTCGCGCTCGTCGCCGAGGGTGGCGCAGGGCCGCTCTTCGCAGTCCCGATCGCTGTCGAGGTGGGGACGCCGAATGTCGTCGTCCCGCTCTATCCGGGGATCGCGGCGGCGATGGGCCTCGTCGCGACGGACATGGTGTACGAATACGCGGCGACGACCTACCAACGACTCTCGACGCTCGACGCCGTGGCGCTACAGAAGCGGTTCGAGGAGCTCGAGGCGCAGGCCGCCGAGCAGCTTGCCGAGGACGGCATCGAAGCGGAAAGCATCCTGGTGCAGCGGATCGTCGACGCGCGCTATCTCGGTCAGGGGTATGAACTCCGGGTCGACGTCGGCGGTGGAGCCATCGACGAGGCCTGGGCCGAGACCCTTCGGCGCGACTTCCACGACATCCACGAGCGCGAGTACTCCCGACGGTTCGAGGACTCCGACATCGAGGTTCCGAACATTCGCGTGCGGGGTATCGGCCTGATGCCGCAGCTCTCTACGCCGGAGATCGAAGCGGGCGGCGAGTCCTCCGAAGGCGCGCTCCGCTTCGAGAATGACGCATGGTTCCTCGTCGACGGGGTGCTCGAGAAGCTCTCGACGCGGTACTACGATCGGTCCGAGCTCCGGGCGGGGAATCGCCTCGTCGGCCCGGCAATCGTCAACCAGTTCGATTCGACGACCGTGATCCCGCCCGGGATCGAAGCGCATATCGATCGGCACGGAAACATCGTGATCGAGGTTGGTGCTTCGGCTCAGGCGAAGGCGATCGCGGCGTCGGCCACCGTCCCGACAAGCCAGGGGGTTTGACATGTCAACGACCGAATACGAGCTCGGCAAGCATCCCGGCCCCCCCGAGCTGGAGCGGGTGGATGTCGACCCCATCACGATGCGGGTGCTGGGCGGCGCGTTCCACGCGATCGCGAAGGAGATGTCGGGGGTGCTGTTCCGGATGTCGTACTCGTCGATCATCCGCGAGTCGGAAGACCTCGGCGCGGGCATCTTCGACGCGAAGGGGCGGGAGCTCTGCGAGTCCGATTCCACCCCGATGCACATCGGTTCGCTGCCGTGGTACATCCGCGGGTTCATGCGCCACCTCGAAGGGAAGATCGTCGAGGGCGACGTGATCATCCACAACAACCCCTACTACGGCGCCTCGCACAGTCCGGATATCGCCGTTGCGGTCCCGATCTTCCACGAGGGCGAGCTCTACGGATTCGCGGCCGTGACCGCCCACGTCCTCGACGTCGGTGGGTCGTTCCCCGGGATCAACGCCGACGCGTTCGACGTCTATGCCGAGGCGAAGATCTACGACGGTCTCCGCTGGTATCAGGCCGGTGAGCTGAACGAGGACCTCGACAAGATGATCTTCGACAACGTGCGAACGGTCACGATGAACCGCGGCGACATGAACGCGATGATGGCCGCCTGTCAACTCGGCCGCGACCGGATGCTGCGGCTCTTCCAGCGCTACGGGGCGGACACGGTGATGAGTGCCGCGTACAACTGGATGGACTACTCGGAGAACATGCTGCGGGCGCAGATCCGTGCCTTGCCTGACGGCGAGTACCAGGCGCCGACCGGCTGGCTCGATGACGACGCGCGCAACCGTGGCGTGCGCCTGCGGGTCGAGACCAAGGTGATCGTCGAAGGCGACGAGATCACGATCGACCTGACCGGGTCGAACGCCGAGGTTCCGACGGGATACAACGTCCCCTACGAGGGGTCGCTCCTCGTCGGCGCTTACTACGCCGTGCGAACGATCCTGCTCGACGAGGTGACCTTTCCCGAGCACGTGCCCCAGAACGACGGTGTCTTCCGTCCGGTCAAGGTGATCGCCCCGAAGGGCTCGATCTTCAACCCGACATTCCCCCGCGCCTGCTTCTCGCGGTTCTGTCAAGTGCAGAGGGTCGTCGACAACACGATTCTCGCCCTCGCTGATGCGTTGCCGGAGGGAGTGACGGCGGGGAACTCCGCAGGGATCCACTTCTGTGCGTATTCCGGCTTCTCCGAGGAGATGGGCGAGTACTGGCTGTACCTCGAGGTGAACGAGGGCTCCTACGGCGGCCGGTTCGGCAAGGACGCGATGGATTCGGTCGACAACCTGATGGCGAATACCCGCAACAATCCGATCGAGGAGCTCGATCTGCGATTCCCGATCCGCTGTGACCAGTACGAGTTGCGTCCCGAGCCGGCGGCTCCTGGCCGATGGCGCGGCGGGATCGGGATCATCCGTCGCAACAGATTCCTCGTCGACGGCGTCTACTCGTGCGAGGGAGATCGCCAGACGGATCCTCCCCGGGGATCTTCGGCGGCTGGGATGGCCTCGTCGCGTCGTGTCGGAAGAACCCCGATACGAAGAACGCCGAGGATCTGCCGGCCAAGGTCACGGGAATCCCGTTCGCAGCCGGCGAGTTCATCGAGTTCCGGGAACCGAATGCAGCGGGGTACGGCGACCCGCTCGATCGACCTGCGGAGGCCGTGCGGGAGGACGTTCTCGACGACTTCACCACGATCGAGCTCGCGCGGGACGCCTACGGCGTGGTCTTCACTGATGAGCGCACGCTCGAGATCGACGTGGGGGCTACCGAGGCGCTCCGCTCGGAGCTGCGAGCAAAGGCTCGCGGCACGTCCCTGACCGACTTCTATCTCGATCGGCTCCCTCAGGAGAACAAGCCGGTGTCGGTCGCGGGCAATGCCGAGTTCGGGATGACGTAGGAAGCGTGTTCTCGACGATCGCTGCCCCGTCGTGACGGTGGACAGTAGGCCTCGTGAATCGAAGGCGGAGCCTGCCGCCCTCGAGGGGCTACACCTGTCCCTTCCTGCGACTGCGGTCCCGTTGCGCCGGGTGCGCAAGAGCTACGAGCAGGTTGCCGACCAGCTTCGCGAACTGATCGTCTCGGGACGGCTCGCCCAGGGGGAACGCCTCCCGACCGAGACCGCGCTTGCCCATCAGGTTGGCGTTAGTCGTGCGACCGTCAGGGAAGCGTTGCGCCTTCTCGCGGCGCAGGGTCTGATCAGGACTGCGAAGGGGTCGGGTGGCGGGAGTTACGTCACGATGCCCTCCGTCAGCCACATCTCCGAGTCCCTGAGCTCGAACATCGCACTTCTCACCGCCGCCCGTGACCTTACGCTCGAGGAGCTGATCGAGGTACGAGTGCTGCTCGAGGTACCCGCGGCGAGGCTCGCTGCCCGTAGGCGGAAGCTCGAGGATGTCGAGCTTCTCCGAGGAACGATCCCGCCCGACAGTCCCCTCTCGACACACACACCGAGTTCGTCCACAACCGGGACTTCCACGCAACCCTCATCGAGAGCTGCGGCAACGCCTTGCTTCGAATCGCCGCGCAGCCGGTCTTCTCCGCTCTGCAAACGAGCCTCTCCCGGAGCGGGCTTGGGCGGAACTTCCACACGTCGATCCACGCGCATCATGCGCGGATCGCGGACGCAATCGAGGCGGCCGACGAAGACGGCGCCGCGAGCGAGATGCACGATCATCTGGCTTTTCTCGTTCCCTTCTACGAAAAGGCATGGCGGCACGCGCGCCGCCCAGGTGACTGATCAAGATCGGGATCCAGGGATCGGGGCAGCTCCCCGAGGGTCTTCCCGACCCCGGCCGTTTCCGTGCCGTCGCAGAGCTCGCTGAGGAACTCGGGTACGACTCGATCTGGGCAGGCGAGCATCTGTCGTTCCACAACCCGATTCTCGATCTCGGCGTCGCGCTCGCGGCCTTTGCGACCGTGACCGAACGAATCCTGCTCGGCGCAGGCGTCGTTCTCCTACCGTTGCGGCACCCGAGCCTGATCGCGAAGCAGGCGGCCTCGCTCGACTACCTCTCGGGCGGACGGCTGTTGCTCGGCCTCGGCGTCGGCGGTGAGGGCGCTCGCGATTTCGAGGCCGCCGGGGTTCCGCTGGCGGAGCGCGGTGACCGTGCTGACGAGGGCCTTGTCGCCCTCCGCGCTCTTCTCACGGAGCGCCCGGCCTCGTTCCGCGGCCACTTCTATGCCTTCTCGGGCGTCTCGATCGAACCGGCGGCGGCTCGCGAGGGCGGTCCGCCGCTCCTCGTCGGCGGCCGCTCGGAGGCCGCGATCCGTCGGGCGGGGACGCTCGCGGACGGGTGGATTCCGTACATGATCTCGCCACGACGCTATGCCGCAGGGATCGAAGCGGTCGCCGATCATGCGCGCAACGCCGGGCGCGACCCGGCGACGTTCCAGCACGTCCTCGTGCTCTTCGCACACGTTGACGACGACGGCGAGCGCGCCCGATCCGAGGCGATCGGCCATCTCTCGGAGCGCTACGGAATGCAGTTCGAGCGGCATCACGTCGAGCATCTCTGCGTCGTCGGGACACCGGAGGAGTGTGCGAAGCGGGTCGCTGCCTACCGCGACGCGGGTGTCGAGCACATCTCCTTCAACCCGGCCGTTACCGAGGCGGGGCTCCTCGAGCAGGTGCGCCGGATCTGGGCTGTCGCCGAGGCGGAGGTGATCGCGTGACGCTTCCCCTCGCGGATATCCGGATCGTCTCGGTCGAGCAGTTCGGCGCCGGGCCGTGGGGCACGCTGCAGCTCGCCGATCTCGGGGCCGAGATCATCAAGATCGAGGACCCGGGTCGAACGGTGATGTCGGCCGCTTCGTACCGCCGTTCCAGGAGGGCGAGGACTCCCTCTTCTTCGAAACGTTCAATCGCGGCAAGAGCAGCGTCTCGCTCGATCTACGTCATCCCGGGGCGCGCAGCGTCTTTCACGACATCGTCCGCGTCTGCGACGGCGTCTACTCGAATCTCCGTGGCGACCAGCCGGAGAGGCTCGGGCTCACCTTCGACCAGCTTCGCGACGTCAACCCGCGCATCGTCTGCTGCTCGCTGTCGGGCTTCGGGATGACCGGACCGCGGGCCGGCGAGGGTGGCTACGACTACATGATGCAAGGGCTCGCCGGGTGGCAGAGCCTCACCGGCGACCCGGCCGGGCCGCCGACGAAGAGCGGGCTCTCGCTCGTCGACCTCTCGGGCGGCTATGCGTCGGCGATCGCACTGCTGTCGGGGATCTGGAGGGCGCGGCGCGACGGCATAGGATGTGACTGTGACGTCTCGTTGTTCGAGACGGCTCTGCACGAGCTGATGTACATCGGCCCCTGGGCGGCAACGCACGGATATGTCCCGCCCCGGCGCAAGGGCTCTGCGCACCCGACGATCGTCCCGTTCCAGAACTTCGAGGCCTCCGACGGCTGGTTCGTCCTAGGTGCGGCAAAGCAGGTGTTCTGGGAGCGGACTTGCGCGGTGATCGGTCGCCCCGATCTTTGCGCGGACGAGCGGTTCGCCACGATGGCGGGACGGAACGAGCACCGCGACGAGCTGGTTCCCGTTCTCGAAGATGTGTTCCGGACGCGCACGAAGAATGATTGGGTCGAGGCCCTCGTGGCCGCCGGCGTACCGGCCTCCCACGTCAACACCGTGGAGGAGGCGCTCGTCGACCCACAGACGGTGGCCCGCGAGGACGTCGTCGAGCACGACCACCCGACGCTCGGGACGGTGCGTTCGATTCGCACGCCGCTGCGTCTCTCCTGCGACGGAGAGCGACTCGAGCGGGAGCCTGTCCGCGGCCCGAGCCGCGGCGAGCACACGGCGGCGGTACTGGAGGAGCTCTGCGGGTATGCGCCGGAGCGGGTCGCGGAGCTCGCCGAGGCGGGCGTCTTCGGAACGACGCCGTGACCGGTCGTGATCTCGTCGGATACGGGGCGAGCCCGCCCGATCCGCGCTGGCCTGGCGGCGCCCGTCTGGCCGTCAGCTTCGTCCTCAACTACGAAGAGGGCGGCGAGATGTCACCGCTCGAAGGCGACGAAACGTCGGAGGCATTCCTGCACGAGGTCGTCGGGGCACCACCCACGGTGGGCCGTCGCAACCTCAATACCGAGTCGATGTTCGAGTTCGGGAGCCGCGCCGGGTTCTGGAGAGTCCATCGGATCTTCGCGGAGCACGGGCTCCCGCTGACCGTATACGCCGTCGGTCAGGCACTCGAACGGAACCCTGTAGCGGCACGCGCAATGATCGCCGCGGGGTGGGAGGTCGCGAGTCACGGCTGGCGCTGGATCGACTACCTCGAGATGTCGCCGGATGAGGAGCGCATCCACATCCGACGGGCCATCGACGCAGTAGAGAACGTGTGTGGGGTTCGTCCTGTTGGGTGGTACACCGGGCGGATCTCCGAGAGGACGCGAGAACTCGTCGTTGCGGAAGGAGGCTTTCTCTACGACTCGGATTCCTACGCGGACGAGCTCCCCTACTGGGTCGAGGTGGGCGGCAAGGATCATCTCGTGATCCCCTACGCGCTCGACGCGAACGACTTCAAGTTCCTGTTGCCGAACGGATTCGTCACCGCCGATGACTTCACGACCTATCTGATCGACACGTTCGAGCAGCTCCACGCAGAGGGCGGTCGGATGATGTCGGTCGGCCTGCACTGTCGCATCAGCGGCCGTCCGGGACGCGCGCGGGCCCTCGATCGATTCCTTCGACATCTCGGCACTCAGAGCGATGTGTGGGTGACCACCCGGGCTGAGATCGCGCGGCACTGGCACGCTGAGCATGGACGGCGCTGAACGACCGCGATACGATCACTCGGACCCGACTTCCCAAGGAGGACAGGCATGTCGACCACTACAGCCCCCTGGACGCGTGAGGCTCTCGCCGCCGCGCCGCAGACGTACTTCGACGCCGTGGATGCGATGGATGCTGACGCCGTGCTGGCCCATTTCGCCGATGACGCGACGTTGACGGTGCAGACCGATCACGTCACGTTTGACGGCGCAGCGGAGATCCGCCGCATGTTCACTGACTTCTTCGACGCTTCGGCGACGATCCGGCACGAGATCCGCAACATCGTCGTGGAGGAAGCGGCCGGCAAGGTGTCGACCGAGCAGGGCTATATCGGCGAGTTGAAGGACGGCACGCAGAACGACATGCACAACTGCAACTTCTTCGACTTCGACGCCGACGGGAAGTTCAAGCGCGTGATCATCTGGATGGCGGGATCGAACCCGCTCAAGTAGCTCGGATCACGACGGCGGCCGCGGCGTGGCGCCGAACGGAGGGGCCGGACGCGTCGAACGGCGTTCCGGCCCCTCTCAACCGTCCTGCGCGATCGCGCCGTCGAAGAAGTCGCTCACGATCCGGACGGCGTCCGCCGGGCACTCGAGGAGGTCGGCGTGGCCGATGTCCGGGAACTCGTGCGTCGTGATGTTCGAGTTCAGCTTCGCCATCTTCCGGGCACCGAGGCCGGACGGGGCGAGCACCGGGGGGCAGAGGATGTCGTGCGTTCCGTTCGTCATCAACAGCGGACGGTTGATCTCGGGCACGCGCGGCGAGAGGTCCATCTGCTCCATCGCGATGCACGCCTGGCGCACCGTGTACGGGTCGTTGACGCCGATCACGGAGCGCACGACGGCGAACGTGTCCTTCCCTTCCTCGCTCTCGAGGAACGCGGCACCGACTGCCTGCGTCGTGACGTGATCGGAGAAATCATCCCATGGCATCGACTCGGCCATCCGACGCCACACGCGAAACAGCGTCTCCCGGTAGACGTCCGGCTTCGCGAAGGCGACATCCGCACACGTGGCGATTGTGCGGTCGCCGTGGAGCGCCGCGAAGGCGATCGCGATCATGCCGCCCATCGAGGTGCCGTGGATCAGCACTCGCTCGAGGCCGAGCGCGTCTAGGAGCTTGGCGCCGTCGGCCGCCCACCCCTCGATCGTGTACCACTCCCGGGGACTCGACGAGGCACCGTACCCGCGCGCGTCGAAGGACAGCAGCTGAAATCCGCGCTCGCGGAAGCCGTCGTTGACGAAGCCGAAATTGTGCCGACCGAAGAGTCCCCCGCCGAACTGCACGATCACCGGCGCATCTGCAGGTCCCGTCAACTCGTAGTACAGCGTCACACCTTCGTCGATCTCCGCGTACGGCACCTTGATCCTCCCGGTCGCTTGACGTTGCCGGGAGTCTGACAGATTGGCGCCTCAGTCCCAGCTGCGACCGACGCGATCCCACGCGACGTCGCTCGGCAGCCATTCGGTCGTGATCCGCGAGAACAGCCTCGTCACGTCCTCCGAGCCGCATTTCGGGCAGGGCGGAGCATCGTTGGTCGACAACGTGAGAAACTCCTCGTACTTCTCTTCGCACTTCTGGCAGCGATACTCGTAGATAGGCATCAGGTGGATTCTAGCTCGCATCAGGCATCGTCCGAGCATCTGCGTGCTCAGGCAGCTCTGTTCGGCGTCGACCCGACGGATGCAGACCTCGTGGAGGTGCGCGGCTTCCTGGATGCGATTCTGCCGGCGCTGGCCGGGATCGAAAGAGGTCTGCCGTCCTCGGTTCGCGGCGGCCACGATGTCCCGGACGGAGGGACGGCGTGAGTGTCGCCGGGCTGGCTGGGAGGCTCCGTGCGGGCGACCTGTCGCCGAGGGAGGCGGTCCAGATGTACCTCGAGCGCATCGCGCGCATCGACGGGGCGCTCAACGCGTTCATCACGGTTCGTGCAGAGGAGGCGCTCGCCGAGGCAGATGCGCTCGCGGACGTGGTCGAGCGGGGCCCGCTCTGGGGAGTCCCGGTAGCGGTGAAAGACGTCATCGATGTCGCCGACACGCGCACGACTGCGGGGTCGAAGATCCTGGCCGACTACGTACCAGGGGAGGATGCGGCATCGGTGAAGGCGCTCCGTCGCGCAGGTGCCGTGATCCTCGGCAAGTTGAATACCCATGAGTTCGCCTTCGGAGCGATGACGACCTCTCCGCACTTCGGCCCGGCGCACAACCCCTGGTCGCTCGATCGCATCTGCGGTGGCTCGAGCGGCGGTAGCGGCGCGGCTGCTGCGGCGGGTCTCGCTGCAGGCACGCTCGGAACCGATACGGCCGGATCGATCCGCATCCCGTCGTGCCTCTGCGGGGTTACCGGACTGCGGCCTTCCTCGGGTCTCGTCTCCAATCACGGAGTCGTACCTGTTTCCTGGACATTTGACACGGTGGGGCCGATCGCGCGGAGCGCGGAGGACTGCGGCCTTCTTCTCGACGCGATCGCCGGCACGAGCGTCGTTGTCGACGGAGGCGTCGAGGGAGTGCGGATCGGCGTCGTCGAGGCGCTGTTCGACCGGGCCGAACCGCCCGTCGCGAAGGCGGTGCAGGCGGCGGTAGCGAAGCTCACCGAGCTCGGGGCGACCACCGAGCCGGTGGAGGTGCCGAGACTCGACGAAGCAGGCACCATCATCCAGCTGCAGATGCTTCCGGAGGCGACCGCCGTGCACCTCGAGTGGATGCGGACACGTCTCGAGGACTACGGTGCCGATGTCCGGGCCCGTTTGCTCGCGGGCCTCTTCCTTCCTGCGACGGCATACGTCACCGGCATGAGGGCCCGGCGCGAGTTCTGCGACGGAGTCGACCGCCTCTTCGGGCGGTTCGACGTCCTCGCCGCCCCTGTCATGCCCGTCGTCGCGCCGAGCATCGGTGACGACGAGGTCGAGCTTCGTGGCGAGCGCGTTCCGTACCGCCTCGCGTTGATGCCGTTCAACTCGCCGTGGGCTCTCGCGGGCCTGCCGGTCGTCAGCATCCCCTGCGGATTCGTCGACGGCCTCCCGGTCGGGCTCGCCCTGGTAGGACGGCGGTTCGCAGAGGAGACCGTCCTGCGTGCGGCTCACGCCTACCAGACGGTGACCAACTGGCACGAGCAGAGGCCGCCCATTGCCGTTTGACGGCGGTAGGTCGCTAGACGTATACACATGGGAAGGAATCCGGAGAGAGGAGCACGACCCACATGTCAATGTTGATCAAAGGCGGACGCATCATCACGGCAGCAGACGACTACGTTGCCGATCTATTTATCGAGGACGGCGTGATCTCGATGATCGGCCAGTCGCTCGACGTCTCCGCCGAGCGAACGATCGACGCGAACGGGAAGATCGTGATGCCCGGTGCGATCGATCCGCACACCCATATCGAGATGTTCTTCGGCGGAACCACGACCTGTGACGACTTCACCTCTGGGACCACGGCCGCCGCGTTCGGAGGCACGACGACGCTCATCGACTTCTGCGTCCAGACTCCCGGCGACACCTTCGCCGAGGCACTCGCGAAGTACCACGAGAAGATCGAGCGTTGCCCGCCGGTGATCGACGTCGGCTTCCACATCGCCGTCACCGACCTGCACACGGGCGGCACGCTCGAGGATCTTGCGAAGCTGCCCGACGAGGGAGTCACCTCGTACAAGCTGTTCATGGCGTACAAGGGCGCCGTCATGGTCGACGACGAGACCCTCTTCAGGGTCATGCAGGTTGCGCACAAAACGGGTGCGCTCGTGATGGTGCATGCCGAGAACGGCGACGCGATCGACATCATCGTCAAGGAGACCGTGGCGGCAGGGAACACCGACCCCGTCTGGCACGCCCGCAGCCGGCCGATGGAGACGGAGGCCGAAGCGACGAACCGCGCGATCCAACTTGCCCACGTCGCCGACGCGCCGCTGTACGTCGTCCACGTGTCCTGTCAGCCGTCGGTCGAGCCGATCGCTCTCGCGCGGGAGAAGGGCTGGAAGGTGTGGGGCGAGAGCTGCACCCAGTACTTCTTCATCGACGAGTCGATGATGGAGGCGCCGAACTGGGAAGGTGCGAAATACATCTACACGCCTCCGCCGAGGCCCAAGGAGCACCAGGAGCATCTCTGGAACGCGATCCGGACGGACGTCCTCTCCGCCGTCTCGACCGATCACTGCCCGTTCAACTGGCCCGAGCAGAAGGGGATCAACGGCCGTGAGTTCCCGGTCGTCCCGAATGGCGGGCCCGGGATCGAGAACCGACTTCACATGCTCTGGACGTTCGGGGTCTCGACGGGTCGGATCACGCCGAATCGTTTCGTCGAACTCGTCTCCACGAACGTCGCAAAGCTGTTCGGGCTCTATCCGCGCAAGGGGACGATCGCGCCAGGCTCGGATGCGGACATCGTGATCTGGGATCCGAACAAGAAGTTGACGATCTCCGCTGCGACCCACCACACCAACGTCAACTACAACCTGTTCGAAGGCACAGAGGTAACGGGGGCACCCGAGGTCGTGCTGGTCCGCGGCCAGGTGATCGTCGAGAACGACGAGCTCGTCGCGAAGCCCGGGGCAGGGCAGTTCGTGAAGCGGGCGCGGTTCGGCGAAGATCTCGTCTCGGCGGGGGGTTGACGTGTCCGACGAAGCGGCGAGGGACGTCTACGCGAAGGCCGGGCTCGGACAGGCGGTCACCCTCGGGGAGCATCCCGCGATCCTCGTGATCGACTTCTCGTGCGGGTTTACGGACCCGGAGTGCCCGCTCGGCTCCGATCTGAGCCCTCAGGTGGACGCCACCCGCCGGCTGCTCGACGCCGCCCGTGAGAAGGGGTTGCCGGTCGTCTTCACGACGATCGCCTTCGAGCCGAGTCTCAAGGACGGCGGCCTCTGGATGCAGAAGGTGCCCGCGCTCGCAGCCCTTCAGCTCGGGGGGCCCTGGGCGGCGATCGATCCTCGGCTCGACCCTCGCGAGAACGAGACGGTTCTCGTGAAGAAGGGAGCCTCTGGGTTCTTCGGCACGAACCTCGCCTCCGTCCTCGTCTCGCAGGGTGTCGACTCGGTGGTTCTGTGCGGCGCCACGACGAGCGGGTGCATTCGGGCCACAGCGATCGACCTGCTGCAGTACGGCTTCCCGACGATCGTGCCACGAGAGTGCGTCGGCGACAGGGCACAGGCGCCGCACGACGCGAACCTGTTCGACATCCAGGCGAAGTACGCCGACGTTGTCGGGCTCGACGATGCGCTCGCGTTCGTGGAGAGCGTGCCCGGGCACGTGGGCGCTGCCGCTTGAGCTATCGAGTTGCGGTACTCGGAGGAGACGGTGTCGGTCCCGAGGTGATCGTGGAGGCGCAGCGCGTCGTCGATGCGCTGCGCCTACCGCTGCAATGGACGGAACTGCCGTGGGGGTCGGCCTTTTGGCACGAGCATGGCCGCATGATGCCCGAGGACGCCCTCGACGTCCTACGCGCCCACGACGCCTGCCTGATGGGTGCCGTCGGCGACCCGTCGGTCCCGGACCATCTCTCCCTCTGGGGTCTTATCCTCCCCATCCGACAGAAGCTCGACCTCTGGGCGAACGTGCGCCCGGCGCGGCTGCTCGACGGGATCCCCTGCCCGCTCGCCGGTCGCGGGCCGGCCGATGTCGACATGCTGTTCGTGCGCGAGAACACGGAGGGCGAGTACGCGGGCATCGGTGGTCGTGCCCACGAGGGTCTGGCCACGGAGGTCGGCATCGAGACGGGCGTGTTCACGCGGGCGGGTATCGAGCGTGTCGTTCGCTACGCCTTCGAGCTTGCCGCGAGCCGTCGCCGCGTCGTCACGAGCGCGACGAAGTCGAACGCGTCGCGCTTCGGGTACGTGCTGTGGGATGAAGTCGTGGAAGAGGTGGCGGCCGGGTTCCCGTCCGTCCGCTACGAACGGGTTCTCGTGGATGCGCTTGCCGCGCGAATGGTGCGCGACCCGGGCAGCCTCGACGTCGTCGTTGCGTCGAACCTGTTCGCTGACATTCTCACCGACCTCGCCGCCGCGATCCAGGGAGGCATGGGCACCGCCGCGAGCGCGAATCTCGCGCCGGGCTCGAGCACTCCCGGTCTGTTCGAGCCCGTGCATGGCTCTGCCCCGGACATTGCGGGACAGGGAATCGCCAATCCCGTTGGTGCGATTTGGAGTACGTCGTTGATGCTCGAGCAGCTTGGCGAACCGAGGGCGGCGCTGACCGTCATGGAGGCGCTTCAGTCGGTTTGCCGGGAAGGTCCTCGCACACGCGACGTGGGCGGCAGTGCGTCCACCCGGGAGGTGGGCGACGCGGTCGTCGAGGCCGTCTCGCTCAGCGCAGGACGCTGATCAGCACGCCGCCGGTCAGCACGAGGAGGGCGGAGATGACCGTCCGCCGCCCGATAAGCTCGCTTCTCCCGATCAGCACCGCGGCAAGCAGCACCGCCCACAGGGACTGCGTGGCGTTGAGCGGGGCGACAACGCTCACGCGACCGCGATCGAAGGCCTCGACGAGGCACGCGTAGGCGAGACCCAACGTGACGCCTGCGGCTGCGAAGGCGGGGAGCGCCACGCGCAGCTTCGTGGCCAGGCCCCTCCGGCGCGCGACGAGGAGGTAGAGCAGTAAGACGACGCTCGCCCCCAGCAACGACGCAGCAGACGCGGCAAGTGGCGGCACATCCGCGTCTCTCGCTACGAGGCGAATGGCGTTGTCTCGCACGGCGAACAGTGCGGCGCACGTGAGCGCAAGCACGGCCCCGAGCGCCCGGAAGTGTGCGGGTCGAGCTCGTTCGCGCACCAGGATCGTGCCTCCTGCGACGATCAGCGCGGTGCCTGCAAGGAGGGGCGGCCGGAACGGCTCGTCGAGCACGAGTAGGGCGATGATGACCGAGATGAGCGGCGCGGTGCCGATCAGGATGGCGGCACGCGAGGGGCCGGCGTCGCGGATGGCGAGAATGAAGAGAATCTGGGAGAAGCCGGGCACGATGGCGCCCACGACCACGAACGGCCACAGGTCGGAGAGAGTTGCCCCACTCACGAGCTCGGGGAGAGCGAGCATCGCTCCGGTGAGGAAGCCGACTCCCGTGATGACGAGCGCTCCGGCCTCGGGATCGCCTCCCCGTTGCAGCCCGGCACGCACTGCCAGGGCGAGGGCGCCGAACAACGCTCCTGCGAGCACAGCGAAGGCGACGGCAGTCACCGTACTACGATCTCGCTGTGGTCGAGGCGAACGAGCCCATCGCGTGGATCCTTCCAGAGCCGTGGGTCGGGAGGGTTCTGATCGCGCCCCGCACGGGTTGACGACGATTCAGCGGGCCGTGATGGGCGGTTGCGCGCTCGGCTTCGCGACCGGCTGGAACATCGCCAATGTCGGCTCGATCGCCGGCCAGCTCTCGGACGTCTACGGTGTCGATCTCGCCGTGATCGGGCTCTTCACGACGGCGCTGTTCATCACCCACGTCGCCATGCAGATTCCGGCCGGACGCGCTGCCGACCGCTTCGGAGGGCGCCGCACCGGGCTCGTCGCGCTTGCGTTTCTCGTCGCCTTCAACCTGGTCGCTCTGCTCGCTCCCGATCCGGTGCTCGCGCTGGGGGCCAGGCTGGTGATCGGCGTCGGCACCGGCCTGGGGTTCATCGCGGGAAGCGCGTACGTGCGTCGCGAGAGCGGTACGGCGTTCGCGCAGGGCCTCTACGGTGGTGCGGCGCTCGGCGGAGGCGGGGTCGCGCTCGCGGTCGTACCTGTTGTCGCGAGCCTCGTTGGCTGGCGGGCACCCTTCGCGACCGCGATAGTTCTCGCTCTCGCCGGGCTGGTGCTTCTCGCTGCCGGGCCACCAGACGGACCTCGGCGTCGGCAACAACGGGAGCATCACGTACCGACGGGCGTTGTCCGAGACGTCCGCCTCTACAAGCTCGCCGTGCTCTTCTCATGCTCGCTCGGGCTGAGCGTCGTGCTCGGCAACTGGGTGACGACGCTTCTCGAGCGCGAGGGCGGGATGAGCCGCGGTGGCGCCGGTGCGATCGCGGCGCTCACGCTGGTTCTCGGCATCGTCTCGCGCCCGCTCGGCGGCTGGATCCTGCAGCGGCACCCGCGCCGCATTCGCGTCGCTGTGGGCGCGAGCCTCGTCGGTGGAGCACTCGGCAGTCTCGCCGTCGCCGCCGGGACGCCGCCGGGACTCGCCGTCCTCGGCGCGATGACGATCGGTGTGGCTGCCGGGATCCCCTTCGCACCGTCCTTCCAGGGAGCGGCGCGACTCCGGCCGGACGCGCAGGCGGCGGCGGTCGGTTTCGTCAACGGAGCGGCCAGCACGGTCATCCTCGTGGCCACGCCGTTGCTCGGGCTCTCGTTTTCGCTCCCGGGGGGCGGCCGGGCAGGTTTCGTCGCCGTTGCTCTTCTGTGGGCAGCGGCGCTGCTTCTGCTCCCGAGCACCCGTGTGCTCGGAGGCGAGGTCAGACGAGAGCCCGAATCGCCTTCAGGATGATCTCGGCCGCGAGCGCTGCGTCGGCGGGGTCGGCGTCTTCGTCCGGGTGGTGGCTGATCCCCTCCACGCACGGGACGAATACCATCGCGCTCGGCACTCGATCGGCAACGCACATCGTGTCGTGGGCCGCACCTGAGTGCATGCGCATGTACGACTCTCCGGTTCCCCGCGCCGCGTCGTCGAGAGCGTTGACGATGGCGGTGTCGAGTGGGGTGACGGCGAGGGTCTGGCGACGCACGACCTCTGCGGTCATGTTGCGGCTCCCGGCTGCCGCGACGACGAAGGCGCTGATCGCGTCGGCGACTCCACCGAAGGCTTCGTCGACGGGGCCGCGGATGTCGAGCGAGAATCGCACGGAGCTGGCGATTGCGTTGATGAGCCCCGGATCGACCTCGATCTCGCCGATCGTCCCAACCGTCCCCTGACCGGCCTCGACGGCAAGCCGTTCGAGCTCGAGCGCCGTCTCGGCGAGGACGAGAGTCGGATCGAGTCGCAGGTCCATCGGGGTCGCTCCGGCATGGTCGCCGCGGCCCTTGACGAACACGTCGGCGTGGACGTAGCCGGCGATCGCACCGACGATCCCGATCCGGCTCCCTGTGTCCTGCAGGAGACGGGCCTGCTCGATGTGCATCTCGATCCAGCCGACGAGGTCGTCCAGCTCGTGGATCGACTCGCGCCAGCGGCTCGGCTCATACCCCGCCTCCTCGGCATGCTCCCAGAAGCTGCGACCATCGTCGACGGCGCGGAACGACTCTCGTAGGTCGTGCTCGGTGACGCGCTGCAGCATTATGCGGCTGCCGAGCAGCATCTGGCCGAACCCCGAGCCCTCTTCCTCGAGGAACGAGATCAGCTGCAGTGGCAGGCCGAGGGACAGCTCGTCATTGAGGCGACAGACCTCGAGCGCGGTGACGACGCCCATCGTGCCGTCGTAGCGCCCGCCATTTCGGTTCGAATCGCAGTGCGAGCCGACGCCAAAGACGGGCTCGCCGGCTGGACGGTTCCGTGCAATCAGGGTCCCCACCGGGTCTTCGTGCACGTCGAACCCGAGCGCGCGCAGCTCACCGCTGACGTAGTCGAGTGTCCGCCGGTACTCGGGCGTGTAGGCGTAGCGGCGGATCGCGTCTGCGCTCGTTGTGTACTCTCGCCCGGAGAGCATCGCGATGTCGCGAGCAATCCTCGCGGCGCTCGACTCGCGGTCGATCGAGGGCACGTCGGTCGTCATCGAGCCGAACTCTACTATTCGCCCATGGAAGAGGTTTGGCCTCCACCGGCAGCTCGTGCGCGAGCTGCGCTGTGGGCGGCAGAGCGCCACATTCTCGTCAGCGAGTACCTGGTCGCCGCCGATTCGCTCGGGAGTGCGCTCGACTTCGGCTCACCCGCAACGGTCCGCGTCGCGCGTGCACTGCGTCAACTCGCAGCGGCGGGCTACCGGAAGCAGTGTGGAGACTCGGCCCGTGCCTCGAGGCTTCTCGACCATGCCCGCTTGCGACTGGAACCGTTTCTGCCGAGCTACGAGGAGGTCGACCTGGATGCTCTTCTCGATGTTGTCGCAGCGGCGCTCGAGAAGTAGAGTCGACGGATGGAGAGTTGGCGCAACCGCAAGACGCTGATCCTCGGGCGTACCGACATGATCGGGCTCCTGACCCCGGCCGAGTACAACGACCGCGTCGAGCATGCCTTCCGCATGCACGGTCTCGGCCGCGTCTACATGGAGCCAAAGGGCCACATCGTCCTGGACAAGTATCCCGGCGAATGGGAGGTGATGCCCTCCTACATCGAGGAGCCCGAGGCGGCGGCCTGCAAGTGGGTCTCGATCCGCGAGAACAATGCGCAGTACGGCCTTCCCGCGGTCTTCTCGATCCTCATCTACACGGATCCGGAGACCGGGTTCCCGCTCGCGATCTGTGACGGCTCACACCACACGCTGATGCGCACCGGGGCGTCGGCGGCCGTCTCGGCAAAATGGCTTGCGCGCAAGGACTCGAAGGTGCTCGCGATCGCCGGCACTGGCAGCGTCGCCAAGGGCACGCTCGCCACCTGCGACGCCGTCTTCCCGTTCCGCGAGGTGCGCATCTGGAGTCGGACGAAGGAGTCGCTCGAGCGTTTTATCGCAGAGGAACAGCCCCTCTACCCGCACCTCGAGCTCAAGCCCTCCACGGACCTCGAACAGGTCGTGCGCGGAGCCGACGTCGTTGTTACCGGGACGCATGCGCGACGCTGGATCGTCGATAACGACTGGATCGAGCCGGGGACGCACCTGGCTGCGCTCGGGGCCGATCTCAGCGGCGAACAGGAGCTCGACCCGCGCATCCTCCAGACAGCCCGGGTCTTCGTCGACGACATCCGGCAGTGCATTCCCGATGGTGAGATCAACGTGCCGTTGCGCGAGGGGCTGATCACAGAGGATCACATCGCCGGTGAGATCGGCAAGGTGATCTGCGGTGAGCTCGAGGGGCGGCAGTCCGAGGAGCAGATCACGGTCTTCGACTCGACCGGCATTGCGCTGCAGGACTCCGCGACCGTCCCACTCGAGGTCGAGCGCGCGTACGCCGCCGGGGTCGGGATCGAGAAGAAGATGATCTCGACGTGATGGCCGCGGCGATCTTCGAGGCTCCACTGAGCGCTGAGCAGGCGGCTGAGCTGACGCGACTGATGGACGAGGGGCGCCCGACGAGACCCGCCGGGGTGCTTACAGCCACGCTTCTCTACGACGGCGAGCGCGGGCGGCTGATCGCGATCTGGAAGGACCGCGGCGAGCTCGAGCGGTACGTCGCGGAGACCGCGGTGCCCCGCGGGATCGAGCTGATGCGCAAGGTCGGTGCCGAGCCGACGTTGACGATCGTCGACGTGCTCGATTTCGGCTGAGCCAGGTCCCTACGTTCGTGGCACGAGCGGTTCGGCGGCGAGGAGGCGCTCGACGCCGCCGAGACCCCAGTGTGTTCGGCCGTCTTTCGTTAGGAGAGTCGGGACGCCCCTCGCCCCTTCCTCGATGGCTGCAGCTCGAATCACGGCGATCCGAGTCAGCCTGGCGGGATCGTAGGCGGCTACGACCGCTGCTTTCGCGTCGAGGCCCGCGCGTTCTGCAGCCCGGGCGATCTGTGCGTCTGCCGAGATGTCCTCGCCCTCGCAGAAGAACGCTTCATACAGTGCGTGCTTGAACGCGCGAAGGTGGCCGAGGTCATCAGCCCAGAGACACGCCGCAAGTGGCAGCGTGGAGCGCGGCTGGAAGCGGGGGAGGTGGATCTCGATCCCGCGGGCTTGCGCATTTCGGTAGACGTTCTGCGTCCAATCGGTGCGGAGATGGTCGCCCCTCGGCACGAGAAGGGGTTGCGGAGCGGGCCGGAGCTCGAACGGCAGCCACTCCACCTCGACCGCACCCGCGTCTTCTGCAGCCTCGACGGCATGGGATTCGAGGTACGAGTACGGGCAGACGACGTCGAAGTACAGAGTGAGCTTCTGCATTGTGGGAGGGAGTATGCTCGACCCGTGGTCCCCGATGTGCACCCGATCCGACTCGATCCCGATCCTTACGTGCCGTTTCGGCTTTCGCAGGGCTTCCGGGTCGGTGACCTCGTCATCGTCTCCGGCCAGGCCGCGATCGACGAGCACGGCGGTCTCGTCGGCGTCGGCGACTTCGATGCGCAGGCCGAGCAGGTCTTCCGCAACCTCCAGCGCGTGCTCGAGGCGGGCGGCTCGAGTCTCGACAGGATCGTCAAGGTGACGATCTTCCTCACGGATATGGCGAACTTCCCGAAGATCGTCGATCTACGCGGCCGCTGGTTCACGGAGCCGTACCCGGCGGACACGATCGTCGAGGTGTCTGCGCTCGCGTTGCCGGAGCTCGAAATCGAGATCGAGGCGATCGCTGTCGCGGGCTGAGGTCGAGCTGTGGCACAGGACGACGAGCGGGGCTTTCATCGACCAAGGTGAGGCGCGCTCCGAACGCCTCGTAGAGGCGGCCCGATGCGTTTCCGCTGACTGGCCCTCGCGTGGGGCGCTGTGGGTTTGACATTCCTCGCGCAACCGCGCGATACTACTCGCCTCGACTTCGATGTCGGACATCCAGGAGGCAGTCATGCATCGTGCCCTCGTAATCGTTCCGTTCGCGTTCGGAGAAGACGGACTTGCGAATCGGGAGGCCCAGATGGCCGACGTGAAGATCGGGCCCGACATCACGTTCGAGTACCGCGGTGTCAAGGCCGGCCCAGCGTTGTTCGACAGCTACCACGATTGGATCCTGGCCGATGTGGCGCTTTTCGAGGCTGGCAAGACGGCGCAGGACGAGGGCTACGACGCGGTGTGTATCGACACGATGAGCGACTCCGGGATGAACGGGTTGCGCTCGGTGCTCGACATCCCCGTGATCGGCCCCGGGCGTTGCTCGTACCTCACCGCGCTCATGCTCGGCTCGCGGTTCTCCGTGCTGACGCAGTGGGACCCGTGGATCGGGTTGTACAAGAAGGGGCTCGCCGAATACGGGCTGGAGGACAAGTGCGCCTCGATCCGATCGATCAACATGCCCCCTGACGTCGAGAACCTTCTCGGCGGCAAGGAGGAGGTAGTGTTCCCGAAGCTGCGGGATGCCGGCCTGCACTGCATCGAGGATGGCGCTGAGGTGATCTGCATGGGGTCGACGACGATGCACCAGGCCGTTCCGTACCTGCGCGAGAACCTCCCCGTCCCGATCATCAACCCCGGCCCGCTTACGTACAAGCTCGCCGAGTTCTTCCTCGGGCTCGGGCTGACGCAAAGTCGCAAGGCGTACGCGAAGCCGCTCGTCCCGAAACTAGAGATGCTCGAGGCGATGCTCGTCGGCGCCGCGCAAGCCGAGCAGGCGACTGCTTGAGCCTTCCCTCGCTCGCGCGACTCACCAGGGCAAGGCTGGCTCCCCGGCGGTCCAGCCGCCGTCGACGGGGAGCACGACTCCCGTGATCGCGCTCGCGAGCGGGCTCGCGAGGAACACGACCGCAGCTGCGACCTCGTCGGCATCGAGGATGCGACCGAGCGGGATCCTCTGAGTTGCGGCGCGCGTGAATGTCTCGTTCTCGAAGAACGCCTCGGTCATCGGCGTGAGCGTGAATCCGGGAGCGACGGCGTTTGCGCGCATGCCGTACTCGGCCCAGTCGATCGCGAGCGATCGGGTCAGCGCCGCCACGGCGCCCTTGGCGGTGGTGTAGGCCGCCTGCTGCGGGAGCGAGACGAGTGCTGCCTGGGAGGCAATGTTGACGACCGCACCCCGACGGGCGCGCAGGAGTGACTCGAACGCCTGGCAAGCGTTGACGGTGCCGATCACGTTGACCTCGAAGTTGCGCCGGAAGTCCTCGGTCGGCAGCTCACCCACGGGCAGGTTCTGCGTCAGGATCCCGGCAGCGTTGACGAGCACATCGAGCCCACCGTGTGCGGCTTCCACCTGCGACGCGAGCGCAGCAAGGTTTGCGCTGTCCGTCACATCCACCGGCGGATCGCCGGCGAGATCGGCGACATGAACGTGCGCACCGCTTCGCTCGAGTAGCCGGACGACCGCGGCGCCGATGCCGGAGCCGCCGCCGCTGACGACGGCCGCTGCTCCGTCCAGGCCATCGACTCTCATCACAAAACCTCCCTTTCGAAGATGTCCAGCGGTATGAGCGCCGAAACGAGCGGGTACGGCACGTCGACGACCTGCGACAGGTGCAGGTCGACGCAGGCCGAGCAGAGACAGTAGGCAGCGGAGCGCGAAAGCCCGTGCTCGGTCTCGAGCCAGTCGATCATCGCGAGGAGCGCTGCGCGCGCTGCCGAGGTCAGGTTCATCCCCTCCTCCTCGGGGATTCCGGTCGTGGCGAAACGACGTCGACCTGGCTCGGGCGCGGCGATATAGGCAGGAAAGCGCGGGACCCAGCGTGGTGCTTTCCGTACGCCGAGCCGGATCGTCACCGCTGCGGCGATCTCGATTCCCGTACCGCACACCTCGCCGTCACCCTGCGAGAAATGGACGTCGCCCAGGGAAAGCAGTGCGCCGGGTACGTGTACCGGAAGCAGGAGCGTCGAGCCCGCCCCGAGGCGACGGATATCGAGATTGCCTCCCGTCTCGCGCGGAGGGATCGTTCGCAGCCCGCCTGCGCCAGCCGGAGGTAGAGCACTTTCGGGCATCGGGTCGGCGACGGGTCCGCCGCCGGCGCGGATCCGTTCTTCACGCGCGCGCTGTTCCTCCATCAGAGCGTGGGACGGCGCCACGCCGATCACGCCGGCATGGACGCAGGCGGGAACGGCGATGCCCGGAAGCTCTTCGCTGCGAGCGTGTGTGCCGTCGAGCGTCCAGGGGACGATGAACGGCTCGGTGAAGACGTCGGCGAGGAACCCGAATCCGGGGATGACCGCGTTGACTCCGAAATCCGGCGTCTCGTAGCCGAGGAGCTCGATCTCGAGAACGTCGCCGGGCTCCGCCTCCTCGACGAAGAGCGGGCCGGTGAGGGGGTGAGCGCCGCCGAGATCGAGTCCCTCGCAGTCTGCATGAACGCTGTCACGTGTCAGCTGGCCGTCGAGTCCGTCTCGACACTCGAGGGTGACGACGTCGCCGGGTCGGACGTGGGCGACCGGCGGGATGTCCGGGTGCCAGCGGTTGTGGAGATGCTCGGCGGGAACTCTCACAGCAACTCTCGTAGCCGGTCTGCGGTGGAGCTCGCCGCGGCGATCTCGTCCTCGGTCCAGCGACGCGGCGTGCCGAGCTGGTGGAGCGAGAGGATTGCCTCGAGTCGGCCATCGATCTGAACCGGGGTCACGATCTGCGCGCCGAGACCGCCGTAGGTGACGAGCATCGCCTGGAACGCGGGGTCGTCATATGCGTTCGCGCAGTCGTCCTGGACGACCTGGCGACCCTGCTGGATCTCGCGCACGACCGGCTGCGTCGGGAGATGCACGGTCGTCTCCTCGCGGAGAGATCCGACGTTCTCTGCCAGCGCCTCCTCGACAACCGGAAACGGAGAAGGTGCGTCGATGTCGCGGCGCAGCGTCACGCGGCTAGCGCCCGTCGCTTTGAGCAATTCCTCCAGCACGATCGCTATCTGAGGCACGGGTCGATTATCGACGCTCCCGGAAATCTCTGCTCAGGCGAACCGTTCGCTTTGCGGCTTCGCCGCTCTTGCGGCGGCTTCGTAACCGGTGGCCTGCGCGTCCAGGACGCGGGAGGCCAGCGACCCGCCGAGGTTCGCGCGCATGCGGGCTTCGTCCCAGGTCAGACCGTTCAGGCAACGCTCGGCGAACACAACGGCGGTCTTGCCGACCTTCTCGAGTGCCGGGAGCAGGCTCGCCGCGATCGCCGGCTCCATCACGTTGAGTTCGAGCTCCCCCGCACCCGCGGCAGCGTCGACGACGCGCCGGACGCCCTCGACCTCGAAGCCGACCTGGAGCACGAGCTCGGGGATGACGGGGTTCACCTTGCCGGGCATGATCGTCGAGCCTGCCTGCACGGCAGGGAGGACTGCCTCGCCCAGTCCCCCGTGCGGCCCCGACGACAGGAGGCGGAGATCGGCTGCGAGCTTCGATGCCACCAGGCAGACCCGGCCTAGCTCGCTCGCGACCGCGACATACGCGTCGAGGTGTTGCAGGCCGTCGAAGAGGTCGTCGGCCGCCTCCACGCCTGGGTGTCGTTCGGCGAGATGGCGGACGGCGACCTCGCGGAAGCCGTCAGGTGCGCCGATGCCGGTGCCGACGGCGGTCGCACCGAGCGGTACGTGGCCGAGGCAGGCAAGCGCTCGCTCGAGATCTGCGGAGATGCGCGCGAGCGCGCTCGCGGCAGCCCGCAGTCCCGCGCCGGCCGGAACCGGCACCGCGTCCTGCAGGCACGTCCTCCCGAGCCGCTGCAGCGACCCCGTGCGTACGTCGGCTGCTCGGACGGCCTCCTCCAATGCAGCGATCCCTGCGAGGCAACGTCGACCAGTGTCGATCGTCGCAAGCGCCAGTGCCGTCGGGTACACGTCGTTTGTCGACTGGGAGCGATTGACGTGATCCAGAGGATGCACATTGTCTCCGAGCAACTCGCTGGCACGATGTGCGATCACCTCGTTCAGATTCATGTTGGTCGAGGTTCCACCGCCGCCCTGGAGTACGGGGAGCGGGAACTCCGCTGCGTGCCTACCGCACGCGACCTCCGCTGCCGCGGTCTCCACCGCCGCGCCGATGGCGGCGGGCAGAACACCCAGCTCGACATTCGCTCGCGCCGCCGCCGCCTTGACGTCTGCGAATGCTGAGACGAGCGTTGGGAGTTCCGCAAGCGTAATGCCCCCGACAGCAAAGTTGGCTCGCGCCCGCTCGGTGTGCAGGCCCCAGCGGACTCCGGCCGGAACCCGTCCTTCTCCGGGAGCATCGTCTACCTGCCTTCTGCCTTCCATCCCGGCACCATAGCCCGCCTGTCGCGGTGCCTCGTTGGTTTCGACCGGGTAGGCTCGTCCTTACACCCCGTCGACGTGAAGGAGGCAGAGCCATGGCCGACCCCGAGCTCGTTCCCGAGGCGCTCCACGAGCAAGATGGCCTGAAGGTATCCAAGAGCCCCTGGGGGCCTGACGATGAGATCGGTCGTCTCAACTGGATCACGCCCGAGACCAATGCTGCGATCCTTGGTCACCTCGACGGAAGGCACGTCTTCGACATGAACGTCGAGTACTTCATCGGGATGCCCTCCTGGGTCGCTGCGGGCGACCCCGGATACGGCATCTGGATGACGCACACCCCGCAGGGCTCGGTCAACGACAACCTCTCCGGGGTCGGCAGCCACGTCCACGAGAAGTACTCGTACTGCGGCGACTCGATCCACATGTACACCCACTGCGGCACGCACATCGACACCCTCAATCACCTCGGTCATCACGGCAAGTTCTGGAACGGCTGGACCGAGGACAAGGATCTCGGCAGTCGGATCTGGAACAAGGGCGGGCTCGACAAGTACCCGCCGGTGATCGCCCGCGGCGTCCTCGTGGACGTCGCCGGGATGCACGGGGTCACGTGCCTCCCGGACAGCTACGCGATCACGCCGAAGGATCTCCAGGACACACTCGCGAAGCAGGGGACCACGATCAACAAGGGCGACGTCGTCCTCGTCCGTACCGGCCGGATGACGGTCTGGCCTGACTTCGATGGCTACCTCGTCAACACACCCGGGATCGGATTGCCGGCGTGCAAGTGGCTCTGTGAAGAAGCGGGCGCGATGTGCATCGCGGGCGACACGATCGGTCTCGAGGTGCTTCCCTCCGAGGAGAAGGACGTGTTCCTGCCCGTTCACGCCTACATGTTCTCGACCGCCGGGGCGCAGATCATCGAGGTCGTCGACATGGAAGAGATCGCGGCGGAGAAGCAGTACGAGTTCGCGTTCCTCGGCATGCCGCTCAAGTTGCGCGGGGCGACAGGTGCCCCGATGCCGTCGTATGCGGTGCCTCTGCGCGGGTAGATCGCGCCGCTCGGGTGAGGATCGCGGCGGCGCTTCTCACCCGAGCACCTACTCCGACGGGGGTGCCGCAAACCGCGGGCGGCCTCCGAGCGCGATCCCCATGGCGATGACGCAGCCACCGAGGAGTTGGCCGGCACCGAGCCGTTCCGAGAGGACCAGCACCGCGAAGAGAGCACCCAGAAACGGCTGGATGTTCGCGAACAGCGAGGCTCGTCCAGGCCCGACTCTGTCGATGGCGGTGAACCAGAAGAGGTTGCCGAGGACGATCGAGATCAGGGCGCTGTAGAGGAGCGCGGCCCAGCTGAGACCGTCGATGGCCTGCCAGCTCTCGCCGGCGAGCACGGTGGCGCTCACGATGCCGAGCAAGCACCCGCCGATCAGCGCGCTGATCGCGTTCACCGCGAGCGGCGAGTTTCGTCGCACGGCCGGCGCAATCGCGACGGAGTAGACGGCGAAGGTCGATGTGGTGATGAGCGCGAGGGCGATCCCCCCCGCGTTTGCCGACAGACCCCCCGGCGCCCCGACGGCGACGAGCACGACGCCTGTGAACGACGTGATGGTCGCGAGCCAGTGTCGTCTGTTCAGGCTTTCGACGCCGGTCAGCTGCGCGACGATCGAGACGAAGATCGGCAGAGTTCCGAACACGAGGGCGACGGTTGCCGCCGAGGAGAGACGGAGGGAGTAGACGAACGCCACCTGGTTGATGACGATCCCTGCGACCGAGGCAGCTCCGACGATGGCGAGGTCGCGCCGGCCGATCCTGAGGCTGTGCTTCCGCAGCCGCGCGAGAAGCGCGAGTGCTACCCCGGCGAGCAACCAGCGGAGGGGTGCGTACGCGAGCGGTTCGAATCCGTGTGTGATCGCATAGCGAAGCGCGGTGAAGTTGAAGCTCCAGAAGACAACCGTCGCGAGGAGAAGGCTCTCGGCAGGCACGCGGCGCACAATCAGCGACCCTAGTGCATCGGCACGCACCGTTCGCGCCCGTGCGGCCGCGCGCCACAGAGCGCATCCGGCTCGAGTGGGCCATGTATCGTCGGAGTCTCGGTCGCGTCGCCGCGACGGGACGATCCCTCGGGGAGCAGATCCGCTTGAACGAGCCCGAGCAGCTCGTGTGCGTAAGTGTCGAGGGGAGCATCGAACTCGACGCAGGCCCGCGAGCCTCGATTACGCTGCTAGCGCGCGGGTTCTCCCTCGTCGCGGGTCGTGAGCCTGGACGTGACGCCGACGACGCCGGGAACCTGGCGGATATGCAGAGGCACGATCTCCGCGTCGGCCTTCGAGTCGACCCTGCCCGAGAGGATCACCTCTCCCGCGGTCACCTCGACGCGGATGTCGTCCGGATGGTCGACCCAGAGACCGCCACGAAGGAGATCGTCTTCGATCTCCCGGCGGATCGCCTCGTCCGAGCGAACGAACGCGCGCACGAGATCTCCGCGGCTGACGAGGCCGATGAGTTTCCCGTCCGGGTCGACGACCGGCAAGCGGTTCACGTCGTTGTCGAGCATCCTCGTCGCGGCTTCGACCACGGGCCGACCCGCGTCGATGGTCAATGCCGGCGAGGACATCGCCTGACGCACCGTCGTTGCGGCAAACCGGCTCTCGAACTCCGGATCCTGTGGGTCGAGCAGCCAGTGTGTGGCGCCTCGACGACGGCCCCCGGCGGTGGTCTCCTTCACGAGGACATCGGCTTCGGAGAAGACGCCCACGACCGCCCCCTCGTCGTCCACGACGGGCAGGCCTGAGATACCGTTTTCGGCCAACAGGGACGCTGCCTCCTTGACGGTTGCATCTGGCCCGACCGTGACGACTGTGGTTGTCATCAACTCGCGCACGTTCATGTCTGTCCTTCCTGTCGGTGTCTCAAGGATCGTCGAGAAGGCCAGCGGCCGCATCCGTGCTTGCTCCCGATCTGCCTGCGGTCTTCCCGGGATCTTCGCGCGACCCCCGCGTGGGGCGCGCAGGGCTGTATCCTCCCCCGGGACAGTCGAGACAAACGTCCGCGATTCGATGGAGCATCCGCTGGTGAGCGAGTCCCGACCACATCTTCTCGGCCCCAGGGTCTCTTTCCTGTGAAGATCGGAGTCGTCGGGGCCGGCGCGATGGGCTGCGTCTACGCCGGGTTGCTCGCGGACGCCGGCAACGAGGTGTGGGTGGTGGATACCTGGGAGGCACACATTGCCGCCATTCGGGAGAACGGCCTCCGCCTTGCCGGCGCGAGCGGCGAGCGGAATGTGCAGGTCGGCGCCACGACGAGCCCGGTCGAGGTCGGTGAGGTCGACCTGATCGTGATTGCGACGAAGGCGATGGACGTCCGCGAGGCGGCCCTTGCGGCGCTTCCGCTGATCGGCAGCACGACCGTCGTGTTGCCGATCCAGAACGGCCTCGGTAGCGTCGAGGTCGCCGCAGACGTCTTCGGCCGAGACGCCGTCGGGAACGATCGAGTTCTCGTGGGCGTCGCGGGGGGTTTCGGGGCCTCCGTCAGCGCTCCGGGAGCAGCCCACCACGAGGGGATGGAGCTCATTCGCCTCGGCGAGCGGCGGGGACCGGTGACAGCGCGTCTCGAGCGCCTCGCCGACGTGTGGCGTGCCGCCGGCTTCAGAGTGGAGACATACGACGATGCGGACGCCCTCGTCTGGGAAAAGCTCGTCTGCAACGCGTGCTTCAGCGCGACGTGCGCCCTGCTCGACCTGACGATCGGCGAGGCGATGAACGACCCGCACGCGTGGTCGGTCGCGTCCCGCTGCGCCGTCGAGGCGTACGACGTCGCACGTTCCCTCGGAATTTCGCTGTCGTTCGACGATCCGGTCGAGTACGTGCGGGCCTTCGGCTCGAGCATTCCAGCGGCCCAACCCTCCCTGCTCCTCGACCTGAAGGCGGGCCGGCGGACGGAGATCGATGCGATCAACGGCGCGATCCCGCGTGCTGCGCGGACGGTGGGTGCCGAGGCGCCTGTAAACGAGGCGGTCACCGGGCTCGTGAAGGCTGCCGAGGCCCGCGTGCGCGGGACGGCCGGGCAGGGTTAGGGTAGACCTCGTGGCGGCACACGAGATCCTGATCTGGTCGGACTACATCTGACCGTTCTGTCGTATCGGCCAGCGTACGGCCGAGCGGCTCGAGCGCCGGTTCGGTGCCGAGGTCGAGTGGTTGCCGTTTGACCTCCACCCCGAGTATCCAGTCGAGGGGATCCCACGCTCGGAGCTCATACGCCGCTACGGCGAGCCCTTCCACGAGAACCTCGGGCGCTGGTTCGAGCGCGAGGGCCTCGTCTACAACCCACCTCCCGAGATCGTGCCGAACTCGCGCGCGGCCCTCCGTCTCACCGAGCTTGCACGCGTACAGGGGAGGCACGCCGAGACGCACGATCGACTCATGCTGGCCTACTGGGAACAGGCACTGAACATCGGTGATCTGGACGTCCTCCGCCTGCTCGCCGCGGAGCTCGGTCTCGAAGGAGCTGACGATGCGATCCAGGGAGAGCTCTACGGGCCGGAGGTCGCGCAGGCAACCGCTCGGGCGCATGCCGCGGGGATCAACGCAATCCCGGCGTTCCTGCTCGACCGCCGGTTGATCGTGCTCGGCGCGCAATCCGACGAGGTCTTCGAGCAGGCGTTCGCGCAGTTGGCGGAGCCGACGACGGACGCCCAACAGGCGACGTAGGCGCTACGCCATGTCCACCCGGCTCATGAATGGCTCGATCCCGTCCAGATATGCGAGCACGCGCTCGAGCGGCTCGACGTCGCCGAACTTGGCGTCGATGTCGAACAGGTTCCACTCGACCACGCCTGGTACGCGATCACCGACTGCCTCACGGACCACGATCGGCCGGAACCCCTCGGCGATCGCGTCCTCGCACGTGTGGCGCACGCATCCCGCCATCGTGACGCCAGTGAGGATCACCGTGTCGACGCCGTGGGCGTTGAGATGACTCGAGAGATTGGTGCCGTGGAAGCCGCTCGCGCGCTTCTTGACGATCACGAGGTCGTCCTGCGCAGGAGCTATCCGGTCGTCGATCTGGACAGCAGGATCGTCGATGTGAAGTAGCTCCACCGGGATCTTGAATCTCCACAGCCCGGTGTCACCGTTCTTCCCCTCGGTGTTCGTGTACGCCGTCGTCGTGTACACGATCGGGATTCCCTTGGCGCGTCCTGCTTCGTTGAGGCGTTGCACCGACGGGATGATCACGTCCATCTCGTCGCACGAGAACGCGTGCCCCGGACGTGTCCACGCGTTCGCAAGATCGATGTGGACGAGTGCCGGCCGGCTGCCAAAGCCGATGCGGCGCTGGAAGCCGCGTTGCTGGTAGATCCCGGTGTCGGCGTCGAAGATCTTCGCGAGCGCCTCGACGACCTCGTTGCTCCTTGACATGTGCGTCTCCCTTCTTCCTTCGCGGAACGGGTCTCAGGTAGTGATGGCCGGCCGTAACCGCTCGGCGCGGAGCTGCGCGGTTGCGGTTGGGTCGAGCGTCAGGGCATCCGGATCGAGCACAACGCCGTAGTCGCGCTCGGCGAGCTCGATCGTGGTGAATCCGTCGAGGACGTCGGAGAGTACCGCGGCGGGGTCGCGCTCGAGCGGGTCGCCGTAGCCGCCCGAGTTCGGCACCGCGAGCTCGATCGTGGACCCGGCCAGCAGCGTCTTGCCGGTGAACTTCGCCGGCCAGAACTCGACCGTCCCATCAGGCCCCGTCACCTTGCCGTATGCGAGCGTGCCCTCGTGGCCGCCGAAGATCCCCCACGGCGGGTCGGATTCGTAGCGATCGCCCTCGCACGACACGATCGTGTCGACGAGGAACCGGTTCACGCGCACCATGCCGATGCCACCGCGCCACTGGCCGGCGGCACACGGGTCGTCGCGGAGCTCGTAGCGCTCCGTCCGCATCGGGAAGCGCCATTCGAGTTCCTCGATCGGGTTGTTGCGCGTGTTTGCGATCAGGCAGTCGACGGAGTCGAGCCCGTCGCGCCCCGGGCGGCCGCCGTACGACCCCTCGTCGACCTCGAGGTACACCCAGTATTCGCCTTCTTCCTCGATGAAGCCCGAGTAGGCGAGGAAGCCCAGATGGGCCGAGTTTCCCGCCGTGATCTTGTCGGGGATGACGGGGGCGAGTGCCCGAAGCGCGAGGTCGACCGCTCGCTGCACCTGGCAGAACCGGGCGAAGCAGGCACGCGGGTAGTTGGGGTTGAAGATCGAGCCCTTCGGCGCGATCACGTTGACCGGCTTCAACATCCCCTCGTTTTGCGGGACGAAGACGGGGTACGTTGCCTCGTCGAGGAAGATCATCCGCGTGATGAACGTCATCGCCGAGACGGTCGTGCCCTCGTAGGGGCAGTTGTAGCCGGTCGGGACCTCGTCGCTCGAGCCCGTGAGGTCGAACGTGATCTCGTCGCCCTCGATCACGACCGCGACCTTGACCGGCAGCCGCACACCACGCGTGCGACCATCGTCGTCGAGCCAGCCGACATCCGTCTCGTAGCGGCCGTCCGGCACCTTCGCGATCTCCTGTCGCAGCATCTTCTCCGAGTACTCGAGCCACGCCTGGGCGACCTTGAGCACGGTCTCCTCGCCGTAGCGGCCGAGCAACTCGGCGTAGCGCCTGCGTGCCAGCTCACACGCCGCGATCATCGCCTGGATGTCGCCGTTGTTGAAGCTCGGCGTGCGGACGTTTTCGAGGATGTGCTTCCACAGGCCGTCCTGCCAGACACCCTTCTCCTGCAGCTTGACGGCTCTGTAGATGTTGCCTTCCGACCAGTTGTCGACGAGGTCGATGGCGAGCCCGGGATAGGCGCCTCCGATGTCGAGCACGTGAGCCGAGGCTCCCGCAAAGCCGACGATCACGCCGTCGTGGAAGATCGGGATCACGATCGCCACGTCCGGCGAGTGTGTGGCGCCGGCATACGGGTCGTTGTGGAGGATCACGTCCCCGTCGTGGATGTCGTCGCCGAGGATCCTGATCACGTTCTTCACGATCTTCGGCATTGCGCCCATGAACATCGGCGTCGAGTCCGACTCCGCCAGATTGTTGCCATGGCGATCGAAGATGCCGGCACCGAGGTCCTCGGACTCGCGGATGATCGACGAGTACGACATGCGGTAGAGGACACCCGCCATCTCCTTTGCGATCGATGCGAACGCGCCGCCGACGACTCGCATCAGGATCGGCGTCGAGAGGCCGGCGCCGCGCCCGACCCCGGCCCCCGGGCGTGTGGTGCAGTCGATCACGATGTTGCCGTGATGGTCGATCGTTGCTTCGAGGCCCGGCGGGATCACAGTCGTCGTGTCGTACTGCTCCACGATCGCTGGGCCGAGGAGCCGGTCGCCTGCGCGCAGCCTGTCGCGCTCGTAGAACGGGGTGGGGTGCCGTTCGGCCCTGCCCTCGACCTCGAACACGACGTCGCGTTCCTGTGTGATCGCGTTGGCCGGGTCGCCGTCGCCGGCGGGGACACGCGTCGGCTGCAGTTCGTCCACGCGGCCGATGCCGACGGCGCGGATGTTGATGATCTCGATCGGCGCGTCGAACCGGTGACCGTACTCGAGCTCGTGCGCGGCATGGAACCGATCTTCGAGCTCCTTCACCCAGGCGTCGTCCACGTCTCCGGCCGGTACCTCCGTGCGCACCTCGTACCCCTGTCCGGCGTAGCGGCAGTCCGCGAGCCGTCGCACGAGGCGGCGGTCGGTCGGGACGGCGTCGGCGTCGAGCTGGGCTACGGCCTGCTCGACGAGCTCGTCGAGGCGCGCCGACAGCTTTGACGCCTCGAGGTTCTTGAGCGCGTGACGCTCGGTGGCGACGAACTCATGTTGCAGGTCCGTTGCGAGCAGACCTGTCGCCGCGAGGATGCCAGGGTGGGGTGGTACGAGTACACGAGCGATCTCGAGCTCGAGCGCTATGTCGCACGCAAAGAGTGGCCCGGCCCCGCCGGAGGCGACGAGAGTGAACTCGCGCGGGTCGTAGCCGCGCCGCACCGAGTTGAGCTCGATCGCCTGGGTCATCCCGTACTTCTGGATCTGCAGCGCTCCGAGCGCAGCTTCCTCAACTGTCATCTCGAGCTGGTCGGCGATCGTGCTCACCGCCCGCTCGGCGAGGTCGCGGTCGAGATCCATCGCCCCGCCGAGTAGCCCTCGGTCGGAGCGGAGGCGGCCCAGCACGAGCTGCGCGTCAGTGGAGGTCGGCAGTGTGCCGCCGCGCCCGTAGCATGCTGGGCCCGGGTCGGCACCGGCCGACTGGGGGCCAACGCGGAACACGCCCCCCTGGTCGACGTACGCGATCGAGCCGCCCCCGGCGCCGATCGTGTCGATGTCGACCATCGGCACCATCGCCTGGTAGTCACCGATCTTCGTGTCGAGTAGGTGGCGCATGCGGAGCTGGCCGCCCGCGGCCACCCCGATGTCGGCAGACGTGCCACCGATGTCGAGCGTCACGACGTTGTCGAAGCCGGCCATCCGGCCTGCCCAGATACCGCCGATCAGCCCTGCCACCGGGCCGGACATGAGCAGGTTGACGGGCCTCTGCGCGGCCGACTCCACCGTCGCCATGCCTCCCGAGGACTGCATCAGCTGCACGCCGTGGCGGAGGCCCGAGTCGCTCATCGCCTCGTCGAAGCGCTCCAGGTATTTCGAGACCTTCGGCCCGACGTAGGCGTTGAGCGCGACGGTCGAAAAGCGCTCGAACTCCCGGTAGAGCGGCAATACTTCGTTCGAGACGGAGAGGTAGGCCTCCGGGAACTCCTCGAGCAGGATCTCCTTGACGCGTTGCTCATGTTCCGGGTTGAGATAGCTGTGGAGGAAGCACACTGCGACGGCTTCGACGCCCGCGCTGCGGAGCTCGCGGACACGCTCGCGCACCTCGTCGTCGTCGAGTGGGACGAGCACCTCTCCGTTCGGCACGATCACCCGTTCCTTCACCGTCAGCCGGTGGCGGCGCTTGACGAGTGGCCGTGACTGCCAGGGCAGCTCCTGCTGAAGCGAAAAGTTGAGGGGCTTCTTGTGTCGGGCGATATGAAGGATGTCGCGCATGCCTTCCGTCGTGATCATCCCGACCTCGGCTCCGGTGTGGGTGAGCGCGATGTTCGTCGCCACCGTGGTTCCATGCAGGAGGTTGTCGACCTCGCTCAGAGGAACATCCGCTTTCTCGCATAGTCGTCGAACCCCGTCCACGACGCCTCGGGCAGGGTCGTCGGGCGTGGAGGGAACCTTGTCGACCGTGACCCGGCCCGACTCCTCATCGACGAGGATCAGGTCCGTGAAAGTGCCGCCGACGTCGACTCCGATGCGCTTCATCCTCTGTCCGCCTCCTGGGTTGTCGTGGTCGCGACGGCGGAGATGATCTCGCGGCCGACGGTGTCCATCTGGTCGAAGTTCCCGTTCTGGTAGGCGCACGAGATCTCGTCGATGCCGAGGCCGAAGAGCTCCTGCACCCTCGCGCGAACCTTGTCGGCGGAGCCTGCGATCCCGAAGTCGTCGATGAGCTCGCCGGTCAGGAAGGCCGTGTGATCGGCGTCCGACGAAAGGTGGCCCGCGTAGTAGTCGTAGTCGTCGCGACTCTGCGGTAGCCGCGTCATCGTCTCGGGCATGCCGTGGGCCTTGTTGCGCTTCATGGTGTCGGCGATGTGGTTTGCGCACGCCGCCGGCGCCCAGCGGCAGCGGTCCCAGGCCTCCTGCTGGTCGTCGCTCACCCACATGGCGGTGAGGAGTGAAAGCTTGACGGCGTCCGGGTCGCGCCCCGCCGCCTCGGCGCCCGCCCGAACGTGGGCGATCGCCCAGCGGACGGACGTCTCGTTGACGCCGACGTAGAGCATCACGCGGTCGGCAAGGGCGCCGGCCACACGCAGGTTCTTCGGCCCTGTCGCGGGCATCATGATCGGGATCGCCGGGTCGTGGTCGAGCCAGCGCAGGTGCACGTCGGCGTCGTTGATCGTCACGTGCCGACCTGCCATCAACTCCCGTAGCAGCACGACCGACTCTTCCAGCACCGACGTCTTGACGGGATTCAGGCCCATCGTCCGCACCGAGCTGTCACCCCGTCCGATTCCGAGCGCGAGGCGCCGTGGATGGAGTCCGGCCAGAGTCGTGAACATGCTGGCCGTGGCCGTGATGTGACGCGTGTAAGGGTTCGTGACCGCCGTGCCGACAACGATCCTCTGGGTCGCTGCGAGCGCGTGGGCCATGTAGACGTAGCAGTCCTGCCAGAGGAGCTGTGAGTCGACGAACCAGGCGTGGCTGTAGCCCGCCTCCTCCGCCTTCTGCACCGACGCGACACACTCCTCGAAATCCTGCGCCAGGAACTGGGAGCCGATCGTGCCCATCAACTTCTCCTCCTCTCTAGTCGTCGGCGAGCGGGAACGTGCGGAGCTCGCCGAGCGTCTGCTCGAGCGTGTTCACCTGTCCCCAGCCGACCCGGATCATCTCGATTGCAGGATCGTGGAGGTGGGGTGTCGCCGTACCGACACACTCCTCCACCACGATCGGCTTGAAGTCGCGGAACAGCGCGTCCTTGCACGTCGCTCCAACACACTGGTTCGTCAGGACGCCCGTGATGAGCACCGTCTCGGCGCCGAGCGCTCGCAGGATCTGCTCCAGGTTGGTCTGGAAGAACCCCGACAGACGGGTCTTCTCGACCGCCCAGTCCTCCTCACGCGCGTCGAGCTCGTCGAGGATCTCGAATCCCCACGTTCCCGTCCGGAGCCCGCCCTCGGAGAGGAGGACCCGTTTTGCCATGAACGGGCCGCCGTCGTCGATACCGCGGGTGCCGTGCCGCGTCCACACGATCGGCACGCCGCGGGCCCGGCACTCCGCGTTGAGGGTCTTCGTCGGCTCGATCACCCGGCGCATGTGCTCGATGTCGATCTCGTGGGTGGCGTACCACCCCTCCGGATGCAGGAAGTCGTTCTGGTCGTCGATGACGACGTGCACCGTGTGGCCCGGGATGAGTCGCCAGGCAGAAGGATCGAAGTAGTGCGACTCGGACACGCGCGTTCTCGCTCTCCTTGATTTGCTCTCAGATCTCAGATATGAATATCTTTACACGATCGCGAGGAAGATTGCAACGTGAGCTCGCTGACCCCAATCCACCCCACCTATCTGCGCGACCAGGCCTTCGTCAGCCTCCGTGAGGCGATCGTCTCGGGCAGTCTCGAGCCGGGCGCTCCGCTCGTGATCGACGACCTGGCGGCGTCGTTCGGGCTCAGCACGATGCCGGTGCGCGAGGCGGTCAAGCGCCTCGTCGCCGACGGGCTCGTCGAGGAGTTGCCGCGCCGTGCGCACCGCGTCGCGCCGCTCACGAAGCGCACCGCGCTCGACGTCCTCGAAGTGATGGAGGTCCTGATGGTGCGCGCCTACGAGCTCGGCGTCCCGGCGCTCGGCGCGGAGGAGGTCGGCGCGATGCGCGCCGCGCTAAACCGCGCGACGGCGCACGCAGCGTCTGGCGAGCTGACCGAGGCGCTGGCCGGCATCCACGCCCTGCACGGAATCGTGTACGCGGCGACCGGCAACGTGGAGTTTCACCGGGCGCTGTCATCGATCGGCCCACGCTTCGACCGCGTCCTCTACCTCTGGTACCAGGAATCGATCGCCGAGGTCGGAAGCTCGTACCGCCATGACCTGATCGCAGCGCTCGAGCGTGGAGAGCCCGACGAGGCGGTCGACATCATCCGTCGGGCCTGGCGGAGCTTCCACGATACGGTCGCCGCGCGCGCGGACGACGGACGCCTGTGATCGCCGAGGCACGCGTCGTCGTCGTGGGCGGCGGCATCGGCGGCGTCTCGACGCTCTACCACCTCACGCGGCTCGGCTGGAGCGACGTCGCCCTGGTCGAGGCGAACGAGCTCACGAGCGGATCGACGTGGCACGCCGCCGGCCTCTGCACCCAGTTCATCCAGAGCATCAACCTCATGCAGCTACTCCGCACCTCGGTCGAGCTGTACGGGGCGCTCGAGCAGGAGACGGGGCTCCCGGTCGACTTCCACCAGTGCGGCAGCGTCCGGATCGGTACGACCCACGATCGTTTGCAGCAGTTCGAGCATGTCGGCGGGATCGCCGAGAGCGTCGGGGTGCCGTTCGAGATCGTCTCGTCCGAGAGGGCGCTCGAGCTGTTCCCGCTCGCCCGACCCGACGGCGTCCTCGGCGCCGCATACCTGCCGACCGACGGGCACATCGATCCGACAAGCCTGACGAACGCACTCGCGAAAGGGGCCGTCGATCGCGGCGCCACCATCCTGCGTCACACGCGGGTGACCCGACTTGCGCGTGAGCGCGGCGGCTGGACCGTTTCGACACCCGACGGCAACATTCGGGCCGAGCACGTCGTCATCGCCGCGGGCCAGTGGTCCCGCGAGGTTGGACGACTCGCCGGCATCGAGCTGCCGATCGTCCCAATGCAGCACCACTACCTGATGACGGATCCGATGCCCGAGGTCGAGTCGCGCACGGTCGAGCTGCCGGTCTTCCGCGATCCGGACAACTCGTTCTACGCACGCCAGGAGGGCGGTGGCCTGATCATCGGACCGTTCGAACGCAACCCCCTCACCTGGGCGCTCGATGGAATTCCCGAGGGTTTCCACGGCCAGCTTCTGCCGTCGAACCTCGAACAGATCGAGGACTGTCTGGTCGCCGCTGCCGGGCGCATTCCACGCTTCGGCGAGGTCGGAATCAAGACGGTGATCAACGGGCCCGACGGATACACGCCCGACGGCCGATGCTTGATGGGGCCCGTGCCGGGCCAGCCGGGGCTGCACGTGCTCGCAGGCTTCTCGATCTTCGGAATCGTGTTCGGCGGCGGTGCCGGCAAGTACGCCGCCGAGTGGATCGTGGACGGCCAGCCGAGCGACAACATGTGGGAGCTCGACGTCCGGCGGTTCGGTGATTACGCGCGCTCGACCTCCTACATCGTTCAGCGGGCGTCGGAGGTGTTCGAGGACGAGTACAAGATTCATTTCCCGGAGGAGGAGCGCCCGGCCGGACGCCCCCTCAAGACCGACCCTCTCTATGACCGCCTAGTCTCCAAAGGTGCCGTGATGGGCACGCGCTCCGGATGGGAGCGCCCGCTGTGGTTTGCGACCCCCGGTGACGCCCGCGACGAGTACTCGTTCGGTCGCGGCAACTGGTTCGACGCCGTCGGAGAGGAGTGCCGTGCGGTGCGCGCCGGTGTGGGCGTGCTCGACCAGACGAGCTTTGCAAAATTCGTCGTCAGCGGCGAGGGCGCCAAGGCGCTGCTCGATCGGCTCTGTGCGAACCGGCTGCCAACCGAGCTGGGGAAGATGGCGCTCACGCAGATGTGCACCCCAAAGGGAGGCGTTGAGACCGACGTCACGATCGCGCTCCTCGCGCCCGACCGCTACTACGTGGTCTCGGCGGCAGCGACGGAGACGCACGATCTGGCCTGGATCGAGCACCACTCCCCGGTCGACGGGTCAGTGGAGATCGACAACGTCACCCCCCGCTACGGCGTGCTCACGATCGCGGGGCCGCAGTCGCGCAAACTGATGCAGATGGTCTCGCGAGACGACTTCTCCAACGAGAACTTCCCCTTCTTCCGTGCTCGCCACATCGAGGTCGGGCGTGGGTGCGTGCTCGCGGTGCGGGTGTCGTACGTTGGTGAGCTCGGCTGGGAGTTACACCACCCGATCGAGGAGCAGCGGGCCCTCTACGACCTGCTCCTCGAGGCAGGCGACGATCTCGGCCTCGTCGACTTCGGCTACCGGGCGCTCGAGTCCATGCGCCTCGAGAAGTGTTACCGGCTGTGGGGCGCGGACATGTCTGCCGACTGGTCGCCTCTCCAGGCGGGGCTCGAGCGCTTCGTCGCGCTCGACAAGGGCGACTTCATCGGACGCGAGGCGCTCCTGCGCGAGCGCGAGCAAGGTTCCACGCATGCGCTCTCCTGTCTCGTCGTCGATGCCGACGGCGTCGACGCCCACGGACTCGAGCCCGTCTATGCGCGCGGCGAGCGTCCGGTTGCCTACGTCGCGTCCGGCGGCTACGGGCACACGGTAGAACGCTCGATCGCGCTCGCGTACCTTCCGATCGGGCATGCCACGGTGGGCACGGAGCTCACGGTCGGAATCCTCGGGGAGCGCCGCCGGGCCGTCGTCTGCGAGCAGCCGCTGTTCGATCCGGCCGGTGAACGCCTCTTCTCGTAGGCTCCACGCTCGGAAACAGCCCGGCATCACGTGCCCGTCGGCGCTCTCGCCGTGTTTACGTGTCGATTGGAGGCTTATCGTCGGCCTTGAACTCGAGCTCGATCCGGGCCGGGCGGGCGCCGCGACGATGTGTGCTCGAAGGAACCCGGTGAAACGTTCAGACACGACGTACTAGTGTGCCGCACAGTGAACGCGACGACGGGAGGACGCATGTCTAAGGAACGCTATGACGCGGGGCTCGCGGTTCGGCGTGACGTCATCGGTGCCGACTACGTCGACCGGATGTTGGAGGGCGCCGACAGCTTCAACCGCGAGTTTCAGGAGTTCGTGACGGAGTTCTGCTGGGGTGGGACATGGGCTCGGGGAGTGCTGGAGCGCAAGACGCGAAGCATGCTCAACCTCTGCATGCTCTCGGCGCTCAACCGGCCGCACGAGTTCAAGATTCACTTTCGTGGCGCGCTGAAGAACGGTTGCACGCTCGACGAGCTCAAGGAAGTCCTGCTGCAGGTCACCGCCTACTGCGGCGTTCCGGCCGGCGTCGAGGCGTTCCGGCTGGCGCGGGAGGTACTCGCCGAGCAGGGGATCGATCCTGACGAGGCGGCGTGACGACGCCTCGCAGGTGCGGCTTTGTCGGGCTGGGGAACATGGGAGGGCCGATGGCGGCGAACCTCTGCCGATCGGGGGTGGAGCTCGTCGTATTCGATGCAGCGGGCACGCTCGAGCGAGCGCCTGCGGGGGTGCGTGCGGCAACGTCCCTGGACGACCTTGCCGCGAGCACGCAGACGGTCTTTCTCAGCCTTCCCGACGGTGCCGCCGTCCTCGAGGTTGTTTCCGAGGTTGGTGCCGCGCGTGACCGCAGCGTCGAGACCGTCGTCGACCTCTCCACGGTCGGGATCGAGCTCGCCCAGCAGGCGTACGAAGTGGCGAGCGCCGCGGGGATCTCCTATATCGATGCTCCTGTCTCAGGTGGTCGCAGCGGTGCGTTGGCGGCGACGATATCCGTCATGTGGGCCGGGCCGGCCGACCTGCTCGAGAGTCATCGTTCCGAGCTCGAGGCGATGGCAAAGCACGTCTTTCACGTCGGTACGAAGGCCGGACAGGGGCAGGCCCTCAAGCTTCTCAACAACTACCTCTCGGCAACTGCCACGGCGGCCACGGCGGAGGCAGTGTTGTTTGGGCTCTCTCAGGGTCTCCGGTTCGAGACGATTCTGGACGTCGTCAACGTCTCCACCGGGCGCAGCAACGCGTCGGCCGTCAAGTTCGTGCAGCGTGTCCTCACGGGAACATTCGACTCGGGCTTCGCGACCGGACTGATGGCCAAGGACGTGCGCCTGTTCACAGAGGAGGCGGCCGCCGCTGGCACACCGCACGAGATCGCGGCCACGGTGAGGGCCCTCTGGGACTCAGCCGACGCGGGCCTGCCGGGGAGTGATCACACCGAGGTCTATGCCTTTCTCCGCGACCAACGTGCGTCGAGCGCCTAGACTCTGTACCCGGATGCTCGGTCATTCCCCTAGCCGTTCCGACGGCGCGGATGGTTCCTCTGAGGGGAGCGCCTCATGATCGAGCTCGGTCGCGTTGGAGTCTGGCTCGGCGCTCTCGGATGGGCGCCGGCCGCCGTTGAGCGAGAGGTTGCGGCAGAGGTCGAGGAGCTCGGGTACGGCACCCTCTGGTACAGCGAGGCGCACAACAGCAAGGAGTCGCTCAGCCATGGGGCACTCCTTCTCGCGGCGACGCGGGAGATCGTGGTCGCGAGCGGGATCGCCAACATCTGGGTTCGCGACCCGATGGCGATGGTCGCCGGCGCGAACGCGCTTGCCGAGGCGTATCCCGGCCGCTTCGTGCTGGGCATGGGCGTCAGTCACCCGCCCCAGGTCACCCCCAGGGGCCATTCCTACGGGAAGCCCGTCGCAACGATGCGCGCGTATCTCGAGGCAATGGATGCTGCCGATTACACTGGGCCGCGGCCCGCGAAGCCGGTTCCGCGCCTTCTCGGGGCGCTGCGGCCCGCCATGCTCGAGCTCGCGGCCGAGATGGCCGACGGTGCCCACCCGTATCTCGTGTCCGTGGAGCACACCCGACGCGCCCGCGAGCTCCTCGGCCCGGACAGGATCCTCGCGACCGAGCAGTTCGTCTTGCTGGAGAACGACCCGGCCGAGGCTCGTCGGCGCGGGCGCCAGGCGCTCGCCTGGTACTTGACTCTGCCGAACTACACCGACAACCTGCGCTGGCTCGGGTTTGACGACAACGATCTCGCGGACGGCGGCAGCGACACGCTCGTCGACGCGCTGGTTGCGTGGGGCGATGAGGATGCGATCCGTGGACGCGTTCTGGAGCACCTCCAGGCCGGCGCCGACCATGTCTGCATCCAGCCGATCGGCGATGACGCCGACAGCGTTGGCATCGGGCAGCTGCGGCGGCTCGCTGCGGCCGTCCTCGGGCCGTAGGGCGACTGCGTCCGAGGTGGAGATCGACGTCGCAACTTCGCAAGGAGAACGTCTGTGAGCGCGTTGTTCGAGCCGATCGAGCTGCGGGGCCTGACCCTCGAGAACCGGGTCGTGATCTCGCCGATGTGCCAGTACTCCGCGGCCGATGGGAACGCGAGCGATTGGCACGTGATCCATCTCGGCCACCTCGCGCTCGGCGGCGCCGGGCTCCTGATACTCGAGGCGACCGCAATCGACCCTGTGGGGCGGATCACGCCCGACTGCCTCGGGCTCTGGAGCGACGCCAACGAGGCTGCCCTGCGCGGCGTGCTCGACATCGTCCGTCGGCACTCGCCCATGCCCCTGGCAATCCAGCTCGCCCACGCTGGTCGCAAGGCGTCGAGCCGTCGTCCGTGGGACGGCGGCGGCCAGCTCACCGAAGCCGAGGGAGCGTGGGAGGCGGTGGCGCCCTCGGCTACGCCACATGCGGACGGCGAGCGCGCCCCCCGCGCTCTCGCAGTCGACGAGCTACCCCGTATCGCTGACGCCTTCGTCTGCTCCGCTGAGCGGGCGGAACGCCTTGGATTCGATGCGATAGAGCTGCACGCGGCCCACGGGTATCTGTTGCACCAGTTCCTCTCCCCGATCGCCAACCACAGGGATGACGAGTACGGAGGGTCGTTGGAGGGAAGGATGCGCTTTCCGCTGGAGGTTGTCGCGGCAGTTCGCGAAGCCTGGCCTGCCGATCGTCCGTTGGGCGTTCGCGTGTCGGCGACCGACTGGGTGGAGGGAGGCTGGGACCTCGACCAGACGCTCGCGTTCGCCGACGAGCTTCGGGTGCGCGGGGTCGACTGGATCGATGCGTCGAGCGGGGGCGTCTCTCGGCTCCAGGCCGTTCCGATCAAGCCCGGGTACCAGGTGCCCCTGGCAGCGGCGATCAGAGCGTCGTCGGGCATCCCCACGATCGCCGTCGGCCTCATCACCGACCCGCATCAGGCAGAGGAGATCGTCGCCTCCGGACAGGCCGACATGGTGGCCCTCGCGCGAGGAATGCTCTCGGACCCACGCTGGGCGTGGCACGCGGCAGCTGAGCTGCAGGCAACCGCTCGTGCCCCAGCCCAGTACCGGCGTGCCGTGCCCGCGATCTCTCCCGGCGGTCACGGGCAACGCTGAGCGCGCGCCCTGAACGGTTCGACCGGGTTCGATGCCTCTGGTCGAGCTTCCACGCGGGTGGAGGTCATCGAAACGGTTGATCAGCGTGTTGCCTCCGATTGACCTATTTGCCTTCACCCGCAGCGCGCTACGATCGGACGAACGAGCGACTTAAGGAGCCTCAGGATGACCACGATCGAGACAGACCCGAATCTCGGCGCACAGATCGTCGCCGACGCCAAGGAGCACGTTCTCTACTCGTGGTCGGTGCAGAACGCGATCAACCCGATTGCGGTTGCGGGCGCCGAGGGCCGCTATTTCTGGGATTACGACGGCAAGCGCTACCTCGACTTCGCTTCCCAGCTCGTCAACGTCAACATCGGGCACCAGCATCCGAAGATCATCCAGGCGATCAAGGATCAGGCCGACAAGCTCTGCACGATCGGGCCGCCGATGGCCAACGAGTCCCGCTCGCAGCTCGGCAAGATGCTCGCCGAGGTCACGCCCGGCGACCTCTCGGTCTCCTTCTTCACGAACGGTGGCGCCGAGGCGAACGAGAACGCGATCAAGCTCGCTCGCATGGTTACGGGCCGGCACAAGATCATTGCGCGCTACCGCTCCTACCACGGGGCAACACATGGCGCCGTCTCGCTGACCGGTGACCCGCGCCGGTGGGCGGTCGAACCGGGGATGGCGGGCATCGTGCGCGCGTTCGATCCCTACACATACCGCTGTCCTGCCGGACATCCGGATCCGTGCCCGGTCTGTACGGGGGCGCCGCATCTCGAGGAGATTCTCGAGTACGAGGGCGCGCACACCGTCGCTGCGATCATCCTCGAGACCGTGACGGGCACGAACGGGATCATCGTGCCACCCGACGGCTACCTCCAGAGCGTGCGCGAGGTCTGCGACCGCCACGGGATCCTGTTGATTCTCGACGAAGTGATGGCGGGGTTCGGCCGCACCGGCAAGTGGTTTGCGTGCGAGCACTGGGATGTTGTCCCGGACATCCTCTGCGTCGCGAAGGGCATCAACTCCGGGTATGTGCCGCTTGGCGCGATGATCGCGCGCGGTGAGATCGTCGACCAGGTGCGCGACAGGTTCTTCCCCGGAGGGCTGACCTATGCCGGCCATCCGCTGGCCTGTGCCTCTGCGGTCGCTTCGATCGAGGCCTTCCGCGAAGAAGGCATCGTCGAGAACGCCGCCGCAATGGGTGACTACTTCCGGGATGCGCTCGGAGCCCTGCAGGCAAAGCACCCATCGATCGGCGAGGTGCGCGGGCTCGGGTGCTTCCAGGGGATCGAGCTCGTCAAGAACCGCGAGACGCGCGAGATGCTCGTGCCGTTCAACGCTTCGGGCGAGGCTGCAGCCCCCGTTGCGCGCATGGCGAAGGCAGCGCTCGATCGCGGCCTGTACCTGATGACGCACTGGAATGTCGTCATGGTCGTGCCGCCGCTGACCGTAACCCGAGAGGAAGCCGAGGAAGGCGTCGCCGTCCTCGACGACGTTCTCTCGATCGCCGACGAATATGTCGCCTAGGGCGATGTGGGCGACAGGCGTCAGCCTGTCGCCCGGGCCCGAGGTCTAACCACGGAGGAACGTCGAGATCGCGTCGGCCGTTTCTTCGAGCGCGTCCCACAGCACCGTGTGGCCGCCGGGAACGGTCACGACCTCGAGCAGGTCGCCGAGCGCAGCCCGATGATCGTCGATCAGATCGTCGTACCGGACGTACGAATCCTCCGCGAGCACGAGCATCGTCGGGAGACGGGCGTCCTCGAACGGCGGTGGCGCGCTGCTCATCTCGCCGTACGAGGCCACCACTGCGGCCTGGCTGTAGCGGTATCGCCAGCGGCCATCGTCGTCGGCGACGAGGAACCCCTCCAGGTCCTCCACGACGTTCTGTCTCGGCGTGCGATGCAGCCCGCTCTCCTCGAAGCGGCGATCGACGCCCTCGTCGAACGACGCATACGAGCGGTCCTCCCGGGCGAGCTCGGCGACGTGCAGGGCGATGACCGGATCGAGGTGAATCGCGGGGTCGAGGAGGACGATCCGCTCCACGAGCGCCGGTCTCCGGGCCGCGAGCTCGAGTGCCAGGCGGCCTCCGAAGGAGTGCCCGATCCATGCCGACGGTTCCGTCCCGAGTGTCGCGACGAGCGAGTCGAGGTGCTCCCCGATACTCCACGGAGGCTCGTGAGGCGATGCCCCGTGGCCGATCAGGTCCGGTGCGAGGACGTGCCGGTCGCCGAGCCACCCCTCCGCGAGCCTGTGCCAGCCCGCGCCGCGCCCCGTGATCCCGTGAAGGCAGACGACGCGAGGAGCATCGGCGTCACCCCACGTCTCGACGTGGAGCACCCTCGTCAAGCGTCGAGCGCTTCCAGGGAGTCCGGCACCATCTCGGTGCGGCGGCCCTCTTTCACGAGCGACCAGATCACGGTGCCTTCCTTGTCGATCAGGAATGTTCCGCGAAGCGGGGCGCCGGTCTCCTCGTCGAAGACGCCATAGGCACGGGCTGTCGCTCCGTGCTGCCAGAAGTCAGAGGCGAATGTGTAGGTAGCACCGAGTTCCTTCTTCCACGCCTGGCGAGCGGCGGACGAGTCACACGACACGAAGACGACGTCAGTCTCTGCGTTGTCGAACGATTCGAGGTTGGCCTGGAGATCGAGCGCCTCGTCGCGACAGACGGCGGTGAAGGCAAATGGGTGAAACACGAGGAGGACGTTCCGCTTGCCTCGGAAGGTGCCCAGGTTCAGGCGCGGCTTTCCGTACGCGTCCTCGAGGTCGAACTCCGGTGCTCGATCACCTGTCCCGACTGCCATCGTCCGTCTCCTCTCCATTGCCCGAGGGCACATAGTACGTCTGGCTCTCGAGTCCGTCGGGGAGGTAGGTCGATGTCGCCCGGATCGGGTTGTCGTGGGGTGAGACGTAACCCTCGCCATGGCCTCGCGTGCGGGCGCCGGCGTAGTGCGCATCGCGGAGAGCGGGTGGCGGCGGTTGGATGCCGCGCTCGCGTACCTCGGCCCGTGCCTGCCAGATCGCCTTTGCCGCGGCGTTCGACTTCGGTGCGTTCGCGAGATAGATTGCGGCCTGGGCGAGGTTGAGCTGCGCCTCGGGTAGTCCGACGTGTTCGAGCGCCTGCGCGGCGGCGACGGCGACCACGAGTGCGCGCGGGTCGGCGTTGCCGATGTCTTCGGAGGCAAGGATCACCATCCGTCGCGCGATGAACCGCGCGTCCTCCCCGCCTTCGAGCATCGCGGCGAGGTAGTAGACGCTTGCGTTCGGGTCGCTGCCACGCATCGACTTGATGAAGGCCGAGACGATGTCGTAGTGCTGGTCGCCCGCCCGGTCGTAGCGCAGTGGGCGCTTGCGGGCAGCGTCGGCGACGTGGCGGGTCTCGAAAGGTGCTCCCTCTGCGGTGGCCGTCTGCCAGGAGAGCTCGAGCGTGCTGAGGGCGCTACGGGCGTCGCCTCCGGCCTTGCGCACGATTGCGTCGACGACGTCATCAGGCACGTCGATCCCGAGCTCCACTGCCCCACGCCCGACGACGTCTGCGACTTCCTCATCCGAGAGTGGCTCCAGCTCTACGACTGCGCAGCGTGAGAGGAGGGCGGCGTTGACCTCGAAGTAGGGGTTCTCGGTCGTCGCGCCGATCAGCGTCAGGAGGCCGCTTTCGACGCCGGGCAGCAGCGCGTCCTGCTGGCCCTTGTTGAAGCGATGGATCTCGTCGAGGAAGAGGATCGTCCGGATGCCGTTCGCCCCGAGCCGGTCGCGAGCGCGTTGGAGCACACCGCGGACGTCGTCGACGCGGGCGGAGACGGCGGAGAGCTCCTCGAACGCGGCTCCGGTCGTCTCGGCGACGATGCGCGCGAGCGTCGTCTTGCCGACGCCCGGCGGCCCGTAGAGGATCATCGACGGTGGCCGGTCGCCTTCGATTGCGAGGCGGAGGGCAGATCCCTCGTCGAGCACGTGGCGCTGGCCGACGAGCTCGGCGAGCGAGCGAGGGCGGACGCGCTGCGGCAGCGGCGCCGTCTGGTCCTGTCGAGCAGACGCGGCGTCGGAGAAGAGGTCGGTCATCGACACGAGTCTAGGCCGTAGCCCGCCGGACAGGGCGGCAGCCGGGCCTTGTCTCGCCGGCCCTGCATGGCAAAGGCTCTATGCTCTGTGCCGTGTCAGAAGAGACCTGGGAGCCGCCGCTGAGTCAGCCCGTCCTGTCGGGCGGTGCGCGGAGCGACTACGAGCGCTACTTGAACTCGGAGGAGCTACTGGCTCTGCAGAAGGGGCCAGACGAATGGGTGCACCGGGACGAGCTGCTGTTTCAGGTCGTCCACCAGTCGTCAGAGCTGTGGCTCAAGCTCGCCTGGAACGACACCGGCGCGGCTGCGGTCCTCGTCGACGAGGGTGATCTCGGCGGCGCGCTCCGGCTTCTCCGCCGCGCGAGCATGTGCATGCGGTTCATCACCGGCCAGCTCGACATGCTCGAGCAGATGTCTCCCTGGGAGTATCAGGAGATTCGCAAGGTTCTCGGGCACGGTTCGGGCTTCGACTCGCCCGGCGTCAAGGCCCTGCGACCCGCGATGGCGTGCCTTGGTGAGGCGTTCCACGCAGCGCGTGAGCGGGCCGGGCTGTCACTCCTCGACCTCTACGTCCAGGGGCGAGACCACGAGCATCTCTACCAGCTCGCCGAGGCGATGATGGAGCTCGACGAGTGGATGCAGACGTGGCGGATCAGGCACTACCGTGTCGTCGCGAGAATCATCGGCGAGCAGGTGATCGGGACGCAGGGCACGCCGGTCGAGGTGCTCGGCAGGCTCATCCATCGCGTCGAGTACCAGGAGCTCTGGGACGTCCGTAACGAATTGACGGCGAAGTCGCAGGCCGAGGGGTGAGCCTCCGCGACGAGGCGACCGTTCTCTTGCAGGCGCTCCTGCGGGCGAACACGGTCAACCCGCCCGGGAACGAGACGGTTGCCGCCGAGCTGCTGCGCGACTACCTCGCGGCCTACGACATCCCGTGCGAGCTCATCGGCCGTTCGCCCGACCGGCTCAATCTCGTCGCACGCCTGAAGGGAGGTGACGGGCCGACCCTGGCGTTTCTCGCGCACACGGACACGGTCCGTGCCGATCCCGAGGAGTGGTCGCGCGATCCCTGGTCCGGAGATCTCGTCGACGGTGAAATCTGGGGTCGCGGCGCCCTCGACATGAAGGATCAGGTGGCCGCGAGCGCCGTCGCGTTCGCGTCGCTCTGGCGTGAGGGGCTCAGGCCCGCCGGCGACGTCATTCTCGTGCTGACTGCCGATGAAGAGGTCAACGAGAACTATGGCCTCGCGTGGCTCGTGGAGGAGCATCCTGAGCTCGTGCGCGCGGACTACTCGCTGAACGAGGGCGGTGGCGAGCGATGCGTCTTCGGCGGCGAGGTGTTCTACCTGTGCGCTGTCGCCGAGAAGATGAGCGCACCGTTTCGCATCCATGTCCACGGCCGAAGCGGCCATGCCTCTGTGCCGTCGATCGCGGACAACGCGCTTGTCAAGGCAGCGCCGATCATCGAGGCACTCGGCCGCTATCGGCCGCCCCAGGCGTTCATCCCCGAGGTGGCGCGTTTTCTCGAGCTCGTGCTGGGAGACATGCCGTCTCTCGACGATGCGCTCGGCCGTGCGCGTGCGCTCCACCCGCTCGCCGCCGAGCTTCTCGAGCCCCTGCTCTCGTTCACGCTTGCCCCGACGATCATCGAAGCGTCGAAGCAGATCAACGTCATCCCTGCCGAGTGCGTCGTGAGCGTGGACTGCCGCCTGCCGCCGGGGATGACTCCCGAAGAGGTCGAGCCGCTCGTCCGCGCCGCCATCGGGCCGGGTGACTACGACCTCGAGTGGCTCGAGCGGGACGGAGGCACCCGCTCTCCGATGGAGACGCCGCTCTGGTCGGTGTTGGAGGGGTGGGTCGACGGGATCGAGCCGGGCGCGCGGCTCGCCCCCATCGTGTGCGCCGGCTTCACCGACTCTCACTGGATGCGCGAGGCGTTCGGCACGACGAGCTACGGGTTCTTCCCGCAGAAGGCAATGGATCCGAAGGTCGCCGCGCGTCTCGTGCACTCGGCAGACGAGCGGATTCCGGTCGACGATCTCGAGCTCGGCGTGCACGTGCTGCGGGCCGTCGCGGCCACACTGGGGGCGTGATGGACGATCTCGTGCGCGTCACGATTGTTCCGAACGAGGTCTCGGCGGACGTCGTCTGCACGTTCCTGCGGGCGGAGGGCATCCGGTGCGGGCATCGCGTAACGAACGTGGGGGCCGGTTCGTGGGACGGCGTCCCGAACATGGGTGGCGCTAGGGAGGTCCTCGTGGCTGCTACCGATCTCGAGGCAGCTCGTTCGATCCTGGAAGCCGCCGACGAGGGCGACTTCCAGGGCGATGCGGCCCCACCTCCCTAGTCTCGAGAGTTTCGGCGCCCCGTAGAAGCTCTAGGACGCGGGCTTCTCGTGGTGGCCGCCGAACTGGCTCCGCATCGCCGACAACACCTTGTTCGCGAACAGGCCTTCCTCGCGTGACGAGAACCGCGAGTACAGGGCGGCGGTCAGTACATCAGCGGGAACGCCTTCCTCGATGGCAGCGATCGCGGTCCACCGGCCTTCACCGGAGTCGGAGACCCTGCCCGCGAAGCCGTCGAGGTCGGGAGATTCGTGGAGAGCGGCCGCAGTGAGATCGAGAAGCCACGATTCGACGACGCTGCCGCGTCGCCAGACCTCGGCGATGGCGGGGATGTCGAGGCTGTACGAGTAGTACTCGGGGTGGTCGAGGGGAGCGGTTTCTGCGTCCTTGTCGCGTTGGCGGAGGCCGGCGTCGGCGCCATCCAAGATGTTCAGTCCCTCGGCGAGCGCCGCCATCATTCCGTACTCGACTCCGTTGTGCACCATCTTCACGAAGTGTCCTGCGCCGGCCGGTCCGCAGTGGAGATACCCACGCTCTTCCGGATGCGGCTCCCCGTGTCGTCCCGGGGTGCGACCCGCAGCGCCGACGCCGGGTGCCAGGCTCGCGAAGATCGGCTCGAGCTCTGCGAACGCATCGCCGGGGCCTCCGATCATCAGGCAGAAGCCGCGCTCGAGACCGAAGACTCCGCCGCTCGTGCCGCAGTCGAGATATCGGATCCCGCTCGCCGCCAGCTCGCCGGCACGGCGAATGTCGTCCCGGTAGTAGGAGTTGCCGCCGTCGATGATCGTGTCCCCGTCGCTGAGACGCGCCGCGAGCTCCGTTACCGCCGACTCGGTGATCTCGCCTGCCGGCACCATGATCCACGCTCGCCGTGGCACGTCGAGCTTGGCCACGAAATCGTCGAGCGAGTCGGCGCCCGTTGCCCCCTCGGCCGCGAGCGCCGCCACCGCGTCGGGGCTGACGTCGTACACGACGCACGTGTGGCCGTCGCGCATCAGCCGGCGCACGATATTGGATCCCATCCGACCCAGACCGATCATCCCGAGCTGCATTCCCGGAGCCTATACGCTCGCTTTTGTGGACACCGTCGTCCCGAGGAGAACCGCGCGCGGCGCTGGCCCCTGGGTGAGGATCCCGTGGGAGCCGAGCCCGTGATCGCTCCGACGATCGAGATCCACGAGGCCGACGGGGCGCTCGACGCGCTCGATGGCTGGCTGCGGGGCCAGGGCTTCTTCGTCCCGGGAGGGGAGCACCTGGTCGCCGATCTCTATCTCGGGTACGGGTTGTCGTCGACGATTCGCAGGCGACCCACGCCCGCCCCGCCCGAACCGTGCTCGCTGCCACTGATCGCCTGCGCTGTCCGCCCACCGGCGTATGTTGCCAGTAGTGACAACAAGGGCGACAGCGATTTCACGGTCGGGGCCTGGCAGCAGACCTGGAGCGCTTCCGACTACGCCCAGGCAGTACGACACGTGCGAGATGCAATCGAACGCGGCGACGTCTATCAGGTCAACCTCGTCCAGCATCTCTCGGCGCCGTTCGATGGTGATCCGGGCTCGCTCGCCGCCCGACTCGCAGGCCTGAATCCACGCAATCCAGAGCCTTTCCGGGGCAGCGGCTGGACGATCATTTCGGGATCGCCTGAGCTGTTCCTCGCGCGGCGCGGTCGCCACGTGTGGACGTGTCCGATCAAGGGGACGCGACCCGCGGGCGCATCGCGAGAGCTTGCTCGCTCCGTGAAGGACGCTGCCGAGCACGTGATGATCGTCGATCTCGAACGCAACGACCTTGCGCGCGTCTGCGAGCCCGGCAGCGTCCGGTGGCCGGAGTTGATGGCCGCGAAGGCGCTTGCGGGGGTGGAGCACATGGTCTCGACGGTCGAGGGGACGCTGCGTGAGGGCGTCGACCTGGCCGAACTGCTCGCCGCGACGTTTCCCGGCGGATCGATCACAGGAGCGCCGAAGATCGCTGCCGTGGACCTGATCGCCGAGATCGAGCCCGTCGGCCGCGGCGCCTCGATGGGTGCGCTCGGGCAGATCCACGGCAACGGCGATCTCGATCTTGCCCTGACGATCAGGACCTTCGCAATCGCGGAGGGCCGAATCCACCTCTGGGTCGGCGGCGGCGTCGTCTGGGACTCCGACCCCCAGGCCGAGATAGACGAGTCGTGGGTCAAGGCCGATCCGCTGCTCCGTGCCATCGGCGCGCCGCGGGCTGCGGAATCGTCGGATGCGCCCCCTGTCGGTGGTTTGCGAGCGGCGAATGCCCGGTGAGGTGATGCGGTCGTCGCACCTTGGATGGCGCGCCAATCTCCGGCGCGACGTCGGGGCGGCGTGCGCTGCGTCTGTGCGACCATTGATCCGGTGAGCTCGCCGTCCCTCAGAGCGGTCGCCGTGTCGGGCCGGGGGCTCGTGGATCCCGACGCACCTGTCCTTGCCGCCGACGACGAGGGATTCACACGTGGCCGGGCTGCCTTCGAGACGATGAGAGTCTACGACGGTCGGCCGTTTCGTCTCGAGCCGCATCTGGCGCGGCTCGCCGCGTCGGCCGAGCGAATCGGTCTCGATTTGCCGGATCAGGGCGAGGTTGCGCGTCTCGCGTCGATGGCCCTCGAGCAGGCCGGCCTGTCGGATGCGGTTCTGCGCCTGTACTGGACTCCCGGGTCGCCGGGTGGCGAGCACCGCGCGATCGCTCTCGTCAGCACGATTCCGGAGTGGATCGAGCCGGCCCGCGCGCGCGGGCAGCGGCTGATCTCTCTGGTGCACCAGCGCCGGTCTGCGCCCTGGCTCCTGCCTGCCACGAAATCGACCAGCTACGCCGTGAGCATCGCGGCGGAGGCAGAGGCCAAGGCTCGGGGCGCCGACGACGCGGTCTTCGTCGATGCGGATTCGATCGTGCTCGAGGGTCCGGTTACGAACATCTGGTGGCGGGAGGGCGACGTGCTGCTGACGCCGTCCCTCGAGGTCGGCATCCTCGCGGGAGAGACGAGGGCCGCTCTCCTCGAGCTCGCCGCGGCGGAGGGCCGGCTGGTCGAGCAGGGCGTCTATCCTCTCGAACGGTTGCTTGCGTCTGACGAGGTGTTTACGTCCTCGTCGATCCGCGAGCTCATGCCGGTCGTCGATATCGATGGGCAGGCATTCGAGATCGGCCCCGCCGCCACGGCCCTGCAGCAGGCGCTGCGCCACGCGGCACGGGATTGAACGTTCTTGCCGTTCTGAGAATCGTCCGGCATTGCCCTGGCGCGTCCCCTGCGTCCCGGGCGAATGCCGTCCGAGGTACGTCACCCCCGAGACCGTCTGCTCGGGAGGCGAGCGACGCGACCGATCGCTCTAGTGGTCTCCGGGGCTGCGATCTCCGGCCCCGTCGACGACGAGGTGTGCGCAGCTGACGGGGTCGTCGCGCGCGATGTACCGATTCTCGGACGGCATCCACTTCTCGACCCAGGTAGCGCGAGCAGCCTCACCATCCCGTGCCAGGCCGCGGGCTAGTCGCACGTCGTAGGGCGCATCGACCCAGACGCGCACTGCGTACGCATCGCGCAGGATGCGGTGGAGAGCGCACACTCCCTCGACGATCACGATTCCGGTCGGTTCGATGGTTCGCGACCCACGTTGCGCGCCTGCCGCCCAGTCGTAGGAGGAGAAGCGTGCGGCCGAGTCGTGGGAGAGCGGCGTCACCACTTCGAGTAGGAGGCGCTCGAGATCGAAGTCCTCCCCGGTCCAGAACTCGTCCGTACCCACTATCTGGGCGTCCGGAACCGCGTGTGCAAGCGTCGTCTTGCCGGCACCACCGTGCCCGCCGATTCCGACGAGCACGAGACGGCCGCCGTCCTCGGCGGCCGCGATGAGGTCGAGCGCGGGCTGCGTATCCACGCCCTCACGGTACCCTCATCCCATGGAGAAGTTGCGGCTCGGTGGCATGGCTCTCTCGAACGGTGTTCTCGTTCACGGGCCGACTGCATGGGGTGCCGCCGTCCGTGGACGCGACGGTTCGATTCGAGCTGCCTCGGGGTCGAAGCGGCGGTTCGCGGAGAACGTGACGACGCCGTTCATCAGGGGCCCGCTGCGGCTGGCGGAGGCACTCGCCGTCCTGCCCGACGTGCGCCGCGCACTACCCGAGGCCCGCTTCGCCTTCGAGCGACCCCGGGTCGGCGTGACGATGATCGTCGGCGCGACGGCCGCCGGGATGGCACGCAGATCGAGCCTTAGCGTCCCCGTGCGTGAGGCGATCGTGGCGCTCGCTTCGATTGCGCCCGCTGCCCTTGCGCTGCGCGGTGGGGAGCTCGCGTCCTATCACGGTGCCGAGCACATCTCCATCGGAACGTACGAGACGGGTGAAGCCGCGACCAAGGAACACGACCGTTGCGGCGGGCACCTCGTCGGCCCTCTCCTGCTCACAAGTGCCGTTGCGAGTGCTCTGGCCGCACGCGCACCCGCGAAGACGCGTCCCGCCGCACGCGCGGTCGGCGCGGTCGGCGCGGTCGGCGCTGCAGTGGAGGTCTTCGCCTGGATGGCGCGACACCCCGGGCATCCGCTTTCACGGGTACTGGCCCGCCCCGGACACGAGCTGCAGGCTCGCGTCTCGACGGCCGAGCCGTCTGCCGCACAGCTCGACGTTGCAGGGGCGGCACTTGCGGCTTGCCTCAACGCCGAAGCGGCCGCCGGCTAGCCCCCGCGACGTGCAGCAGCCGCCGCTCGTCACGAGGGCCGTCGAGTTCGCAGCCGCCCGCGGATTCGAGAAGTCGTGTCAGCCGGACGACGGCGCCCTGTTGCACGTGCTGGCGGCCCGCCGCGGAATTGCCAGAGCGGCGGAGATCGGAACCGGTGCCGGGGTGGGGTCGGCATGGATCGTCTCGGCGCTCTCCCCCGCAACGCCGTTCTTCACCTCGGAGATCGACCGTGATCTGGCTGCCGCTGTCGGAGCGTTCTACGCCGACGACGCAAACGTGACGGTGCTCGCGGGCCCGTGGCGCGAGACGCTTCCGCCCGAGGCGCCGTTCGACCTGCTGTTCGTCGGCGCGAACGACGCAAAGGACGACGCTGATCAGACGGTCGGCCTCCTCTCGCCCGGTGGCACAGCGTTGCTGGACGGCTTCTCACTCGACCCCGCGCTTCCCGATCTCCGTCGCGATGCGTGGCTCCACCACCCACTGCTGACCACGATCGAGCTCTGGGTCACTCCGGTTCGTCGGGCTCTCGTCGCCGTCCGACGGTAAGCCTTCAGACGCGCACACCCCCTGCCGATAGACCTTTCGTGGTCACCTGGCCCCACTCCGTCGACGACATCGGCGGCTTCCTCATCACGTGGTTGCCGATCGTCTTCTTCGCGATCATCATCTGGCTGCTGCTGCGCACGATGTCCCTCGTGCCCAAGGTCAAGCCGGCCATGGTCGATCGAGACACGACCGACCCGGTCGGCTGGAGCGACGTCGCCGGCGCCGACGAGGCCAAGGAGGAGCTGAAGGAGGTCGTCGAGTTCCTTCGCGACAGGAAGAAGTTCGAGCGCCTCGGCGCTCGCGTTCCGAAGGGCGTCCTGTTGTACGGGCCCCCTGGTACCGGGAAGACGCTGCTCGCGAAGGCCGCCGCGAACGAGTCGGGAGCGAACTTCTACTCCTCGAGCGCCTCGGCCTTCGTCGAGATGTTCGCCGGGCTCGGCGCCGCTCGCATCAGAAAGCTCTTCGCCGAGGCCCGTAAGAACGCGCCTGCGATCATCTTCATCGACGAGCTCGACGCCATCGGTAGTGCCCGGTCGGGCGGCGCTCACAACCGCGAGCAAGACCAGACGCTCAACCAGCTCCTCGTCGAGATGGACGGTTTCGGCGGCGCGGACGAGGTTGTGATCATGGGTGCCTCCAACCGTCTCCAGGACCTCGATCCCGCTCTCCTTCGCCCAGGACGTTTCGATCGCCAGGTCAACGTCGCACCCCCGGATCTGCTGGGCCGCGAGGAGATTCTCCGCGTCCACACGCGATCCAAGCCGCTCGGCGCAGACGTCGATATCACCGTCCTTGCTCGCCGGACTGCCGGGCTGACGGGAGCCGACCTTGCGAACATCGCGAACGAGGCGGCGATCTTCGCGGCTCGGCAAGATCAGCAGTACGTCCGCCAGGAGGACTTCGAAGGCGCCATGGAGCGGGTGCTCACGGGCCTGCAGAAACGCCGGGTCGTTACCGAGAAGGAGAAGCGGATCCTCGCCTATCACGAGGCCGGGCACGCGCTCGTCGCCTACCTGATGGGTGATGTGATGCCCGTCCAGAAGGTGACGATCGTGGGTCGCGGAGATGCGCTCGGGCTTGCGTACTACCTTCCCGTCGAGGATCGCTACCTTCACACCAAGGAGGAGCTGCTCGACGTGATGAAGGTGGCACTCGCCGGCAGGGCTGCCGAAGAGATCGTCTTCGGGAGGGTTACGAACGGCGCCGCCAGTGATCTCGAGAAGGTGACCCAGATCGCGCGCTCGATGGTCTTCGAGTTCGGGATGTCCGAGGTGGCCCCGTCGCGGACGATGCGGGCGGACAACTACGCGCTCTCGGAGGAGACCAAGCGGCTTCGCGACAGCGCGCAGGCGCAGCTCACCGATCATGCGTACGAGGAGGCTCTCCGCCTGATCGCCAAGCACCGGGCCTCACTCGATCGACTTGCCGGCGGTCTGCTCGAGCGGGAGACGATCGATCGCGAGGAGTTCCTCGCGATGATGGGCGATCTGCCCCGCGAATCCCGCTCGGCCGAAACGGTCGGCACCGTTCGGGCGCTCGACCGCGAAGCGCTCTAGCGCGCGCCTGCAAAGCTTGGTCAGCTGCGCCGAGACCGGCGAGTACGAGTGCGTCGCCACGGTCATGACGCCGCGCCGCGCCCGTCGCGAGAAGTAGCATCGGCTGCATGCAGCCCCGAAGCGTTCACCACGTCGGCGTAGCCGTCACCGACCTCGACGAGGCGCTTGCGACCTACACGGGCCTTCTCGGGGGTACGCTCGAGCACCGCGACCTCCTCCTCGACCAGGGAGTGGAAGCCGCATCGGTGCGGTTCGGCGAGAGTCGAGTCGAGTTGCTCGCCCCGACCGGATCGGACACGCCGGTTGGGCGGTTTCTCAGCAAGCGGGGCCCCGGCATGCATCACATCGCCTACGAGGTCGACGACGTCCGCGCGGCACTAGCCGATCTCGCCGCAGCGGGAGCGGAGTTGATCGACGAGACTCCGCGGCCCGGTCTCTTTGGCATGCAGGTTGCCTTTATCCATCCCGACGCCGTACACGGCGTCCTCACGGAGGTCGTAACCGTTGCCCGAATCACCTGAATCCGTTCGCATCGAGGTCGCCTTCGCCGGCGGCCCCATCATCGCCGCCAACGTCTCCCCCGCGAGTGCCGATGCGCTCGAGCACGCGCTCGCATCGGGCTCGCAGGGAACCCATCAGCTCGATACCGATGACGGTCGCACCGCGATCGTGCTCGCCCGGGTCGCTTATCTGAAGCGGTTCGCGCGCGACTCCAGAGTCGGTTTCGGCCTGTAGGGGCGACGCTGCTCCCCACCCTGCCGCAAACGACGGGAGCCTGCACCGCTACCCGGGCAGCCAGCCGTCCCGGTACGCGGAAGGTGCGCGCGCCGGAAATCGCGCGTATGCCACGTGCGGGTCGGTCGTGTCCTCATTGACGCCCGCCTCGTGGCGGAGTGCTGCCTCGTCGACGGTATAGCCGCCCCAGTTCGGACCGGTCGACCGTTCGCGCGCACCGACCGCGAGCACGAGGCAGGGAGCGTCTCCGGATCCCACGATCACATGCTTCGTCTCGGCGGGGCAGTGCACGAAGTCCCATTGCGTCAGCGGGCGCTCCTCGCCTTCGATCACGAGCACCGCCTCGCCCGAGAGCATCAGGAAGTCCTCCTGATCGGCCTCCCAGTGATACATCGACATGGGCTCCCCGGGGGCCAGTGACACGAGATGGACGCCGACCTGCGGAAAGCCGCGATCTCCTTCGAAGATGCAGTACGCGCCACGGCCCTCCGCCGGCCGCCAGCGTGCATCGCGTGCGTTCAGCACGAACCAGCCGTCGCTCTTCGGGACAAGCCCTTGCTCGGTCTGCTGGAGCGGCGCCTCGGAGACCATCAACACCATCGTGACAGATCGCCGGGTACCCTTCGCCGCCGTGGCGCTCGAGGTCGGCATCGTAGGACTCCCCAACGCGGGCAAGACGACGCTCTTCAACGCGTTGACGAAGGCGGGCGCCGAGATCACGGCCTACGCGTCCCAGACGGACAAGTCGAACGTCGGCATGGCCACGATCGCGGACGAGCGATTGCAGCGTCTCGCCGACCTCGTGGGTGCGAAGAAGGTGACTCCGGCTGCCGTGCGCGTCCAGGACGTTCCGGGGACGGGGCCCGCTCTGCTCGGTGGCTTGCGCCAGGTGGACGCGCTGCTCGCGGTCGCGGACGGGTTCTCCGGGACCGGCGATCCCGTGAGTGACATCGAGACGCTCAAGCTCGAGCTACTCGTCGCCGACACGGATCATGTAGCGAAGAGGCTCGAACGGGTCGAGAAGGTCGCGAAGTCCGGTGATCCTGCGGTGCGCAAGGAGGCGGATGTCCTACGCGAGGTCCTCGCACATCTCGAGGCCGGCACGCCGCTCACCGAGTGGACGGGAGAGCTCCCGGCCGAGCTCGACCCGTTGACGACGAAGCCGCTGCTGACGATCGTCAACGGCCCTGAAGGAATCGACTGCAAGCTGGAGGCGGAGCTGGCGGAGATGTCCGACGAGGACGCTGCGGCCTTCCGCGAAGGAGCATCAGCGCTCGACGAGGTCGTCGGTCGCCTCAAGGACGCGCTCGGCCTGATCACGTTCTTCACCGCGGGCGAGAAGGAAACACGGGCGTGGACGCTTCGAGGCGGGCAGACCGCCCTGGAGGCGGGGGGCACGATCCACTCCGACATCGCGCGTGGCTTCATTCGCTGCGAGGTGATTCGCTGGGACGATCTGCTCGATGCGGGCTCGCACGCCGAAGCGTCGAAGCGTGGCACCCAGCGGCTCGAGGGCAAGACCTACGTCGTGCAGGACGGCGATGTGCTCAACATCCGCTTCAACGTCTGAGCGTTCGTCGTGGTTGACGTTCGGTCTCGGTCCGGCGACGCGGGCTCAGTCGCCGACGGGCCGGGTCGCCGCCATGGCGTCGAGCTGATTCGCGTGGTACAGCACGAGCGCTTCTGCCGTGCGCGCAGCCTGCCGGTCGTGATGCGTGGCGACTGCGTGTAGAAGCTCGGCCGAAACGGTGTCGCCGAGTCCCACCGTCCTTGCTTCGATGAGGCGGAGCCCGAGGTGGACGTGGCCGAGGAGGCGACCCTCGTCGGTCTGACGGAAGGATGGGCCACGTCCGAGCTCGACGATGCGTCCCACGTCGTGAAGGAGAGCGGCGGCGAGCAGGAGGTCGTTGCGGAGCCGGGGGTGAAGCTGCGCCGTTTCCCGGCAGAGCGTCGCGACGCCGACCGTGTGCTCGAGGAGGCCGCCCGCGTACCCGTGGTGGCCGTCTGCGCCCGCAGCGGGGAGAGCACGAAATGAGGCCCGGATCCCCGTGTCCCCGAGAATTCCCGAGACGACGCTCGCGAGACCGGGATGCGCGATCTCCCCGGCGAGGAAGTCGAGGAAGCCGTCGAGCTCGTCGGCATCCCGCCTCATTGCAGGCGTCAGCTCCGCGAGATCCGTCTCGGGGGCCAGCTCGACGGCACGCACCTGAACCTGGAGCGTGCCGCCGAAGCGCTCGACGCGCCCGAGGACACGGACGGCATCCCCCTCGGAGAACCGGCCGTCGAGCAGCTCCACGTCGTCCCAGATCCTCGCCTCGATCCGCCCGCTCGCGTCGACGAGCTCGAGCGCGAGGTAGGGCGATCCGTTCTTCGTCCGGCGGCGTTCCTTGCGCCCGACTGCGTACACGCCCTCGACGGTGCGGTCCTCCGCGAGCTCGGCGATGCTGGTCACACGTGCAGTCTAGGCCCGCCCGGAGGTACGCTCGGGTCATGGCCCGTGTCGCCCCTTTTCGCGCGATCCGTTACGCGAGGGCAACACCGACGGTCACGGCCCCGCCGTACGATGTCCTCACGCCGGGACAGCGCGATGCGTACCGCGCAAGCGACCCCCACAACGTCGTCCACCTCACGCTGAACGACTCCGAGGACGAGGCGGGAAGGCTGTTCCGGGCCTGGCTCGACGAGGGGGTCCTCGTGCAGGACGACGCACCGGCGGTGTGGGCGCTCAGTCAGGACTACGTCGGGCCAGACGGAGTCGCGCGGCGACGTGATGGGCTCGTGGCGTCGCTGCAGGTGGAGCCGTACGAGATGCGATCGGTGCTCCCGCACGAGCGCACCCACACTGGACCCAAGGAAAGTCGCCTGCGGCTGCTGCGCGCCGCCCGGGCGCAGCTCGAGCCGATCTTCCTTCTCTACGACGGGGAGCCCGGCCGTCCCGGTGCCCGAGCGAGAACCGGACCTCGTCACCGAAGGGACCCGGCTCTGGCGGGTACCGGGAGAAGGTGTCGCCGAGGCGTTTGCCGATCGGCAGCTCCTGATCGCGGACGGCCACCACCGCTACGAGACGGCGGTCGCCTACGCGGCTGAAGAGGGAACGCCGGAGAGCGCTCGCATGATGGTCGTCCTCGTCTCGACGTCCGACCCTGGCCTCGAGATCTTTCCCACGCACCGGCTCTTCCGTGGGCACGAGGAGGCGCTTCCGCCGGTGAGCGTCGGCGACTCGACGAGCCCGGCGGCTGCGGTCGAGCGCCTTGTCGGACTACCTTTCGACGAGGCTCACGCGGTCGGCTATCGCAGGGGGGTCACCTTCCCCGTCGTCGGCGAGGCCGGCGAGCTCGACGTCGAGCTCGTCGATCGGCTCGTCGGACACGATGGGCTTGGTTACACGGCCGATCTCGACGAAGCCGTTGAGCGTGTCGACTCGGGTGAGTACGACGGAGCCTTCCTCCTGCGTGCGGCTCGGATCGAGGACGTCTTCGAGCGTGCAAGCCGGGGCGAGGTGATGCCGCAGAAGACGACGTATTTCTTCCCCAAGCTGACGAGCGGTCTGCTCTTCCACCCGGTATGACGAGCGACTGGCTTCAACTTTGCCGCGACTGTGTCGCCGACATCGACCTCGTGCTCGGGGAGCTCCCGACCCGGACGGAGCGTGAGCCGGTGCTCCGACAGGGCGAGGGAGGCGATGAGACGACTGCGATCGATGCCGCCGCCGAGGACGCTGTCGTCGCCCGCCTCGAGGCGCTCGAGGCTGACTTCGTGCTCGTCTCGGAGGAGCTCGGCGAGCGCACCTTTGGCGCCGGCGGGGCGCTTCGGGTCATCGTCGATCCGATCGACGGATCCGTGAACGCCAAGCGCGGGATCCCCTTCTTCTCGCTCTCGCTCGCGGTGGCCGGCGGCCCCACGATGGCGGACGTCACGTTCGGCTACGTCTACGACTTCGGCGCGCGCGAGGAGTGGGTCGCCGAGCGGGGCCGTGGCGCGCGGCTGAACGGACGCCCGCTGACGGCTCCTGCGCCGAAAGATCCGATCGAGATCCTCTCCTTCGAGGCGACGACGACCGCCTACATTGCCGAGCAGGCCCCGTCGCTCCTCGGCGTCGCCGAGCGCCTGCGGGTGATGGGTTCGCTTGCGCTCTCGCTCTGCCACCTCGCCGCAGGGCGTGTCGACGCTGTGTGCTCTCTCAAGCCGGCCCGGTCGATCGACATCGCTGCCGCGCAACTGCTCGTCCGCGAGCGTGGGTACGCGATCGAGCTCTTCGAGGATCCGCCCTTCGCGTCGGCACCGCTCGATCTCGAGGGACGCTCGCGGGTCGTTGCGGCCGCCACGGACGAGCTGTGCGGTCGGCTCGCCGCCGCCCTGCTCTGAGTCGCGTCCGGCGGTCGAAGCGGGTCTCCACGCCTGGGCCGGCCCCGCTTGTTTGGGTGAAAACCGCGGGCTGGGGGGTAGTTCCCCGCAGTTCGATAGGGACATTCGCCGATGCGCTCGGGCGTTCCACAAATGACGATGTTGAACATGCGGAACGGGTCGGGAAAGTGGAACGGTCGCCACGCCTTCGAGGCGTCGGCCGGCACTCGCCCCATTTCCGAGACGAACCCACGAAAGGGGTCACTGTGACGAAGTCTCTAATCGCAACCTTGGCGGCGCTGCTCGCGATGGTGGCGGTCGCCGCCGGATCGGCGACCGCCGGCACGACCACCAGCACGAAGATCGTCAAGTTCAACGCCGCGTATACCGGTAAGGCCGTCGTTGTCCAGTCCGATCAGGTCGCCACCATCACTGCCGCCGGAGTCGGGAAAGGCACGCCGCTCGGCAGCAGGGAAGGTCACCGGCAAGGGAGTGGGATCTGCCGCCCCGGTGCAGTGCAACCCGTTCAACGGCACGGGGCTGATCACCGGTCTGAAGGGTGCCAAGATCAAGTTCAAGATGTTGTCCGCGCAGGGTTGCGGTGACGCCGACCCGCCCACCATCATCAGCATCAGCGGCCGCGCCATCGTCAACGGCGGAGCGGGGGCCTACAAGAAAGCGAAGGGCAACCTCAAGGTCGTCGGCAACTGGAACAAGTCGACGGGCGTCTTCTCGATCAAGTTCATCGGGAAGCTGAAGGTCTAGTTGCGATGTATCCCATAAGCAGCAGCACAAGGAGGACTCGATGAAACGAAAGATCGCCGTTCTCGTAGCCGGGATCGCCGCGGTCGCGGTCGTCACCACGGCCGCCGTGGCGGTCGTCCCCGGTGAGACGCCGTTCCCTTCGCCGACGATCGCGACTCTGTTCGTCTCGACGAACACGTACACGGGCGTCGGTAGCGCCGACGGCGCGGACATCATGACGAGCCGTTTCCCCGCCGGGGCGACGGTCGTCTTCAAGGTGTTCGCCGCCGACGCGAAGACGAAGCAGGTCATGACTGCCGACGACGTTCGGTACGCCTACGTCAAGATCCCGAACCAGCCGAACGTGAAGCTGACCTACGTTGCGCCGACCCAGGCGAACGGCACGAACTTCACCGGCACCTGGACGGTTCCCTCGAGTTACCCGCTGGGAGTCGTGGACTTCGCGACGCGGTTCCAGACCAAGAGCAAGAAGTACGGGAACTTCGTCCAGATCCCCGTCGAGACGTCGCAGCTGACGATCGTCAAGTAGGCACCGACTTCCGATGAACGCTTACAAATGGAGGCATTCGATGAAACGACTGATGCTCGTGGTGGGGCTCGCGGTCGCTGCAAGCGCGATCCTCATCCCGTCGCTCGCCCAGGCGGCGGATCCACCGAAGAAGCTCGACGTGATGCTGTACGTTGACACGGTCAACGGCTCCCGCCCTGCCGCCGGCACGGCGCGGAGGAAGGTCAGCTGTACCCAGACGAACGTCTTCGTCCGTGGAGAGCAGCAGGTCTTCCGCGTCTGGGGCACCATCGCCGGGAGCGGTGACATCCTCTCGAGCGAGAACGTCAAGTACGCATACGTGACCGTCCCAGGGTCGCCGAACATCAAGATGAGCTGGGGCGCTCATGGCGCTACGTCCAACAGGGTCTGGTTCTGGACGATGGCGTGGAACCTCCCCGCGGACGCTCCGCTCGGTGAGTCCACCGCGAAGATCGTCTTCAAGACCGAGGAGGACGAGTTCGGGACGTACGAGTTCAAGTACACCATCGTTCCGAAGTTGAACCTCACGGCCAAGAAGAAGGGGACGACGGTCGCGGCCCGCCGCTGATCGCCTACACCCACACAAGGATGAGATCGCCTTCGTACCCAAACGCACGAGAGGAATGACAGTGAACCGTTCACGAGCAGCTGGAGAAGAGGAAGGATGGTGCTCGCCCTCGGCGGCACGGTGGCCGTCGGAGCGCTCGCGCTCCTTCAGGCCAGCGCTGTGGCGGCACCAACGCCCGTCACCGCTCCGACCATCCCGGGCGCCCCGAAGCTGTTCGGCCCTATCGTCGGTGCGGGATCCCCGTCGGACACCATGGCGGTGCTCAAGACGACGCCTGATGTGGCGCCGGCGGGTACGAAGGTCACGATCTCGGGAACGGGGTTGCCGGCGGGCAAGGCCGTCAATCTTGTCTGGATGACGGCGAGCGTCCGCTTCGTCCTCGATCCGAAGCCCGACAGCCTCGACTACATCGGACGCAAGGTCGACAAGATAGGTGTCGCACTGGCGAACTCGACCACCGACGCGAGCGGCGCGTTCAAGGTGACGATCGTCGCCCCGCGGGACTACGGTGGGCTGCACGATATCTTCGCCGTGATCGGCGGGACACAGGTCGCCAAGGGCGGCTACCTGCTCGAGCGGACGGTCAAGATCAGTCCGACGAGAGGCCCGGTCGGCACGCCCATCACCGTCACCGTCAACGGCATGGGCTCACCGACGTACGAGAGCGTCGGCAGCGTCCTGTACGACAACCGCTACTCGGGCGCGGTCTCTGCGAACACGACACGTGGATGGACGCAGTTCAAGATCCGCGCGTCAGGCAAGCCCGGTGCCCACTTCATCGAATACGCAGGCTCGAGCCACACGGTGCCGTACCTCAACATGCAGCAGTCGCCGGTGCCGTGGACGGACGCCCACCGCATGAAGTTCACGGTGACGAAGGACGCCGGAGCGCCCAAGCCGACCCTGGAGTGGCCGAAGGCAGTTGAGCCGACGATGAGCGAGAGGACAACCGTTCTCTCCGCCAACGTGACAGGCTCGGCGACGGCTCGGCTCGACTCGACCACGGGCCCGATCCTGAGCACGGTCAACGTGACGGCTGCGGGTCTCATTCCGAACGCGCCGGCTGCGCTGCAGTGGACGAGCGTCGTCGGTAACCGGGTGAACTGCACCGGGACGTGCTGGAACTTCGTCAACGAGCAGCTCGGTTCGGCCCAGGTCGGCGCCGACGGGACGCTGACGAAGGCGATCAAGGTGCCGGACGGGCTCGGCGGCTGGCACGCAGTCCAGGTTGTCCAGAATGGACAGATCAGGGCGCAGGTTCCGTACTACGTGAAGCGGAGCTTCGTTTCCGTCCCGAAGACGGTCAAGGCGGGGGAGCCCTTCATCGTCGAGATCAAAGGCGTCGGCTGGACCCAGATCGACAACACCGTCGCGGTAACGTACGACAACGCCTACATCGGGTACGCCTGTGGCTTCAACAGCAACGGCTATGTCCGGATCCAGTTGATGGCGACGGGTGAGCCGGGAACGCACCTGATCGACCTCTACCCGCTGCTCTACACGCAGCAGCCGGCCTACCCCTACTCGCAGCTCGGGATGGTTCCGCTGCTCGGGTTTGCGAATGACGCGCCGGGGCTCGCTGCGGGCTACAACCTGCCTGCCTACCGGCTGGCGATCACGGTCGTCGAGTAGTCGACTTCATGCAGGGGGAGGGGTGCGATGCCCCTCCCCCTCGGAGGTCGGCGGCCGCCGGAGCGGCGAAGGAGACACCCGGGCGAGCCGTGCGACTGACGTGGGCAGCCACCAGCTCCGTCGGCCGCCGAGGTAGACGAGCGACGGGACGAGCATCAATCGCACGACCGTTGCGTCGACGAGCACGCCGAGGGTGAGACCGAGCCCGAACTGCTGGAGGCCGGGCACGCTCCCCACGACGAAGCCGGCGAAGACGGCGACCATGATCACCGCCGCGGCCGTGACGATCGGCCCGGTTCGGACGAGTCCCTGAGTGACGGCAGCGGCCCGGTCGGCACCCTCGTCCCACGCTTCGCGCATCGGCATCACGATGAAGACCTCGTAGTCCATCGAGAGGCCGAAAAGCATGGCAAAGAGGAGAATCGGAACCCACGCCTCGACGGCTCCCGACTGCTCGATCCCGAGGAGCCGCGCGCCGACGCCGTGCTCGACGACGAGCGAGAGCAGGCCGTAGGCAGCGGCGACCGAGAGGAGGTTGAGCAGGACCGCCTGGAGCGGCAGAACGAGCGATCTGAAGGCACGCAGCAACATCACGAACGTCAGTGCGAGCACGGCAAGCACGAGCCACGGGAAGGCGTCGTACGACCGCGTCACGAAGTCGACGGCCTGGGGTGGTGGACCTCCTGCAACGACGACCGTGTCGGTTGGGAAGCGCGCCGCCGGGACGATCTCCTCCCGTATCCGCCTCACGAAATCGCGCGTCTCCGGGGAGCCGTAGTCGTGGAGACCGACGACGACGACCCGTGCGTGGCGACCGTTCGCGTCGATGTACGGGTCGCGCCTGCCGTATGCGACGGCGAGTATCTCCGGATCGGCGGCGAGGAGATCGACGAGCCTGACGATTGCGGCGCGGTCGGGACCCGTCCGGGCTGCGCCGGGGGAGCCCGTGTCGACGACGATCTGGGTCGGCGCAACGACGCCCGGCCCGAGCCGGGCCCGAATCATCTCGAATCCTCGAACTGATTCGGACTTGCCGGGGATCGACGCGATCGACCCGGGCGTCACGTCGAGGGTCGTGGCGGCCGCGGATGCCGCGAGCAAGACGACGAGCCCCGCCACGAGGAACGCCCACGGCCTTCGGACTACCGTTCGGGCAAGACTCTCCCACCCGCGCGCTGCCGGGGCTTTGCCGGACCCGGATGGGAGCCGGCCGAGCCGGGCGAGCAACACCGGCTGCAGGGTCGCGACGCCGGCGAGCGAGACGAGTGGGACGATCAGCCCGCCGACTCCGAGCGAGCGGATGAAAGGAACGGGGACGAAGAGGAGCGCTCCGAGGCCGATCGCAACAGCAAGCCCCGAGAACGCGACCGCGCGACCGGCGGTCTCCATCGTGCGGACGATCGCATCGTCACGCGAGCCTCCCAGTGCGAGCTCTGCACGGTATCGGTGCACCACGAGCAGCGAGTAGTCGATCGCGAGGGCGAGCCCGATCAGGACGACGAGGTTCGTGACATAGATCGCCATGGAGGTCACGTGTGCGAGCGCGTAGACGGCCGCCAGGGCCCCCCCGACCGTGACTGCGGCGAAGAGGAACGGAATCAGAATGGCGGCCGAGACGCCAAGCAGGGCCACGAGAACCGCGAGTGCGATCGGCAGGGCGATCAGCTCGGCCCGCCGGAGGTCGGCGGACACCACCGGATCGAGGTCGTGCTGCAACGCGGGGGCACCGGTCACGACCGCAGCCGGGCCGGTCGACGCTCGGAGCGCGCGGCGGACGTCGTCCGTGTGCCGCTTCGCCTCCTGGAGCGGGAGCGGCGTCACGATGTCGGCGTAGACGATCCCGGTGGTCGTGCGGATCGCGCGGGCCTTGCCGCCGGGGAGCGTCCGGGCGGCCCGCTCGAGCCGCCGCTCGATCGCGCGTTGAGTCGCCTTGTCCGAAGAGCCCGCGACCTCGAAGACGACCGTGAACGTCCCGTCAGGGCGCTCGTCGAAGGAACGCTCGAGCATGACCTGCGCCCGCTCCGAATCGGTGCCGGGCACGCTGAACGTGTTGGAGGAGAGATCGGGCAAGCGCACGGAGGCGACCACGCCCACGGCGAGGACGAGGAGCCACGCGGCAACCACGAACGGCTGGCGGCGGAGGACGGCTCGGGTCCAGCGCTCGTGCATCGCACGTCAAGCCTATGCGACCCGACCGCAGCAGGGTTGCGGGAAACCCGGTCGCCCCGGCGTCCGGACAAGGCTACGATCACTTGACTGTGGTCGTCAAAGGCACCGTCGTCCTGATCTCGGCAGCCCTGATCTCAGGCGCGCTCGTCGCCGCAGGCGGCGGCATGACGCGTGCCGGTGCAACGGGGAGTCCCGAGCGTGGCCGGGCCGTCTACGTCGGGCCTGGCGGTTGCTCCGGCTGCCATACGGCGAGCGCTGATCCCACGCAGCCTTCCACCGGTCCGCAGTTGACGCTCTCGAACCTGCAGAAGCATGCGGCCGACGCTGGCAAACCGCTTGGCGAGTACGTCGCCGAGTCGATCCTCGTGCCCTCGGCGTACGTCGTGCCGGGTTACACGAGCGGGATCATGCAGCCGCCGCGCGGCCTGAGCGCGATCCAGTTCGATGACCTCGTCTCGTACTTGATCGAGAAGCCTTGGACGACTGGAGCTCGTGGGCCTCTGAAGCTACCCGCGAGACCCGTCGCGGCCTGCAACGCCAAGAGATCGTGTCGAGTAACGGTCGCGCGTTGGACGCGAGCCGAGCGACTATCCGTTTCGGCGGTCGCGGGCGCGAAGATCGTCGCGATTTCGGGCTGCCTCTCCTGCCACCGGTACGCGGGCAGCGGTGTGAAGAGCGCGTCGGCCCCGGAGCTCACGCGGGCCGGTATCAAGAAGACGACGGTCGCAGCCCACGTCAGGCGGCTCAGGTGCCCGAAGTGCGTTCGCGCAGGGTCCGTGATGCCGTCGTATTCTGCCCTCGGCGACGCGAACCTCCGCCGGATCGCGGTATTTCTGCGAGCCTCGCGCGGCGTGCGTCGGTGAACTCCGCGTCGGTCTCAACGGTGCCTGAACGGTGAAGGGGCGACCGTGGTCGCCCCTTCACCGTTCAGACCGATCCCGGAACCGGAAAGCGGAGCTCAGCCCGCTGCCGGGTCGGCAGTCTCCTTTGCCTGATTATTCTTCGGACGTAGCGTCCCCTGGCCGATCGCGAGGATCGCGAGAACGATGAAACCGATCCCGCTGAGGAGTAGCGCGATGCCGACGACGACGCCGAAGAGCGCGAGGTTGTAAGCCATGAACGAGACGTTCAGCGCGGTCGAGAGGGCGGTCGCGGTAACCCAGGTGTTGCGAGCGCTATTGGCAATGGGTGCGCCTGCGTCGTCCTTCGCAGCAGCGGTGAAGTCGTCTGTTCCCTTGGGGCTGCCGTCTTCTGCCGCGTAGCGACCGAGTTCGGAGTAGGTGAGCCCGCCCGTCGACTCGAGTGCGTGGACCCGCATGTACTCGGCGAAGCAGCGTGCCTCGGGAGCAGTGTCGATCTTCTGGCCGTCGACGTCGCACGTCGGCAAGTCGACCGAGTCCGGGAGCCCGGCGGCCTTCGCATCCTCGGCGATCTTCGTCGGGTTCATCCCCGTTGTCGCGTTCTCACCGATATTTTCTGCCTTCAGGCTGTCGTTCACCGTTGTGTAGCCGTTGACGCTCAGCCCGATCGCACCGATGCCGAACGCGATCAGAATCACGCCCGAGGCTATGCCGCCGTACTCGAGCCATCGTTGTTTGTCCACCGTGCTCTACCTCCCGATCGTGAGTTGTGATCAATGCCTAACAATCGTTGCTGGGCGGCGCTATGGCATCCGGTGACTTCCCCGGCACGCTGTGGAAACCCCCCTCCGTTTCCGCGGTCTACTACGTAGGGCGCTGGTAGGCTCGGACGACGATGGTGCCTGCCCGGGATGCAATATTGACGGCCCTCGAATCGGTCATCGACCCCGAGCTGCACAAGCCCGTCACCGAGCTCGACATGGTGCGCGACGTCGTCGTCCAAGACGACGGCCGGGTCGAGGTGACGATCGCGCTCACCGTCGCAGGGTGTCCCATGCGCTCGTCGTTCGAGGATCAGGTTCAGCGGTTCGTCGGCAGCGTCGACGGTGTGACATCCGTCCAGCTCCATTTCGATGTGATGAGCCCGGACGAGAAGGCCGCTCTCTCATCGAGGCTCCGAGGGGGCCGGCCGGAGAAGACGATCTCGCTCGAGGCCACGACTCGGGTTCTCGCGATTGCCTCCGGCAAGGGTGGTGTCGGCAAGTCGACGTTGACGGCGAATCTCGCCGCGGCGCTCGCGGCTACGGGGCAGCGCGTGGGAGTTCTCGACGCCGATGTCTACGGGCATTCGATCCCGCACATGCTCGGCGTGCAGCAGCGGCCGGTCGTCGTCGACACGATGATCGTGCCTCCCGTGCGTGGCGATCTCAAGCTCATGTCGATCGGCTTCTTCCTCGAGGACAACGCACCGGTGATGTGGCGGGGACCGATGCTGCACCGGGCTCTCGAGCAGTTCCTCTCCGACGTGTACTGGGGCGAGCTCGACACGCTCGTGGTCGACATGCCGCCCGGCACCGGAGATGTGGCTATCTCTCTCGGGCAACTGCTCCCCCGCGCCGAGGTTCTCATCGTGACGACGCCCCAGCCCGCGGCACAGCAGGTCGCCGTTCGTGCGGCCGGAATGGCCGAGAAGGTGGGCATGCGCATCATCGGCGTCGCCGAGAACATGTCCTATCTCGTCGGCACCGGGCAGGAGATCTTCGGCTCGGGCGGCGGCCAGCGTCTCGCCGACGAGATCGGGGTCCCGCTGCTCGGCAGCGTCCCGCTCGACCCTGCGTTGCGCGAGGCGGCCGATGCGGGAACACCCGTTCTCGAGACAGCCCCGGACTCCGAGGCGACGGCAGCCATCGTCGAGCTCGCAGCCCGGATCCAGAAGACCCGCCGCGGCACGATTCGCAAGGCCCTGACCGTCCTGTAGGGGCACGCGCATGACTGTGCCGCTGGCGCATGCCCGTCCTGGAAACGCGCGGCAGACCACATCGACGTCGCGGCGCGCGCAGGCAGGCTATCGCCGGATCGCGACGCAGAGAGGGCGCCCGCAGGCGCCCTCTCTGTCGGACGGTCGAGCGGATGTTTCGGCTACGTGTCCTTCTTCAGCTTGCGAAGCGTCGGCACGCCAGGGTCACCCACGACCTCGCACTTCATCTCGACGTTCTTCGTCCCGAGGGTGAAGCCTGTCGGAACCGCATAGGCGGCGTCGACGTTGCACGTGCTGGAGCCCTTCTTGCCGGTCACGCTGATCGTCCCCGGAGTCCCAGTCGTCAGGCCCGAGATCTCACCCTCGACCTCGAGGTACCTGGACTTCTCGGACTTCTCGGACTTCTCGGATTTCTCGTTCTTGCACACCCGACCGGCGACGACCGCGAGAACATCCCCGCTGCTTCCAGCACCGATCTTGCCTTCGGCGAAGCTCGTCTCGCCTCCGGCGAAGTCGGCGCTCAGGTTGCCGAGGACCCGGACATGGTTTCCGCGGGACTTCCCCGTCAGGAACCCGACCAGCTTGTCACCCTTGATCGTCCCCGAGAACGTGCCCTTGAAGCGACTTTCGCCATCGTTGATCCGGAACGAGCCGTCGACGTAGCCGAGCTTGTCGGTCGTGTTGTACGTCGTCCTGGCTTGGATCGCGAGCGTTCCGGCGAGCACGGCGTTGGTCGAGCTGACGGTGCCCGCGTAGCGTGCATCCGTGATCTCCCACTTCTTCTCGTCGGCCGTGCAGGAACGATTCTTCGACTTCTCGATCGTGCTCGTCGAGAAGGTGGCTGTCGCCTCGCTGACGGCGACGACCGAGGGAACGACGGCGAAGGCGACTGCAGCGGTTGCGAGCGCGGCGGCAGTGCCGAGCGCAATGATGAGGGTGCGGCGCATCTGGTGAATCCTCTCGTTGGTGTTGAGTTCTTCACGTATTCTCGCCACGTTCGGTGCGCACGGACCCGTCGGTTGGTAAGGCTTTTGTCAGCATCGGCACGCAACGGGGGATACGCTCACTCGGATGAGCGATGCCCCGACTACTCCGGACGAGGCACTCCGGAGGCTGGGGGGCCTGGGCCTTGACACGACTGCCGTCGCCGTGCTCTTTGCGCATTTCGACGACGCGGAGCAGCGCGGCAAGTTCGGGCACGGCTATTCGCGCATCGCCTGGCTCGAGGAGCAGCCGTTCGACCCGGAAGCGCGCCCCGAGAAGACAGACTGCCTCCCCGGGCTCGATCGCTGGGACGGACGGGGCGCGCTCGGGTACCTGACGCTCCAGGCGGTCTGCGACGATCTTGTCGCCTCGCCGCCGGATGCGGTCAAGCTGGTGGTTGCCACTCGCTGTTTTCCGACTGGGGCCCTCGGCTACTGGGTCAGGTTGATCGCGGAGAAGGCCGGTTTGATCGCGATGCTGACGGCCACCTCTCCCCCGAGGCTCGCGCACCCCGACGGATTGTTGCCGCTCACCGGCACGAACCCCCTCGCGATTGCCGTTCCCTCGACCAACGGCCGGCCGATCGTCGCCGACGTCTCGATGGGAGCGGTGACCCATGGAGATGTGCTCGCGGGGCTGGCCGCTCCCGAGGATCTCGTGCCGTTCGGCGGGGCGAGCGCACACAAGGCGTTCGCCCTCGCCGTCGGTCTCGAGCTCATCGTGGGGGCTCTCGCGGGCCCCGAGCACGGGGCGGTTCTGCTCGTGGCGCGACCGGAGTTCGACCCGGTTCCCGGCTTTCGCGAGCGAGCGGCGGGGCTCCGGCTCCCGGGAGATGCGTGAGCGACCCGCTCAGGCCTCGCCGGTCGGGAACCGGTCGTCGCCACGGATGGCGTCGAGATCCGGGTCGCCCGGCGCGTTGACCGCGAAACGAGGCTCGAGATCGACGGCCTGCCGGAGGTGAGCGAGCGCAGACTCCAAACGGCCGTCCCGACTCTCTGCGCAGGCGAGGTTGTAAAGGACGTTGGCGTTCCCCGGATCCTCTACGAGCTGTGCCGAGAGGACATCGATCGCCCTGTCCCACTCGCCCGTCGTCCAGAAGCGCAGCGCCTCCGCCGACCGCTCCCACGGTGAGACCGTGAAGGCGCTCCCGGGCCGCCCGCCGATAACCAGGATCGTCGTGGAGGCCTCGTCGGCGACGGCGCTTCGCCGCGCACCGGGATCCTTGAGATAGACGAGCGATCCTGAAGGCGCCGCGACGGGCTCTCCGTCGATCGTGAACGTGGCGCGTCCCCCAAGCACCAGATACAGCTCCTCGTGGCCGCCGGCGCCGTCTCCCAGCTCATCGTGCTCGCCGATGATCTCCTGGCCGGCCTCGGTTGCGCGCCAGGCGTTGATCCCGAACGACTCGATGCCGAGCATCGTGCGAATCATGTGCCAGCGCGGGCGGCCCTCGTCGGCGTACCCGTCGACCTCGTCGAGGCGCAGCACCTGAAAGCGCTCCGTCACCGGCCCTCCCTCGCGGCCGTCTCGCTACCCATACGTGTGATCGGCGAGGTCGACGGTGAGCAGCGCTTCGTCCGTCACGAGCACGCAGGAGACCTCGGGACGTGCGAGGGCCGCGGCGATCTCGCTGACAGAGCCTGCGTGGACGACGACGGGGATTCCGGCCGCGTGCGCACGGCGCAGCGCTTCGATGTCGGAGACGTCGTCGAGCTCGAGCACTCCGGTCATGTCGGTGGTTTCTGCGAGCGCGACGGCAGGAACCTTGCGCCCTGTCGCTCCGAACCAGCGCTCGCTCGTTGTCACAGCGTGACCGTTTCACCCGGAGCTGGAGCGATGAGCTCGATCTCGTCAGGCATGAGAGCACGCATGGCCTCGGGCGTGCCGGTGAGCAGCGAAAAAGTGCCGTAATGGCTCGGAATCACCCGTGGCGCGCCGATGAGCTCCGCGGCAACGGCCGCTTCTCGCGGTCCCATCGTGAAATGGTCGCCGATCGGTAAGACGGCGACGTCGGGTGCATAGATCCGCCGGATCAGGGCCATGTCACCGAAGACGTTCGTGTCTCCGGCGAAGTAGATCGTCGGACCGGCGGGTGTCTCGATGACGAGTCCGCACCCCTCCCCGGTGTAGACGCCCTCGAACGACGACGAGTGGTTGGCGTGCGTGAGAGTGACGCGCGACCCGAGCAGATCGACCCCGCCGCCCTTGTTGACCGCCTGGGTCATATCCGCACCGATCTCCTCGGCGAGCAGCCCGCGCAGCTCGACCTGGGCGATCACCGGGCACGCGAAGGCACGGGCGAGTCGGACGGCGTCGCCGACATGGTCGAAGTGGCCGTGCGTGAGGAGGATCGCGTCGACTCGCTCCGGCTCGAGCTCTCTGGCGGGACACGAGGGGTTGCCGGTCAGGAACGGATCGACGTAGATTCGATCGCCCGAGGGCAGGTCGAATCGAAAGGCGGCATGCCCGAGCCAGGTGAGCGAGATCACACCCGCAGCGTAATCGACGGGCGGCAGGGTGCGCGTGCGCGAGACGGACCGGCGCGAACTCAGGCGAAGAGCGAGAGAATCGCTTTGCCGGCCAACTCGATCAACGGCTGCACGAAGAAGAACGACCCGATCGTGACCGCAATCGCGGCACCGATTGCGACTTCGAGACCGAGATCTGCCGGCGGCGATCCTCCGGCGACGACGAGATCGGCCCGGGCAGATGAGGGACGCATGTACATCGCCCGCACGACCGCGAGGTAGTAGTAGACGCTGACCGCCGTGGCGACGACGCCGATCACGATCAGCCACCAGAAACCTGCCGCGTATGCGGCGCTGAAGACGTAGAACTTCCCGATCATTCCGCCGGTGAGCGGGAAGCCCGCGAAGCCGAGCATGAACACCCACATGGCGGCACCGTAGAAGGGGCGCTCCCACCCCCAGCCCTCCATCGTCGTCAGCGTGACCTCGCGGCCGAGTTCACGCTCACGGGCGGCGACGACCGCAAACGCGCCTGCAGAGGCAGCTCCATACGGAATGAGGTAGTAGAGCAGCGCCTTCCCGCCGAGGTCGTTGTTCGCGGCGATGGCGATCAGCATGAAGCCTGCCTGCGAGACCGACGAGTAGGCGAGGAGTCGCTTGACGTTCGTCTGTGCGAGAGCGGCGAGGTTGCCGACGACGAGCGAGGCGACGGCAAGCACCGCAATCGCGATCGACCAGATCTCGGCCTGCTCGGGGAACGCCGTCACGAGGACGCGCAGCGTCACGACGAGCGCGACGGCCTTGGTCGCCGCGGACATGAAGGCTGTCACGGGCGTCGGCGCTCCCTCGTAGACGTCCGGTGTCCACATGTGGAACGGCGCGGCCGACGCCTTGAACGCGAGCCCCGCGATGATCATCGCCATCCCTCCGACAAACAGTGGATCGTCGGCTCCCGTTGCCTCCCGGATCGCGTTGAAGCCGAGCTCGCCTGTAGCGCCGTACGTCAGCGCGGAGCCGAAGAGAAGGATTGCCGAGCCGAAGCTTCCGACGATGAGATACTTGAGCCCTGCCTCGAGCGACTCCTTACGGTGGGTGTCGAGCGCGACGAGGATGTAGAGCGCGATCGAGAACCACTCGAGCCCCAGGAACAGGGTCAGCAGATTGCCTGCCGAGACGAAGAAGACCATCCCGCCGCCTGCGGCCGCGAGGAGGGCGTAGTACTCACCGACGTGGTCGCGCCGACGATCTCCGTAGGAGATGAGCACCGCAATGAGACCGAATCCGGCGACGAGGATCTGGGTCAACGCGGAGAGGCGGTCGCGCGTCATCGACTCCGCGATCATCAGCGCTTGCTCGGGTGATCGATCGAAGACGACGGCAGCGAGGACGCCCGCGACGACAAAGCCTGCGCCAGCGATCGTCGCCGAGAAGGCGCGGCGAGCGGCGCTCGGAACGAGCACCGCTCCGAGGAGGCAGACGGCGGCCGCAGCGAGCAGGGCGAGCGTCGGTGAGAGCGCGAGCCAGTCGACGGTGGGAGTCTTGATCGAGGCAGCGACGATCATTCGCCTGCCTCCGCAAGAGCCGAGACGGGCGGCGCTTCGGGGAACGACCGCTCGGTGATCGCCGAAGGCCAGACCGAAAGCGCGAGCAGAATTGCCACGAGCGGAACGATCAGGACGAGCTCACCGAAGCGCAGGTCGACCGACTCGGCGCGGACCGCGTCGCCCTTCGAGCGGTGGAGGACGCCGGAGATCAATCTGAGCGTGTACATCGCCGCGAGGACGATCGCCGCGGCACCGACTGCGGCGTAGCCCCAACCTCTGTCGAAGACGCCGGCCAGGATCGCGAACTCTCCCGCGAAGTTCGCAGAGCCCGGCACGGCGAGCGTCATCATCCCGACGACCATGACGATCGTCGCGAGGGCGGGACGCCCTCTGGCCATGCCGCCGAGGTCGGCGAAGCGGTCAGTGCCGGTGCGCTCGATCAGCATCGCCGCAAGGAGGAACATCGCCGCCGAGACGAGGCCGTGGCTGACCGAGTGCAGAACGGCGCCGCTGACCCCGAGATCATTGGCAGCGAAGATCCCGAGCACGATCAGGCTCATCTGCCCCATGGACGAGTACGCGATCACCCCACGCACGTCGGGTTGGCGGAAGGCGAGCAGCGATCCATAGACGAGACCGGCCGCTGCGAGGACGAGCACGACCGTGCGCCAGTCGTCGACCGGCGTCGGGAAGTGCCGCAACACGATCCACACGAGCCCGTACACGGCGGCCTTCGAGACCACGCCGGAGAGCAGCGCGGCGATCTCGGGCGGTGCCTCCGTGTAGGCGGTGCGTAGCCAACCGTGGAACGGCAGCAGCGGGGCCTTCACCGCGAATGCAACCAGGAAGCCGAGGAAGACCCAGTCGTTGCTGCTCGTCCCGGAATCGATCAGGCTGAAGGTCCCCTGCGAGAGCCCGAAGACGACGATCGAGGCGAGCATCAGGAGCGACCCGGCCATCGTGTAGATCACGAACGTGATCGTCGCGGAGGCACGCCCAGGACCTCCCCAGACGCCGATCAGGATGTAGATCGGGATCAGCATCGCCTCGAAGAAGACGTAGAAGAGAAGGAGATCCTGGGAGGCAAAGACGCCGACGACGGCGCCGATCAGGAACAGGACGAGCCCGAAGTACGCCCGGGCGCGCTCGCGACCCACCCAGGCTCCGAAGCCGATCGCCGCGGCACCGACGACGACCGTGAGCCCGGCGAGCCAGAGCGAGAAGCCGTAGAAGCCGACGTGATAGGTGACGCCGAGGTCACCGAACCACTCGCGCTGTGCAGAGTCCTGCAGCACCGGCGATGCGAAGTCGAACCCGACGAGGGCCACGACCCACACGATGACTTCGGCGAGAGCGATGAGCACCGCGAGCGCGGCTGTTGCCTCACGGGGCAGTGGCGACAGCCAGACCCCGAGGGCTCCGACGAGCGGGAGGAAGATGAGCAGGTTCGTCAGCATCAGCGAACCGCCATGAAGACGACGACGAGGACGACGACGGAGGCCGCGATCACGATCGCATACGAGCGGAGAAGACCGGTCTGGAGTCGGGCGGTGCCACTACCGGCCTCGCGGAAACCGTCACCGATCTCACCGAGCGATCCCTGGACGACCGGCTCCTCGACCCTCTCACGAAGGAGGATCGCGACGAGCTGGGACGGTCGCGAGAACACCGCGTCGTAGAGCTCGTCGAAGTAGAGCTTGTGCTCGAGGATGCGTCGCACACCGCCGTCGGCGACGAGATCGTGCCCGGCGAGGTAGGCGCGCCGTGCGAGCCAGATGCCGATTCCTGCGAGTGCGACCGCGACTGCGCTCGTGGCGTAGTCCTCTGCGACGGTCGCCACCGCGAGGGGCTCTGCGACGCTGTCGATCCAGTGGAGGAACGGCTCCCAGAGGCCGGGGATGACGAGGAGGCCCGCGATCGTCGATAGGACGGCGAGCACGCCGACCGGGATCAGCATCGACAGCGGGCCCTCGCTTTGCGCGTGCTCCTCATGCCCGGATGCGTCCTCGGGGCCGTGCGTGTGACCCGAGCCGTGACCGCCTGCGTGCTCGAGAACGAGCTCGGAGGGCTCGCCATGGAAGACGAGGTAGTAGAGCCTGAAGGTGTACGCACCGGTGAGTAGCGCGCCGACGAGCCCCAGGATGACGAGCGTGTAGCCGAGCGCGCCGCCCTCGGCGAGGGCGGCCGAGATGATCCCGTCCTTCGACCAGAAGCCGGAGAGCGGCGGGATCCCCGCGAGCGCGAGAGCGCCGATCAGGAACACGCCATGCGTGTAGGGCATCACGCTCTTGAGCCCACCCATCTTCCGCATGTCCTGCTCGCCGGCGAGGTGATGGATGATCACACCGGCGGCGAGGAAGAGAAGTGCCTTGAAGAATGCGTGCGTCAGCAGGTGGAACATTGCGTAGCCGTACGCGCCGATTCCTGCGGCGAGGAACATGTATCCGATCTGGGACATCGTCGAATATGCGATCACGCGCTTGATGTCCCACTGCACGAGAGCGATCACGCCGGCGACGATGATCGTGATGCCGCCGATGATCGCCGACAGGTGCTGGACGTTCGGGGCGGCCTGGAAGATCTCATGGGTGCGAACGATCAGGTAGACGCCTGCCGTGACCATCGTTGCCGCGTGGATCAGGGCCGAGACGGGGGTCGGTCCCTCCATCGCATCGGGGAGCCAGGTGTGGAGCGGCAGCTGGGCGGACTTCGCGATCGCCCCGACGAGGAGGCCGAGAGCGACGAGGTTCACCGTGCTCGATGAGAGCTCCCCACTCGAGGCAGCCTCGAAGCTCGCGGAGAAGTCGAGCGTGCCCGTCTTCGAGATCAACAGGAAGAAGCCGAGCGCCATCGCCGCGTCGCCGATCGCGTTCATGATGAAGGCCTTCTTGGCCGCGGCGATTGCCTCGGGGCGGTCGTGGTAGAAGCCGATCAGGAGGTACGAGGCGAGGCCGACGAGGCCCCAGCCGACGAGCAGGAGCAGCAGGTTGCCGCCCATCACGAGCATCAGCATCGAGAAGACGAAGAACGCCATGTACGCGAAGTAGCGCCGCTCCTCGTCCTCGCCCTTCATGTACCCGACCGAGTACCAGACGATCAGTCCGCCGACGCCGGTGATGATCATCATCATCGTCAGCGAGACCGGGTCGACGAGGATCTGCATCGGGACATCGAACCGCCCGATCCCGAGCCACGTGTACGCGGTCGAGAGGTGTGAGCGGTCCTCGGCGCTCTCGCCGGCGACCTGGATGAACGCGACGACCGCGCCGGCGAAGCCGACGAACACCGATCCCGTCGAGATCCATGCCGCCGCCGTACGCGAGATGTGTGTTCCCGCGAGCGTGATCAGCAGCGCGCCGGCGAGCGGCGCGAGCAGGCAGAGCCAGGAGCCCGCGATCATCCGCGTAGCTCCGTGGCCGTGTCGACGTCGAGCGGCATGTTCCGGCGAGTGAAGGCGACGATCAGCCCGAGACCGACGACGACTTCGGCCGCGGCAACCGCCATGACGCAGAGCGCGAAGATCTGCCCGTCGACGGAGGCGAAGTTCCGTGAGAAGCCGACGAGGGCCAGGTTCGAGGCGTTGAGCATGATCTCGAGCGAGAGGAGGACGATCAACGGGCTCCGTCGGAGGATGACTCCGGTCGTACCGATCCCGAAGAGGACGGCCGCGACCGCGATGTACCAGGTCGTCCCAGGGCCCATCACGACGTCTCGTCCTCCGCCTGGGTCTTCAGCGCGAGCACGACGCCTCCCACGGCAGCGATCAGCAGCACGATCGACGTGATCTCGAAGGCGAGGAGATGATCGGTGAGAAAGAGCTGTCCGATCTCGGCGGGGCTGCCGAACGAGCGGGTGACCTCCTTGCTGTCCGAAAGACCGCCGTCGGTCGTTGCGACGAGAGCGACGATCACCTCGATCATGATGGCGGCGCCCACGACGAACGCGCCGAGCTGAAGCCACTTCGGCCCTCCGGCCCACGGCGCATCGGCCCGTCCGCCGAGGTACGCGATGACGAAGAGGAACATCACCATCACGGCGCCGGCGTAGACGAGAATCTGTGCTGCCGCGACGAACTCTGCCGAGGCGAGCAGGAACAGGGCGGCGAGTGACGCGAGGTTCCCGATCAGGGCGAGTGCGGAGTAGAAGGGGTTCGTGAAGCTGATCACGGCGATGCCGCTCCCGACGCACGCGGACGCGGCAACGATCCAGATGAACCAGACGAGGACGTTGCCCATCAGGACGAGCTCTTGTACGCGGGGATCGGAGTGTCGAAGAGATCGGCGTCCTGCACGGGCACGCGCTTGATCGGTTCGGTCAGCAGCATGTCCTTCGTGTAGATCAGGTCGTCTCGGGAGTACTCGGAGATCTCGAACTGGTTGCCGAGCGTGATCGCGTCGAACGGGCAGGCGAGCTCGCAGTAGCCGCAGAAGATGCAGCGGCTCATGTTGATCTCGTAGATGCGGGCGTACCGCTCGCCGGCGGAGACCCGGTTCTCGGAGGTGTTCTCGTCGGCGACGACACGGATGCAGTCGGAGGGGCAGGCTGCTGCGCACAGCGAGCACCCGACACACTTCTCGAGGCCGTTCTCGTGCCGATGCAACATGTGACGGCCGCGGAACCGGGGGTAGACGGCCCGCTTGAACTCCGGGTACTGCTGGGTGATCGGCTTCCGGAAGATCTGCCGGAAGGTGACGCCGAATCCCTTGAGGGTGCCGAACGGTTGCGGGGTCATCGTCCGCCCCCGCCGTTCGTCGACCTCGCGCCAGTAGGAGACAGGCGTAGCCTGTCCCCGTCTTGAACCGCCGATGCACTTGCCTGTGGGGTTGGCCACCGATTCGGGTTGAGATGCCGCACTAGATCGCCACCACCAGGATCGCGGTGATCACGGCATTGAGCGTCGCCACGGGGAGCAGCACCTTCCAGCCGAATCGCATCAGCTGGTCGTAGCGCAGGCGCGGCACGGTCGTCCTCACCCAGATGAAGAGGAAGAGGAGAACGAAGAGCTTGATCAGGAACCAGATCGGCCCGGGGAACCACGGCCCGTGCCAGCCGCCGATGAAGAGCGTCACGCAGAGGGCCGAGAGCGTGATCAGGTTGATGTACTCCGACATCGAGAAGAGGCCGAACCGCATCCCGCCGTACTCGGTGTGGTATCCGGCGACGAGCTCCTGCTCGGCCTCGGGCAGGTCGAACGGTGCGCGGGCGGTCTCGGCGGTGCCGGCCATCAGGAAGACGACGAAGCCGACGAACTGCGGGAGGATGTACCACGTCGAGTCGGCCTGAGCCTGGACGATGTCGACGAGGGAGAGCGAGCGCGCCATCAGGACGACACCGAGCACGCTCAGGGCGAGCGCGACCTCGTACGAGACGAGCTGCGCGCAGGTGCGCATCGATCCGAGGAGTGCGTACTTGGAGTCGGATGCCCAGCCGCCGAGGATGAAGCCGTAGATCCCGAGCGACCCGATCGCGAAGATCAGGAGCAATGCGATCGGAAGGTCGGCGACGTAGCCGTTGATCTGATAGCCACCGATCTCCCACCCGGGCCCGTAGGGAATCACGGAAAACGTGCAGAGGGCCGTGAACGCTGCGAGGAACGGCGCGAAGATGTAGAGGACGTCGATGGCTGCCGCCGGGAAGAAGCTCTCCTTGCGGATCAGCTTGACGAGGTCGGCGATCGGCTGGAGGAGGCCATACGGGCCGGCGCGGTTCGGGCCGTACCGGAGTTGCATTCGTCCCATGATCTTCCGCTCCGCGAGCGTCAGGTAGGCGAACGTCACGAGGACGAGGTTGATCACGATGAGCGCCTTGACGGCCGCGATCCACCACGGCTCCCCGTTCGCGCCCGACGCGAGGATCAGGTTGGGCGCCAAGCTCACAGCTTCACGACCTCGACGTGCAGGTGCAGGTCCGCGGCGTGCTCGTCGGCCACGCGCGCGACGCCGGCAACGAGGCCACGGTTGACGCGCGCGCGAAGCTCGACGGATGTGCCGTTCGAGCGCACGACCACGGAATCCCCGGTGGAAATCGAGCGTCGCGCCGCATCATCGGTGGAAAGCTCGAGCTCCGCGGCAGGGCGCTGGAACGCGAGCTCCGAAACTCGCTCGACGAACGGCCCCGAGAAGAGCGGCCGGTAGCGAAGGAGCCGGAGCTCGCCGACGAAATGCTCGTCTGCTGGCTTCGGCTCGGGTGCAGCTTTCACCTCGGCAGCGGGCACGGGTGCGTCGTACGGCGTCCGTGCTGGGAGTGCCGCGGTGCCGTTCAGCTCGGATCCGTCGACTCCGCCAAACGCGATCGCGGAGAGTGCGTCGAAGACGACCACTGCATGAGGGGAGAGCTCGACATCGAAGCGATCCGCGAGCCTGGAAAGCCAGGCCAGCTCGTCGGGGACCGGGGCAATCACGGTGCGGCGGAGCCGCTGGAGGCGGCCTTCGAGATTCAGGAGCGTCCCGTCGGTCTCGAGCGAGCCTGTCGCCGGAAGGACGAGATCGGCCCAGCCGACGGCGAGTCCGTGGAACATCGTGATCGCGATCACGTGCTCGGCTCGCTCGGCGAGCGCCCTCACGGCGGGATCGGCCGCGGCTGCGTCACCGGAGACGATCAGGAGCGCGATCGGCTCGGGGTTCGCCTCGTCCTCGTCGGCGGCGGCTGCCCAGGCGGCCGCGACGCCACGGCCGTTCGGGGTTGCCGGAAGATGGAATGCGCCGCTGCCCGGCTTCGCGTCGAAGCCGAGCGCATGGGCGGCTTCGGCTAGCCGTGCGCCTCCGCCACCCCCGGCGCCGGACCAGACGAGGATCGCGCGCTCCGAGCTGCGCATCCTTTCTCCCAGCTCGTTTCCGCTCGCGGTGAGGGCGCGAAGCGCGGCTGCGGCGCCACCGGGGCCTGTTTGCACGGTTCCGGTCGCACCGTAGCGAACGATCTCGGCGCCGTTTCGGCGGGCGGCCTTGAGCCACAGATCGACGACGGGCGCGCGGTCGGCGACCTCGTCGTCGCCCACGATGACGACGATCTCGGCTTCCGCCAGCGATGAGAGGGGGAGTCGGAACGCGTCGAGCGCGTCCGAGGTCGACTCCGGCAGGACGGCGGTGTGAGCGCGGAGCCCTCCGCGCAGGAGCCGTGCCAGCCCGTAGGCCTGTTCGAGAGTCTCCGAGCCCGAGAGTGCGGTTACGGTGCGGCTGCCGGCAGTGCGAAGGAGCGTCTCGGCGCGGTCGAGCGCGGCATCCCAGCTGACCGGCTCGAGGCCCATCTCGCCGCGGACGAGCGGCTCGGTAATCCGATCCTCGGCGATCAGGTGCGGGTAGGTGAAGCGGCCCTTGTCGCAGAGCCAGCCGCCGTCGACCTCCGGGTGGTTGCGCGACAGGACGCGCTTGACCTTGCCTTCACGCACCGTCGCGTTGATGTTGCAGCCGACCGGGCAGAGACCGCAGACGGTGGGCACGTTCTGGATGTCCCAGGGGCGCGCCTCGAAGCGGTACTGCGTCGAGGTGAGCGCTCCCACGGGACAGAGCTCGATCACGTTGCCCGAGAACGGTGCCCGGTACGGGTCGCTCTCGAACGTCGTGATCTCGGTGTGGGCGCCGCGGTTACGCGCGACGAGCAGGTTGTCTTCGGCGACATCCGACGAGAATCGGGTGCAGCGGTAACAGAGGATGCAGCGCTCGCGGTCGAGCGCGATCAGGGGCGAGACGGGTATCGGCTTCTCGAGTGTGATCTTCGAGAACGACATCCGCGTGTTGCCCGGCCCGTAACGGAAGGTGAGGTCCTGCAAGGGGCACTCTCCACCCTTGTCGCAGACAGGGCAGTCGAGCGGATGATTGACGAGGATGAACTCGAGCGTCGCGTTCTGACCGTCGGCTGCCTTCTCCGAGGAGGCCGCGGTCTTCACCACCATCCCGTCCTGCGCGGTGAGCGTGCAGCCGGCCTGGAGCTTCGGCAGACCCTCCACCTCGACGAGGCACATGCGGCAGGCGCCGACGGGAGGGCCGAGTCGCGGCTCGTAACAGAACACCGGGATCTCGATCCCGGCCGAGGCCGCCGTCTCGACGAGGCCCGTCCCCTTCGGGACCTCGACCTCGCGATCGTCGATCATGACCTTCACGAGCTCGGTCATGCCCGCTCCAGCGCCGGCGAAGCCGGCGCCTCCGATCCCTGAACAAGCCCAAGTCTCATACGTGCGCCACTGCCTCGTCGTGCACGTGCATCGCCACCGGGGCGAGCAGGTGATCGAGCGACGAGGTGCCGTTAAACGGGCAGCCGCCTTCGTCGACGTGCGCCTGGAACTCGTCGCGGAACTTGTCGAAGTAGCTCATCACCGCGATCGCGTCGGAATCGCCGAGGGGGCAGAGGCACTTGCCGTTGATTCGCTCGGCCACCGAGACGAGCAGTTCCATGTCCGCCTGAGTCCCGCGGCCGTCCTCGATCTTCTGGAGAATTCTCGTCAGCCACTTCGTACCCACGCGGCACGGCGTGCACTTGCCGCACGACTCGTGCTCGTAGAACTGGGAGACGCGAACGGCGAGTTGCACCATGCAGCAGCGATCGTCGAGGGCGATCACGGCCGCGGAGCCGATCGCCGTGCCCGCCCCGACCAGTGAGTCGAAGTCGAGCGTGACCTTGTTGGCCTCGTCGGCCGTCAGGATCACGGTCGACGAGCCACCGGGGATAACGGCTTTCAGGGAGTGGCCGTCGGCGATGCCACCGCCGAGCTCGTTGATCAGGTCGCGCAGCGGGTAGCCGTGCGGAAGCTCGTAGTTCCCACCGTTGACGACGTTGCCCGAGAGCGAAAAGACGCGTGTGCCCGTGGAGTTCTCGACGCCGAGCTTCGCGTACTCGGCACCGCCGATCTCCATCACGGTCGTCGCAGACGTGATCGACTCGACGTTGTTGACGGCGGTCGGCGAGGCGTAGAGGCCGGCGATCGCCGGGAATGGAGGCTTCGTGCGCGGCTGGCCGCGGCGGCCCTCGAGGGACTCGAGCAGCGCCGTCTCCTCGCCGCAGATATAGGCCCCGGCACCGCGGTGAACGACGATCGTGACGTCGCCGAGGAGATCCTTCGCGCGCATCTGCTCGAGCGCTGCGACAAGGACCTCGAACTCGGCCTCGTACTCGCCACGGATGTAGATGAAGACGTGCTTCGATTCGATCGCGTGCGCCGCGATGAGGGAGCCCTCGAGGAACCGGAAGGGGACGCGGAGCATGATCTCGCGATCCTTGAAGGTGCCGGGCTCGGATTCGTCGGCGTTGATCACGAGGTAGTGCGGCTTGTCGATCTTGTCCGGCTTCGGCACGAAGCTCCACTTGCGTCCGGTCGGGAAGAACGCGCCTCCCCGGCCGCGGAGGTTCGAGGCGTTGAGCTCGGCGATCACGTCGTCGGGCGTAAGGGCGCGCGATTTTGCGAGCGCCTGGAAGCCCCCGACGGCCTCGTATTCTGTGATCTCGGTCAGTGCGCCGCCGTTCGTGCCGGCGAAGACGATCTCAGGCGTCGGGCTCATCCGGCTCCTTCCAATCGATTCCTCGCAGCTCGGCCGCGATCCGGGGAACGTCCTCCGCCCTCACGTTCAGCCGGTGCCGGTTGTTGACGGCGACGACCGTCGCCCAGCCGCAACCACCGAGACACTCGACGGTACGCAGCGTGAAGTCGTCGGTCGTCTCCCCCGCCTTCAACCCGAGCTCGCTCTCGAACGCCTCGACCACCTGCTGCGCGCCGTTCAGCCCGCAGGAGATGTTCGTGCAGACCTCGATCGTCGTCTCGCCGACGGGCTCGAGACGGAACATGTCGTAGAACGACGCGATCGACAGGCAGTAGGCCGGTGTCAGGTCGAGCGCGTCCGCGACGTCGCGAAACGCCTGCTCGGGCAGCCAGCCCCCGCTTCGCTCCTGCGCGAGCTGCAACGCCGGCATGACCGCCGACAGGCTCTCGGGGTAGAGAGCCCGGATCTCCTGGATCTCGTCGTAGAGCGCGCTCACCGGTCGACCTCCCCCATGACGCCGTCGAGCGATCCGACGATCGCGATCATGTCCGCGATCGCGGCATCGGTCATGCAGGTCGCGGTCGCCTGCAGTGCGACGAAGCTCGGTGCCCTGAACTTGACGCGCCACGGCTTGGGGCCGCCGTCCGAGACGACGTAGACGCCGAACTCGCCGCGTGGCGACTCGACGCACTCGTAGACCTCGCCCTCGGGAACCCTGTAGCCCTCGGTGACGATCTTGAAATGGTGGATGAGCGACTCCATCGAGGTGTGGAGCTCCTCGCGCGGCGGCAGCACCACCTTGCGGTCGTCGGCGATCCACGGCTCGCCCCGCATCTCCTCCAGGCGGTCGAGGCACTGGGAGACGATCCGCACCGACTCACGCATCTCCTCCATGTGCACGCGGTAGCGGGCGTAGACGTCGCCCTCGTGGAAGACCGGCACGTCGAACGAGACCTCGTCGTAGGCGAGGTACGGCATGTTCTTGCGGAGATCCCAGTTGACGCCGGAGGCGCGCAGCACGGGCCCGGACTGCCCGAGCGCGATCGCGTCGTCGGCGGAGAGAAGGCCGATGCCCTTCGTGCGCTTCAGCCAGATCGCGTTCCGGTCGAGGATCGCCTCGTACTCGTCGATCGCCTTCGGCATTTTCTTGCACCACTCGCGCGCCTGTGCGTAGAAGCCCTCCGGGATGTCCTCGGCGAGGCCGCCCGCCTGGAAGTAGCGCGTGTGCATCCGCGTGCCGCAGACCATCTCGAAGAGGTCGAGCGTCGCGTCGCGATCGTCGAACGTGTACCAGAACATCGAAATCGCACCCAGCTCGAGGGCCGAGGTTCCGAGCCAGACGAGGTGAGAGTGGATCCGGGTCAGCTCGGAGAGGCACATCCTCATCCACGTTGCCTTTTCCGGCACGTCGATGCCGAGCAGCTTCTCGATCGCGAGCACGAACGCAAGCTCGTTGACCTGGAACGAGACGTAGTCGATGCGCTCGGGGTACGTGATGCACTTCCACCACGTCTTCTGTTCCATCGTCTTCTCGAAGCCGGTGTGGAGATAGCCGATCACCGCCGAGAGGCCGGCGACCATCTCACCGTCGAGGTCGACGACGAGGCGCAGCACACCGTGCGTCGACGGGTGGTTCGGCCCGAAGTTGATCGTGAGGATGTCGTCGAGCGAATGCTTCTCCGTGTCGACCTGGAGAGCGGTCGGAATCGGGCTCGGGATGCGCGAGCCCTCGTAGATCTTCGTGTTGCGCTCGATCACGGACATCGCGTCACTCCGCCCCGGAGAACCGGACGGGCTCGCCGCCGATCGGATAGTCCTTGCGCAGCGGATGCCCTTCCCAGTCGTCCTCCATCAGGATCCGGACGAGATTCGGGTGGCCGCGGAACACGATGCCGAGCATGTCCCAACCCTCTCGCTCGAACCAGTCTGCAGTCGGCCAGACCGCGACCACGCTATCGATCTCCTCGCCGTCGTCGAGCCACGCCTGCACCCTCACGCGAACGGGCTCGTCCGCGAGCCGCAGGACGTGGTAGTTGACCGCGAAGCGCTTCGGCTTCGCGTCGGGCACGCGCCCGAACCCCTGGGTGCCGGGACCGTGAAGGTCGCGACCGGCGGGCGTGCCGATGTAGCCCGACACGCCCCGAGCGCCCCAGCCGAGATAGTCCGTCGGGGTCAGGTCGGAGAGGAAGTTGAAGCCGAGCTCGTCACGGAGGAACGTGCATGCCTCGACGATGCGGGCGGCATCGACGACGAGCGTCGTCTCGCCGTGGCCACCCGTCGTCTCGACGAGCCCCGGTACGCCGTCATATGTCGTCACTGGGCGACGCCCCTGATCTGGTAGGCGGGCGGCACCCCGGCCTTGATCTTCTCGTGCAACCGCACGATGCCCTCCATCAATGCCTCGGGGCGCGGCGGGCACCCCGGAACGTGAATATCGACAGGAACGATCTTGTCGACACCCTGGAGCACGGTGTAGTTGTTGAACATCCCGCCGGAGCTCGCGCATGCTCCCATCGCGATGACCCACTTCGGCTCGAGCATCTGGTCGTAGACCTGTCGCAGCGGCGCGGACATCTTGTGTGTCACGCGGCCCGAGACGATGAGGAGATCGGCCTGACGCGGCGACGAGCTGAAACGCTCCATCCCGAAGCGGGAGATGTCGTAGCGCGAAGAGACGATCGACATCATCTCGATCGCGCAGCACGCGAGCCCGAACGTGTCGGGCCACATCGAGTTGGCCTGCGCCCACGCGACGGCCTTCTCGACGGTGGTGATCCCGAGGGCGTCCTCGATCCCGTCGATCTCCTCCTCGAACACGCCAGGGCCCTTGTTCGGCATGAGCACGCGCTCGGAGTTGAGCCCTGCCTTCGCGAGCGGGCGGTTGCTGATCACGGGGAGCTTTCGCCTCACAGTGCTCTCCTGCGACATGCCCGGGCAACTCTGAAGGGGACAGGCGCATGCCTGTCCCGGGAGCGTCCGGATGCCCCATCGTCTCGGGGGGCGTAGAGACGCACTGTCTCGAGAGCGCGCCCTAGTGCCATTCGAGCGCGCCTTTTCGCCAGATGTAGACGTACGCCACGAGAAGGATCCCGATGAAGGTGAGGAACTCGATCAGGCCGAACCAGCCGAGCGCGTTCAACTGGATTGCGAGCGGATAGAGAAAGACGATCTCGATGTCGAAGAGGATGAACAGCATCGCGGTGAGGTAGAAGCTGACCGTGAAGCGGCGATCCTGGGCCGGCGGGCCCTCGGACACGCCGGACTCGAACGGAATCATCCTCTGCTTCGTCCGCGATGTCGGACGCGTCGCGAACAGGAACGAGCCCATGATCATCGTGGCGGGAATAACCGCCGCGAAGAATGCGTAGATCAGAAACGGAAGCCAGTCCGAAAGCATGCGGGTTCCTCCCCGGCGGGGAGCCTTTGCGCGAAACCTAGCACCTTGTCGTTGCTCGCACGAGATCATGTGCAAGTGGCTTCCTGATCCGGAAAGCGGTGTTACAAACTCTGCCGCGTCCGGGCACGCGACTCCGTTCGGGTAGGATTCGGGCCATGGAGATCCAAGAGCGCCCCATCGACACTGTTCTCTCGATCACTCCGACGGCTGCGGCCAAGATTCGCGAGCTGATGGCCGAGGAGCCCGACGGTGACACGATGGTGTTGCGCGTCGCGATTCAGGGAGGCGGTTGCTCGGGTTTCCAGTACGGCCTCGGCTTCGACACGGAGCCCGCCGAGGGCGACCTCGAGCTTTCGCTCGAGGGTGTGAACGTGGTCGTTGACCCCTTCAGCGTTCCCTATCTCCAGGGAGCGACGGTCGACTTCCTCACCGGGCTCCAGGAGTCGGGCTTCAAGATCGACAACCCGAACGCCGCCTCCTCGTGCGGCTGCGGCCACTCCTTCCAGGTGGAAGAGGGCGCAGAGGGCGAATCAGCCCCGGACGCCAACGTCGGCGGCTGCGGCTCCGGCTGCTCGCACTGAGCCTCGCGCGGGGCTTGTGATCGTCCGCGTCACATCGTAGTCTCTCGCCGGTCAGTCACTATCCGGGAGGACATGTGAAAACCGTCTACAAGTGGTGGGCCGGTCTGATGCTGGTTGCCGTTGTGCTCCAAGTCGGCTTCGCCGGCTACGGCGCGTTCTTCGTTGCAGGCAAGCTCGACGGCGACGGCAAGACGGTGGACGAGGACGCGTTCATGGACGGCTTCGGGATTCATGCGGGCTTCGGCTATATCGTCTGGTTGCTTGGCCTTGTGTTCCTCGTGATCGGGATCGCTGCGGGGATTGGGAAGTGGAGGCTCGGGAAGCACGGCGTCCTCTTCGGACTTCTGACCTTGCAGGTGCTCCTCGCCTGGTTCGGTTTCGAGGTGCCGGCGATCGGGTTCTTCCACCCCGTCAACGCGCTGCTCATCTTCGTGCTGATCCTCTGGATCGTGCACGACACGTGGCGGGGCGGAACGACGGCCCAGCCGGCGGAGCCCTCCGGCTGAAGTCGACGATGGAGCCCTCCGGCTGAAGTCGAGGAGAGGGAGGCGGCGAGCCGTCTCCCTCTCCTTTCTCTACTCGGGGTGGTTGTGCGCGGCACCGCCGGTCTCGAACGGCGTCGTCACGCCCATGTAGGCCACGTGCATCGTGAGGCCGGCCGCCGCGTGGAACAGGTTGTGGCAGTGGTCCATCCAGATACCGGGGTTGTCGGCCAGGAAGGCCACGTCGTAACGCTCGCCCGCCTCGACGTTTAGCGTGTCGCTCCACCAGGGGCTGCCGGAGGTCGGGACCCCGTCCCGGCTGAGCACGAGCATGTGATGGCCGTGGAGGTGCATCGGGTGCACGGCCCCGCTCGAGTTGTGAATCGAGATCCGAACGAGGTCGCCGCGGGCGACCATGAACATCGGCACCCGCGGGTAGATGCCGCCGTTGATCGTCCACTGCTTCCCCGGACGTCCGTTCAGGAACCCAGGCTTGCGCCCGATCTCCAACTCGAAGACGCGGTCGAACCGGCTCGAGGCGTCGAACGGCGTCGACGCGGGCTTTCCGTAGGCGGCAGGATCGAACTCCGGCCCCGGCTCCGGGCTCGGGGGATCGGCCGTGCCGGTGGCGCTGAGCGCGAGGCCGACGAGCGTGTCCTCGACGGCGAGCTTCACCGGTGTCCGCGGCATCGTGAATGCGACGTCATAGCGTCCGCCTGCTGCGAGCACGAGCGTCCTCCCCGTGAGCGGGGTCGGCCCGACGAGGTCGGTTCCGTCGATCGCCACCACCCGAAATGAGGTGCCACCGATGTTGTAGCGCTGCGGCGCGTTGTCGGTGTTGACCAGCCGCAGGCGGACGGGGGTTCCCGGGGGCACTGCGTGACGCTCGACGCCGGCGGTGGCGTTCACGAGTGGAGTTCCGTCGAGCGTGTGCAGCGCGACGACGAGGTCGGTGATCTCGGGCGCTGCCGCGTCCGCCGGCTCGACGACGAGCACGCCGTAGAGGCCCCGCCGCACCTCTTCCGTCGACGCCTGGTGGGCGTGGTACCAGAAGGATCCGGCCTGCGTGGCCAGGAAGCGGTAGACGTGGCGTCCACCCGGCGGGACGGCGTCCTGCGTGACCCCGGCGACGCCATCTTCCGCATTCGGAACGTCGACGCCGTGCCAGTGGATCGTGACGCCTCCGGCGACGTCCCGGTTCTCGAGGGTCACCTCGACGAGGTCGCCCTCGCTGACGCGCAAGACCGGGCCGGGGACGCTCCCAAAGGACAGCGCGGCGACGGTTTGCCCCGAAGCGAGGCGGACCTCGTCTTGCCGTGCAATCAGCGTGAACTGTCGCTGCGACGTTCCTTCCGGGCCGCGGAGGTCGGCGACCGACGTCTCGCCGTGAGCGTGATCCGACCCCGGGGCCGCCCCGCCGTCGTCGGGGATCGCGTAGTCCATGACGCTGTAGGTGTCCGGCAGCCGGCTCTCGTACCACGCGTAGCCGAGCCAGGCGAGCGCCGCGACCACGAGGGCGCCACCGGCGACCGCCAGACCGGCGGCGAGCGCGCGCCTCGGCCCGCGGTGTGTGGTCGGGTCTGCCGGTGGCTCCATCGTGGCGCCATTATCCTGGCTTCGTGAGCTCCGAGCATCCCCTTTGCATCGCTGTCGTAGGGTCGGGCCCGGCCGGCTTCTACGCCGCCGGCGCCCTGCTCGCGCACGATCCGCCGATCGAGGTCGACATGTTCGACCGTCTACCCACCCCGTGGGGGCTCGTGCGTCTCGGCGTCGCGCCGGACCACCCGAAGATCAAGTCGGTCTCCCGCGCGTTCGAGAAGATCGCGCAGCGCCCTGGATTCCGGTTCTTCGGCAACGTCGACATCGGGAGTGATGTCTCACACGAGGAGCTGGCCGAGCTCTACGACGCGGTGATCTACGCGTACGGTGCCCAGGCGGACCGCCGGATGGGCATTCCCGGCGAGGATCTGCCCGGCTCGTGGGCGGCGACGGAGTTCGTCGCCTGGTACAACGGCCACCCCGACTTCCAGGACATCCCATTCGACCTCTCGTCGGAGCGGGCGGTCGTGATCGGGAACGGCAATGTCGCCATCGACGTCGCTCGCATGCTCGCGCTCACCTTGGAGGAGATCTCCCCCACCGACACGACCGACGAGGCGATTACGGCGATCCTCGGTGCGGGGATCAAGGAGATCGTCATCCTCGGACGCCGTGGTCCTGTGCAGGCGGCATTCACGACGCCCGAGCTGCAGGAGCTGCGAGAGCTCGCCGGGGCGGATCTCGTCGTCGATCCCGCCGACCTCGAGCTCGATCCCGTGAGCGCGGCTGCACTGGAGGAGGATACGGCGCTCGCCCGCCGGAACGTCGAGGTTCTCCGTGAAGCGGTGGCCGCACCGACGACCGGCAAGGAGAAGCGTGTCGTGCTTCGCTTCTGCGTCTCCCCGATGGCGATCATCGGCAATGAGCGGGTCGAGGCCGTGGAGGTCGTCCGCAACGAGCTCGTCGCGGACGAGAGCGGCCAGATCCGCGCTGTCCCGACCGAGGAGCGCGAGGTGATTCCGTGTGGGATCGTGCTGCGGAGCGTCGGCTACCGGGGCACGGCGATGCCCGGGCGTTCCGTTCGACGAGGGGCGCGCGACGATCCGGAACGACCAGGGCCGCGTGCTCGACGATGCCGGTGCCCGCTATCCCGGGGCTCTACTGCGCCGGCTGGATCAAGCGCGGCCCGAGCGGCGTGATCGGCACGAACAAGAAGGACGCAACCGAGACGGTCGGAGCTTCTCCTCGCAGATGCCGAAGCAGGTCTTCTTCTACGCCGGGGAGACGGAGACGTCGGCGAGCATGCTGGCCGAGAAGGGCGTGACGCCGGTGAGCTACGCGCGGCTGGGAGGCGATCGACGCCGTCGAGCGCGCCCGGGGTGAGACGCAGGGCCGGCCCCGCGTCAAGCTCTGCAGCTGGGACGAACTGCTCGCTGCAGCCGAGACCTCGGGAGCAGGCTAGGGCCAATCGCCGGGGCGGCGCGCAGTGGGCGCTCGCGCCGGCAGTCCGGGTGTCGCGGCGAGCGGGCGTCAGGCTTCAGCCTGACGCCGGGCTCCAGGCCCGGGAGGCGTCAGCTACCGGCGTCGGCCTCCATCACCGCGAGGCGCGTGTAGTAGTCCGGTAGTTCCTTCAGATGAGCCCAGGCGATCTTGCCGGTCGTCAGGTCGTCGTCGCTCGTGACGTTCGTTTCCGGGTCCCACAGGCCGTGCTCGAGCTCGACTTCGAGCCCGAGGAGATACTGGCCGACACCGAACGGCGAGGTGCCCCAGTCGATCCCGAGTTCCGTTCCGATTCGGCGGGCGTCCTCGATCGTGAACTCCTTGGTTGGTCCCATTACTTCCTCCGATCGTTTCGTTGCTGTGTGGTGCAATCGTCGCGCTCACCCGCCTCGTTCGCAGCCGGTCCGACACTGGTCTTGCTCAGGGGTTTCTACCGATCGTGGCTGTGGCGGCTGCGGGATCCTCAGCCGACGAAGAGCCCGGTGAGATACATCACGAGGATCCCCGCGAGGTAGCCACCGATCACCCAGCCCGAACGGAGGCCGCCCGGCGCGCGCCGGGCGACGAAGCGTCCGACCTCGACGACGACCTGCAGAGCGGCCCCTGCCGCTGCCGCGAAGAACAGCACCCCGAGGACGTCGTTTGACGCGTAACCGCCGATCCAGGCGCCGAGGATCGCCGGCGCACCGGCGACCATGGCCAGTCCGAGCAGCTCGAGGTAACTGATCCGACGCGCGTCCGTTGCGGGCGCAGCTATTGCGAGGCCCTCGGTCAGGTTGTGGATCATGAAGCCGACGATCAGGAACGTTCCGAGCTGGAGCTCGCCGAACGCGAAGGACGTCCCGATCGCGAGGCCCTCGCCGAGGTTGTGCACGCCGATCCCGATCGCGACGAGCAGCGCGAGCCCGAGCCCGGCGGCTCCTGCCTTGCCTCGAGCGAGGCGGCTCGACAGGAAAGTCATCCCCAGGGCGCTGAGAGCGACGCCGAGGAGCACGAGCCCGGCCCCGCCGAGCGCACCCGGGAGTTGCGCCTGGAGGGTGAATGCCTCCGAGAGTGACTCGACGGCGAGAAAGGAGAGCAGTCCTCCCGTGAGCGCCATGAACGCCGCGAGCCACTTCGGATCAGCGCGTCGCAGAGACGGGAGCCAGAGGAGGCCGAGTGCAACCGGGACGACACCGACGAGGAATCCGATCACCGCGTAGCCGAAGAAGCCCTGCGCGGAGGCCGTCGGTGTCTCGATCGCGGCCGGGACCTCGGCGATCGTCTCGATGCCGGTCGAGCTCGTGACACTGACGGCGATCGGGTCGTCCTCGACCCAGTCGTATGCCACGACGATCGTGCTCGATCTGAGTCGCTTCAGCGTCGCGGGACCATCGAGCGCAAAGGGGACGATCGCGTCGTCGACGGTGACCGAGGCGATCGTCAGCTCCTCGGGCTGGGGGTTGCGAACGCGGATCTGGATCTCACCGGGGTGAAACTCGACGCGCTCGATGTCGAACACGTCGAGCGGCGGCGGGTTCTTCCCGATCAGGTCGACGACGGATGACCCGCCGTAGACGAACGCCCCTACGACGAGGGCAAGTAGCAGGATCGGGGCAAGGGGCCACAGCCTCCAGGCGAAACCGGCGCGAGAAGTTGCACCGTCATCCATCAGTCGACGACGTCGAAGAAGCCCATCCAGCCGAGCTCCGCGAACTCCGACTGGTGCGCGTGGAACATGTAGGTGCCCGGCTCGTCGAACTCGATCTCGAGGATTCCGCGCTGGCCCTGGCACTGCATCACGGTGTCCGTGTACTCGTACTGATCGGTCGATCCGGTCGGGTAGTACCGGAAGAACGACGCATGGAGGTGAAAGGAGTTGATCAGATCGAACTCGGTCAGGTTGGCGAGGTAGACGCGCACGAGCTCGGAGCGCTTGACCCTGATCGGGTACCGCGCGTAGTAGAACGTGCGCCCGTTGACGGTGTAGAAGTTGTTCGTGCCGTCCGAGTCGGTGTCGTAGCCGTTCATCACCATCACGAGCTCTTGAGCGGGCGCGCGAGGTTGCTTCGGATCGATGATCAGCGCTCCGTACAGTCCCTTATGGATGTGTTTCTTGAGCGGGGTTGCGTGGCAGTGGTAGAGCTGCAGGCCGAACGGCTTTGCCTCGAACTCGTAGGTGAGCTCTCCACCGGACGGCACGATCTCGAAGACGCCGTCCATCTTGGTCGGGTGGATCCCGTGGAAATGAATCGTGTGCGGGTGCGAGCCGGCATTCGTGAAGTTGACGCGAAGGATGTCGCCCTCCGTCGCCCGCAGCACGGGGCCCGGGACGGTGCCGTTGTACGTCCAGGCCGGGAAGAAGACGCCGGGGGCGACCTCGATCTCCCTGTCGACCGCGGTGATGGCGTACTCACGGACGCGGCCGGGCTCGTAGGGCAACGCCTCGGGCGGGTACAGCAGCTCGTCGAGGTCGTTCGGGCCACCGACGGCGGGGACATCTGCGCCGATCATCGCAGCGTGGCCCATTGCCGCGCGTGCGGCCACTGAATGATCAGCGTGATCGGTGCCGGCCGCCTGAGCGGGGGAATCGAGGGCGTAGCGCACCGCAAGCGGTGCGGCGGCGAGCGGGGCTGCTGCCGCGAGAAGTCGTCGACGGGTGAGATGATGTTTAGCCACTACTAATTTCTGATCGAAGTGTACGCTATCCCGGAGAACATGGTGGAGTCGGGCAAGGAGCTCACGAGCGCGGTCGAGGATTACCTCAAGTCCGTCTACGCGCTCGAGGTCGACGGGGCAGCGGGCAACGACATCGGCCGTTGCAGAGCGCATGGGCGTCAGCGCCCCTTCGGCGACGGCGATGATGAAGCGGCTTGCCGACCTGGGCCTCGTCGTGCGGGCGCCGTATCGCGGCGTCGTCCTGACCGACAGGGGCCGGCTCTGTGCGCTCGAGGTCGTCAGGCATCACCGCTTGCTCGAGCGCTACCTCGCGGACTCTCTCGGCATGTCGCTCGATGAGGTGCATGCTGAGGCCGACAGGCTCGAGCATGTGCTCTCCGAGGAGCTCGAGGCCCGGATCGACGCCGCGCTCGGCTTCCCGACGCACGATCCGCACGGCGACCCGATTCCCGACAAGAAGCTCCGGGTCACGGCCAACCCAGCCCGATCGCTCGTCGATCTCGAGCCCGGGGACAGCGCCGTCGTCGTGCGTGTCCCCGATGCGGACTCCGAGCTGCTTCGCTATCTCGCCGAGATCGCGATCGTTCCCGGAGAGACGTTGGAGCTGACTCTCTCGGCGCCGTTCGGTGGTCCGCTGACGGTGCGCACCGGTAACGGCGAGCACGCGATCGCCCGCGAGCTTGCGGCCGCTGTCGGGATCGAATCGTAGTTTTCTACTGACGCCGGGACCACTGCAGGTTGTCTACGCTGCGAGATATGGCGACGGAGAAGCTCTGGGGCGGCGAGACCGACAAGGCGGTCGCGAACTTCCCCGTCTCCGGCGAGCCGATCCCGGCGAGCGTGGCGCACTGGCTCGGCCGGATCAAGGGCGCGGCGGCGCGCGCCAACGCCGATCTCGGGCTGCTCGACTCGGAGATGGCCGGTCGGATCGCCGCGGCCGCCGACCGGGTCGCCGCGGGCGAGTTCGACGAGCAGTTCCCGATCGACGTCTTCCAGACCGGCTCGGGCACCAGCTCGAACATGAACGCGAACGAGGTGATCACGTGCGCTCGCCGGCGAGGGCGTGCACCCGAACGACCACGTCAACATGGGCCAGTCGTCGAACGACGTCTTCCCGTCTGCCGTGCATCTCGCGGCGCTCGATCGGCGCCGTGAACGATCTGCTGCCGGCGATGGAGACGCTGGCGCGATCGCTCGAGGCGAAGGCGGCGGAGTTCGACGACGTGATCAAGTCGGGCCGCACGCACCTGGATGGACGCGGTGCCGGTGACGCTCGGCCAGGAGTTCGGCGGCTACGCGGCGCAGGTGCGCCAGGGCGATCGCGCGCGTGCAGGACGCGATGCCGCGGCTCGGCCAGATCCCGCTCGGCGGCACCGCAGTCGGCACCGGGATGAACACGCACCCCGAGTTCGCCGAGAAGGTGCGCGCGCTCCTTCATGCCGAGACGAACCTGCCGATCTCGGCTCCCGCCGACCCGTTCGAGGCGCAGGCGGCCCGCGACGGCCTCGTCGAGCTCTCCGGCGCTCTGAAGGTCGTCGCCGTGAGCTACACGAAGATCGCGAACGACCTCCGCTTCCTGGGCTCGGGCCCCCGCGCCGGGCTCGCCGAGATCGTCCTGCCGGAGCTGCAGAAGGGCTCGTCGATCATGCCGGGCAAGGTCAACCCGGTGATCCCCGAGGTGGTGACGCAGGTGTCGGCCCAGGTGATCGGCAACGACGTGGCGATCACGATCGGCGGCATGAACGGCCACTTCGAGCTGAACGTCTTCATCCCGCTGATGGCGCGGAACCTGCTGCAGTCGATCACGCTGCTCGCGAGCGCCTCGCGGCTCTTCGCGGAGAAGTGCGTCGACGGGATCGAGGCGAACCGGGAGCAGTGCGAGAGCTACGCGGAGCTGACGCTGTCGGCGGCGACGGCGCTCAACCCGTTCATCGGCTACGACAAGGCGTCGGAGATCGTGAAGGCGGCCGCTGCGAGCGGCCGCTCGCTGCGCGAGGTCGCCCGCGAGGCCGGCGTGGAGGAGAGCGTGCTCGACGAGGCGCTCGACTACCACGTCGATGGCCAAGCCGCACGGCTGAGCACGCGGTACCGACCGGCGGTGTCGATTCGCGCTCTTGCGTGCCGCGATTTCCGACGGTATGGTCTTGCCCGCAATCGCCTAACAGGGGGAAGAAGGTCATGGGTCTTGGCGCACGCAAGTCTGTCCTCGTCACCGTCGGCTGCCGCGGCACTCATCGCAGCTGCTGCTTTCGGCAGCGCCTCGCTGCTCTCGGAGGACGAGTCCGAGTCGGGTCTGCCGTGGAAGGCGCGCGAGTTTCTCGACGGGGGATCGGGAGAGAAGGATCGAGAGGTCGAGAAGGCGCGCTCCTCGCAGGGTGTCGAGAACGGTGGCTCGGGCGGTGAGGCGTTCGAGGCCTTGACGCTCGCGCACGCAGTTCGCCGAGGCCCGCACCGCGCCGGGTATCGTCGCGCCGGGCGCGTATGGCGCAGGCTTTCTCAGCGCTGATCGTCCCTCGACACGGCAGGTGGCGACTGGGACGAGGTCACGAACGTCCCCTACGACGCGGACGACCCGAACTACCGCGACTACTACTCGAACTCGAGCGGCGGCTCGGGCCTCGTCACGGGCCGAATCACCGGACTTGCGGCGGATGGCATCGGCAACGTCTACGCGGCCGGTGCCGACGGCGGCGTCTGGCGTTCCACGACCGGCGGCGGCAGCTGGACGCCGATCGCCGACGATCTGCCGTCGCTCTCCTCGGGCGATCTCCAGCTCGCCCCTGACGGCTCGCTCTGGTACGCGACGGGTGAGGCCAACACGGGCGGCACGAGCTACGTCGGAAGCGGCGTCTACCGGCTGGGGGAACCGACGACCTCCGAGCTTCAGCGATGGGGATCGCGTTGGCGGCACCGAGTTGGAGAGCACGACGATCAATGCCATCCGCTTCGACGGCAAAGATCGCGTCTGGATCGCAACGCTCCGGGGCGTCTGGTACCACGATTCGACGAGCAACGCCGACTCATGGACGCTGTCGTTTGCGCCTAGCCCGGATTACCTGCCGGGTGGGTCGAGCGACGGTGATGCGAATGCCGCCTACAAGAACATCGTCAACGACCTCGCAATCGATCCGACGGACGCTGATCACCTGATCGCGGCCGCAGGGTGGCGCAGCGGCGACGTCTACAACGGGTTCTACGAGACGCGAGACGGGGGCGCCAACTGGGTCAAGGTCAACCCGACCGGCGCGATCAATCCGAAGGACATCGGCAACGCCAGCTTCGCGTGGGCAGCTGACAGCAAGAAGCTGTACGTGATGAATCAGTCGCCGGGTCTGCTTCAGAAGGTGACGGGGACGGTCAACAGCTATCTCGACGGAATCTACGTCTCGAAGAACGGCTCGATAGCGGGACCGTGGACGAAGATCGCCGAGCAGCGCAAGCTCGCGAACTCCGGGTCGGCGTTGAAGCAGAGCATCAGCGGCAAGGGGTATGGGCCCGGCATCCAGAGCTGGTACAACCAGTTCCTGATCGTCGACCCGGCGGATGCGGAACATGTGTACGCCGGTCTCGAAGAGGTCTACGAGACGAAGGACGGCGGCTCCAACTGGACGACCGCCGGCCCTTACTGGAACTTCTACTTCAGCTGCTGGGCGCCCGACTCGATCTACCCGCCGAGGGACGGCGCCCCGAATCGTTGTCCGCAGACGACCCATCCCGATCAGCACTCGGCGGCGGTTGGCACCTACGAAGGGAAGACCTACATCTACGTCGGTAACGACGGAGGGGTCTACCGTCGACCGATAGACGGCACGGTCAACGAGAACGGCAACGCGACCGACTGGGAGAGCCTGAACGACGGAACGATCGACGCGCTCCAGTACTACGCCGTCGGCGTGGGACTGGCTGACGACGAAAACGCCGCCCTCGCTCCTGCGGGCACGGGCGCCATCGTCAGCGGCGGCCTACAGGACAACGGTGGCTCGATCGTGCGCGTCGGTGGCACTTCGATGAGCTCGAACTTCGGCGGTGACGGCGGCGACGTGCTCGTCGACCCCGAGAACGGCTGCAACATCGTGCAGGAGTACGTGGTCCTCTCGATGGAGGTGACGCAGACGTGCGCCAACCCGCAGGACCCGACGTACGGGGCGTTCCTCGATCCGTCCAAGGCGACGACGTTCGACATCGCACCGCCGGACATCAACGCGCGGTTCATCGCACCGTTCGTGGCGGATGCCCAGAACATCGATCGCTGGCTCGCCGGCGGCAACAGCCTCTGGTTCCAGGACAAGGGCTTCGAGATCCGCGGCGGCGACGAGTGGAAGAAGGTCTACACCTTCGCCGACCCCGGCAAGGTGGCGACCGCGATGGCCTACTCCGGCGACACCGCAATCGCCGGCTGGTGCGGACCGTGCAACAACAGTGGCTTCAAGCGCGGGTTGTCGTCGGCACCTACAAGGATGGGGCATGGAAGTGGTCAGAGGTTGACATGTCGACGACGAGCATTCCGAATCGCTACGTCGCAGGTGCGGCGGTTGACGCGTCGGGCGACGTCTACATCGTCATGAACGGCTTCAGCCGAAGATTCACCGAAGGCCCCGGGGCGGGCGTCGGCCATGTCTTCAGGTCGACAGACGGCGGCGCGACCTGGATGAGTCTCGATACGCCAGTGGCGGCGACCAGCTTCCCCGACGTGCCGGCGAACAGCATCAAGGTGCTGCCGGAGGGCGGGTGTGGTCGTCGGTTCCGATCTCGGCGTGATGTACCTTCCACCCGACGGTTCCTCGTGGAAGCGACTCGGTGGCGGCAGCCTCCCCGTGACGGTCGTTCTCGATGTCGAGCTCGGGCCAGACAACTTCCTGTACGCGGCGACACACGGCCGCGGCATCTGGCGGTTGAAGAGCCCGGAGGCGGCCGCCGTCAAGGCGCCCGTCGACGAGACCGTGGTTCCCGAGGGTGGCACCACGGCAGGCGGCTCTGGCTCGTCGGGCAACGGCAAGGGTGGCAATGGCGGCGGCGGCAACGGTAAGGGGAAGGGCAAGTCGTCGGATGGTTCTTCGTCGTCGACGTCCCCCGGCCGAAGTACGCGACAAGGTTTCGAGCGGAAAGGCGAAGTAGCCGATTCGTCTCGACGCATGGCAGAGTGGGCCGCCCGCAGAAGGCGGCCCACTCTGATCATGCCGAGGGTCCGACCACAGCTTCCCTCCGCGCCTCGTCAACACTGCTACCGCGTGTTCCCCGACGACGCGGCGCGCGGTTCGCAAGTTCGACGGGGCTGAGAGCCGCGGGGTGCGCCCGGCTCAGTACGCGACGACGCCGACACCCGAGTCGGCGGCGTGCTTCTGCTCGTCGGCGCGATAGCTCGAGCGCACGAGCGGGCCCGCGAAGACCGAGCCGAAGCCGAGCGCCTCGCCCTGCTCGCGCAACCAGCGGAACTCGTCGGGGTGCACCCAGCGGTCGATCGCGACGTGCTTGCTCGACGGCTGCAGGTACTGGCCGATCGTGACGACGTCGACGCCGTGCGCGCGCAGCTCTCGCATCGTCTCGACGATCTCGTCGTTCGTCTCGCCGAGGCCGGCGATGATCCCGGTCTTCGTCAGCACGGGGTAGTCGGCGACGACCTTCGCGCGTCGCAGCAGGTGGAGCGCGCCGTCGTAGCTCGCCTTCGCCCCTCGCATCCTGCGATGCAGGCGGCGGACGGTCTCGATGTTGTGGCTGAAGACCTCGGGTCGCGCGCCGAGCACGGTTGCGAGCGCACGCTCCTCGTCGCCGAGGAAGTCGGGCGTCAGGAGCTCCACCGTGCAGCCCGGTAGCTTCGCCTTCAGCGCCCGGGTGACGGCCGCGAAGTGGCCGGCGCCGCTGTCCTCGACGTCGTCGCGGTCGACGGAGGTAACGACGACGTGCTTGAGGCCCATCTGCGCAGCGGCCTGCGCGAGGCGCAGCGGCTCGAGCGGGTCGGGCGCGCGCTCGGGTTTGCCCGGAGTGCACGTAGCAATAGCGACATGCGCGCGTGCACGTGTCGCCGAGGATCTGGAACGTCGCCGTGCCCTTGCCCCAGCACTCGGCGATGTTCGGGCAGCGCGCCTCCTCGCAGACGGTGTTCAGGCTCGCGCCGTGGATCAGCTTCTTGACGTCGAAGTAGCGGCCGTCCGCGCTCGGCGCACGCACCTTCATCCACTCGGGGCGGCGTGGTCGGTCGGCGACGGGAAGCGAGGTCTCCACGGGTCTCAGTGTACGGGGGTCGGGAGCGGTCGGGTCAGTCCAGCACGGCGCGCGGGCGTCCGACTTCAGTCGGATGCCAGGGTTTGCGGCTTCGCCCCTCGTCTCAGCGGGCGGCGAGCTTCTCGTGCACGGGCTGTGCCCACAATCCCGCGCCGTCGCCGGTGGCGAGCTGATCCAGGTCGAGTTCGAAAACCTCCGCGAGCGCCGCGAGCGCCGCCGGCTTCACCTCCGCCACCGCCACGGGGCGCCCGAGCTCGCGGGCGATCGTCGTGAACTCCGCGTCGTCGAGCCCACACGCGGTGATCCACTCCGTGAACGGAGCCGGATCGAGATCGACGTTGAGTGCGTAGCCGTGTGTGGTCACCCAGCGCGAGACCCGCACGCCGATGGACGCGATCTTCCGCGGGCCTCGTGACCCGGACGGCGGCATCCAGACCCCGGTGAGCCCGTCGATTGTCGTCGCCTCGAGCCCGAACGCCGCAACGGTCAGCGTGATCGCCTGCTCGAGGTCGCGGACGTACTTCTTGAGGTCCTTGCCGTGGCGGTTCAGATCGAAGATCGGATAGCAGACGAGCTGGCCCGGGGCATGGTAGGTCGACTTGCCGCCGCGATCGGTCTGGACGAGCTCCACGTCCGCGCCCTCGGGGATGTGGAGCTCCTTCGCCTCCTCGGTGCGACGTCCCGTCGTGACCACGGGTGGGTGCTCGAGCAGCACGATCGTCTCGGGGATCGCACGCTGGGACACTGCTGCGGCGAGCGAGCGCTGCAGCTCGAGCCCCTCCCGGTACGGGACGAGGCCGGCATCGAGAACGTAGGCGCCGCCGCTCATTTCCGCAGCCTAGCGGGAGCGGCCACGGCTTCTCCGGCCGTCTACTCGGTGTGCTCCCAGCCCTCGAGGCGGGCACGCAGATCGCGGAGGAACCCGCCGCTATAGGCGCCGTCGACGAGCCGGTGGTCGTAGGTGAGGGTGATGTTCATCAGTGGTCGGATCCCGATCACGTCCTTCCCGAGCTCGTCCTGGACGACCCAGGGCCGCTTCACGAGTGCGTATGTGCCGAGGATCCCGACCTGGGGCTGGCTGATGATCGGCGTTCCGTGGAACGTCCCGAAGCCGCCGGGGTTCGTGATCGTGAACGTCCCGCCCTGCACGTCGTCGGGCAGCAGCTTCTTCGTGCGAGCGCGGGCCGCGAGATCCGCGATCCCTCGCGCGATTCCGAGCAGGTTCAGATCCTGCGCATTCCTGATCACCGGCACGATCAGGCCCTTGCCGTCCTCGAGTGAGACGGCGATCCCGAGGTTGACCCATGGCCGCGTGATGATCTTCTCGCCCCGGATCTCGGCGTTGACCCACTTGTAGTCCAGGAGCGTCTCGACCGTCGCCTTGGCGATGAACGCGAGATAGGTCGGATTGACGCCGTACGACGCCTGGTACTCCTTCTTCAGCTGCTCACGGGCCGCGACGATTCGCGACATGTCGACCTCGATCGCGCTCGACACGTGTGCCGACGTATCGAGCGAGCGGCGCATGTGCTCCATCACGCCGCGGCGCATGGCGCTCATCGGCTCCTCCGTCTCTCCGGCCTGCAGCGCCGCTGCCGGAGCGGCCGCAGGTGCGACCCGGGCTGCGATCGGAGCGGCAGGGGCGACCGTCTGTGCAACGGGAGCGACCGGCGCAACGGGAGTCACAGGCGCAGCGGGCGCGGCCGCCGGAGCCGCCGCGGCAACAACGGGCGTCGTCACCGGTGCGGGAGCCTCCGGGGCCGGCGGGCCTTCCTCGATGTACGCGAGGATGTCACTCTTCGTCACGCGGCCACCCGTGCCCGTGCCGGGCACCGTGTACGGGTCGACACCGTGTTCCGCGGCGATGCGCGCGACGACCGGCGAGATGAACGTGCGCCCGTTCCCGGTGGAAGCGTCGGCGGGCGTCGGCTGCGCTGACGGAGCCTGCGGTGGCGGCTCGAGGGCGACCGCAGGCGGCTCGGGAGCGACGGCGACGGGCGCCGCCACGGGCTCGGGCGCGGCCAAGGGCTCAGGCGTCGCGACGGCGTCCATGCCGACTGCGCCGACGGGGAGAATCGTGGCCAGCAGCGTTCCCACCTCGACCGTTTCGCCTTCGGCTACGAGAAGTTCACCGACCACGCCGTCCCCCGGGCTCGGGATCTCGGTGTCCACCTTGTCGGTTGAGATCTCGAGCAGCGACTCGTCGCGGGCGATCGCTTCGCCCGGCTGCTTGAGCCACTTCGTGATCGTTCCTTCCGATACGGACACCCCCATCTGGGGCATCACGACCTCGATCTGCGTTCCGGTGGCCAAGACTGCGTCCTTTCTCGTAGGGGCGAGGCGAAGCCTCGCCCTTTCATCAATATGCGGCGAGCTCGCGGAGCCCGGCGACGACGTCGTCGATCTGTGGAAGGTATGCCTGCTCGAGCGGCGGCGAGAACGGGACAGGCGTGTCGGGTGCAGCGATCCGCTTCACCGGGCCGTCGAGATACTCGAACGCCTGCTCTGCCACGGTCGCGGCGATCTCGGCTCCGAACCCACCGGTGCGCGTGTCCTCATGGAGGACCAGAACCTTCGATGTGCGGCGGGCGCTGTCGAGCACCGCCTCGCGATCCCAGGGGATCAACGTGCGGAGATCCAGCACCTCGACCGAGATCCCATCTTCAGCGACGATAGAGGCCGCCTCGTCTGCGGTATAGACCATTGCACCCCACGTGACGACCGCGATATCGTCGCCTCGACGGTGCGTTCGCGCCTTGCCGAACGGCGTCGCATACCGCTCGTCGGGCACCTCACCCTTGATCCGTCGGTACAGATGCTTGTGCTCGAAGAAGAGCACGGGGTTCGCATCCTCGATCGCGGTCACGAGGAGACCCTTGGCATCCTCCGGCGTTGCCGGGCAGACGACCTTGAGCCCGGGGATGTGCGCAAAGAGGCTCTCCGGGTTCTGCGAGTGGAACGGCCCCCCCGAGAAGCCGCCACCGGACGGAAGGCGCAGGACGATCGGGATCGGCGTGCCGGCGCGGTAGTGCTGCTTTGCCGCGACCGTGACGAGGTGATCCCAGGCGCACGAGACGAAGTCGGCGAACTGCATCTCCGCGACGGGGCGCATGCCCATGAGCGCAGCTCCCGTTGCTCCTGCCACGATCGCGGTCTCCGAGAGGGGCATATCGAGGACCCGCCAGGGACCGAACTCGGCCTGGAATCCGTCTGTGACCTTGAAGGCGCCGCCGTAGACACCGACGTCTTCACCGAGCACGAAGACGCGCTGGTCGCGTCGCATCTCCTGCCGGAGGCCATCGCTGATCGCTTGCAGGTAGGTCTTCTCGGCCATTACTTGTGATGAGGGGTGTCGAGCTCGTCGGAGGTTGCGAAGACTCCGTCGAGCAACGTGGAAGGGTCGGGCATCGGCGACTCCTCCGCCCGCTCCAGGGCATCGTTGAGAAGCCTCTTCACGCCCGCCGTGATCTCGTCCTCCTCCGCATCCGTCATCTGGGCGTTGTTGCGCAACCAGACGCGGTACCGGTCGATCGGGTCTCGCTTTGCCCACTCCTCGAACATCTCGCGCGGAACGTAGGAGGCGTCGTCGTGCACGGCGTGGCCTTCCATCCGCAGCGTGACGGACTCGATCAGTGTCGGCCCGCCGCCGTCGCGCGCCTTCTCGATCGCATGTCGTGCCTCGCGGTACACCGCGAGCACGTCGGTTCCATCCACGATCACACCTTCGAACCCGTAGGCGGCGGCGCGATCGGCGAGGTGGTCGATAGCGTGGCCGAGATGTGCCGGAGTCGAGTACGCCCACTGGTTGTTGTCGATGACGAAGACGACCGGCAATCGGCGGACGCCGGCGAGGTTCATTCCCTCATGCGCATCACCGCGGGCTGCAGCACCCTCGCCGCACCAGGCGACCGCGACGCGCCGCTCCTCGCGGATCCTGAAGGCGAGCCCCATGCCCACGGCGACAGGGAGCATCGCCGGCAGGTGGCTGACCATCGCGTGCAATCCGAGCCGCGCATCGCCGAGGTGGACGTTGCCGTCGCGGCCGCGCGTTGGCCCATCCGCTCGTCCCATGTACTGGGCGAAGATTCGCCACGGCTCGACACCGCGCGTGATGTGCACGCCCATGTCGCGCTGCAGGGGGCAGCCGACGTCGTCCGGGCCCATTGCCGTGGCGACGCCGACGGCCGAGGCCTCGTTGCCGCGACCCGTGTAGAAGGAGCCCGGGATCTTCCCCTGCTTGTAGAGGATGTGACCACGCTCCTCGATTCCCCGGGCCGTCAGCATGCTTCGATAGATGCCGAAGAGGTCCTCGCGATCGAGACCGACGTCGTGCACTTCCTGAAGCGAGCCGACTGGCTCCGCTTCCCGTACTGCCATGGGTTCCCCTCGGGCCGTTGTCAGGCGTCACTCTAGCGCTCGGCTCGGAGGCCGGAGCCGCGCGTCGTCTAGTCTCCGACCCATGGAAGCGCGCAAGCGGCCGCGGCGAAACTGGATCCAGGAGGAGCGGCGAAAGACGCTCGGGGACTGGGTGGCGTTCTGCGTCGACTGCGGCTTCACGCTGCGCTACTTCGTCGAGCTCGAGGGCGATCTACCTGCCGCGTGCCCGGGGTGTGGTGGCGAGGTACGGCACCTCTGCCCGGAATGCGGCGCCCGCTTTCCGTCGGCGTTCCTCGTCGAGTGCGAGGAGTGCGGCGCAGCAGTGCGGCCGAACGAGCTGTTCGGCGGTCCGATCCGGAAGCCCGGAAAGTAGAGACGGTCAGAGCGGGATTGAGGAAAGGCAAGTGTGCGGCCTCGCGTCGCCGGAGCCGGGCTCTTCCGGGCGTGAGGCCAACACCGGTGGCTCGTTGCTGCGCGAAGAAGGAGGCGGCTCGTGCGGGAACCTTGGGTTCCCCCACCCCTCAGAACATCGTGCCGATGATCTGCGAGAAGCGGATCACCGTCACCGTGTCGCTTTCCGAGACCTCGCGGTTGTAGAGCTGACCCATCCAAGTTGCGAGCTCGTCTACACGCCGGATCCCTGGGTTGTCGTGCTCGATCTCGCGGGGTGAAAGATCGCCCAGAGGCTTTACCTCGACACGGTCGATGACCGCGTCGAAGATCTTCTCGCGTGGGCCGTAGCGCGTGCCGACGAGGACGGTGACGATCATCCCCTTCTTGTACTTCGGCGACTTGTCGCCGAGGCGGATCGTCGCTGTCTTTCGGCCCGTTCGCAGCTGGTCCGCGACGATCGGCGAGTAGAAGTTGAGCGCGAACATCGGCATTGCGACGCAACTATAGAGATCTGGACACCAGGGGTCTTGCATCATGGCCAGTCTGTGCTACGTTTCAGGTGTTGGCACTCTCATCCGATGAGTGCCAGAGTAGGTCATCAAGTAATCGAACTACGCATCGCAGGGAGGCACGTGCATGAATCTGCAGCCCCTAGGTGACCGCCTGATCGTCGAGGTCCTCGAAGAGGACACGACGACGGCAAGCGGCATCGTGCTGCCCGACACCGCCCAGGAGAAGCCGCAACGCGGCAAGGTCCTGGCTGTCGGCCCCGGCCCTCGTGACGAGGACGGAAAGCGCATCAAGATGGATGTGGCGAAGGGTGACGTTGTCATCTTCTCCAAGTACGGCGGGACCGAGATCAAGGTCGGCGCCGACGAGGTCCTGATCCTGCGCGAGTCGGACGTACTCGCGAAGGTCGTCTAAACCCAGCTCGACGGAAGGATTGACAAACAGATGGCTCACAAGGAGCTCAAGTTCAACGAGGACGCACGCCGCGCGCTCGAGCGCGGTGTCAACGTCCTTGCCGACGCTGTCAAGGTGACGCTCGGCCCCAAGGGTCGGTACGTCGTGCTGGACAAGAAGTTCGGCGCGCCGACGATCACGAACGACGGTGTCACGATTGCTCGCGAGATCGATGTCGAGGACCCATTCGAGAACCAGGGTGCTCAGCTCGTCCGCGAGGTCGCGACCGCCACGAACGACGTTGCCGGTGACGGCACGACGACGGCGACGGTTCTCGCGCAGGCAATTGTCCGCGAGGGCCTCAAGAACGTGGCCGCGGGTGCCAACCCGATGGGCCTCAAGCGGGGCATCGAGGCCGCCGTCGGCGTCATCGTCGACGACCTGAAGAAGCAGTCGACGGAGATCTCGGGCAAGGAGGACATCGCCCGGGTCGCCACCATCTCGTCGCGCGAGCGTGAGATCGGTGACGTCATCGCCGACGCGATCGAGAAGGTCGGCAAGGACGGCGTCGTCAACGTCGAGGAGGGCCAGACGTTCGGCCTCGACCTCGAGTTCACGGAGGGCATGCAGTTCGACAAGGGCTACCTGTCCCCGTACATGATCACGGACGCCGATCGCATGGAGGCCGTGCTCGACGATCCGTACATCCTGATCGCGAACCAGAAGATCACTGCGGTCAAGGACATGCTGCCGGTGCTCGAGCAGGTCATTCAGGCCGGCAAGCCGCTCGTCATCGTCGCCGAGGACCTCGAGGGCGAGGCGCTCGCGACGATCGTCGTCAACAAGCTGCGTGGCGTCTTCACCGCCGTTGCGGTCAAGGCTCCTGGCTTCGGCGACCGCCGCAAGCGGATGCTCGAGGACATCGCAGTCCTCACGGGCGGCGAGGTCATCACCGAGGAGCTCGGTCTCAAGCTCGAGAACACGAAGCTGACGCAGCTCGGTCATGCACGCAAGGTCGTCGTGGACAAGGACTCGACCACGATCATCGATGGTGCCGGTGACGGTGAGGCGATCAAGTCCCGGATCAAGCAGATCAAGGGCGAGATCGAGATCACCGATTCGGACTTCGACCGCGAGAAGCTGCAGGAGCGGCTGGCGAAGCTCGCCGGCGGCGTTGCAGTGGTCAAGGTCGGCGCAGCCACCGAGACAGAGATGAAGGAGAAGAAGCACCGGGTCGAGGACGCGCTCCAGGCAACTCGCGCGGCACTCGAAGAGGGCATCGTCCCGGGCGGCGGCGTTGCGCTGCTGAACGCGGCGGACTCGTCCAAGAAGGCTCTTGCAGACCTCGAGGGCGACGAGAAGACCGGTGCCAACATCATCATCCGTGCGCTGGAGGAGCCGCTTCGGCAGCTCGCCTATAACGCGGGGCTCGAGGGCTCGGTCGTCGTGAGTCAGGTTCGCGCGGCCAAGAAGGGCCAGGGCCTGAACGTCGACACCGGTGAGATCGAGGACCTCGTCAAGAACGGGATCATCGACCCGACGATGGTGACGCGCTCGGCGCTGCAGAACGCAGCCTCGATTGCGAAGAACATCCTCACCACCGAGGTGATCGTCGTCGACGCACCGGAGAAGAACGGCGGTGGCGGCGGCGGCATGCCCGACATGGGCGGCATGGGCGGGATGATGTAGTCAGACCGCTCTTGCGGTCTGGACTGTGGTACCCGAGGGGGTCGGCGAGAGCCGGCCCCCTCGCTCAACCGCGACAGTAGGGTACCGCGGTGAGCGGGAACTTCAGGAGTCGCAGCGTGGCGGAGTTGCGCTCCGGCGTTCGTGGAAAGACCGAGTCGCAGCTTCGTGGCGATGTTTCTCGCTGGCACGAGGTCGCCGCCGGTCAGCGCGGCGTGAGGAACCCTGTCTGGCGCGCCTACTGCGATGGATTGCATGAGGACCTGATCGCAACGTGGCTCCGGCCTGCGCGTGCAGGGCTCAAGACAGATCTGTTCGACGAGGCTGTGGGACGGGGACTCGTCGGGGCGCTGGAGTCCCTCTGGGACGAGGTGCACGGGGTCGATATTGCAGCGTCCGTCGTTGCGGCTGCCTGCGACCGGCATCCCTCCCTACGCGGTGTTGTTGCCGACGTTCGCGCTCTCCCGTACGCGCCTCGCTCGTTCGAAGCTGTCCTCGAACTCGACGCTTGACCATTTCGACGAGGCCGAAGACATCCGGATCTCGCTATCCGAGTTTCGGCGAGTCCTCATGCCCGGCGGCCGACTGTTGGTAACGCTCGACAACCTGGCGAACCCTCTTGTCCAGTTGCGATCGGCACTCCCGCCCCGCGTTCTTCGACGGACGGGACTCGTTCCGTTTCCGGTTGGTATTACGCTCACGCGCGCCGGACTTGTCGCGTTCGTCGAGAGTTCCGGGTTCCGAGTTGACGGCTCGGGGGTGTTCATGCACGCGCCCCGCGCACCGGCGGTGTGGACGAGCGATCTCGTACGACGCTCCGAGGCGGGCGGACGCCACGTCGTCCGCATCCTGCGTTCGGCGGAGCGGCTGAGTCGATTGCGCACGAGGGAACGCACCGGGTACTACGTTGTCGTATCTGCATCACGTACAGGCCGTTGATATCGCGCTCCTGAACTTCCTCGTGATTGGCGCCGGACGGACGGGGACGACGCCCCTCGGGCGCAACCTCGGCCGGCACCCCGAGGTCTTCGTGGCCCCGGCGAAAGCTCCGAGCTCGTTCTCCCGTGCCGACGTCGAGCACGCCGCGGCCCAGAGCTGACGGCGGGCTGTACCCGGGTACTTCGTCCCGGATCGTGCGCGCTACGAAGCCATCGTTGCGGGATGGACTCGAGCAACGCGATCTCGACGAGATCGTCCGCGCGAAGCTTCCGTGTTTCCGTCCGTCGACGCTCTCGCCGCGGTCAGCCGCCTTCGCCCTCCTTGGTTCCGGCGGGCGGGTCAGCCGCATACAGCTGCCGGAGCCCGTCGACCAGTTGCTTGCGTTCGGCATCGCTCAGGCGCGCGTTCCCGTGGAAGAGCTTGTACTGCAACGGAGGCATCGACCCTGACTGCACCGCCTCGATCACGTTGTCCAGATCGGCCTGCGGCTTGTCCCACTCGGAGAAGTTGAGCGCATTGCGGCCGCCGTTGACGTCGCTCTGTGCAAGCCAGGACGCCGGTGCGATCTCTGTCGCCCACCAGCGTTTCGTGAGGTTCGAGTGGCAGTCGTTACAGCCGTTGGCCGCCAGCGCCTCCGCCTGTGCATTCGGCCAGGCGGCCGCCTTCGTCACCGGAGGATTCTTGCCGTGCCCGAACGGGATCAGCTGGATGAGCCCGAAGAGCACGAGCGACGCGAGGACGCCCCACTTCAGCCAGCGCCTCCAGGGCCGCGGGTGCGGGGGCGGTGCGAAGGGTGCCTCTTCGGTCCCATGTGTGCTCATTCGCTCTCCTGCCTGTCGGCTTGGGTGGCCCTGCCGACGGCAGGCTAGGTCGGCGAACGTAAAGACCGGGCCAAGTCTCGGACAGGATTCACGAGGAACGCGTGGTCAGGCGTGCCGCGAGCTTGCTCCACAGAGGTTCGAGGAGCGGATCGGAGATGCGACTCAGAAGAGAGACCAGGGCGGTCGACCCAACGCATGCCGAGCCCGGTGACGGGCGTCGACGTTCCCAGAGTTGCGAGATCACCTGGTTCGTGTCCATTGCAATCCCGGCAGCGGCAAGTCCCGAGGCGTTGTTGCGATCTTGGGCTGTGCTGTGCTCCATGGTCTGTCGCCGGGGGCCGGCGTGGCCGGCCGGGAGGCGCGCGGCGGCAGAGCTTTGAGCGGCGAAGAAGGAGGGGGTTCGTGGGGGAACGATGGGTTCCCCCACGCTAGTGCGCCCGGCACGATTCGAACGTGCGACCTCTGCCTCCGCAGGGCAGCGCTCTATCCCCTGAGCTACGGGCGCGGGGAGGGAGAGTGTAGCTGTGTCACGGAGGCCGAGCCGTGGAGGAGGATCGCGTCGTCCGGGACGTCGCGCCGCACGTAGGCGAGCGCCACGATCCGGTCATCCTCGGCGACGGCGCTCGTGATCCGTCCCACGACCTTGTCGTCGAGAGTCAGCTCGGCGTCGTACGCGGGAAGGTCGCCGGGCTCGAGCTCGAGGAGGCGAAGGCCACGGTTCGGGTGGCCACGATAGTGGAGGCGTGCCACCGGCTCCTGACCCGGGTAGCAGCCCTTGGTGAAGCTGATCGCATGCTCGTCGAGACCCGCCTCGGCCGGAAGGACGCGGCCGTCGAGCTCGCGGCCCCACGCCGGGGTACCGGCCAGGATGCGAAGCCGCTCGAGCTCCTCGTGACTCACGTACTCCGAGGGCGGTGGATCGACGTCGAGCAGCTCGTAGGCCGGCACTCCGTAGTCCGGCGTCGGGATCGACTCGGCGGGCGGTTCGCCGAACACGATCGTCGAAGTGTGCTCCTCGGGCTCGATCGAGCACTTGGCGGCGAACCGAAACCGGCGCAGTTCCGCGACGACGCGATCGCCTAGCGGGGCCTCTGTCAGGAGAAGAAAGTCATCGGGCGCTCGACGCAGGATCGTCAGTGGCGCGATCAAGCGCGCCTTGGCCGTGAGCAAGAGCGCCTGGCACGCCTCGCCGGGCCCGAGAGCCTCAACGTCGTTCGAGACCATGCGCTGGAGGTACGAGGCCGCGTCTGGTCCCGCGACTCCGACGTACGACCTGGCTCGGACGGCAGCTTGTAACGCTCGAGTACCCACGCGGTCTAGTGTAGGAGCATGTTCAGGAGCAAGGCAGAAAGGGCAGCGCGTGTGGCCGGATACGATCCGGCCCGACTACCCGAAGGGCAGTACCTGACCGAGAAATGGCCGGTACTCCACGCAGGCTCCGTTGCGACCTATCCCACGGGTCTCGCCGGCTGGGACTTCCGCGTCTCCGGTGAAGTCGACACGCCCGTGACGCTGGACTGGAAGCAGCTGAACGAGCTGCCTCGCGTGGAGATGACACAGGACATCCACTGTGTCACGAGGTGGAGCCGGTTCGACGCCACGTTCTCGGGCATTCCCTGGTCGGCGGTGCGCGAGCTCGTTGGGCAGTGGCCGAGCGCCCGGTTCGCGATCGCACATGCGGAGGCCGGGTTCACGGCCAACGTCCCGGTCGAGTTCCTCGAGCGAGAGGGGGCCATGCTCGCAACTCACGCTGATGGGGAGCCCCTGACTGCCGAGCACGGCTTTCCGCTGCGACTGATCGTGCCGGGGAAGTACTTCTGGAAGAGTGCCAAGTGGCTCCGCGGGATCGAGCTTCGCGCAGACGACTTGCCGGGGTACTGGGAGCGGCTCGGGTACCACAATGACGCCGATCCGTTTCTGGAGCAGCGCTACCAGTTCTGAGCGCAGATCACTCGTTTGAGGGATGAGCGAGCAGAACGTGCCGCCGATGAATGAGTCATCCCAACCCCTCCCCTCGCTTCACCCGAAACGGCCCTCCCCCAGGGCCGTTTCTCTGTTGCGAGGGCGCCAGACCGGGGAGCCAGGCTGTAGCCTGGCGCCGCGCGGTTTCGGTCAGCCCGAAGCGGAAGCTTCTGCGGCTTCGGTCATATCGCCGCCGATAGCCTGAATGATCTCGGGCCGATCCATCAAGCGGGCCCGCTGCTCGGGTGACTGAAGTCGGTTCAGGACGTACTTGTCCTCGAGGATGTCGCTCAAGGAGCGGCCGCGATCGTGCTCGCGAATCACGTACTGCGCAACGCGATCCTCTTTCGACGAGCCCTGGCCGAGGAACGAGAAGAGATCCTTGAATGCCATCACGACAGTCTAGCCAACCTGCCGTCGGCGCAGGTTGACCCCGATGGGTGAAGCACCAGGGTGCTACCGTCGACACGGAATGGAGATTCGAGTCGGCCACAGCCCCGACCCCGACGACGCGTTCATGTACTGGGCGCTCACGACAGACATGGTCGACGGCCGGGGCTTCACGTTCGAGCAGGTGCTCGCCGACATCCAGACCCTGAACCAGTGGGCGCGCGCAGCAAGGCTCGAGGTCACCGCCATCTCGCTCGCCGCCTATCCGTTCGTTCAGGAGGACTACGCGCTCCTGCCGCACGGCGCCAGCATCGGGACCGGCTACGGGCCGATCGTCGTCGCTCGCGAGCCGGCGTCGCTCGACGACCTGCGCGGCAAGGAGATCGTCGTGCCCGGCGCGATGACCACGGCATTCCTGACGCTCAGGCTCGCGATGGGCGACGTGGCGTTCCGCGAGCTGCCCTTCGAGCAGATCCCGGACGAGGTCGCGTCGGGCCGCGCAGATTACGGCCTGCTCATCCACGAGGGCCAGCTCACGTTCGCCGACATCGGCCTGCACAAGGTGCTCGACCTGGGGGAGTGGTGGCTGCTCGAGACCGGGCTGCCGCTACCGCTCGGCGTCAACGTCGCCCGGCGTGACATCGAGCGAATCGGCGATCTCTCCGAGGTTCTCGCTGAGGCGATCCGGTGCGGACTCGAGAACCGCGACGAGGCGCTCGAGTACGCGCTCCAATTCGGCCGAGGCATCGACGAAGCGGTCGCGGATCGCTTCATCGAGATGTACGTCAACGAGCTCACCGAGGACTACGGCGACGAGGGCCGGTCGGCCGTGGCCGAGTTGCTCAACCGCGGCGAGGCGATCGGCGCCTTCCCACGCCCGGTTCAGCTGGACTTCGTCTGATCTGAGGTCGGGGTGCCGGGGCTGGGCGGCTACTCCCCGGTGGCGGCGCCCTGGTCGATCCACGCGATCAGAAGGGCCCGTTCCTCGTCCGTCATCCCGGTGACGTTGCCCAGGGGCATCGCTTTCGAAGCGACGGCCCGCTCGATGTCATCCGCCCGGGCAGCGATCTCGGCAGGCGTCTCGAGCACGAGGCCCGCGGGGGCGGTCGAGAAGCCGGCCTGCGTCGGCGACTCTGAATGGCATGCCGCGCAGCGTTGCTCGATGATCGGAGCGACCTGGGAGAACGTGACGGTGGCACTGTCCGCGCCGGCCGGTTTCGTCTCGGGGCGAATCGCGACTGCAAGGGCCACGAGAACGAGGACGCAGGTTGCGGGGATGGCCCAGTATGTCCGGCCCTGGTGGCGAAGGTTGAAAAAGACGCGCGAGAGGATGCCCACGAACATGATCACGAGCAACACGAGCCAGGCGCGGCCCGCACCGTAGGTGAACGCGAAGTGGCCGGCGATCATCGTGAACAGGACCGGCAGGGTGAAGTAGTTGTTGTGCACCGACCGTTGCTTGGCGACGACGCCCGGTTGCGGATCGGGCTCACGGCCGTCGCGCTTCGCGTTGATCAGCTCCCAGTGGGCGGGAATGATGTTGAAGAAGACGTTCCCCGCCATGATCGTCCCGATCATCGCTCCCACCTGCAGGAACGCGGCCCTCGGCTGGAAGATCTGGGCACAGCCCCAAGCGGCCACTGCCGTCAGCGCCACGATCAGAACCCAGAGGACGATCCCGTGGCGCACGAGCAGCCGACAGAGGACGTCGTAGATCACCCACGCGGCGACGAGGAGACCGGCGCTGATGGCCACGGCCTGCCACGGCTCCAGATCGGCTACGGCCGGGTCGATCAGGTACGCACGCGCATTGAAGTAGTAGAGGATCACCATCAGAGCGAAGCCCGAGAGCCACGTCGTGTACGCCTCCCATTTGAACCAGGCGAGGTGACCGGGCAGCGTCGGGGGGGCGACCTTGTACTTCTTGACGTGGTAGAAGCCGCCGCCGTGAACCTCCCAGAGCTCGCCACCGACACCGTCCCGGAGATCGTCGGCCTTCGTCGGCGCCTCGAGGGACTGGTCCAGGAGGACGAAGTAGAACGAGGCTCCGATCCACGCAATCGCCGCGACGACGTGCAGCGAGCGGACCAGCAGGTTGAGCCAGTCGGTGATGTACGGGTCGAGGACCGCCGCGACGACGGTCATGCGCGCTCCCAGCGGTCGATCGCGATGGCCACCAGCTCGCCGACGGCCGTCCGGAGCTCCTCGTCGGTCGGGTTGTCGATCCTCGAGCGAAGGGTCTCGAGGATCTCCGCCTTCGGACGTCGGTTGACGAAGACGACGAATCGGAATCCGTGCCGCGCTTCGTATTCGCCGTTCAGGCGAGCGAGCTCGGCGAGCACCGCGGGGTCGTCGTCCGTGCCCTGCTCCGCGGCGGAACGAGCCGAGAGCCCCTTCGTCTGGCCGATGGCCGGGTGCGCGTCGAGGACCTCGCGCGTCTCCTCGTCGGTGAGCTGCTCGATCACCGCGGTCGCGTTTCCGAGCGGGTCATCGCGAGCGGCGAGTAACTCGACGAATCGCGTCTTCCCCTCGAAGAGCTCCGCGAGCTCCTCGACACTCAGCTGCCGCGGTAGCTCGCGCATGAGAACGGTGAGACGAGCAGAGGGACGTGGTAGTGCCCGTCCTCGAGCTCGATCTCGAGCTCGATGCGGCGAAAGAAGAGCGACGGCGGATGGAAGACGAGTCGGTACGTGCCCGACTCGAGCGACTCGGCGAGGCGGGCACGTCCGTCGGTATCGGTTTCTGCGCTTGCGATCTGCTCGGTGCCACGAAGGAGCTCGACGGCCGCCCCGGCGGCCGGCCGACCGGCCGCGGTATCGAGCACATGGGTCGAGAGGGAGACGGTCATGCAGAGAACGTTCGCGCTTGCAGTCGATGGGCCTTTGCGATCTCGAGCTCGTCGGCGTTCGCGAGGTGGCCGTCGCGCACGACGGTCTCGCCTCCGACAACGAGCCTGTCGGGTCGATGCGGCCCTGCGAACACGATTCCGGCCACGAGGTCGTCGGCTCCGCCGAGCTCGAGGCCGTTCGTTCGCCAGACGGCGAAGTCGGCACACTTGCCGGCCTCGAGCGAGCCGATGTCGCCCCGGCGCAGCACGGCCGCCCCACCGCGTGTGCCGAGCCTGATCGCCTCGCGGGCCGTCATCGCGGCACCCCCGTCGCGCCCACGCGAGACGAGCAGTGCCTGCTTCACCTCGAAGAAGAGGTCGCTGCGCTCGTTCGATGCCGAGCCGTCGACGCCGAGGCCGACCCGAACGCCCGCTCTCACCATGTCGCGGATCGGGGCGATTCCAGCGCCGAGCCTGAGATTCGACGTCGGGCAGTGCGCGACGCCCGTGCCCGTGCTCGCGAACCGCTCGATGTCGGTCTCCGAGAGGTGGACGCAGTGAGCGCACCAGACATCGTCGGCGAGCCAGCCCAGCCGGTCGAGGTACTCGACGGGCCGGCAGCCGTGCAGCTCCAGGCAGTACGCTTCCTCCTCGAGCGTCTCGGCGAGGTGGGTATGAAGCGGGAGCCCGAGACGACGCGCGAGCGCGGCCGACTCCTCCATCAGACGTCCCGTGACCGAGAACGGGGAGCACGGCGCGACTGCCAGCTGGACGCGCGCGCCGGGCCCGGGCTCGTGGAGCACCCTGGCGAGACGCTCCGTCTCCGCGAGCACTGCGTCGAGGTCCTCGACGAGCTCGTCCGGCGGTAGGCCGCCGTCGGAGACGCCGAGGTCCATCGAGCCCCGCGACGCAACGATGCGCAGCCCGATCTCGCGTGCCGCCTGAACCTCTGCCTCGATCAGGCCCTCGCGCCCCCGCGGGAAGACGTAGTGGTGATCGAAGACCGTCGTGCAGCCCGACAGCGCTAGCTCGGCGAGTCCCGTTCGCGCGGCAGCGTACTCGGCGTCCGCATCGATGCGTGACCAGACCGGGTACAGCTCCTGGAGCCAGGTGAAGAGGTCGGCTTCCTGGGCGCGCGCGCGGGTGAGAGTCTGGTAGAGGTGGTGATGGGTGTTGACGAGCCCCGGCGTCATGACCGCGCCCTCGAGGTCGACGCGCTCCGCGGCTTCGGGCTCCGGTCCGGAGCCGACCGCCGCAATCGTCGAGCCATCGACGAGAACCCAGCCGCTCTCGTGCTCCGAGCCGGCGTCGTCCATCGTGACGATCCAGCCGTTTCTGTAGAGGGTGGTGGCTCGCGTCAAGACGAACCCGGATGCGACTCACGCTCGCCCGCCTCGGTCTGGCGGATGAAGCTCGCCTTCTCCCAGAACTCGCCCACGGTGCTGGCATCGACGTAGCTCATGCCGCTACGCAGCCCGCCGTGAAGCTCCTCGATCACGTGGGCCACGGGCCCGCGAAGAGGAAACTCCATTTCCTCACCTTCGGCAACGTACTGGTCGAGGGCGTCACCACGACCTTCGACTGCAAGGCGCGCGGCCGCAGCCGAGCGCGACGCCATTCCCCGGTACACCTTGAAGAGCTGACCGCGCCGCCGGACGACGTCGCCCGGGCTCTCCTCCCGTCCGGCGAGCAGGCTGCCCACCATCACGGTGCTCGCGCCGGCGCCCATCGCCGTCGCGACGTGCCCCGCTCGGCGAATACCGCCGTCCGCGATCAGCGGCACGCCGATGCTCCGCGCCGCCTCGGCGCACTCGAGCACGGCCGAGAGCTGAGGCACCCCCACGCCTGCGATGAGCCGGGTCGTACAGGCAAACCCGGGGCCGATCCCGACCTTGACGGCGTCGGCTCCAGCGGCAACGAGATCGGTGACGCCGTCGCCCGTCGCGACGTTGCCGGCGACGACCTCGAGATCCGGCCAGGAGCTCTTCAGCTCCTTCACGGCCTCGATCGCTGCATCGGCATGGCCGTGGGCGATGTCGAGCACGAGAGCATCGACCTCCGCCGCGATCAACGCGCCGGCGCGCTCGAGGTAGTCGCCACGGATTCCGATCGCGGCGGCCACGCGAAGACGTCCGAGGGAGTCGCGGGTCGCGCGCGGATGGCGCGCTGCGAAGGCGAGATCCTTGAGCGTGACGAGACCGGCGATCGTCCCGTCCTGCTCGACGAGAGGCAGCTTCTCGATGCGACTCGCGGTCAGCAGCCGGCGTGCCTCGTCGAGCGCGATTCCCGGAGGCGCCGTGACGAGCCGCTCGCGTGGTGTCATCAGTGCCTCGACCAGGTCGCCGTCCTCCCCCGCGAGGAGGTCGCGGGCCGTGAGGAGCCCGAGCAGTCGGCTCTGCGGATCGACGACGACGAACCCCGTGACCGCGAGGCGCTCCGCCTCTGCTCGAGCCTCGGCAACCGTGTGGCCCGGTTCGATCGTGTACGGCTCGGAGATGACGTGCGTGAGGTACCGCTTCACGCGCCGCACTTCGGCCGCCTCCTCCTCGGCCGGGAGAAAGCGGTGCAGGACGCCCAACCCGCCGAGCTGAGCCATGGCGACTGCCATTGGTGCGGTCGTGACGGTGTCCATGTTCGCCGACACGATCGGGACCTCGAGCTCGATCCCGGGCGTGAAGTTCGAACGCGTCGAGACGTCCTGCCGGGAGCGCACGCGCGAGCGCCGCGGCACGAGAAGGACGTCGTCGTAGGTGATGCCGATGCGAATCTCGCTCATGCACGCACCTCGTCGGCCGTGGTGGGAACGCGCACGCGTCTCACGACTCGACCTCGAGGGGCACGATCTCGAATCGGTCGACGTCGACGAGACCCTGGTCCGTGATCTTCAGCGATGGGATCACCGAGAGGGCGAGGAATGCGAGTGTCAAGAACGGTGTCGCGCCGACCCAGCCGAGCTCGGATGCCGCCTCGTTGCACGCGCGGCTGCTCTCGATCACTTCTGCGAGCGGCGCGTCCGACAGTAGTCCCGCCACCGGGAGGGCACATTCGGCGAGCACTCGCCCACCCTCGACGGCCACGATGCCGCCACCGATGCGAGCGAGATGGCCGACGGCAAAGGCGATGTCATCGTCCGTCATCCCGACGACCACCAGGTTGTGGGCGTCGTGCGCGACGGACGATGCGAGCGCTCCACGTTGCAGGCCCGAGGCGGACACGAAGCCGAGCCCGATGCGACCCGTCGCAAGATGGCGCTCGACGACTGCGATCTTGGCGAGATCCGCGGCAGCGTCGGCTACGGCATGCCCGTCGGAGACGACGGGATCGCAGACAAGTGACCGGGTCACGACCTGATCGTCGATCAGTCCGATCGCCCTGATCCGGGCACCGCTCGAGGGAATCGCGAGATCGGCCGGCGTGACGGGCTGCACCCGGACGGTCTGCCGTACCCAGTCCGGGATCGGTGGCGACTCGTGGTTCTTGATCGGAAGGCCACGCTTGAGGACGAGCTCGGGCACGAAGCTCACGAGATCCGGGAGGAGCAAGAGGTCGGCCTGGTAGCCGGGCGCGACCGCTCCGTGCCGGTCGAGCCTGTGCCACTGAGCCGGGTGGAAAGAGGCCATCACGATGGCATCCTCCGGCGCCACCCCCGCCGCCACGGCGTCGCGCACCATGCCGTTGACGTGGCCGTTGTCGGCGATGTCCTCCGGGTCACGGTCGTCGGTGCAGAACGCCATCCGGCCGGGGCCGTACTCGAGCACGAGCGGCAGCAGCGCCTGCAGGTTGCGCGCCATCGACGCCTCGCGGATCAGCAGCCACATCCCGGCCCGCAGGCGCTCACGGCCCTCGTCGGCCGTCAGCGCTTCGTGGTCGGAGCGGATTCCGGCTGCTGCGTACGCCTGCAGATCCTTCCCGAGGAGCCCGGGAGCGTGACCGTCGACGTGCTGTGCACCCTCCAGCTCGAGCTTCTCGAGCTCCGAGGGCAGGCCGTTGACGACCCCGGGGAAGTTCATCATCTCGGCCAGACCGAGCACCCTGCTGCGCCGCATCAGCGCCTCGAGATCGCCGGGGGTGAGCGCCCTTCGCGGCGACTCGAAGGGCGACGCCGGCACGCACGAGGGCGCCATGAAGTAGACCTCGAGCTGCAGGTTCTCCGACGCGTCGAGCAGCCAGTGGACGCCGTCGGAGCCGAGGACGTTCGCGATCTCGTGCGGGTCGGCGATGACGGCGGTCGTCCCGAGCGGCAGCACGAGCCGCGCGAACTCGTCCACGAGCAGCTTGACCGACTCGAGGTGCATGTGCGCGTCGATGAATCCGGGAACCACGAATTGGCGGGTGGCGTCGATCACCTCGATGCCGTCGTACTCGCCGATCCCGGCGATGACGCCGTCGGCGATCGCGACGTCCGCGTCCAGCCACTCGCGGGTGAAGACGCACAAGACGCGGCCGCCGCGTACGACGGTATCGGCGGGCTCGTCCCCGCGCGCGACGGCGAGTCGCCTCGAGAGAGCGGTCATGGTGCGAGCGTAACGCGTCGTGGCGGCTCGTGTTGAGACGGATCGGGCGACGAGTCGAGGGAGGTGAGGCTGAAGCCCCACCCGCCCCGGCTCTTCGCCCTCAGTCCGCGACGATGAGCGTCCCGGTCTCGCCGGCGATCGCGCGCTCGACGTTCTCCGGGTCGGTGATGATGGCGGTGCCGCCGCCGCGCTCGAGGAAGTCGACGACGGCCTCGATCTTCGGCGCCATGCTGCCCGGCAGGAAATGCGTGCCCTCGGCGAGATACTCCTTCGCCTGCGACAGCGTCATCCGGTCGAGCCAGCGCTGTGTCGGCCGGCCGAAGTCGAGTGCGACCTTCTCGACGGCGGTCGTGATCAGCAGCAGCTCCGCCTCGATCTCGTTGGCGAGCAGCGAGCAGGCGTGGTCCTTGTCGATCACGGCTGCGATGCCCGTCAGCTCGCCCTTCTCGTCGGCGACGACGGGGATGCCGCCGCCGCCGACCGAGATCACGACGAAGCGGTTCTCGATCAGGGAGCGTATCGCGTCGACCTCGACGATCCGGATCGGCTCGGGGGAGGGGACGACCCTGCGCCAGCCTCGTCCGGCGTCCTCCTTCACGGACCAGCCCTCGTTGTCGCGACGCCGCGCCGCCTCGGGCTCGTCCATGAACGAGCCGATCGGCTTCGACGGGCTCTGGAACGCCGGGTCGTCTCGAGAGACCTCCACCTGGGTCACGACGGCGACCGCGTGGCGGTCCACGTCGAGCCGGTGGAAGTCGTTCTCGAGGTTCTGCGCCAGGGCGTAGCCGATCGCACCCTGGCTGTCGGCGCCGCAGACGTCGAGCGGCACCTCGTGCAGCTCGTGCGCGGCCAGCTCGGAGCGGCGCAGGATGAAGCCGACCTGCGGCCCGTTGCCGTGGCCGATCGCGACGTCCCAGCCGTCCCTGATCATCGACGCGACGTGCCAGCAGGTCTCGCCGGCGGCGATGTACTGGTCACGGACGGTTTGATGCTCCTTGTCCTTGATCAGCGAGTTGCCGCCGATCGCGACGACAGCGCTCTTGCGGCTCACTGATAGCCGCCCATCGTCAGGGCCATCAGCGCCTTGCCGGTGTGCATCCTGTTCTCGGCCTCGTCGAAGACGACCGACTGCGGGCCGTCGATGACCTCGTCCGTGACCTCGCGCCCGCGGTCGGCGGGCAGGCAGTGCATGTAGAGCGCGTCGGGCGCCGCGAGCGACATCCGGCGGGCATCGCAGATCCAGTCGGCGAACGCGCCGGACTCGGCGAGCGCCTTCGACTCGTCGCTGAACGCGTCGAGCCGGCCCCACGACTTCGGGTAGACGACGTCCGCGCCGCGAAACGCCTCGTCCATGTCGTCCATGAACGTGATCGTGGAGCCGGCCTCGGCGGCGGCCGCCTGCGCCTTCTCGATCACCTCGGGCATCAGGTCGAACCCGGGCGGGTGGGCGATCACGACGTCCATCCCGAACCGCGGCAGCAGCGTCGCGATCCCCTGCGGCACCGAGAGCGGCCGCGCGTAGGAGGGCGCATAGGCCCACGTCATCGCAACCTTCATCCCGCGCAGGTTGTCGCCGCGATGCTCGCGCAGCGTCATCAGGTCGGCGATCGTCTGGGTCGGGTGGTCGACGTCGCACTGGAGATTGATCAGCGGGATGTCGGACCACGTCGCGATCTCACGCATCCACCCGTTGCCGACGTACGGGGCCAGGTCGTGGCGGACTGCGATCCCCTCGCCGTAGCGTCCGAGGATGATCCCCATGTCCTTGGGGCTCTCGCCGTGGGAGACCTGGGTCTTGTCCGCGTCGAGAAAGATCGCGTGCCCGCCGAGCTGGGTCATGCCCGTCTCGAAGGCGTTGCGGGTCCGCGTCGACTTGTCGAGGAAGAGCATGTAGAGGGTCTTCTGTGGGAGCAGCAGGTGCGACTTCCCCGCCTTGCGCTCGTCCTTGAGCTCCAGCGAGACCGCGAGCACCTCCTCCAGCTCCTCCACGGTCCAGTCGATCGTCTCGATGTAGTCCTTGCCGACGAGCGCGGCCTTGACGGCCGTCCGGTCGGTGAGCGTGCTGCCTTCCATCTCTCCTCATCCTCTCTCTCAGAACTGTCCGTTTGCGAATGCGTCGATCATCGCCGGCACGTCGTCGCCGAGCGGGTAGAGCACCGGGCAGGTGCAGCCGTGCTCGACGTACTCGCGCACCTTGGCGCGGCACTCGTCGGCCGTGCCCGAAGCCGTGATCAGCTGGACGACCTCGTCGGGGACGAGATACATCGCCTTCTCGATCTGCTCCGCCGTCGCGGGCCAGGTCAGGATCGAGCCGATCTCCTCGAGCAGCTCGGGTGCGACACCGCTCGCCTTCATGATGTGCGGCTGCTGGCCGAGGTACTGCGTCACGAGCTCGCGTGCCCGATCGAGCGCGAGGCTCCGGTCGTTGTCGAGCGAGCAGACGACGAGTTGAGGGCGGTCGACATCGCCGACGGTGCGGCCTGCACGCTCGGCGCCGATGGCGAGGTGCTCCATCGCCTCCTTGTTGTAGCCGGGCCCGACGAGGTAGTTGAGAACGACTCCGTCACCGATCTCGCCCGAGAGCTCCATCATCTTCATCGCGGTCGCGCCGATGTAGATCGGCACGTGCTTCGGCGAGCGGTCGCCGTGGACGATGTCGATCTCGACGTCGTCCAGGTGCACGAACTCGCCGTCGTAGGTCACCCGCTCCATCGCGAGCAGCCGCCGCACGGCCTCGACCGTCTCGCGCATCGCCGTCAGGTTCTTGCGCCGGTGGATGCCGACCTTCGCCGCGAGCGGGTCCCACCAGGCCCCGATCCCGAGCTTGACGCGACCCGGAGCAAGGTCGTCGAGCGTCGAGAACGTGGCGGCGAGGAGGCCGACGTTGCGGGTCCAGTTGTTGACGACGCCCGAGCCGACCGCGATCCGCTCGGTCACCGCCGCGAACGCCGCCATCGGCACTGTCGCCTCGCGCACGAGCCTGCTCTCGGCCTGCCAAACGGCCTCGAAGCCCTTCTCCTCTGCGAGCTTGACGTACTCCATCCCCTCGCGAATCGGGTGCTTGTCCTGCAGGTAGAGCGCAACGCGGCCTTCGCTTGTGACAGGCATCAGGTACCTCCCTTTGAACCCATTGGCTCGAACTCGTGTGGCCCGATCTCGTCCAGCCTCCGCCACAGCCGCTCGGCCTGGCCGAGGGCCTCGGCGGCCAGCCGTTGCTGGTCGGCGTTCGTGAGCTGTCGGTTGGTGACGACCCACTCGCCGGCGACCATCACGTCCCGGACGTGCCGCGACGAGAGCCCGAACACCCAGTGCCCGGCGAAGCTTCCGTCGTGCACCGGCGTCGGCGCTGCGTAGTCGAGGACGACGAGATCGGCGGGGGCGCCCTCGTCGAGCAGCCCGAGCAGTGGCTCGCCGAACGCTCGCCCCGCAAGGTGCGCGCTCTGGGCGAGGCGCTGCAGCGGCCAGTCACCGGCGGTGCCGCCGTCGTCCTCGCGCAGCCGGAAGAACGCGGTGCGCGACTCCTCGAACATGTCCGAGCCGATGCCGTCGGTGCCGAGCGACACCCGCTCGCCAAGCGCCGCGAGCCGCGCCCGGCCGATCGAGTTGTTCATGTTCGAGCGCGCGTTGTGGGCGAGGGAGGCGCCAGCGGCATGGACAAGGGCGACCTCCTCGTCGTCGAGGTGAACGCCGTGCGCGAGGAGCGTGCGCTCGTCGAGGGCGCCGGCGCGCTGGAGCCGGTCGGCGACGCGGTGGCCGCAGCGGGCGACCGCGTCACGCTCGTCGGCTCCGTCCTCGGCGGCGTGGATGTGGAGCCCGACGCCAAAGGCACCTGCGGTCTCGGAGCATGCCGCCAGCGTGTCGTCGGAGAGCGTGAACGAGGCGTGCGCGCCGACCATGCCGCGGGCGAGGGGGAGCTGCTCCCGGCGCACGCGGTCGAGGAAGCGCCGGTTCTCGGCGACACCCGCGAGCGCCCGCTCCGGCCCGTCGCGGTCGGACGTCTCGTAGCAGAGCACCGAGCGCACACCGAGGCTGCGCAGTGCCTCCTCGACGATGTCGAGCGAGCCGTCGATCGCGTTCGGTGAGGCGTGATGGTCGACGAGAGTGGTCGTTCCCGAGAGGAGCGCCTCCAGGCCGCCGACCAGGGCCGAGGCCCTGATGCTGTCCTCGTCGAGCGCCCGATCGAGCCGCCACCAGATTCGTTGCAGGATCTGCGTGAAGTTCGTGGGTGGAGCAAGCGCGTAGGGCATGCCGCGTGCGAGCGCCGAATACAGATGGGTGTGGGCGCAGACGTTGCCGGGGACGACGAGGCAGCCCGAGCAGTCGCGGCGGGCGCCGCCGCCCGAGGCTGCGATTCGCCCGTCCACGACGTGGACGTCCTCGCGCACCACCCTCACCGGATCGAGCGAGGTGACGACGGTTGCCCCGGTCAGGAGCATCAGCGCTCACCACCGTGTCCGTGGTGCACGAGGTGGGGCACCGCGGCCAGGGCTGCGGGCGACTCCTTCATCGGCAGCCGCGTACGGCGGATCCCGTCGAACGCGTACAGCGCGCCGGCGACGGCCGAGGCCGTCGGCACGAGCGCAGCCTCTCCGACGCCCTTGGCCCCGTACGGCCCTTCCGGCTGGTGCTCCTCGACGAAGATGCACTCGACGTCCGGCATTCCGGATGGCGGGATGATGTGGAGCGACTTGAGCGTCTGGGTCACCGGCTCGCCTCCCTCGACGACGAACTCCTCCGACAGCGCCTGCCCGAGACCCATGTGCACCGCGCCTTCGATCTGCCCCTCGGCGAGCGTCGGGTTGATCGTCCGGCCGACGTCGTGGGCGGCCACCACCTTCGCCAGTCGGCCCTCGTCGTCGAGGATCGCGACCTGCGTCGCCCATGCGTACGCGAGGTGTGTGACGGGCTCGTCGATGTCCGGCCCGAGCTTCGTCGTCCAGTCGACGACGAATTCGCCCCGGAACTCCTCGCCCGCGAGCTCCTCGAGCTTCCGGTCACCGAGCGCAGCCTTCAGCTTCCGGGCGGCGTCGATCACCGCGCGTCCGCCGAGGACAGTGGAGCGGGACGCCGTCGTCTGCCCCGTCTCGAGGTCCCGGTCGGTGTCGACGGCGACGCGCACCTCCCCGGGCGGCAGCCCGAGCTCCTCGCACGCCATCTGCTGCAGGATGGTGTGGACTCCCTGGCCCATCTCCGTCCAGGAGTGGAACAGGGTCACGGACCCGCCCGGCTCGACGCGCAACACGGCGCGGCCGTACTCGGTCATGCCGTTGCCGATGCCGGTGTTCTTGACGCCGCAGGCGATCCCGGCGAAGCGGGCGTCGCGGTAGGCGTCTTTGACCGCGAGCAGGGTCTTCTTGAGCCCGACGCCCGGGCCGAGCTTCTGGCCCGTCCCGAAGCGAGCGCCGACCTCGAGCGCGTTGCGCCAGCGGATCTCCCAGCCGTCGATGCCGACCTGCTCGGCGAGCATGTCGAGCGCGCCCTCGACGGCGAAGTTCGACTGGTTGACGCCGAATCCCGCGCATTGCACCGCAGGGCGGATTATTGGTATAGACCGCTACGCCCTCGATCTCGACGTTGGCGACCTCGTAGGCGCCGCAGGCATGGCCGACCGCCCGCTCGATCACCTTGTCGCCGACGCTTGCGTAGGCGCCGGTGTCGGCGACGATGCGGGCCCGGACCGCGAGCAGCTTGCCGTCGTCGTCGCAGCCGACGGTGTAGTCGAGCCACATCGGGTGACGCTTCGAGTGGAAGCGGAGGCTCTCCCTGCGCGTCAGCGTCAGGAGCACGGGGCGCTCCGTCCGCTTCGCGAGCAGAGCAGCATGGCTCTGGACATTGAGGTCCTCTTTCGCGCCGAAGGCGCCACCCGTCGGCACGTGCGTGACGCGCACGCGCTCTTCCGGGAGCCCCAGGAACGACGCGATCTGGCGGCGGTCGTCCCAGACGCCCTGGCCCTGAGAGTAGACCTCGAGCTGGCCGTCCCCGTCGGGCACGGCCAGCGACGACTCGGGCTCGAGGAAGGCATGTTCGATGACCTGGGTGCGGAAGGACTCCGTGACCACGTGCGCCGCCCCCGCGAGAGCGGTATCGACGTCGCCGCGCTGCAGCTTCGAGACCGACAGCACGTTGCCGCCCTCGTGCAGCGAGGGGGCGCCGTCGGCCAGCGATGCGAACGGGTCCGTCACCGGTTCGAGCACCTCGTACTCGACGTCGACGAGCGCCGCCGCCGCGCGGGCCGCGTGGCGCGTCTCCGCGGCAACGACGGCGATCGCGTCGCCGACGTACGCGGTGACCTCCCCCTCCGCCACGAGCTGGCGCCAGTCGCGCTTGATCGATCCCTGCACGCGCTCGCCGGGTACGTCGGCGGCCGTGAGGACGGCCACCACGCCCGGCTCGGCGAGCGCCTTTGCGGTGTCGATGCCGACGATCCGCGCCCGGGGGTGGTCGGAGAACCGGAGGGCGCCGTGAAGCATCCCCGGAGCCTCCATGTCGCCGACGAACACGTTGTCGCCGAGGGCCAGTTCCGTGCCCTGGTAGCGCGCGGTGCGCGAGCCGACGCGGCCGCTGCGGTCGGGCTCGGGCAGCGGCTCGCCGCGGCGGGCCGCTGCGGCGAGCTGGATCGCGTCGATCACCTTGACGTACCCTGTGCAGCGGCAGAGGTTGCCGAGCAGCGCATGGGCGACCTCCTCCCGCGTCGGCTCGGGATGCTTGTGGAGCAGCACCTCGGCCTTCATCACGATCCCGGGCGAGCAGTACCCGCACTGCGAAGCGCCGGCCGCCACGAAGCTCTCGCTCCACATCCTGCGCTCCTCCTCGGAGAGACCCTCGTGGGTCGTCACGTGCTTCCCCTCGAACCGGGTCGCCCTCTGCGCGCAGGAGACGACCGCTCTCCCCTCGACGATCACCGTGCACGCACCGCAGGAGCCTTCCGGTGCGCACCCGTCCTTCACCGAACGCACTCCGAGATCGGTGCGCAGCAGCTCGAGCAGGCTCGTGTCCTCGGCGGGCTCCGCCGAGACGGTCGCTCCGTTGAGGATGAACTCCATGGCTCCCGACTCCTTCCTGACGCTATTCCATGGCGCCGAGCACGAGCGAGATGAGGGCCATCCTCATCACGACGCCGTTGAAGGCCTCCGACCAGTACCGCGCGTGGCGGGTTCCGTCGACGTCCTCCGGCAGCTCGTCCATGCGGGGCAGGCTGTGGAGGACGATCGAGCCCGGCTTGCCGCTGTCGCGCAGGAGCTCGCGGGTGACCCGGTACGCCTCGGGCGTCGTTCCGACGCTCTCACCCCGCTCGTCACGCGACTTCGTGTAGTCGGGCTGGACGACGGGCTCCATGTAGATCACGTCACAGTCGCGGATCACGTCTGCGACCGAGGAGGCTTCCTCGTAACGCACGCTGAGCTCGTCGAGCTCGGCCTTGAACTCCGGCAGCAGCGACATGTCCGGCGGCCCGACGACGTACGCCTTGATGTCGAATTGCGACATCGCGTAGAGGATCGAGTGCATCGTGCGCATCCGCATGTCGCCGACGAGCAGGAACGTGAGGCCGTCGAGCGTGCCGAGCTCGGTGCGGGTCGTGTAGAGGTCGGTCAGCACCTGGGTCGGGTGCTCGCCCCAGCCGTCGCCGCAGTTGATCACGGGCACCGACGACCACCGGGCGGCCTCGGCCGGCGCGCCCTGCTGGAAGTGGCGCATCGCGATGACGTCGCCGTAGTACTCCAGCATGTGCACCGTGTCCTTGATCGACTCCTGGTAGAAGTCGCCCGCACGCGTGTTCTTCGCGTCCGAGAAGCCGAGAACGTGCACCTCCGAGCCGGTGCATGGCGGCCTCGGTGGCGAGGCGCGTGCGCGTGCTGGGCTGGTAGAAGGCCGTCAGCAGTGTCTTGTCGGCGAGCAGGTCGGAGTTCTTCCTGCTGCGTGCGATCGGCTCGAGCTCGTCGCACACCTGAAAGACGTGCTCGAACTCGGCGCGTTCAAAGCCCTTGAGCGACAGGATGTCGCGCCCGGCGAAGCTCCTCATCGTGATTCCTTCCGTTTGGTGTGTGTGATCGGATTGCGCCCGTGAACAACACGGCCACGCGTTCTTCGGCCGAGACGCCGCCGGACGTGCGCAGCGCGAGCAGGCCGGCGAGGCCGGCCGAGCCCGTGGTGCAGACCTGGATGCCCGTCGCCTCGAGTGCGAGGGCGTGGGCCTCGGCGAGCGTCTCTTCGCCGACGACGAGCGGGCCGCCGCCCGTCGCGAGCATCCCCTCGACGACGGCGAGCCAGTCGTAGGTCTCGTCGTCGAGGATGCCATGGGCGATGCTGTGCGGCTCGTCCTCCCACGGCCACATGAACTCCGAGCGGTGGTGGGCGGCGTAGGCGAGAGCGTCCCTGCGCTCGTCCGCGTCGGTGCCGCCGCACCGCGCGGCGACGGCGTCGTAGGCGCGCCGGAGCGGCCAGGCGCCCTCGGTCTGCACCGTGTCGAGGCGGGGCGCCGCGGAGATGGCATCGAGCACGGCTGCCTCGTGGAGGGCCTCGGAGCAGGCACTCGCGAGCGCGCCCCCACCGACCTGCACGACGAGGCGATCGAGGGTCATGCCGGCCGCCGCGATGTCCGCGACGAGCTCGTAGCCGAGAGTCTCGCCTCCTTCGACCGCGAGCCCGTTCAGGTTTCCCTGGCACGTGAACGGGAGTGCTCCCGCGGCGATCGCCTGCAGGAGCCGGTGCACGGTCGGATCGCCGGATTCCCCCTCGACCCGCGGGCAGACGGTGAGGTTCGCCCCGAGCCCCTCCAGTCGTGCGAGAACCACCGGATCCGCGTCGACCGGGACGAAGACGCGAAGGGTGCGCCCGCCGGCTGCCGCGACGACCGCCGCGGCGAGCGCGGCGTTGCCGCAACTCGCGATCGCGAGGTCGGGGCGGCGGGAGGGGTCGGCCAGCCCGAGTCGCTCCGCGACCTCGAGGTAGAGCAGCACCCCGAACAGGTGTCGGGCCTTGTGTGACCCGGAGACGTTTCCGGTCTCGTTCTTGACCCAGACGCCGCCCCGCCGGGCGAACCCGAGCCGTTCGCTCAGCGCATCGCTGCGTCCGAAGGGCGTGGCGGCGAAGCCGTGCCCGTCGACGGTGGCGACCTGCTGGTCGAGCCGGCGCACGAGGGAGCAGAACGCCTCGTCCGGCAGCCCTCCGGCGATCGCAACGTGGTAGGCGCGCAGGAAGGCCCGGTAGCGGATGAAGGGGTTCGGCTCCGGGTCGTCCAGGGGGAAGCGCACGGCCGAGAGGTCGAGGTCGCGTCGTAGGACGTGGTCGATGTCGTCATCTGCCCGGACGTTCGGGCACGAGAACGGATACGGCTCGCCCGGGTCGGGCTCGGCGCCGCAGCCCGCGCAGACGAGCCTGCTGGCGGCTGCCGTCACAGGGCCTCCAGGACTCCGGTGCGGGCGTTGAAGTCGTCGATCAGCGCATCCCAGTCGCCGGCGAGCTCGTGGATGCCGCTCCAGAACTCCGGGCTCCGACGGGCCTCGAAGTCCTCGAGCGTTATGCCCTGCTGCTCGACCCAGGTGTAGTAGCCGAGGTTGAAGATGCGGTCGCGGTCGACGCTCGTGAGCTCGAGCAGGTTGTCCGTCGCGGCCCCGAGCAGGTGCTCGCCGAACACCTCGCCGGCCGCCACCTCGTCGAATCCGCGCGGAGAAGTACCTGGCCAGCGCGAGCTCGTGCTCGCTCTCGTACAGGTTCGCGCCGTCGGTAGCGACCGTCACGATCACGTCGTCCGGCCCGAGTCCGTAGTGCTTCGCGGTCTTGATCGCAGCGAGCAGGTTGCAGATGCTCGAGAGACCGAGCGAGGGCGAGGCCCGCGAGGACGTCGGCCGAGACGCCGCAGCGCTCGCCGAGGTACTGCCGACCGACGTCGGTGTTGAACAGGACGCCGAGCCGGTCGGTCGCACGGTCGGACACAGCGACGACGATGTCGGTGTTCATCACGTTGTGGATCAGCGGGATGTGCTTGTCGCCGATCCCCTGGATGTTGTGCTCACCGAAGCCGTTGCGCAGCATCGTCGGGCACTCGACCGCCTCGACGGCGACGATCAGCGAGCCGAGGCGCTCCTTGAGGTAGTCGCCGGCGCCGATCGTGCCGGCCGAGCCCGTGGCGGAGACGAAGGCCCGGCAGCCGCAGCGCCGGCTCCTGCTCGCGCATCGACTCGAACACGCGCTCGAGCGCGGCGCCGGTCATCAGGTAGTGCGCGAGGTGGTTCCCGAACTCCGCGAACTGGTTGAGGATGACGTTGTCCGGATCCTCGGAGAGCTCGTGGCACTTGTCGTAGATCTCCTTCACGTTGCTCTCGGTGCCCGGCGTCCGGATGATGTCGCCGGGGTCGACGACCCAGCGCTCGAGCCACGCGAACCGCTCCCGGCTCATGCCCTCGGGCAGGACGGCGACGCCGTGGCAGCCGAGCAGGCGCGAGATCGCGACGCCGCCGCGGCAGTAGTTGCCCGTCGACGGCCAGACGGCGCGATCGGAGGTGGGGTCGAACCGGCCGGTGACGAGGCGCGGCACCAGGCAGCCGTAGGCGGCGAGCACCTTGTGGGCCTCGATCAGCGGGAATCGGTCGCCGAGCGCCAGCACGATCCGGGCCTCGACGCCGGTCAGCTCGGGCGGCAGCACGAGGTGCTCGGGGACGTCGACGAAGTCGGTCCTGTTGGCGCCGTTGTGCCAGTGCACCCGGAACAGGTTCAGCGGGTGCGGGTCGTCCGGTCCGACGTCGGTGAGCGCCTCGCGCACGGCGGACGGGATCAGGGTCGGATGGGCGAGCTGCGTGAAGGTCGGCAGCGCTATGCGCGCCTGCCTGAAGTAGTCCACGGTGCGCGCGAGTGTCTGGGGATCGGCCTGCTCGCGGGTCAGGCCGAGTCGGTCGGTGATCATTCAGCCTCCACGCTCGTCGTCTTGACGCAACGCTACGAGGACCACGGCGCGGGGTCGTCGGGGTTTCTTCGGAAGCTCGATCAGGGATTCCCCCGTTTCGCGATTTCGCCCCGGCTGCCATGCTGCCGTCATGCCGGTGGTCGACAGACGCTGCCGTAACGTCCCTGACCGCCGAGCGGTCGCGCCTGGACGGGGGCGAAGCCGCTGAGCGCCTTCGCAGCCTGGGGAGACATTGCCGGCTACCAGACGCTGTTGCGCGTGCTGCTGACGGAGGGGTCGCCCCGCGGACTCCCGGTCGAGGCGATCGCCGGGCGCTGCTCCGCGACGCCCGCGCAGCGGTTCGGGCTCGCCGGGAGGGGGTCGCTCACCCAGGGGGCCGACGCGGATCTCGCGCTGGTCGATCTCGGCGGTGGGGGAGAGCTGACGGCGGCCGAGCTCCTCTCACACCACCAACTCAACCCCTTCAACGGGCGTCCACTACGTGGACGTCATCTGCGAACCATCGTCCGAGGCTCGACTGTTTGCCTCGGGGGAGATAGTGTCGCCTCACCGGGTGGGCGCATCGCGCGCCCGCGGCCCGGACGATCGGCGGAGGCGAGGTCGTAGGAGCCAATGTGACCGGTCCCGAGAACGGGGCCGGCGCGAAAGGAGAAATCGTGTCTAGCTCTCGATTCACCAGAAGTCTGAGCCGACGGAGGGTCACGGTCGTCGCCCTGCTCGGCGCCCTCGCCGTCACGGCTCTCGTCGTGGCGGGCGGAACCTCCGCCCAGTCCAACGCCGGGCCGATGAAGGCCGCCTGGATCTACGTCGGGCCGCACAACGACGCCGGCTGGTCGCAGGCGCACGACATGGGGCGGCTGTATGTCCAGAAGCAGCTCGGCGCCAAGGTGAAGACGACGTTCAAGGAGAACATCGCGAACGGCCCGCAGCTCGAGCAGACGGTTGCGAGCCTCGTCCGCGACGGCAACAAGATCATCTTCGGCACGTCGTTCGGCTTCTTCAGCAAGAAGCTCGCGGCCAAGTATCCGGACGTGCTCTTCGAGCAGGCGACGGGAACGGATCTGGCCAAGAACATGGCCGAGTACTTCGGCGCCGGTGAGGACTCGATCTATCTCTCCGGCATGGCCGCAGGCGCTGCGACGAAGAACGGCAAGATCGGCTACGTCGTCCCCTTCGCGATTCCCGAGGTGATCCGTCATGCGAACGCGTTCGCGCTCGGCGCGCAGGCGGTCAACAAGAAGGTGAAGATGAAGCTCATCTGGACGAACTCGTGGTACGACCCGGCCAAGGAGAAGAAGGCAGCAGAGAGCCTCGTCGGCTCCTGGGGCGCCGACGTGATCGGCCAGAACGTCGACAGCCCTGCCGCCGGCCAGTACGCGAAGTCGAAAGGCATCCCGTGGGTCGGCTACGACGCGAACGCGAGCAAGTTCGCCGGGTCGTCCTGGTTGACGGCGGCGGTCTACAACTGGGGCCCGTACTACCTGAGCCGCGTCAAGGCAGCGATGAACGGGACGTGGAAGACCGCCTTCTACTACGGCAGCATCAAGGACGGGTTCACCGGCCTTGCCCCGTACGGACCGAAGGTCACCCCCAAGACCAAGGCCATGATCGCAGCCAAGAAGGCGGCGATCGTGAGCGGCAAGTTCAAGGTCTTCTCGGGACCGCTCTACGACCAGAGCGGCAAGCTCGAAGGTCCCGAAGGGCAAGACACTCAAGGTCCTGCCGGACCTCTACGCGATGAACTGGCTCGTGAAGGGCATCGAAGGAAGCGCAAAGGGCTAGCATCCTCCGGTCGGGGAGAGCGGCCTGCCGCTCTCCCCGACCGGGCGCCCGTCCTGCCATGGAGCCCACCGCGGAGCCTCGAGCGGTCGATCTCGCGAGCCGAGCTGCACGTCCTGCGATCGCGTGCCGCGGGATCACCAAGCGCTTCCCCGGTGTCGTCGCGAACGACCGTGTCGACTTCGAGGCCCTGGAGGGGGAGGTGCACGCGCTGCTCGGCGAGAACGGCGCGGGCAAGAGCACGCTCTCGAACATCTTCACCGGCCTCTACCGCGCCGACGAGGGCGAGCTCGAGGTCTTCGGCAGGCCCGTGGCCTTCGACACGCCCCGCGACGGGATCGACGCCGGGATCGGGATGGTGCACCAGCACTTCCGTCTCGTGGTGCCGTTCACGGTCGCCGAGAACGTCATGCTCGGAGATCACAGCGACGTCGGCCGCTCCTTCCGCCTTCATCCGCGCGCGATCGAGGAGCGGGTGGCGGAGCTCGGCGAGCGGTACGGGATGGCGGTCGACCCCCGGGCGCGCATCTGGCAGCTGTCCGTCGGCGAGCAGCAGCGCGTCGAGATCCTGAAGGCGCTCTACCGCGAGGCGCGCATCCTGATCCTCGACGAGCCGACAGCCGTCCTGACGCCGCAGGAGGCGAGCGCGCTGTTCGAGACCCTGCGGGCGATGGCGGCCGACGGGCGCACCGTGATCTTCATTTCGCACAAGCTGCACGAGGTGAAGGCGGTCTCCGATCGTGTCACCGTCCTGCGGGATGGCCGCTCGGTGGCCACCGTCGAGACGGAGAGCTCCACGCTCCAGTCCCTCGCCTCGCTGATGGTGGGACGTGAGCTGCAGACCTACAGCCGGAAGGACGAGAAGCGGGAGATCGGTGAGCTGCTGCTCGAGCTCGACGGCCTCTCGGCGCACGGCGACCGCGGCGTCGAGGCGGTGCACGACGTCTCACTGAGGGTGCACGCAGGGGAGATCCTGGGCGTCGCAGGCGTCGCCGGCAACGGGCAGCGCGAGCTGGCCGAGGCGGTCACCGGCCTGCGGCCCCTCACGCTCGGGGCGATCCGCGTCGGCGGCGTTCTGCTGCGCACGGGCGATCCGCGCGCCGCCATCCAAGCCGGCATCGCGCATGTTCCGGAGGACAGGCTTCACACCGGCGTCGCCCCGAGCCTCAGCATCTCGTCGAACGTCGTGCTCAAGTCGTACCGCTCCGACGAGAACTCGGTGGGGCCGTTCCTCCGCTTCCACCACATCCGTGACTGGGCCGTCGAGCTGATCCGCCGCTACGACGTGAAGGCGCCGGGCCCGGGTGCATCGGCCCGTCAGCTGTCCGGCGGGAACCTCCAGAAGGTCGTGCTCGCCCGCGAGTTCTCGGGCGCGCCGCGGGTGCTCGTGATCGCCGCCCCGACCCGGGGCCTCGACGTGGGCGCAATCGAGACCGTCCACTCGCACCTGCGAGAGGCGGCCGCGGCCGGCGTCGCCGTCCTGCTCATCTCCGAGGACCTCGACGAGCTGATGACGCTCTCCGACCGGATCGCCGTCATGTACGAGGGCAGGATCATGGGCGAGGTCGACGCCGCCACGGCTGCCGTCGAGGAGATCGGGCTGATGATGGCCGGGGGTGGAGCGTGATGACGATTCGCATCGAGCGCCGCCTCAAGCAGCCGCGCTGGCTCAAGGTCGCCGTTCCGGTCGGCTCGCTCGTCGTCGCGTTCCTGTTGATTGCGATCGTCCTTCTCGCGACGGGCCACAGCCCCGTGACCACGTACAAGGACATCTTCGAGGCCGCGTTCACCGCTCCCGGCGCTCTCTCGCAGACGCTGATCGGGGCGACCCCGCTCGTCTTCACCGGCCTCGCCGCCGCCGCGGCGTTCCGAATGAACCTGTTCAACATCGGCGGTGAGGGTCAGCTCTACTTCGGCACCATCGGCGCCTCGGCCGCGGGACTGCTCCTCGCCGGCCAGTCCGCTCCGGTCCTGATCGTCGCGATGATCCTGGCGGGCTTCGCGTCCGGAGCCGCATGGGCCCTGATCCCCGGCCTCCTGCGGGCGTACCTGTCGACCAACGAGATCATCACGTCGCTGATGCTCAACTACGTCGCCGCGCTGTTCCTCACCTACCTCATCTTCGACAGCCATTCGTACTGGCGTGACACGACATCGGCGAGTGCGGCCGTGTTCCCCATCGGCAAGGCGCTGCCGGATGCGGCGAACTGGCCCATCTTCGGCTCGAGCGTCGTCATCCCGTTCGGGTTCCTGCTCGGCGTCGGCGCCGCGACGCTGCTCTGGGTGCTCTACACTCGCACGCGTTTCGGCTTCGAGGTGCAGGTGATGAGCGATTCTCCCCGGGCGGCCCGCTACTCCGGGATGCGAACGCGGCGCAAGATCCTCGCAGTGTTCGCGCTCTCCGGCGGCCTCGCCGGGCTGGGCGGCGCGAGCCAGGTGGGCGACTTCCTGCACACGCTCGACGCCGACCCCAAGGGGCTGCGTGCGTACGGCTACGGCTACACGGGAATCGTCGTCGCCGCCCTCGCGCGCTACAACCCGTTCGCCGTCGTCCTGATCGCGTTCCTGATCGGCGGCCTCCAGAACGCGGGCTCGTCCCTGCAGGGGCCTGACTTCCCCTCCGGTCTCGTGGGTGTCATGGAGGGGATGATCCTGTTCACGGCGCTCGGCGGCGAGCTTCTCGTCCGCTACCGCGTGCGCCTCGGCCGGAAACGGCGCGGCGCTGCGGCGGCAGCGGCGGAGGCGGCCCGGTGAACAACTCGATCCTCGTCGTCATCATCGCCTCCGGTATCGCGTACGGCACGCCGCTCCTGTTCGCCGCTCTCGGCGAGTTGCTCGCCGAGCGCTCCGGCGTGCTCAACCTCGGGGTCGAGGGCATGATGCTCGTCGGCGCGGTCATGGGGTTCTGGGCGGTGCAGGAGATCGGCGGCCCCGGCAGGACGACTCTCGTCCTCGCCGTCCTCGTCGCAGCCCTCGCCGGTGCCCTCATCGCGCTCATCTTCGCGTTCCTCGTGATCACGCTCCGTGCGAACCAGATCGTGTCCGGGCTCGCCCTCACGATCTTCGCCGGCGCCGCGGGCCTCTCGTCCTACCTCGGCAACGATCTCGGTCTGGCCGACGCGCCCGCGGAGCATCAGTTCGAGCCGGTCGACCCGTTCGGGCTGGCCGACCTTCCCATCCTCGGCCCGATCCTGTTCGGGCAGACGTGGCTCGTCTATCTCTCCTGGGTGCTCGTCGTCGTGATCGCGTTCTATCTAAGCCGGACCCGCCCCGGGCTGAACGTGCGGGCCGTCGGCGAATCGCCGCAGACGGCGGATGCGATGGGGATCAGCGTTTCCGCCTACCGGTACGCGCACGTGCTCGCCGGGGGCGCGCTCGCCGGCATCGGCGGCGCCTGCTTCAGCCTCGCCTTGACGCCGCAATGGGTCGACGGCCTCACCGGAGGCGCCGGCTGGATCGCGATCGCCCTCGTCATCTTCTCCTTCTGGCGGCCCGAGCTCTGCCTCGTCGGCGCCTACTTCTTCGGCGCCTTCCAGGCGCTGCCGTTCACGCTTCAGGCGCGGGGCGTGACGGTCGCGCCCGAGCTATTCCAGGCACTCCCCTACGTGATGACGATCGTGGTGCTCGTGATCGTCTCGTCGGGTATCTCGAAACGACGGCTCGGCGCGCCGGGTGCCCTCGGAGTACCGTTCGTGCGTGAGGAACGCTGATGGACGTCCACACGCCCCATACGCTCGACGAGGCGCTGCGCCTCAAGGCCGAGCATCCGGACGCCCGCTTCGTGCAGGGAGGCACCGACGTGCTGGTCGAGCTCAACTTCGACCGGTCCCGCCCGACTGCCCTGATCAACCTGAACGAGGTGGCCGAGCTTCGCGGATTCAGCCGCGAGAACGGCACCTTCGTCCTCGGCAGCGGCCTCACCTACGCCGAGGCGATGCGCGGTGCCGTCGCGGAGGAGCTACCCGCCCTGGCGGAGGCGTCGCGCACGGTCGGCTCGCCCCAGATCCGCAACCGTGGCACGATCGGCGGCAACCTCGGCACCGCCTCTCCGGCCGGCGACGCGCTGCCGCCGCTGCTCGTCGAGGATGCAGAGGTGCAGGTCGCGAGCGTGCGGGGAGAACGGCGGATCCCGCTGCGTGACTTCCTGCTCGGCGTCAAGAGGAACGCGCTCGAGCCCGACGAGATCATCGTGGCCGTGCGCGTCGCGCCGAGCCGGGCAGGTCAGACCTTCATGAAAGTGGGACCGCGAAACGCGATGGTGATCTCCGTCTGCTCCCTCGCCCTCCACGTCGACCGCGAGCGCGGCGAGCTGCGCGCGGCGTTCGGCTCGGCGGCCCCGACCGTGCGCCTCGTTACGGCACCACTCGACGAGGCCGAGAGCTTCGCGGAGCTCGTCGCTGACTCGGCAAGCCCGATCGACGACGTGCGCGGGACAGCGGCATATCGTCGCCACGCTCTCCGCATTCTCGCGGCCCGTGCACTCGAGAGGTGCTTCGCATGAAGATCTCGCTGACCGTCAACGGCGAGCGGCTCGAGACGGAGGCCTGGGGAGGCGAGAGCCTGCTCTACGTATTGCGCGAGCGCCTCGACCTGCCCGGCTCGAAGAACGCTTGCGAGCAGGGAGAGTGCGGGTCGTGCTCCGTCCTGCTCGACGGCACCCTTGTCTGCTCCTGCCTCGTCCTCGGGGCGCAGGCGGATGGGCACGAGGTGACGACGGTCGAGGGCCTCGCGGACGGCGACCGGCTCCACAGGGTGCAGGAGGCATACGTCCAGGCGGGGGCGGTGCAGTGCGGGTTCTGCACCCCGGGGCTCGTGGTCGCGACCGTCGACCTGCTCGAGTCGAACCCGTCGCCGACCGAGGACGAGATTCGCGAAGCGCTGTCGGGGAACCTCTGCCGCTGCACGGGCTACGCCAAGATCTTCGACGCGGTGCGTCAGGCGGCGGCGTCGTGAGCACGATCACGACGACCCCGACCGTCGGCCGCGTGGGTGACAGCGTTGTTCGGCTCGACGGGCCGCCGAAGGTCAAGGGCGAGTTCGCCTACTCGAGCGACCTCCAGGCAGCCGGAATGCTCTGGGGCCACACGTTGCGCAGCCCGCACCCGCACGCGCGCATCATCGAGATCGACATCTCTCAGGCGCTGACGATGGCGGGCATCCACGCGGTTCTCACCCACGAGGATGTCCCGGGGGCCAAGACGTACGGGCTCGAGTTCCCCGATCAACCCGTGCTCGCCTCCGATCGCGTCCGCTACTACGGTGAGCCCGTCGCACTCGTCGCGGCGGAGCATCCCGAGCAGGCCCGGCGCGCCGCAGCCGCGATCCGGGTGACCTATGAGGAGCTTCCGATCGTCTCCGACATGGAGCGCGCGACCGAGATGGAGGCGCTTCATCCTGGCCGGCCCACGGCAGGTCACGGATATAGGGACGACCCGCGCCCGAACGTCGTTCGGAACATCGTCATTCGCCACGGTGATCCCGAGGCGGAGGGTGAGGTCACGGTCAGCGGTGTCTACGAGGTCGGGATCCAGGATCAGGCGTTCCTCGGCCCGGAATCGGGGCTCGCGATACCCGACGGGGAGGGCGGGGTCGACATCTACGTCGCCACGCAGTGGCTCCACGTCGACCGTGATCAGGTTGCACCCTGTCTCGCGCTCCCTCCGGAGCAGGTGCGGATTCACCTCTCCGGGGTCGGCGGCGCCTTCGGCGGGCGGGAGGACCTCTCCATGCAGATTCACGGGGCCCTGCTCGCACTCCACACGGGGCGGCCCGTGAAGATCGTCTACAACCGCGAGGAGTCGTTCGTCGGCCATATCCACCGCCATCCCGCGCGGATGTGGTGCGAGCACCGCGCCACGCGAGACGGCCGGCTCGTGAACGTCAGAGTGCGGATCCTCCTCGACGGCGGCGCCTACGCTTCGAGCTCCACGGCGGTCGCCTCGAACGCCGCCTGCTTCGCCGTCGGTCCGTACCGCGTCGATAACGCGCTGATCGAGACGACAGCGGTCTATACCAACAACCCGCCCTCCGGCGCGATGCGCGGCTTCGGCGCCGTTCAGACCTGCTTTGCCGCCGAGGCGCAGATGGACCTCCTCGCCGCCGAGCTCGACATCGACCCGGTCGAGCTTCGCCTGTTGAACGCCCTCGCGCCCGGTGACGTCCTGCCGACGGGTCAGGTGGTCGACGGTTCGTGCCCTGTAGCGGAAACGATCCGGGCTGCCGCCGCGATCCCCATCCCTGCGGCGGAAGCGCTTCCGCGCGATCCCATCCGGCTACCCGGGGGCGCCGGCAACACGACGCGCGGAGAGGGTGTCCATCGTGGGATCGGCTTCGCAGTCGGGTTCAAGAACATCTGCTACTCGGAGGGATTCGACGACTCCTGCGCTGCCCGTGTCGTACTCCATGCCGACGGGAGCGCCGAGGTGCACTGCGCCGCGGCAGAGGTGGGGCAGGGCGTAGTAGGGGTCATCCTCCAGGTTGCGCGCACCGAGCTCGGGACCGATGCGGTGACCCTGATGCCGCACACGACCTCCACGGTCGGGTCGGCAGGCTCGACGTCCGCGTCGCGGATGACGTGGATGGCGGCGGGCGCGGTGCAGGACGCCTGCCGCGCGGCGCTCGAGGAGCGGGACCGCAACGGTGGCGGCGAGGTCGACGTCGAACGCGTCCACCGGCACCGACCCACGACGCCGCTTGACCCGGAGACCGGTCAGATCACCGGCGAGCGCGCGCACGTCGCGCTTGCCTGCTCCGCGATGCGCGTCGTCGCAGAGGTCGACGTCGAGCTCGGGCTCACGCGGGTCGTCTGGATCGGAACGGCACAGGACGTCGGTCGCGCGGTCAACCCGCTGGCCCTCGAGGGCCAGATCGAGGGCGGAACGGCCCAGGGCCTCGGGCTCGCGGTGATGGAGGAGCTCCAGACGCGGGATGGGCGCATCACGAATGCGAGCTTCACCGATTACCTGATCCCGACGGCGCTCGACATGCCTCCCGTGGAGTCGGTATTGATCGAGGTGCCGGAGCCGTCTTCTCCGTACGGCGCGAAGGGCGTCGGAGAGCCGCCGACGGTTGTCGCCGCGGCGGCGGTCGTGTCGGCGATGCGCGCCGCAACGGGCAGGCCGCTCATCCGCATTCCGGTGCGCCCGGACGAGATCATCGGGCTGTAGGGGCGAGGCGCATGCCTCGCCCGGCGCCCGTCGCCCCTCGCCCCTCGCCCCTACGTCTCGATCAGCGGCAGCGTCTCGTCCGGCCGTCGTGACAGCTCGTTGCGGATCACGACGGCGACGGAGGTGAGGATCACCGCTGCTCCGGCAGCGATCTGCCAGGTCACGGCCTCGTTGAGGACCGCGACGCCGAGAGTGATCGCGACGAGAGGATTCACATAGGCGTAGGTCGCGACGGTCCCGAGCGGCACATTGGCCACGAGCCAGACAAATGCGGTGTAGCCGACGATCGAGCCGAACACGATCAGATAGAGCAGTCCGAGCAGCGATCGATCCGACCAGTCGGCCGGGTTGAAGGACTCGCCGTCCGAGAACGCCATGCCGATCGGGATCAGAAGGAGGCCCCCCGCGAGCCCCTGGATGCCGGCGGTCGTAACGGCATCGCGCGGCATCGGCAGCTTCGAGGAGAGGAACGTCCCGGACGCCCACGAGAAAGCCGAGCAGACGACGAGCAGCACACCGGTTACGGTCACGTCGCCTCCTGGGTTCAGGAGCACCGCCACGCCGACGAACCCGAAGGCCGTCCCGGCGAGTGACACGCGCGTCGGCCGGTCTCCCGTTGCAGTGCGGAACACGACGAGCCAGAGCGGCACCGAGGCAAAGATCAGCGAGGCCAGCCCGATCGGGACGCGACGCTCGGCGACGAACAGCAGGGCGTTCGCGCCGATCAGGAGCAGCCCGCAGAGCACTGCCGACGCGACCGTCGACCAGCCCATCCGGAACGTCGCAGTGCCATGTCGGATCAGCATCCAGCTCGTCAGCACGACTCCGACCGTCGTGAAGCGGATCCCGGCGGCGAAGAGCGGCGGGATCGTTTCGCTTGCGAGCTCGATCGCGAGATAGGTGGAGCCCCAGAGGATGTAGACGGTCCACAGAGCGGCCCACGCGCGGGTGGTCATCGCAGATCGTCGATTCGGCTCATGCGCCGACGCTATCCGTTCCTCCGCTCGCCGAGCCAGCATCCGATGAAGCAGCGGCCTGTCGCGTGTGGCGTTAGGCTGGCGCCATGAGCGAGGTGCTGACCGCGCGCGAGGGTGCCGTGTCGACGATTACCCTCAACCGCCCGGACGTCTTCAACGCCTTCAACCGAGCCCTCCATGCCGAGCTCCGCTCCGCTCTCGAGGAGGCAGCCGATCCCGCGATCCGCTGCGTGGTGATCACCGGAGCAGGGCGCGGGTTCTGCGCCGGGCAGGATCTCAACGAGTTCTCGGAGCTGGGTCGGACGCTCCAGGAGGAGCTCGAGGAGACGTACCATCCGAACATCAGGCTCATTCGTGGCCTCGCGAAGCCCGTGATCGCCGCCGTAAACGGCCCGGTTGCGGGCGCCGGCCTTTCGCTCGCGAGTGCCTGCGACATCCGCGTCGCATCGACCGCCGCCGCCTTCGTGCCCGGCTTCGTCGGCATCGGCCTCGTCCCCGATTCGGGCGGGACGTGGTTTCTGCACCGGCTGCTCGGCTTCACCCGCGCCTTCGAATGGATGAGCTCGAATCGCAAGCTAGGGCCGGATGAGGCGCTCGCCTGGGGCCTCGTCTCGGAGGTGATTCCGGCAGAGAGCTTCGAAGCGCGCGTCTCCGAGCTGGCAGAAACGTGGGCGGCCCTGCCCACGGTCGCCGTCGCGATGACGAAGCAGTTGTTCGAGCACGCGCACGGAGCGTCGCTCGAGGATCAGCTCGCTCTCGAGGCGGATCTGCAGCAACGGGCCGTCGGCACGGCTGACTTCTCGGAAGGGGTCGCAGCGTTTCTGGAGAAGCGACCCCCGAGGTTCACGGGCGCCTGAGGGCCCGGCCCACCGCAGAGGAGCGCCATGTCCGAACAGCTTGCCATCCCAGGGGGTGATGCTCCCGAGACGCATCCGATTCATCTGGTGATCACGGATGATCTGAAGCGGAATCGGTTGACGGTGTTCTTCCGGCTGCTGCTCGTCATCCCGCACCTGTTCTGGCTCGTCCTCTGGGGCATCGCCGTCTGGTTCGCCGTCGTCGTAGCCTGGTTCGTCGGCATCTTCGCCGGACGGGTGCCGGCCGGGCTCCACGGCTTCATCGCCGGGTACCTGCGCTACCTCACCCACGTCTACGCGTACATGTCGATCGCCGCGGACCCGTTTCCGTCGTTCTCGGGGGCCAGCTCCTACCCGATCGATGTCGAGATCGCCCCGCCTGTGGACCAGAGCAGGCTGACGATCTTCTTCCGTTTCTTCCTCTTCATCCCGGCCTACATCGTCCTGGCCCTGCTCGGCTACGTCGCGCAGGTCGTTGCGTTTCTCGCCTGGTTCTACGCCCTCTTCACCGGCAACCTTCATTCCGGTCTCCGGGACGTTCTCGCCTACTGGTTGAGGTACAACGCGCAGTCCTTCGGATACATCTGCCTGTTGACGCAGCGGTATCCGAGCTTCTCCGACGAGTAGCGCGGGCGCGATCGTGACGGGGATCCGCACCGTTGATTACCACACGGGTGGTGAGCCGTTTCGGATCGTCGTCGGCGGCGCCGATGTCCCGGCGGGGGCATCGATTCTCGATCGCCGTCGTGACGCTCTCGAGCGACTCGATCATGTGCGGCGCCTCCTCGTCAACGAGCCGCGCGGGCATGCCGATATGTACGGCTGCCACGTCGTTCCGCCGAACGATGCGGGCGCCGACCTCGGAGTCGTCTTCTTCCACAACGCGGGGTATTCGACGGCGTGTGGGCACGGCACGATCGCCCTGGTCACGTGGGCGCTCGATGAGGGGGTGGTGGAACGGCACGAGGGCGAGAACCGGGTCGTCGTCGATGTGCCGTCGGGCCGGCTCGAGACGGTCGCAACGGTGAGCGGCGGGCGCGTCCGCTCTGTTCGGTTCCGCAACGTGCCGGCGTTCGTCTGGACGACGGGACTGGAGGTCGGCGGAATGAGCGTCGATGTCGCCTACGGCGGAGCCTTTTACGCCTCGGTTCCCGAGCGTGTCGAGCCGGCGGAGCTCCCGCGCCTGATCGCCCTGGGTCGTGAGATCAAGCGAGAGCTCGAGACGGCTCACGAGATCGTGCACCCCCTCGAGCCGGAGTTGCGCGATGTCTACGGCGTCATCTTCTGGCAGGAGGAGGGTCAAAGCCCGCTCACCCAACGCAACGTGACGGTGTTCGCGGACGGAGAGGTCGACCGCTCGCCCTGCGGCTCGGGCACGTCCGCGCGGCTGGCTCTGCTCGATGCGGCGTGGCAGCTCCCACGTGGTGCAGTGTTGCGACACCTGTCGATCGTCGGCTCGTCGTTCACGGGCCGTGTCGTTGATGAGGTCGACATCGCCGGGCGCCCGGCCGTGGTCACCGAGGTGACGGGGAGTGCGTACCGCACGGGCGAGTCGTCGTTCGTCCTCGATCCCGACGACCCGCTCGGCGAAGGGTTCCTCCTGCGGTAGCTCTGCGTTCCGTACGCTGCCCGGGTGGAGCTCGAAGACGATCCGCTCGTGATGTACCTCGTCGTCCGTCGCCGGACGGCTCGGCCTTTTTCCGAATTGGCAACCGCGGCCGCGCTTGCCGCACGCCGTTGCGCCTACCGGTTTCGAGCCGACGATCGGTGGCGCGAGAGCTTCGAGGACTGGTGGCGCCACTCGTTCCGGAAGGTCTGCCTTCGGGCGGAGCCGCGGGAGTGGGACGACCTCCGCGCTCTCGACCACGAGCGTGTCGGGGACGTTGCCTGCCTGCCACCGATGCGACGATCTGCGCGCGACCGGGTGCTCATCAGGATGCAGACGCTGAGCGATGAGCCTGGCGAGCTACCGGAATTCGATCCCGATGACCTCGGCGAGCTGACACTTGTCGTCTCCACCGACCTGGGGATGAGCTCGGGGAAGGCGCTCGCCCAGATCGGCCATGCTGCCCTGATGTCTGATCTCGAGCTTGGCCCTGACAGGGGCCTCGACCTCCGCGTCGTCGGAGCCGGCGGAGCAATGTGGGCCGCGATCGAGGACTCGGCGGAGGCGGTCGTCAGGGACGGTGGCCTGACCGAGATCGCTCCAGGCTCCGAGACGGTCCTCGTGCTCCGACCCCCGACGGGGGCACGGCCGTGACGTCTGCGAAACGGGTCCTGATCGTCAATCCGTTCGCGAGCAGCGTCGACGAGCGTCGACTCGCGGCCGTTCAGAAGGCGCTTCCGTCGGGAACGGAGACGGTACTGACACACGCGAAGGGCGATGCGACGCTGCTCGCGCGAGAGTGGGCACCTTGCGCCGAGGCGATCTACGTGTTCTCGGGCGACGGAACCTACAATGAGGTGATCAACGGAATCAGCGGGGACGTCGCGCTCGGCTTCATTCCCGGTGGCGGCACGAGCGTGCTCCCTCGGGCGCTCGGACTCCCGCGTGACCCGGTCAGGGCTGCGGAGTTGATCGCGGTCGGCCGCACGCGGCAGATCTCGCTCGGCTCGATCAACGGTCGCCGGTTCGCCTTCAATGCAGGCATCGGCTTCGACGCCGAGCTCGTTCGGAAGGTCGATTCTCTCGGTCGCAGACCCGACGGGAGGCGCCCCGGGGATGTCCGATTCGCCCTCATGGTTGCCCTGACGCTCATGGAGCATCGGCTCCGGTACGACCCGGTGCTGGAGATCGAAGGGCTCGGGCGGGCTGCGTTCGCCCTCGTCGCGAACTGCTCGCCGTATACCTACGCCGGCCGGCTCGGTCTGCGCATTGCTCCGGACGCGTCATTCGAGGGAGGGCTCGACGTCGTCGCGCCCCGCGAAGTGCGGATCAGGGCGATCCCGCGTCTCGCCGGCCAGGCGCTCCGGGGACGGCGCGGCGCGGCCGACGTGCTCACCGGCCATGACCTGGACCGGATTCTGGTGCGCTGCGACGAGCCGATGCCGGTGCAGGTCGACGGAGAGGACATCGGCGACCTTCTGGAGGCCGAGATCGTGGCGCAACGCGGCGCGTTGACGGTTCTCACGTAGTCGCCGCCGAGGCGTTCTGGCCGTCTCGCGCTTTCGCCACTACGCTCCCCTCCATGGCGCACACGTTCACGCTTCCGGATCTCGGCGAGGGTCTCGCCGAAGGCGAGATCACCCGGTGGCTCGTGCCGGAAGGGGATTCGGTCGACGAGCACCAGCCGATCGTCGAGATCCAGACCGAGAAGGCGACGGTCGAGATCGGAGCGCCGGTCGCGGGGGTCGTCTTGCGCATCGTCGCCCGCGAAGGAGAGCTCGTTGCCGTCGGCGCCACGCTGGCGATGATCGGCAGCCGTGGCGAGCAGCTGCTTCGTTCCGTCTCGCCACCGGAGGACGAGCCTCCGGCAGAGCCATTCATCGCGGTCGTCGGCTCGGAGCCCAAGGACGCCCTTGCCCTCCACCGACTCGCTCGCGAGCTCCGCGTCGACTTTTCGGCTCTGGCGGGGACGGGGCCCGAAGGCCGGGTGACCGAGGCCGATATCCGGAACGCAGCCGCTCCTGCGGAGGGCAGGCGCGTTCCGGTGCGTGGGATCCGCCGGGCGATCGTCGAGCAGGTCGAGCGCACGCACCGGGAGATCCCGGCCGTGACCTTCGTCGAGGAGTGCGACTTCACGGGTGCCGATCCCGCTCTGCTCGTCGCGAGCACCTTGGCCGCGGTCGCGTCCGCGCTCGTCGACTACCCCGAGCTGAATGCCCGCATCGAGGGCGAGGACTTCGTCTTTCTCGACCGGTACGACATCGGCGTTGCCGTCGACACGGAGGCCGGGCTCGTCGTTCCTGTGGTGCGCGGCTGCGACAGCCTCTCCGTGGCGGAGATCGATGCCGAGATCTCGCGCCTCGCCGATCAGGCCCGCGCCGGGTCGCTTCTCCCTGACGACCTTCGCGACTCGACGTTCACCGTCACGAGTGCGGGCAAGTTCGGCGGCCTCTTGATGACGCCGTTGATCAACCATCCCGAGGTTGCCATCCTCGGGCTGCACCGCATCGGTCCGAGGCCGGTCGTGCGGGACGGCGAGATCGTCATCCGTCAGATCGGGAATGTGTCGGTCACCTTCGACCATCGGGTTCTCGACGGCGTGCGAGCGGGCGCCTTCTGCCTCGACGTGATCGGCCGTCTCGAACGGCGATCCGTACACTAATCGGCCGACATGGGCGATTGGTACGAGATCGGGATCACGATCGGAATCGGCGTTGCCGCGGGCATCGCTTTCGCCGGCGTGCTCGCGGGTCTCCGGTTCGGATTCGCGACGACTCTGCTCGGAGCTCTCGCCGTCGGTGTTCTCGCGGGGATGCTCGTCAACGGTTGGACCGGCGTCGGGGGAGGCGTCGTCGGCGCTGTGATCGGTGCCGTCTCTGCGGCAGTGATCGTGCGGGGCGCGAATCTGCGTGGCGCAACGCTCGGGGGGACGGCAGTCCTTCTGATCGGCGCCGCAATCGTCGTCGCACTCCTTGCGCTCATCCCGGCGGTCGGGTACCTCGAGGCGTTGATCTTGCCCGTGATTGCGGTGCGCAGGGCGCGGCACGGCTCCGAGAAGTACGCCGGGTTGCGCTCGCTCGCCAAGTGAGGCCTCGCCCACTGATCCTCGTGATCATCGATGGGCTCACGCCGTCGATGCTCGAAGGAACGATCGGGTCGGGTGAGACGCCAACGCTTGCGGCCCTCGCCGAGCATGGCTCGTATCGTCGCGCAACCTCTGTCTTCCCGTCGCTGACGCCCGTGTGCCTCTCGTCGATCGCGACGGGTGCACACGGCGACATTCACGAGATTCCCCATCTCGTCTGGTTCGACCGGCGTGAGCAGCGGATCGTCGAGTACGGGAGCTCGTTCGGCGCTGTCCGTGCGGCCGGCATCAGCCAGACGTTGCAGGACACGCTCGTCAACATGAACGGTCAGCACCTCGGCGCGGGCGCGCTCACCCTGTTCGAGTCGCTGGCCGATGCCGGGCTTCGGACCGCAGCGGCGAACTTCACGGCTTACCGCGGTCGCACCCGGCACCGTTCAGCGTTTCCGTTCCTCCCCGACGTGCTCGGGCCGGAGCGGTTCTTCTTCTACAACCTCTACAGCTCCGACCGTACGGGAGCCCCGCTGTCATGGCGGAACAGGCCGGCGGGGTCGGTGGATGCGTACGCGGCGGCCGTGGGCAGGTGGCTCGTGACCCGCGACGCGTTCGACTTCTTCCTCTTCTACCTCTCGGATTACGACTACGCCTCGCACGAGCACGGCCCTGGCGCTGCGCTGTCTGCGCTGCAGCAATGTGACGCGGCGATCGCCTCCCTCGTCGATGCCGGCGGTGGAATCGAGCCGTTCCTCGAACGCTACGCCGTCGTCGTGATGGCCGACCACGGTCAGACGCGCGTTCACGAGGTCGTCTCACTCGGTGCGGAGTACGTCGGAATCGAAGGCGTACTCCCGTTGGCGTCGAACCGCGCTGCCCACCTCTACATCTCGGCGTCCTGTCGACTCGACCCTCGAGCAGTTGCGACGCGCCTCGACAGCCTGACAGCGGCGGAGGTGACGTTGTTCAGGGAGGGAGATCGTGCGGTTGCACGGCGCGAGGGTGAGGAGCTCGTCTTCGCGCCGGATGGAGGTACGAGCTTCGCCTGTTCGGGGGACGCCTCGATTCTCGGGTACCCGAACGGTCTCACGCGTGCATGGGCGGCCCTCGCAAACCCCAACGCGGGTGAGGTTCTCGTCTCGGCGGCGGAGGGGTTCGAGTTCGCGGATCTCGGCGGCGGGCACCACGTCGGGGGCGGCTCGCACGGATCGCTCGTCAGCGGCGATTCCGAGGTACCGCTCCTGGTGATCGGCTCCGACGTCGCGGCCGGCTCGGAGCCGATCAGCATCACCGATGTGGCCCCGCTCGTTCTTGCCCATTTCGGGGTCGAGCTGCCCGCGTACGCACTCGGGCGCGCCGCCTGACCCTGTACCCTCGCGCCACATGGAAGGCCCACTCTCGACCGGACCCAACGAGGGTCCCGCACAGCGTGTCGGGAATGCGCTCGGAAAGCGAAGCAACTGGGAGCAGCTCGCCAAGTTCTGCGTCGTCGGCGCAAGCGGCTATCTCGTCAACCTCGCCGTCTTCTACGTGCTCCTCGAAAAGGTCGGTCTCCACTACGTTCCAGCGGCCGTCGGATCGTTCCTCGTGGCTGTCACGAACAACTACACCCTGAACCGTCTCTGGACGTTCCGCGTCGAGCGCGGGGGTGTCGGCGCCCAGGGGTGGCGCTTTCTCGTCGTCTCGACGGGCTCACTGATCGCGAACATCGGCGTTCTTGCGCTTCTCGTGGCAGCAGGCGCGGACGAGATCGTTGCGCAGGCAATCGCGATCGTGCTCGTGACACCGCTCAACTTCGTCGGGAACAAGCTCTGGTCGTTCCGCCGACGATGAAGGCGGCGGCGCTTGCGAGCGTGCTCGCCCTCGCCCTCCTGGTCGTTCCGGCAGCGCTCGCCGCCGAATCGGCCAACCGCACGACATCCACGAACTCCACGAGTACGGGTTCTTCGTCCGAGAGCCCGGCCCACCTGCTTCCGGGGGCGCGAATGACCGAGGCGGCTGTTGTGGCGAGGTTCCTCGACGACTCCAGGGTCGCCCGCTGGCTCACGCGCTATCCACCCGAGCCGACGACCGCCGCCACGTTCGACGTCGCGACTCACAACTGGACGGTGAAGGTCTGGTCGGGCAAGGCGGGGCAAGTCGCGCTGGGCAAGGTCGAGGACGGCGACGGTCGTGTATCCGAAGCGTGGACGGGACCTCAGGTCGCGTGGGGTATGGCCAGGGGTCGCGTCGGCTCATTCGGCGGCAAGGTTCTCAACGCGTGGTGGATGTGGATTCCCCTGAGCGCGCTCTTCTTCGTCGGCCTCGCCGACTGGCGCCGGCTGCTGAGCTGGCACTCCCTCGATCTGCTCGCGTTGATCTCGTTCGGTCTCTCACTCTGGTTCTTCAACCGCGGAGAGATCTTCCGGAGCGCGCCCCTCGCAGCGCCGCCTCTGGCGTACCTGCTCGTGCGCATGTGCTGGATCGGCTTCCGAGGTCGGAGGCACGCACCCGTTCTCTTCTGGCCCGTCTGGCTCCTCGCCGCGGTTGCCGTCTTCCTCGGTGGGCTCCGCGTTGGCCTCAACCTCGAGACGCCCAGGGGAGTCATCGACGTCGGCTATGCGGGCGTGATCGGCGCCGACCGGATACTCGACGGCCGTGTTCCCTACGGAAACATGCCGATCGAGGGCACGAAGCGTTCCTGTGGCCCGAAGAACTCGGCCGGTTCCGTGCGCGACTGGATTCAGGACAACGGGCGCTGTGAGTCGTCGCTACCGCGCGGCGACACGTACGGCCCGGTCGTCTACCTCGCGTACGTCCCGGCGGTCATCGCCTTTCCGTGGTCGGGAAAGTGGGACTCGCTGCCCGCTGCTCATGCGACGGCGATCGCTTTCGACCTGCTCGCAGTCCTCGGGCTGTTTCTCGTGGGACGTCGATTCGGAGGCCCGCCGCTCGCCGCTGGGCTCGTGTTCGGGTGGATGGCGCTCCCGTTCACCGCGTACGTCCTGAACTCGAACACGAACGACGCCATCATGCCCGCGATCCTGATCTGGGGGTTCTGGCTCTCGACATCACCCGTCGCCCGCGGGGCTGCCGTCGCCCTCTCGGGATGGACGAAGTTCGCGACACTCCTGCTCGCGCCCCTCTGGCTCACCTACCCGAGCGGCCTGTCACGACGGGCGATCGTGCGATTCACGGCGTCGTTCGTCGTGGCGTCCGTTCTCGCGTTCTCGATCCTGCTGCTCGAGCCGGGTCTTGCCGATGCCGTGCGCACCTTCGGTCAGCGCACGTTCGGGTATCAGCTCGACCGCGGTTCGCCTTTCTCCCCCTGGGATTGGGGTCAGTATCACGCGCGGGGGATTCCGGATCTCGGCGCGGTGCAGCTGATCCTCCAGATCGCCGTCCTCGCGCTGGCCGGTGTCGTCGCGATGATCCCCGAGCGGAAAGGCCCGCTCGAGCTCGCCGCGCTGAGCGCAGCGGTGTTGCTCGGCTTCGAGCTCACGCTCACGCACTGGTCGTACCTCTACATTCCGTGGTTCCTGCCTTTTGTATTGCTCGCCCTGTTCATCGTCCGGGAGCGCGTGGAACCAGAGGTCACGGCGCCGTGAACGCACGCGCCGTGCTCGTCGCGAGTCTCGCCGCGGCGGTGCTCGCCGGAGTCGCGGCGGGAGCCGTTCTGACGTCCGGTTTCGTCGGCGACGCCGGGATCTCGGACACCGTGGTCTACCGGCAATACGGCGAGCGAATCGTCTCCGGCGAAGTCCCGTATCGCGATTTCGGAGTCGAGTACCCGCCGGGAGCCCTTGTCCCGTTGGTGCTGCCCGCTCTCGTCTCCTCGACGCAGGCTCGGTACGACGACGCGTTCGAGGCACTGATGCTGGTCGCACTCGCCGTTGCCTGCGCGCTGATCGTGATCTCGCTCGAGGCGCTTCGGGCCTCGCCGGGCCGCGTCATCTTCTCCGTCGGCTCCTTCCTGACGGGCGTGGTCTTTCTCGGCCCGTTCGCCTTGACGCGATTCGATTATTACGCGGCGGCGATCACCCTCGCTGCGGTCGCTGCGATCGTCCACCGCCGCACGGTGCTCGGGCCGGTCCTCCTTGGTCTTTCGATCGCGACGAAGATCTACCCCGCGGTCATCCTGCCACTTCTCGTGATCAGGATCTGGAAACGAGACGGGCGTTCAGCGGCACTGCGGGGGACGGGTCTCGCGCTGGGCACGGTTGGCGTGATCTACCTGCCCTTTGCGCTTCAGGCACCGGACGGCGTGATCAGGAGCGTGTGGCGGCAGGTCGGTCGACCGCTCCAGATCGAGAGCCTTGCCTCGAGCGTGCTGCTGGCCCTCCACCACGCCGCCGGCATGCCGCTCGGCTGGGCATCGGGGTCGGGCTCGCAGAACCTCACCGGGCCTGTCTCGACCGTTGCCTCGGGACTGACGACGATCGCAGGCGTTGCAGCGCTCGCACTCGTCTGGGCGCGGTTCGCGCGCGTCGACACGGGAAGTGGCGCACGGTTCGTTCAGTACGCGGCGGCGGCGACCGTCGCGTTCGTCGCGTTCGGCAAGGTCCTGTCGCCGCAGTTTCTCGTGTGGCTCCTAGCGATCGTCGTGCTCGTCCCGGGCGTTCGCGGCGCGATCGCGACTATCCTGCTCCTCGTCGCGTGCCTGCTGACTCGCGCCTGGTTCCCTCACTCCTACTGGGACCTCGTGAAGCAGTTCGACCCCACGGCGTCCTGGCTCGTCCTCGCACGCGATCTCCTGCTCGTTGCGGTGTTCGCCGTCCTCGTCGTTCGGCTCACGGCCAGGGAACGCGAACCGGCCTGATCGCCGTCGCCCGACCGGTCGTCGGGTCGCATTCGATCAGGGCTCCTTCGATGCGAACACCGCCCGTCGCCACTTCGAACCGGACAGGCATCCCCGTTCTCATTCGGTGGGTGGCAAGCTCAGCCTTGACACCGATCACGGAGTCGTGGGGGCCCGTCATACCAGCATCCGTGATTGCTGCCGTTCCGCCCGGTTGGACACGAGCATCAGCGGTCTGAACGTGGGTATGCGTGCCGATCACAGCGGTCACGCGCCCGTCGAGCCAGCGTGCGAGTGCCACCTTCTCGCTCGTCGCCTCGGCATGGACGTCCACGAGCACCACCGGCGTCACAGAGCGCGCCTCGTCCACCAGCCCGTCGATCAGCTCCCACATGCTCCGGGATGGGTCGAGGGAGAGTGAGCCCATCACGTTGATCACGCCGACCGTCGATCCGTCGGTCGCGGTAACGAGCGCGAGGCCGCGTCCCGGCGCGTCGGCCGAGAGGTTCGCGGGCCGGATCACCCGGTCGGACGTGGCGAGGTAGGGCGCGATCTCCTGGCGACGCCAGGTGTGGTTGCCGAGGGTGATCGCGTCCGCGCCGGCGGCGAGGAGCCGGTCGGCGAGCTTCGGGGTGATTCCGACACCGTCCGCGACGTTCTCGCCGTTGACGATGCAGACCGCGGCCCCGAGCTCCGCCCGCAGGGTGCCGAGGCGATCCTCGATTGCTTCTCTTCCGGGTCGACCTACGACGTCTCCCACGAACAGGATGTTCACGGGAGCGACCCTGCAGCGGGTTGGACCTCGATCGCGACGTTGTTGCCGCGAGCCCCGGCGTGTCGCGCGAGCGCCTGCCGTTCGACGACGGCGACGTCGACGACCGTGCCCAGCTTCGATGACGAGGCGAGAACGGGGCTGCCGACCGTAAGGGACGGATCAGGCTCGACGTGACTCAACGAGACGATCAACGCCGGGGAGGAACTCGGTCGCACGTCGATTCGCGACCCGAATCGCTTCCCGTCGATGACGAAATCGGAGATCGACACGACAGTGCCGGTGGCGGGCGAATAGACATCGGTTCCCGGCATCGCCCCGACGTCCATGACCTCGGTCCCCGTTCCGCCGCCGAGCTGAATCCAGACACGGCCGTTCTGCGCCGATCCGGCAATCCGTCGCCAGAGCCGAGCCAGGAATCCCTCGTTCAGCCGACGACCGGCGGGTTTCAGTTTGAGCGACCCGACTCCCGCGCCGTGGAAGCCGACCGCCGTAACTGCATCGCCTGCGACCGGGAGCCTGATCTGGAGGTTACTCACCGTCGCGAGGACGTCCGGCTCCGGCAGCACGTCGGTGATAGCGGCCGGAGTCGTCGTGGCAATCGGGGCGGGCGAGCCCGATCCGAAGGCGGTCAGAATCAATGTAACGAGGGCGAGAGCGGCGACGATCCCGATCACGGCCAGGCGGCGAGCGCGGTGTTGTGCGCGCCGGCGTCGCTCTCGGTGACGGGCCGCTCGCCGGGATCGCGGCGTGGCCATCCGAGGCACGGTAGCGGCTGACCGCCCGTCGCGGATCCGCGACCAGGCTACGATCTCGAACATGACAGAGCCCACGGGGCCGACGATGCCGACGATCAGCGTGCCGCGGTGGATTCAGCTCGTGGGTCTGCCGGTTGGCCTCCTTGTCATCTGGATGCTCGCGGGTCTCCTCGGGCACGTCCTCTTCCTTTTCCTTACGGCGAGCGTGATCGCGTTTCTGCTCAACCCGCTCGTGCGTGACCTGAAGCGGACGCGGATGCCCCGAGGGCTCGCAGTAGCGCTCGTCTTCCTCCTCTTTGCCGGAGCCGTCGCGTTCATCGTGCTGGCGCTCGGAAGCGTCGTCGTCGACCAGACGCGCTCGGCGACGGACCGCATCGACGACTACGTGACGCTCGAGAGTGCCGGCGGGAGGACGGGGGCCGAACAGGACATCGATCGTCTCCAGGAATGGCTCGATAACCATGGACTCGAGCGCATTCAGATCCAGAAGCAGGCGACGGATTGGGTCGACAACCTCGGTGCCGGGGAGATCTCGGGCTACACCCAGGATGTGATCTCGTTTGCGCAGGGGGCAGCGTTCTCGCTCGTCGTGGCGCTCTTCAACCTGGTTCTCATCGTCGTGTCGCGATCTACATGCTGCTCGACATGGAGCGGCTCGAGGGAGTGATCGACCGGCCGTTTCCCGCCGGAGACGGGTTCCCGCTGACGGTCCGGATCGAGAAGGCTCTGGCCGGGTACGTGCGCGGGCAGTTGATTCTCTCCACGGTGATCGGCCTGAGCGCAGGTGTCGGCATGTGGCTGCTCGGCACCCTCGGTCTCGTCCCCGGCGCCGAGCGCTACGCACTCCTCTTCGGGGTCTGGACGGCCGTGATCGAGGTGATCCCGTACATCGGGCCCTGGCTCTCGGCGATCCCGCCGACGATCTACGCGCTCGTCGTCGACCCGGTGTCGGCGCTGTGGGTGGTCGCGCTCTTCATCTTCATCTACCAGGTCGAGGGGCACATCGTGGTGCCGAACGTGATGGCGAACGCGCTGCGCCTTCACCCGCTGCTCGTCATCTTCGGCCTGCTTGCGGGCGGTGAGCTCTACGGCATCGCCGGCGTGCTCATGGCTCTCCCGACGATGGCCGCCGCGCGCGCAATCTGGGAGTTCTTCTCCGAGCGCGCTGCATCTCGAGCGCTGGGACGACGGTCGCCGGACATCGGCGTCGACGTCGAGGGACCGCCCGATCGCGCGGCTGACGTACCCTTGCCCGGATGAGCTCCTTCCCCGTTACGCGTCTGCGGCGCCTGCGCCGCACGGAAACGTTGCGCGCGCTCGTGCGCGAGACGCACCTCTCGCTCGACGATGTCGTGATGCCGCTCTTCGCGTGCCCCGGTGAAGGGGTCGTACGCCCCGTTCCCGGACTCGAGGGCATTGCGCAACGGTCGGTCGACGAGATCGTCCGCGAGGCGGCGGAGCTCGCATCGCTCGGCGTCCGTGCCGTGCTTCTGTTCGGGATCCCGGAGGAGAAGGACGCCGAGGGATCGGGTGCGTGGGAGGTCGACGGAATCGTCCAGCGGGCGTTGCGTGCGATTCGGGTCGAGGTGCCCGGGCTGACGCTCATCACTGACGTGTGCCTCTGCGAGTACACGAGCCATGGCCACTGCGGCGTGCTGCGCGATGGAGAGGTCGTGAACGACGCGACGCTCGAGCTGCTCGTGCGCACGGCCGCGAGCCACGTCGAGGCGGGAGCCGACGTCGTCGCTCCGAGCGACATGATGGACGGGCGCGTCGGCGCCATCCGCGGCGCTGCTCCCGCACGCGCCGATTATCGCGTATGCCGCGAAGTACGCCTCCGCGTTCTACGGGCCGTTCCGGGAGGTGGCGGAATCCGCGCCGTCGACCGGCGATCGGCGGGGCTATCAGATGGATCCCGCCGAACGTGCGTGAGGCGCTGCGCGAGTGCGAGCTCGACCTCGTCGAGGGCGCGGACGTGCTGATGGTGAAACCTGCCCTTGCCTACCTCGACGTGATCAGGGCCGTGCGCGAGCGTTTCGACTGCCCGGTCGCCGCGTACAACGTCTCCGGTGAGTACGCGATGGTCAAGGCCGCTGCGGCTGCGGGGCATCTCGAGGAGAGGGCTGCAGCGCTCGAGTCACTCGTCGCGATCAAGCGGGCGGGTGCGGATTTCGTGTTCACGTACTGGGCGAAGGACGTCGCGCGATGGCTTTGACGAGATCTGATCTGTACGACCGCGCGCAGCGTCTGATTCCGGGTGGCGTCAACTCACCGGTGCGGGCGATGCGGTCTGTCGGACTCGACGAGCCCGTCTTCATGCGCAGCGGCTCGGGCGCGCTGATCCAGGACGTCAACGGCAATCGCTACATCGACTGGGTTCTCTCCTGGGGGCCGCTGCTGTTCGGGCACGCCGACCCGGAGACCCTCGCAGCGGTGACGGACGCGCTTGCCCGGGGGACGACGTTCGGCGCGCCCACCGAGGGCGAGGTCGACCTGGCCGCAGAGATCGTGGACGCGGTGCCGTCGGTCGAGATGGTGCGCCTCGTCTCGTCGGGCACGGAGGCGGCGATGAGCACCGTGCGCCTCGCCCGCGCCGTGACCCGCCGCGACCGGCTGATCAAGTTCTCCGGGAACTACCACGGGCACGTCGATGCGTTGCTCGCGAGCGCGGGTTCCGGGTTGATGACCCTCGGGATCCCCTCGACGCCGGGCGTCCCTTCAGGGGTCGCTGCCGACACGATCGTCCTGCCCTACAACGACATCGACGCGGTGGCCGCGGCGGTGGCCGAGGTCGGGGAGGGGCTCGCAGCGATCCTCGTCGAGCCCGTGGCCGGCAACATGGGCGTTGTTCCTCCGACGCCAGGATTCCTCGAGGCGCTCCGGATGCTGTGCGACGCGTGCGGCGCGCTCCTCGTCTTCGACGAGGTGATCACGGGGTTCCGCGTCGCACGCGGCGGTGCCCAGGAGCGCTACGGCGTCACTCCCGACCTGACGATCCTCGGCAAGATCGTCGGCGGCGGCCTCCCCGCGGCCGCGTTCGGCGGTCGCGCCGAGCTGATGGAGCGTCTGGCGCCCGCCGGAGACGTCTACCAGGCTGGCACGCTCTCGGGGAACCCTCTGGCCACCGCGGCCGGCACATCGGTGTTGCGGCGCCTCCGAGATCCGGCGGTCTACGAGGAGCTCGAGCGGCGTGGCGCGAGGCTCGAGGCCGGTCTCGCTCCGTTTGGAACCGTCCAGCGCGTGGGTGCGATGCTGACGCTGTTCTGCCAGGACGAGGCCGTGAGGAACTACGACGACGCCGTCCGCTCGGACACGGATCGCTACGCGGAGCTCTTCCGACACGTCCTCGGCCGCGGCGTCTATCTGGCGCCCTCCCAGTTCGAGTGCATGTTCGTCTCGCTCGCGCACGGCGACGAGGAGATCGACAGCACGATCGAGGCAATTGGCGATTTCTTCGGCAGCTGAAGCGGGCGTCTGGGAGACGCTCGTCTGCGAAGCAGCGGCGGAGAGCCCGCTCTGGAGTGAGTCACTCCGGCCGCCCGACGCGCAGGATCGCACTGCCGTCTTCTCACGGCTCTGTAGGCGCGAGTTCGCGCTCGGCGTCGAGACGATCTACGAGGGCTTTCTCCTCCACTACGGGCATTCGCGGCTCTTCGAACCCGCGGACGCGGATACGGCATTGCTCCTCGGTGACTATCTCTACGCCCACGGCCTCGTGCGCGTGGCTGCGACCGGGAGCATCGAGGCAGTGCATGACCTCGCGGAGCTCATCTCCCTGTGCGCCCAGGGGCGTGCCGACGACCGCGGCGGCGAAGCCGAGGCCTGGGCGGCCACGTCGGCTCTCCTCGGGCAGGGGGCGCTCGCGACGGCTCGAGCCGACCTCCGTGACCGTGGTGACGCGACCGCGCTCGGAGATGCTGCCCGTGCTGCGGCCGGCGTGGAGGCGGTCGACCTCGCATGTTGCGCGCACGACCTCCTGGTGGGGTAAAGTCTCGGCCACGATGCTTGCTTCGTTCCTGTTCGTCGCGGATGCTGCCGAGGAAGGCCGCAAGGTCGTCCTCGCGATGCTGGTCGTCGGGCTCATCTTCGTCGCGGTGATCGCGCTCGGTGAGCTGACGCACTACCTCGCCGTCAAGCGCAAAGAGCGCACCCCGAGCCGCACGCTGTAGGGGAAGCTGGACGCAGGCATGGCGAGCCCGGCCTCCGACCTTCGCGAATGGATCGCTCTCCTCGAGAAGGAGGGCGAGCTCGTGCGCATCAGCGCAGAGGTCGACCCCGACCTCGAGATCACCGAGATCGTCGACCGCGTCGTCAAGTCCGGCGGTCCCGCGCTCCTCTTCGAGAATCCGAAGGGCGCGTCGCACCCACTGCTGATCAACCAGTTCGGTACCGAGAAGCGGATGTGCCTGGCGTTCGGCGTCGACAAGCTCGACGACCTCGCGGACAAGCTCGGTGAGATCCTCGAGCTGCAGCCGCCGCAGGGCCTCGTCGACAAGGTGCGCTCGCTCGGCAAGCTCAAGTCGATCGCCGACTCGATGCCCAAGGAGGTGTCGAAGGCTCCCTGCCAGGAGGTCGTGCTCACCGGCGACGACGTCGATCTCGACCTCTTCCCGATCCAACGCTGCTGGCCGCTCGACCCGGCTCCGTTCATCACGCTTCCCGCCGTGATCACCAAGGACCAGGCGACAGGCGTCCGCAACGTCGGCATGTATCGGATGCAGAAGATCGACCGGAGCTCGACGTTCATGCACTGGCAGATCCACAAGGATGGTCGCGCCGACCTACGCGCGGCACCCGACGGCAGGATCCCGGTCGCCGTCGCGCTGGGGCTCGACCCGGTCACCGCCTATTCTGCGAGCGCACCGCTCCCCAAGCACATCGGCGAGCTGATGGTGGCGGGCTTCCTGAAGGGCTCGGCCGTGCAGCTCGTCAAGTGCAAGACGGTCGATCTCGAGGTTCCGGCGAATGCGGAGATCGTGCTCGAGGGCTGGGTCGACGGGGGCGACGTCGGGATCGAGGGGCCTTTCGGTGATCACACGGGCTTCTACACGCCGCCCGAGGAGTTCCCGATCTTCCGGATCTCTGCGATCACGATGCGACGCGACGCGATCTACCCCTCGATCGTCGTCGGCAAGCCTCCGGCGGAGGACGAGTGGCTCGCGAAGGCGACCGAGCGCATCTTCCTGCCGGCGATCCGGATGAGCGTCCCGGAGATCGTCGACTACGATCTCCCCACAGCGGGCACGTTCCATAACTGCGTCATCGTCTCGATCCGCAAGAGCTTCCCCGGCCACGCCCGCAAGGTGATGCATGCGATGTGGGGTCTCGGCCTGATGAGCCTGACGAAATCCGTCGTCGTCGTCGACGAGCATGTCGACGTGCACGACTACGAGCAGGTCTTCTTCTACGTCTGCGCCAACGTCGACCCGGCCCGCGACATCCTGCTCAGCGAAGGGCCGATCGACCAGCTCGACCACGCGACGACGATCCAGGCCTACGGGGGCAAGATCGGATTCGACGCGACGGCGAAGGGCCCGGACGAGGGGCGGCGCGAATGGCCGCCCGAGATCGAGATGAGCCCCGAAATCCGTGCCCGGGTCGATGCCCGCTGGGCAGAGTTGGGCCTTCCTGACGCACCCTCCGACCCGGACGTGCAGAATGGAGCGCGTGCCCGGACGTTGACCCGTTTGTTGCGACGTTGACAGACGGGCACCCGGCAGGGTTGAATCACGCGATGGAGAGTGAAGAGTGAGCGACGAGACCGACAAGCGAGGAGGGGCACCCGGCCACAGCCTGTGGCCGATCGGCTTTGCGATCGGGATCGCCTGCATCCTCGTCGGGCTGGTGATCAGCTGGCCGGCCGCGGTTCTCGGCGCCGCGATCACGATCGTCTTCGGCGTCCTCTGGATCCGCGACACGGCCCGCGCACACGCCCCGGTCGACTCGGCCCCTGCACACGCACTCGTCGACGGAACGCCGTCCGAGGCGCAGCTTGCCGCGGAGGAAGAGCATCTCGAGACCTACGGCCGCGCGGGCTTCCTCACGCTCGCGACGATCGGTCTCGGAGGAGTCATCGGTGCCGGTGTCGTCCTGCCGTCGCTCGGGTTCGCCGTCCTTCCGTCGTTCACGGGTGAAGGCATCGAGACGAACCCGGTCGATCTCGGCCCGATCTCGAACTTCCCGGAAGGGACGTTCGTGATCACGTCGTTCACCGGCAGCAAGCGCCAGGGTGACGTCTCGAGGCGAACGGCCTACATCCGCAACAACGGGTTGAGTGCCGAGAAGGAACCGAGCTTCACGATCATCTACAGCCGCTGCGTCCATCTCGGCTGCCCGGTGCAGCCCAACGGCCCGAGGTTCGAGGAGGAGACAAAGACGTACAAGGATGTCACGCTCACTCCCGTGAAGCCCGCCGGCTTCGGCTGCCCGTGCCACGGAGGCGCGTACGACACCGAGGGCAACCGCACCGCCGGCCCCCCGGTCCGCTCGCTCGACCGCTACGCGTTCTCGATCGTCGACGGCAATCTCGTCCTCGGCGATCACTTCAGCGTCGGCACGGTCGAAGGTACAGCGGCCGACGCCGTCATGCAGCGCTACCCGGTCGCATACCCGGGCGTCCACGTCGACGGCATCGAGAAGTGGCTGTATCCCCTGCCGATGCCGGGAGCGGGGGCCTAGATGGCCAAGTCCGCACGTCAGGCGCAGGTCGAGAAGGCAGCCCTCTACCCGCTCGACTGGGTCGAGGAGCGCTCTGGCCTGATCGGGTACACGAAGTGGTTCCTGTTCCGGAACGTCCCCCGCGACGTCAACTGGATGCAGACGCTCGGCGCCGCGACGCTGACGGCCTTCCTCGTTCAGGCGACGACGGGCGTCTTCCTCGCGATGTACTACTCGCCGGATCCCGACAGCGCGTACGCGTCGATCCAGAACATCACGAACGAGGTCACGCTCGGCTGGCTCGTGCGTGGAATGCACAAGTGGGGCGCGAGCCTGTTCATCATCCTGATGTTCCTCCACATGGCCCGCACGTTCCTGTTCGGCGCGTACAAGTATCCACGCGAGATCAACTGGATCACGGGTGTCCTCCTTCTCGTGATGGGGATGGCGGAGGGCTTCACCGGATACCTGCTGCCGTGGGATCAGACCGCGTACTGGGCCACGGTGGTGGGGATCAACATCAACGCCACGGCGCCGATCGCCGGGCCGTTCATCGCGCAATTCCTCCAGGGCGGGGCCCAGATCGGCCCCGACACGCTTGCCAAGTTCTACTCCCTGCACATGCTCGTCATTCCCGGCGGGATCATGGCGCTGATCGGGCTGCACATGTATCTGGTCATCCGGCTGGGCGTCACGTCACCACCGTGGTCGAAGGCGGCTGCGGGTCGGCCGCGCGGAGAGGCCGAGCCCAAGGGGTACGGCGAGTATCGCGAAGGCCTCATCCGTGAGCACGACGAGGGCAAGCACGACGAGGGCGAGGCAGAGTAGCGATGGCGAGCAAGAAGCAGCAGGCGGATCGCGACGAGTTCAAGCGCTACAAGGAAGACGTCAAGAAGGAAGGGAAGCCGTTCTTCCCGTACGCGATCTTCCACGACACGGTCATGTCGCTCGTCGTCGTCGGGGTGATCATCGGTCTTTCCGTGATCTGGAAGTTCACCGTGGACGACGGCCAACCGGGTGCGCTCGGGCCGTTGTACGAGAAAGAGGCCGACCCCGCCACTACGAACTTCATTCCGCGCCCCGACTGGTTCTTCTACTTCCTCTTCTACCTCCTCCGTATCTTCAAGTGGCCGGAGACGGTCGTTCTCGGAACCGTCGGCATCCCGACGCTGCTGCTGGTGCTCCTGATCATGCTGCCGTTCTACGATCGGCGCCCGGAGCGGACGATCCTGCGCCGTCCCGTCGCGTTCGTTGCCGCGATTCTCGTGGTCATCTCGATGGGCGTGCTGACGTGGAAGGGTGCGACGGCGAAAGAGGGCTCGGAGGCCGTCGGTGAGGTTCCGCGGTGGGCAGCGGAGCAAGGATTTGCAGGAGACCCGGTTGCCGTCGAGGGCGCAACGCTGTTCGCCGAATCGGGCTGTCTCAACTGCCATGTGTACTCCGGCTCGGGCGGTCAGAACCTGGGTGCTCCTGAACTGACCGAGGAGGGTTTGAAGGGTCGGGGCATCGAATGGCAGGTCGCTCATCTCAAGAATCCGAGCAGCAAGAATCCGGGCTCTGCGATGCCGCCGTTTGCCGACCTCGGCGACGAGAACCTGACGAAGATCGCAACGTTCCTCGAGGCCTCGAAGGGGCAGCAGAAGTAGGAACCGCCGCCGGCGACAGGCTTCGGCCTGCACGTCCGGGGTTCGGTTGGTGGGGCGCTGGACCGGAGCCTGACATCTACGCTCTGTCCTGATGCGCGTATTCCTCGGAGTCACCGGCGCCTCGGGCGCGCCCTACGCGGCCCGGCTGCTGCAATCGCTTGCCGCGGCCGACTGCGAGATCGGGCTCGTGGCCTCCGCGGCGGGGATCGAGGTGATCGCGACCGAGCTCTACGGCGACGCCATGCTGCCACGCGACGAGGTGCTCGAACGCTTCATCGGTGACGCGGGCGACCGGGTCACGGTCTACGGGATCAACGACTACAAGAGCCCCTACGCAAGCGGCTCGGCGAAGGTCGACGCCTACGTCGTCTGTCCCTGCTCGATGAGCACCGTCGGCACACTCGCCGCCGGCGCGATGGCAAACCTGATCCACCGCGCCGCCTCGGTCGCGCTCAAGGAGCGCCGCAAGCTCGTGCTCGTTCCTCGCGAGACGCCCCTGTCGTCGATCCACCTTCGTGGCCTTGCGACCCTGCACGAGGCCGGCGCGGTGATCCTCCTCGCGGCTCCAGGCTTCTACCACGGCGCGAAGACGATCGACGATCTCGTCGACTTCGTGGTCGCACGCGCTCTCGACCAGATCGGAATCGACAACACGCTGATGCCGCGCTGGGGGCAAGCGTGACGCACGAGAGCGGGACGCTTCAGCCCGAGGGCGTGCGGAGCATGTTCGACCGGATCGCGCCCGTGTACGACGTGATGAACCGCGTGATGACGCTCGGCCTGGATCGCCGGTGGCGTGGAATCACGGCGCGCGCGGTGGTTCAGCCGGGCTCGCGCGTTCTCGACGCCTGCTGCGGCACCGGCGACCTGGCCGTCGCGTCCGAGCGCGAGGGCGGCGTCGTCACGGGTCTCGACTTCTCGGGCGAGATGCTCGTCCGGGCACGGCGCAAGTCGGGCTCGATCGAGTGGGTCGAGGGCGACGTGCTGGCGCTCCCGTTCGGCGATGGGGCCTTTGACGTCGTCACGGTCGGATTCGGCGTCCGGAACGTCGCCGACCTCCGGGTCGGGCTGGCCGAATTGCGACGCGTGTTGCGCCCCGGTGGCCGGCTCGCGATCCTCGAGATCACACAGCCGAGAGGAATCCTGAAGCCGTTCTTCTCGGTGTGGTTCGATCGCATCGTGCCGCTTCTCGGGCGCGTCCTACCAGGCGGAAAGGCGTACACGTACCTTCCGGCGAGCGTGCGGCGGTTCCCCGGGGCGGAGGATCTCGCCGTGCTGATCCACGAGACGGGCTTCGACGGAGCGACGTTTCGGCTCTTCGGTGGCTCGATCGTGGCGCTCCACACGGCGACGGCGCGATGAGCGCCACGCTCGAGACCGTCAGGGCCGCTCCCGGTCTCAACGAGTACCTGGCCGACGTCGAGGATCTGCTCGACCGATCCGTCGCGAGCCACCCGGGGCTCGTCGCCGAGGTCGGCGCTGAAGCGCTGACGGCCGGAGGCAAGCGTCTGCGTCCGATGCTGACGTTTCTGTCGGCCCCTCCGGGCAGGGTTCCGTCGGTTGCCGCCGGCGCGGCGGTCGAACTCGTCCACATGGCAACGCTCGTCCACGACGACCTGATCGACGGTGCGAGCGTGCGTCGGGGGAAGGCTGCAGCGTGGTCGGCCTTCGGGGCCGATGCCGCCCGCGCGACCGGTGACTACCTCTTCGCCCGCGCCTTCTCGGAGCTCACGGCGGACGGCGACCTCTCCGGCGTCGCGGCGCTCGCCGAAGCCTCTCTTGCACTCGCGCGCGGTGAGGCGTTGCAGCGGCGCCAGCGGCACGACCCGGGCACGACTGTTGACGGCTATCTCGAGCGATGCTCGCTCAAGACCGGGAAGCTCTTCGAGGCGGCATGTCGTCTCGGCGGTGGCAGCGGCGAGTACGGACGGCTGCTCGGCATCTCGTTTCAGATCGTCGACGACATCCTCGACTGTGCCGGCGACTCGATCGAGACGGGCAAGATCCCCGGTACCGATCTCCGCGACGGCACCCCTACGCTGCCCCTGCTCCTCGCGGCGGAACGCGACGACGTCGTGCGCGCCGCGATCGCCGGCGGCCCTCTCGAAGGAGTGCTCGTTCGCGTCGCGGAAACCGGTGCCTTCGAGCGCTCCCGGGAGGTGGCCCTCGACTACGCTACGAGAGCGCGGGCAAGCCTCTCCAACGAGTCCAGGCGAAGCGAGCTCGAAGCCCTTGCAGACGCCGTCGTCGACCGCAACAGATAGGCCCCAGGAAATGGCACTTCTCGACCGCACCTCAACGCTCGGCCCCGTTCGCGTGAAGGTCGAGGCCGGAGAGCGCCTCGACCTCGAGGACGGGCTGACGATTCTCGAGTCCGACGACCTCCTCGAGATCGGTGAGCTGGCCGACCTCGCGCGGCGGCTGCGCGGAGGGAACGACGAGGTCTCGTTCGTCCAGAACCTGTACCTCAGCCAGACCAACGTTTGCCGCGTGAAGTGCAAGTTCTGTGCGTTCGCCGCGACGCAGCGGCAGGCCCACGCCTACTCGACGACGACCGAGGAGATCGTGCGCGACGCCGTCGAGCAGCACAGGCTTGCGGCGTTCACGGAGATCCACATGGTCAACGGTGAGAACCCACACATCGATCTCGATTTCTACCTCGACACGCTGCGCGCGCTCAAGGCCGAGCTGCCCGATGTTCACCTCAAGTGCTACACGGCCTCCGAGGTGCACCACATGACGACGCTCTCCGGCCTCACCCACGAGGAGGTGCTCGTCGAGCTCAAGGCCGCCGGGCTCGGCTCGCTCCCCGGTGGTGGCGCCGAGGTCTTCGCAGACCGGGTCAGGGCGCTCGTCGCGCCCGGCAAGGAACATGCGGACATCTGGTTTCACGTTCACGACACCGCCCACCGGATGGGGTTGAGGTCGACCTGCACGATGCTGTACGGCCATGTCGAGACCTACGAGGAGCGCATCGACCATCTCCTCCGGCTCCGCGACCAGCAGGATCGGACGGGTGGCTTCGTCGCGTTCATCCCGCTTGCCTTCCACCCGGAGAACACGGTTTTCGAGCGCCGGGGCTTTCGCCACTCGACCGGCTCCGAGGATCTCAAGATGGCAGCGGTGTCCCGCCTGATGCTCGACAACATCCCGAACATCAAGGCGTACTGGATCATGTACGGGATGCCCATGGCGGCCGTCGGCCTCCATTTCGGCGCCAACGATGTGCAGGGAACGGTCATGCGCGAGACGATCTTCCATGCCGCGGGAGCGCGCACCGAGACGGAGCAGAAGATCGATCAGCTCGTCCGCTTCGTCCGCGAGGCCGGGCGGATTCCCGTCCAGCGTGACTCGCTCCACAACACGATCCGGGTCTGGGACACGGAATGATCAGGCTCGGTCGGATCAGCTACGTCAATATGGCGCCGGTCTTCCACAGCCTCGAGTACGACGTGGAGGAGGTCGTCGGCGTCCCGACGGAACTCAACCGGATGGTGCTCGACGGACAACTCGATGTGGCGCCGATCTCGTCGATCGAATACGCGCGCAATGCCGACACCCTGCGGCTGCTCCCGCGGCTGTGCGTCTCCTCGGAGGGGGCCGTCGACTCGATCCAGCTCGTGACGGGGATGCCGCTTGGCCGGGTGCGGTCCGTTGCCGTCACGCCGGAGAGCGCAACCTCGGTCGTCCTGACCAGGATCTTGCTCCCCGGCGCCGAGATCCGCTCGTTCGAGGAGGACGCGGACGCAAAGCTCCTGATCGGCGATGCCGCTCTGCGGAGCGCCTTCGAGGATCCGACACCCCACCACGACCTCGGCCGCCTCTGGCTCGAGAAGACCGGCCTGCCGATGGTGTTCGCCGTCTGGGCCGCGCCGGAACCGGTCGTCGAGGGGCTCTCCGACCTCGAGCACGCACTCGTCGCCTCCGTGCGGCTGGCGCGCTCGGAGCCCGAGAAGCTCGCCTACGAGGCGAGCGAGCGCTACGGCTATCCCGCGGGCTTCCTCGCCCGCTACTTCGAGAAGCTCCGCTACAGCTTCGGGCCCCGCGAGCGGGCAGGTTTCTACACGTTCCTCGAGATGGCGCGCGATGTCGGTGAGCTCCACCACGTCCCCGAGCTTCGCTTCGCCCGTGATGCCGAGGTGCCGCTGTGAGCGTTGCCGTCGAGCGGCCGACCGTCGATGCGATCCTCGAGCGCGCACTCGACGGCGAGCGCATCACTGACGACGATGCCGTCGCGCTCCTCCGTTCGCGCGACCTCGTCGCGGTGGGACGCGTGGCGAACGAGCTGCGAAGCCGGAAGACCGATCCGAGTCGGGTCTCCTTCATCATCGATCGGAACATCAACTACACGAATATTTGCGTCACCGACTGCGATTTCTGCGCCTTTTACCGGAGCCCCGGTGATATCCGTGAGGGATATCTGCTGCCCAAGCCCGTGATCTACAAGAAGATCGAGGAGACGCTCGCGATCGGGGGCACCGGCGTCCTCATGCAGGGCGGACACCATCCCGATCTCGGCATCGACTTCTACGAGGATCTGTTCAGCTCGATCAAGAGCCGCTACACGATCCACCTCCACTGCCTCTCGCCGCCCGAGATCCAGCACATCTCGCGCCGCTCGAAGCTGACCGTCTGGGAGACGCTTTCCCGCCTCCGGGATGCGGGTCTCGACTCGCTGCCGGGCGGCGGTGGAGAGGTGCTCGTCGATCGCGTTCGTGACATCATCGCCCCGAAGAAGACGGACTCGGACGACTGGCTCGACGTGATGCGGCACGCCCACAGGCTCGGCATGTCGACGACGGCCACGATGATGTACGGCCACGTCGAGACGCTCGAGGAGCGGGTCGAGCACATGCGTCGCGTGCGCGAGGTGCAGGACGAGACGGGCGGCTTCCGAGCCTTCATCTCGTGGACCTTCCAGCGCGACGGCAACCGCCTGTCTGCGCTCGTCAGCGACGAGCAGATGCCGACGTCGTTCGACTACCTGCTCACCCAGGCCGTCTCGCGCATCTACCTCGACAACGTCTCGCACATCCAGTCGTCGTGGGTGACGCAGGGATTGAAGATCGGCCAGGTCGCGCTCGCCTTCGGGGCCGACGACATGGGCTCCGTGATGATGGAGGAGAACGTCGTCGCGGCAGCGGGAACGGCGCACAGGACGTCGACGGACGAGCTCGTCCATCTGATCCGCTCGCTCGGCAAGACCCCGGTGCAGCGAGACACGCTGTATCGCGACGTCCGCGTGTTCTAGGTCGACCGGCCCGCGGTCGCGGCACAGTCCGCCTCTGCCTTCGGCGATCGACTGCCTCTCTCATCGCCATCTCATCTGCGAGTCGTAGGTTCAACTCATGGTCTGCCCGTCACCTCGGGCGAGCATTACGTCGGTCTCGTCGTCGTCAACGGCCACGGCCGGAGCACCGATATCTCGGTGCTCATCACACCGGTCGTCCTGGCGCTCGCGTTCACGGCCGCCGTGCCCCTGCTGGGCCCGCGCTTCCCCCGACTCGGAGGAGGCTGGGCACGATGACCCGGGTCTTCTTCTCGGCGGTTCTGCTCGTCGCCCTCGTCGCCGTTCCCGCGCGCGGGGCTCTCGTAGCGGCTCCAGCCGCCGCGATTTCGGTCACCGTCGACAGGACGGATGTGGCGGCCACGCTCGGTGACGAGTTCGCGATCACCTCGACGATTCGCAACGAGGGCGGAGCTACGACGGCGGTGCATATCGCGATCAAACCTGTGAGCCTCGGCGAGGGAGCTTACGTCGATCCAGAGGACGGGTCGCCTCGGCGGACGATCACGCTTGGCCCACTTGAAGCGGGCGCCTCGAAGACGATCACCTGATATGTACCCGCTGTCAACAGTGGCGTCGTGGGCCTCGTCGTATCAGTGCTACCCAGGAACGGCCGCAAAGCCACTCCTCCGACGAGCCCGATTCGGTTGAGCATCGCCGATCGGAAGACGCTCGAAGCTGCGGGCATTCTTCCACTTGTCCTTGGTGTCCCGGCTCTGATCGCGCTCGTCGGTGTCGCCGTCAGACTGCGACGGCGCCGCGTCGGATTCGTAAGCACGGGGTAAGGAGCGACCACCGCGGCGGTCGGCGTCGGTACCCTCGGACCGGTCGATGGGACGCCGCCTGCTCCTCACCACGGTCGTCACGCTCGTGCTCGCTGCGCCTGCGGCAGCGCAGCCTCGCGTGCTCTGGCCCGGCGTCACCTATGACACGGCGGTTCAGTTCACCCCCAACGGGCCGGTGGCGCTCAACGTCATGATCGGCCCGAGACCCGGCGGCACGACGACTCTGGCCCCCGCCCTCTCGAACGAGACGCTCGCCGGGACGGAGACGCTGACGTCCATCCAGCGACGACTGGGCAGGGCGGCAACGACGGCGGGTATCAACGGCGACTACTTCTCCTTCAAGACGGGTGCTCCGAGTGGGGTGCTGATGCGCGAAGGTCAGGTCGCGAGCCCACCGTTCGGTGAGCGCGTGAGCGCCGGAATCACCACCGACGGCACGCTCGACATCCGGCGGATCTCGTTCTTCGGTACCTGGCAGGGCGCCGGCGCGAAACGGACGTTGAACGCCTTCAACGAGCCGCCCCCCGTGAACGGATCGGCCCTGTACACCCGGGCGTGGGGCCCGTCCACTCCCTCCCTCCCGGGTGCCACCGCGCTCATCCTCTTCCCCTTCCCCGCAACGGTTCCGAACGCTGACCTGGCGGCCCCCGTCGTCGAAATCCGGAATGGTGGCGCTCCGGTGCCGATTCCGATTGGAGGTGCCGTGCTCGTCGGGGTCGGGTCGTCTGCCGCAGCGCTTGCCACCGATGGCCCTCCTGGTCAGCAGGTCACGTCGCGTCTGATCTTCAGGCCGGACTGGCCCGGCGTCGTCTCCGCGATCGGAGGCGGCCCGCAGATCGTGCGCGACGGTGCCCCGGTCTTCCGCGCGGGAGAGACGTTCACGTCGTTCCAGCTCGGTGCTCGCGCTCCCCGTACAGGTCTCGGCCAGCTCGCAGACGGTCGTATCATCCTCGTCGCCGTCGACGGCCGCCAGCCCGGCTACTCGGTCGGGATGACGAATTTCGAGCTCGCTCAGGCACTCGTCCGCCTCGGCGCCGTGACGGCGATGGCCCTCGACGGTGGTGGCTCGACCACGATGGCGTTCAACGGCGCGCTCCTCAACAGGCCTCCGGGGACCGAGCGGCCGATCTCGACCGCGCTGCTCTTCGAGTACACGGGCGTCTTCGTGCAACCCGCGGTGGCGGTCGTCTCGCCGGACGGTGACGGCATCGCCGATCGACAGAGCCTCCGCTACAAGCTCGTGCGACCGGCGACGACGACGGTGACGTTGACGGCGCCCGACGGTACGGTCGCCTTCACCGAGACCCGCGAACGTCGGCCGGGGAGCTTTGCGGTCGCGTTCCCGCCTTCTGCCCCTCCGCCGGTTCCGCTCTCGAAGGTGGCGGATCCTCCGCCGACGAACGGTCGGTGGAAGCTCCAGGTCGCCGCTGTCGATGACATCGGGCAGCCGTCCGAGATGACCGAGTCGTTCACCGTCAACACGACGGTCGGGTTCCTCGCCACGAGCCCGCGCAAGCTCTTCCTGCCGCCGGCCGGCCGCGACCTCGAAATCACCTGGAAGCAATCACGCAAGGCGCGAGTCGTCGTCACCATTGAGACGTCGGCCGGTGAGGTCGTGCGAACTCTCGCTCGGCGGAGCTACCCCGTCGGGGACCCCGTCGTCGTCTGGAACGGCCTCGATCGGACGAGAAAGGCGGTGAAGGGCGGAGCGTACGTCGCTCGCGTCACCGCGAGGAACGCGCTCGGGACGGTCGTGCTCTCGCGGAAGGTGCGCGTGCAGCGGATCGTCGGTCCTCGTTGACCCACCTTCCGGGTGGGCGCAGCCGCGGGCGACAGTAGAGTTCCGGCCTCATGCTCTTCTCGATTCTCAGCGGTGTCACCGACTCGATCACGAGTGCGATCGGGAACTACGGTCTCTACGCCGTCTTCGTCCTGATGCTGATCGATGCGGTCTTTCCCGCCGCGAGCGAGGTCGTCATGGTCTACGCCGGCGCGATCGCCTCCGGGGCAATCGCGGGACAGACCGTCTCGCTCTTCGGTTACACCTTCGCTCCCGGCCTGCCGGCCTATCTGGCCATGGCCGTTACCGGCACGGTGGGGTATCTGATCGGAGCGGTTCTCGGCTGGGAGATAGGCCGTCGCGGCGGGAGGCCGTACCTCGAGCACCACGGCCGTTGGCTCCATCTCGACGCGGCGAAGCTCGATCGCGCCGAGGCCTGGTTCCTTCGCTGGGAGGACTGGGCAGTGTTTCTCGGCCGTATCACTCCGGTCGTGCGATCGTTCGTTTCGATCCCGGCCGGCATCCTCGAGGCGCCGCTCAGGCGCTACACGTTCCTGACGCTCCTCGGCTCTGCGATCTGGTGCTTCGCCTTCGCTGGGATCGGCTGGGCAGCCGGTGCGAGCTGGGAGAGCTTCCATCAGGCTTTCCGCTTTGCCGACCTCGCCGTCGCGGCGATCATCATCGGTGGCACGGGCTGGCTGGGCTGGCGATTCATGCGCAATCGGGCGGCTGCTGACGAGGCCTGAGACTCGGCTGCTCCTATGGTCATGCAAGATCATCCGACGTGGCCCCGAGCGCTCGACGCTCCCGTCTGAAGGAGACGTTTTCCCTGCATGTGGCGGTACCCGGCGTCACCGCTCGGTACACTCGGAGCCTCATGATTCCACTCGTCGACGTCAAAGCTCAGTACGCGCCGCTGATCCCCGAGCTCAAGGAGCGGTACGCAGAGGTTCTCGAATCGGGCCGCTTCATCTTCGGTCCCGAGGTCGAGGCATTCGAGCGTGAATCTGCCGCGTATCTCGACGTGCCCCACGCGATCGGCGTCGCGAACGGCACCGACGCCCTCGTCCTGTCGCTCGAGGCGATGGGAATCGGGGCGGGCGATGAGGTGATCTGCCCGTCGTTCACGTTCTATGCGACTGCGGAGGCGATCGCCCGTGTCGGTGCGACGCCGGTGTTTGCCGACATCGACCCGGTCACGCTCAACCTCGATCCGGAGGACGCGGCCGCGCGGGTCACCCCCAGGACGAAGGCGATCATGCCCGTTCATCTCCTCGGGCGTCCTGCCCCCCTCGCGGCTCTCGCGAGCCTTGGTCTGCCGTTGATCGAGGATTCGGCCCAGGCGTTTGGAGCAGCCGGAGTTGCGGGCGAGGGCGTTTGCTCGACGTTCAGCTTCTTCCCGACCAAGAACCTCTTCTCGCTCGGCGACGGGGGCCTCGTCGCCTGTCGTGATGACGAGGTCGCAGAGCGAGTCAGGATGCTGCGCTTCCACGGCTCGCGGGACAAGCAGACCTTCGAGCTCATCGGGACGAACTCGCGACTCGACGCGATCCAGGCCGCCGCGCTGCGCGTCTTCCTTCCTCATCTCGCCGGCTGGAACGAGGGGCGCCGCGTGGGGGCCGTGCGGTACGCCGATCTCGGCCTCGGCAGCGTCGTCGAACTGCCTCTCGACGAGCCCGGCCACGTCTACCACATGTACGTCGTCCGCACCCCGGAGCGCGCGCGGATCGCTACCGCGCTCAAGGCGGCCGGAATCGCCTCGGCGTCCTACTACGTGACGCCCTTGCACCTGCAACCTGCGATGCGGTACCTCGGCTACGGCCCGGGCTCGTTGCCCGAGACGGAGCGCGCTGCCGCAGACAACCTCGCGCTTCCGATGTGGGGTTGCATCGGGGCCGATGTCCAGGAGCAGGTCGTCTCGACCGTGCTCACTGCGATGGCCGTCACGGCTGCATGAGGCGGTAATGGGCAGCCGGAACGGAGGTAGCGTGCTCGTGTTCATGCTCCAACCGTCCGCCGTCTCATGAGATCACCGTTCAATCGCCACGCGATGTGGCAGATCGCCGCGGATGCGGTCCTCATCGCCGCCGCCTGGACGTTGGCGTGGTTCCTGAGGTTCGATCAGGGCCGGCCGGTCTACTACGAGCGGTATCTCGAATGGCAGATCGTCCTGCTCGTCGTCGGGATCCAGCTGACCGTCTTTGCGCTCGCCGGCTTCTACAACCGGTGGTGGCGCTACGTCTCGACACGGGATATGTGGTCGGCCCTCCGCGGAGTCTGTCTCGCCTCCCTCGCGACGTTCCTCATCTTCACGCTCTTCGAATTCCACCCCGCGCGCGTGCCAAAGGGCGTGTGGTTCATCGATCTCCTGCTGTGCCTCGGGTTCGTCGCCGGGTCGCGGTTGCTCGCCCGCACGCTCATCGAGCGACCGCTGCCGGGCCAGGTCGTGGCGCGTGGAAAGGAGGCGATCGTCGTCGGTGCCGGTGATGCAGCACAACTCGTGATCAAGGAGATGTTGCGCAACTCCGGGCTCGGTTACACACCGATCGGGATCGTCGACGACGACCCGCGCAAGCGCAACCTGAGGCTCCACGGAATCCGGGTTCTCGGTACGACGGCTGACCTTCCTCGGGTGATCCGCGACCGTCGCCCGGACGAGATCCTGATCGCAATACCCACCGCTTCCGGCGAGGTGCGCGGCAGGATCGTCGAGGCAGCGAGGGCTGCCGGGCTTCCGGTCAAGACGCTGCCGGGGCTTGCCGAGCTCGTCAGCGGCGACTCCGGACTCGCGACCCAGCTTCGGCCGGTCGAGGTCGAGGACGTGCTCGGGAGGGAGCCGGTGGAGGTCGACCTCGAGGCGATCGCCGGCTACGTCTCCGGCGAGGTCGTGATGGTCACGGGCGCCGGTGGCTCGATCGGGTCGGAGCTCTGCCGTCAGCTTTCCCGGCTCGGCCCGTTGCGGCTCGTGCTCGTGGACCACTCCGAACCGGCCCTGTTCGAGATCGACCGGGAACTCGCCCGGGAGCGCAGCTTCCCTGACGGCGTCCCTGTCGTGGCCGATGTCAAAGACGGTATCCGGATGCGTCAGGTGTTCGAGGCTCACCGGCCGGGCGTGATCTTCCATGCTGCCGCGTACAAGCACGTCGCGATGATGGAGACCAACCCCCTCGAGGCTGTGCGAAACAACACGCTCGGGACACGTACGGTCGCCGATATCGCAGTCGAGTACGGCGCGAAACGGTTCGTGCTCGTCTCGACGGACAAGGCGGCGAACCCGCAGACGATCATGGGCCAGTCGAAAGCGCTCTGCGAGTGGATCGTCGAGACATGGGGGCACCGGGCCGACGTCTCGACGCGGTTCGTCGCGGTGCGATTCGGGAACGTGCTCGGTTCGTCCGGATCCGTGATTCCGATCTTCCGCCGGCAGATCGCGAGGGGCGGCCCCGTCACGGTGACGCATCCCGAGATGACGCGGTTCTTCATGACGATTCCCGAGGCGGTGCAGCTCGTCGTTCAGGCGGGCGCCATCGCCGAGCGCGGCCAGGTCTACGTGCTCGACATGGGCGTTCCCGTCCGGATCATGGATCTTGCAGAGAACATGATCCGCCTCTCGGGGAAGGAGCCCGGCAGCGAGATCCCGATTCAGATCATCGGGCCCGCCCCGGGGGAGAAGCTCCACGAGGTGCTCGTCGGCGACGGCGAGGTCGTCTCGGAGAGCCCACACCCGAAGATCGACCGCATCAACCGGCCGCCGGTCGAGGCTGCGTGGCTGGACGGTGAGCTCGCCTTGCTCGAGAGGCTCGTCGAGGAAGGCGATGCGGCCGGGCTGGCAGTCGCCCTCGGCCGAATCGTGCGCGAGCCGAGGCGCAGTTCGCCTCCGGTGCACGAGCCGATCGGCTGACCCGCCTCACGATTCCCATTCTCGCAGTCGGTCCTCGTGCGTCTCATTCCCCGGTTCCGGCCACGCGGCTCGACCGATGTGGGCGCAGGTGTGGCGCGTCTCGGTCAGCCCTCGAGGGCCGACAGCAGCAGGTCGAGCATCGAGGCGGGATCGCGCGATACTCCGCTCGGTGGAGCTGTCTTCTTCGCGATCACGAGTGTGCCGGCATCGGTCAGTTCGGCCATCCTGCCCCCGGCGACGAGGTGCTCGTCGACTGCGCCGAGCCGGCCGGCGAACGTCGTCCACACCGGCGTACCGAGTGCGACCGCCTCTCGATTCATCGTTCCTCCCGCGGAGACGACCAGATCGGCGAGCGCGATGAGGCTTTGAGCGTCGATCGCATGCTCGGGCACGACGAGTGAGGGCAGCGCCGCCTCTCGAAGCCCGTTCCGTTGAGCCGCGGTGCGGGGGAGAACGACGGCCTGGACGGTCGAGTCGTTTCCGAGTCGCTCGAGGACGTCCGCGAAGAGCGGATTCCCGTGGCGGTGGTAGAGCGAGACCTCGGGTGGGGTGCGCACGACCGCGATCACGCGTTCAGCGTGGAGCCCGAGCGCATCGAGCACTCCCGCGTCAGGGGAGAATCCGGAGAGGTAGTACTCTTCCTTCAGGCCCGGATAGCGCCGGACCTTCGCGGCCTTCGCGCCGAGCCGGTCGAGCCGGGCCTGGGGGATCGCATTCGGAACAACAACGCGCGTTGCCGCCCGCGACCCGAGCGTGTGCTGGGCCCGCGCGAACTCGTAGTCGTAGGCGTACGCGGATCGAATTCCGAGCGAGCGCGCCGCGAGTGGAAGCTCGTGCGAGGCGTGGGAGAGCGCGAGATCGAACTGCTGGGAGGCGGCCCAGTTGCGGAGAGCTCGGAGTCGCGAGCCCATGGCCTGGATCTTCCCGACTCGACCGGCACCACCGTGGGGAGGGCCGACGACGGAGTGCTCGATCCCTGCGCTCTCGAGCAGCTCGAGCGTCTGCGCGAAGTCGCGCGCGGACACGTGGACGTCATGGCCACGCTCTTCGAGCAGGCCGATCAGCGGCCGGAAGAACGGCACGTGCGGTGAGTTCGTCATGTCGATCCAGACCTTCATCCTCGGACCGTATCGTGTCGTACGGCGACCGTTGCTGCGCGCTCGTCGAGAAGCCGCCATTACTCGAGTCGACGGAACAGCGATCCTGGGATAAGGTTTCCTTATGGACACACGGCAGCTTGCAGCGTTCTGTGCCGTCGTCGAGCGGCGCAGCTTCTCGCAGGCCGCGGAGCGGCTCGGTGTGACCCAGCCCGCTGTCTCGCTTCAGGTGCGCTCGCTCGAGAAGCGGCTCGGGACGCAGCTCCTCGACCGATCGGGGCGTCGGGTCGAGCCGACCGAAGCCGGGCAGCGGCTGTTTCGGAGTGCGCAGAGACTCCTCCAGCTCGAGGAGCAGATACTCGAAGAGGTGTCCTCCGAGAGCGCGGGAGCCCTCACAGGAGAGCTCTCTATCGGTGCCTCGACGGGACCCGCCGCAGTCGCCGTCCCGATTCTCCTCTGTGAGTTCCAGCAGCGACACCCGGATCTCCGGGTTGCGCTCGAGGTCCACGACACGCAGACCGTCGTCGATCTCGTCGCGAACCGTGAGCTCGAGCTCGGGATCGTCGGAGCCGCCCGCCGCCATCGCGCCGTGCACTTCGAGCCGATTCTCGAGGACGAGGTAATCCTGATCTGCCTTCCCGGTCATCCCTTTGCCGGGCGAGTGGTCGAGATCGAGGAGCTCCGGGGAGAAACGTTGATCGTGATGCAGGAGGGCGCCGGTGTCCGGCAGGTCGTCGAGGACGAGCTTCGGGCGATGGGGGTTCGCCTCCGTGACCTCGCGACGTCACTCGAGCTGGGATTGCAGGAGTCGGTACGTAGTGCAGTTCAGGCCGGGTACGGCGTCACGTTCATCTCCCGCGCGGCCGTCGAGTCGGACCTTGCCGCGGGAACGCTTGCCGAGGCGCGCCTCGCGGGGATGAACGCCACGCGCGAGATCTCGCTCGTGCGCGCCTCAGGGCGCGTCTCGACGCGTGCCGCCGACGAGTTCGTCACGTTCGTCAACGGGAGGACGTAGGCGGCAAGGCCCAGGCTCTAGCGTGTCGCCTGCGCGGCCCGGACGACCCGCCGCAGGCTGACGATGCCGATCACGCGGCCGTTGGCGTCGAGAACGGGCAGGTGCCGGAAGTCGCTTTCGAGCATGACCCGCGCGGCCTCTTCGACGTCGGTGTCGCCCGTGACGGTGACCGGATCGTCCGTCATCCACGCGCGGACCCGCGCCTCGCTCGAGTGAACGCGCGCTGCCATCGCCTTGAGCAGGTCACGCTCGGTCAGGATCCCGATCAGCCGCCCGCTGTCCTTGACGGCAACGGCGCTCACGTTCTGCAGGTTCATCTGCTCTGCTACCTCGCCGAGCGTGTCCTCCGGGGCGACCTCGAGGAAGTCCGGGCGCATGACGTCGGCGATCTGTGACATGCGGCGATTCTATCGCAGGTTCGTGGTGCCGCCGAATTCGCCGAGAAATAAGACTATGTAATGCAACGAATAACAAATCGTGGTACGCTTGCCCCCATGCAGCCGGCGGCTCGACTCGACGTGCTCGTGATCGGCAGCGGCGCCTCCGGCCTCGCAGCTGCGGTTGCGGCGGAGCGAGCTGGAGCAAGCGTCGGGCTCGCGACGAAGGGCTCGATCCAGGCGAACAACTCGTCGAAGGCGCAGGGCGGGATTCAGGCCGCGCTCGGAGCGGACGACTCGCCCGAGCTCCACGCGGAGGACGTCATGCGCTCCTCGCACGAGACTGCGGATCCTGTTCTCGTCAAGGCTCTCACCGGCGATGCTCGATCGGCAATCCACTGGCTGGAGGAGCTCGGGTGCGCGTTCACGCGCGAGAACGGCGGCTACCGCCTCGCCCGCTGCGGCGGCGCCTCGCGGAAGCGGCTGCTCCAGGTCGGCGATCGCACCGGATACGCGATCACCAAGGCCTTGCGGGAGGCGCACGACGCGGGCGGTGCAACCACCTTCCAACATCACACGCTCGCAGCGCTCGAGCCGACAGGCTCGGGGTGGCGCGCCTCGTTCGACGTCAAGGGCGCTGGCCGGGTCACGATAGACGCCGGCACGATGGTGCTCGCTGCCGGCGGGCGCTGCTACGCGGAGGCCGAGCGTCGGCATGAGCTCTCCACCAACCACCCGAATGCGACCGGCGAGGTGACGACGATCGCCGTCGCCCTCGGAGCGGAGGCGCGAGATCTCGATGCGTTGCAGTACCACCCGAACGGCGGCGCCTGGCCCGTGACGATGCAGGGGTACTCGATTCCCGAGACGACGCGCGCCTACGGTGCGGTGCTCCTGAACGCGAATCGGGAGGAGTTCACCGACTCGCTCGGCCCCCGCGACGTCGTCTCACAGGCGATCTTCGACGAGGTGGCGGCCGGCCGCGGCGTCGAGACCGAGGATGGGCGCCCCGCGGTCTATCTCGACACCACCCGGATCCCGGAGGCCGACGCCGACGTCTCGTTGCCGTACATGCTGCGGCGCTTCCGTGGCGCCGGCATCGACCCGCTCACGGAGCCACTTCTCACCTATCCCGTCCTCCACTATCAGAACGGCGGTCTCGTGATCGACGAGCACGCCGAGACCACGCTCGAGGGTCTCTACGCTTGCGGGGAGATCGCAGGCGGCACCCACGGGCGCAACCGCATGATGGGCAACTCGCTGCTCGAGTGCGTCGTCTTCGGACGTCGTGCCGGACGGGCAGCCTCGGAGAAAGCGAGCGTATGAGCACGACAACCACCACAGACCTCGAAGGGGTAGTCGAGGATGCCGCCGCGCACCTGTACGTCTGGGCGTTGAAGGACATCCCGCAGGACCTCCGCGACGCACTTGCGGCCGCGCGCGATCGGGAGACATCGAAGACCGGGATCCGGATTCTCGAGACGATCCATCGCAACGTCTCGATCGCGGACGAGCAGAAGAACCTCGTCTGCCAGGACACCGGGATTGCCGTCTACACCTGCCGGGTCGGGGAGCACTTCCCGCTTCACCCGACACGGATCTACGCCGCGCTCAGGGCAGGAACCGCTCGCGCCACGGTCGAGCACCCATTGCGGTCGAATGCGGTGCACGTCCTGACGCGCGAGAACACCGGCCCGAACATCGGCTACCGGCTGCCGATCGTGCACTGGGACTTCATCCCCGACTGGGACGGCCTCGACGTCAAGTGCGTGCCGAAGGGCTCCGGCTCCGAGAACATGAGCTTTCTCAAGATGTGCATTCCCGCAGACGGCGTCGTCGGGATCAAGAAGTTCGTGCTCGAGTCGATCGTGGACGCCGGTGGCAAGCCCTGCCCGCCCGGCATCGTCGGGGTCGGGATCGGCGGCTCGGCGGACTACGCGATGTACCTCGCCAAGGAGGCCATTACGCGCCCGGTCGGAACGCGCAACCCCGACCCGCTCGTGGCACAGCTGGAGGACGAGCTCTATGGATTGCTCAACGAGACGGGGATCGGCCCGATGGGCCTCGGCGGTGACGTCACCGTCCTCCAGTGCCACATCGAGCATGCCGACACGCACATGACGCTCAACCCGGTCGCTGTCAACTACCAGTGCTGGGCCGCCCGGCGCGCCTCGGCGCACATTGCCGCGGACGGATCAACCGACTTCGACAGGGAGTTCTGATGCTCGCAACGCCTCGTTCGAACGTGGACCTCGTAGGGGACGGGCGCGCGCCCGTCTCGGAAGCAGGCGAGCGCTGATGGCACATCACGAAGTCACCTTCCCGATCACCGACCCGGCCGAGATCCTGAAACTCCGGGCCGGCGATGAGGTGACGGTGCAGGGTCACATCATCGGTATCCGCGACCGCACGCAGATCCGTATCTTCGACCAGGGCGTCGAGCCGCCGATGGATCTCGGCGGCGCGTTCCTGCTCCACACGGCGCCGAACGTGCGCAAGGTGTCCACCGATTCCGAGGGCAGAGGCACGTACGAGAAGATCTGCATCGGCACCACGACGAGCGCGCGCATGGTGCGCTTCACCGAAGGGCTCGGCGAGCAGTACGGCGTCCGTGCGATCTGTGGCAAGGGGGGCTTCCCCGATGTTGCGATCGAGCCGATGCAGCGCCTCGGAATGGTGTACTTCGCTATCGTCGGCGGCGCCGCAGCGCTCGAGACGACGCAGATCGAGGAGATCGAGGAGGTGCTCTGGGAAGAGCTCATGCCCGAGTGCCTGTGGAAGTTTCGGGTCAAGGACTTCGGGCCCTTGATCGTCGGCATCGACGCCCACGGCAACTCGCTCTACCACGACGTTCAGGCCCGTGCCCACGACAAGCTGAAGGAGCTGTATGCCCGGCTTTAATGAGGGATGGCTGGGCGTTCCGTCACGCCCTGGCAAGCCACGAGAGAACGGACTCACCCACGTGATGGACAAGGGTCTGAACATTCGCGACATCGAGGGGATGTTCGACACGGCGGGTGCGTTCGTCGACATCGTCAAGCTCGGTTGGGGTACGAGCTACGTGACGAACAACCTCGAGAAGAAGATCGCGCTCTACCGGAGCTTCGGGGCGCCCGTCGTCTGCGGCGGAACGCTGTTCGAGGCCGTCTACGCCAAGGGTAAGCTCGACGAGTTCAAGGCGTGGCTCACCGAGCACCGGTTTGCCCACGTCGAGATCTCGGATGGCACGATCGACATACCGCGCGAGGAGAAGCTCGAGCTGATCCGTGACTTCGCTCGCGATTTCACGGTCCTCTCCGAGGTCGGTTCCAAGGACTCGGACGTCGTCTACGCTCCCTATCAGTGGGTCGAGTGGATCAAGGAGGAGCTCGAGGCCGGCTCCTGGAAGGTGATCACCGAGGCACGAGAGGGAGGTACGGCCGGGATCTTCCGCAAGGACGGCGACATGCGCACCGGCCTGATCGACGAGATCGTCCACGGCGTCCCCGTCGACGACCTCATCTTCGAGGCTCCGACCAAGGCCTCCCAGGCCTGGTTCGTCAAGCAGTTCGGGCCGAACGTGAACCTCGGCAACATCCCGCCCGACGAGGTGATTCCGCTCGAGACGTTGCGACTCGGGCTCAGAGGTGACACGTTGAAGGAGATCCTCCTCACAGCCGAAGAGCCCCTGGTCTAGACCTTAAGTGGACTGGAAGCTGTCACTTGCCGGGCTCCTGATCGGGCTGCTCGTCGGAACCACCGGGATGGGCGGAGGCTCCCTGATGACGCCGTTGCTCGTGCTCGTGTTCGGTTTCAAGCCGTCGGTCGCGATCGGCACCGACATCGTCCACGGGGCGATCTTCAAGTCCTTCGGCGCGGTCCAGCATCGGCGGCTCGGTCACGTCCACGCCCGATTGACAGCCTGGATGCTGCTCGGGTCGGTCCCGTTCTCGATCGTAGGAGTCGCGTTCGCGTGGTGGCTGACGAAGCGGTATGGCGACGGTTACGAGGACACCGCGAAGGTCATCCTCGGCGTCTCTCTCGTCCTCTGTGGGCTCGGGTTCCTCGTCAAGGCGTACCTCAACACCGACTCCACCGATCTGCCATTCATCCTGGGACGGCGTGACCGCGTCATCGCCGTCGTGACGGGGATCGTCGGGGGCTTCGTCGTCGGGCTCACATCGGTGGGGAGCGGCACGGTCTTCGGTCTCGTGATGCTGATCGCGTTTCCTCTCACGGCGGCGAAGATCGTGGGCACGGACATCTTCCACGCCGCTGTCCTGCTCGCGGCGGCTGGTGCCGGGCATCTCATCGCCGGCAGCGTCGATCTACGCGCGACGGGTTGGCTCCTGATCGGGTCGGTACCAGGCGTGCTCATCGGCGGGAGGTTCACTGTGAGACTCCCCGATCGATCGCTTCGGATCGTGCTCGCCGCCACTCTCACCCTGGCAGGAGTGAAACTCGTCGATCCGCCCGGCGCCAACACCATTCTGATCGGCGGAGCTGTGATCGCCGCGGTCGCCGCCGGCGCCGCTCTCTTCCGCTGGTTCGGGGGTCGCAGATCGGCATCGGTCGCCGAGGTGGACGGATGACGGGCTGGCCCCCGAGTCTTCCCGTGATTCGGGTCCGCGTCGCTCGCCCGACGGACAGGCTCGACGAGGTCGTCGAGTTCTACCGGGACGGGCTAGGGCTTGCCGAGCTCGGGCGCTTCGAGGAGCATTCGGGATACGACGGCGTCATGCTCGGGCTCCCCGGAAGCGACTACCACCTCGAGTTCACGTCGCACCGAGACGGCAGCCCGTGCCCGGCCCCCAGTGCCGACAACCTCCTCGTGCTGTACGTCGAATCGGAGCAGACCGCGGAGATCGTAGCCGGTCGCCTCGCGGATCTCGGCTATCCCGATGTCGAGCCCGAGAATCCCTACTGGGACGGTCGCAGCGTGACGATCGCGGATCCCGACGGCTGGCGTGTCGTCCTCGACTGGGGCCTCGCCGAGTCGTAGCCGCCGGGCGGTGGGACAGGCTTCAGGCCGGCGCTTCGGGCGGCAGTGGGCAACTCGTGAACGGCCGTCCGGTTACGACGTACCCGATCCTGAAGGCGGTGCACCCTGCACAGAAGCCGGTCACCGCGGCGAGCAGCGCCAGCGCGGCGACGATGCCGCCGAGCAGGGCGCCGGCGGTCGTCCAACCCACGACGTAGGCAAGTGAAGCGGCCGAGAGAAATCCGAGACCGACCATGTTCGCGAATCGCGGCGGTCGGCTGTCCTCGATCGGTCCCTCGCCGAACCGGGGTTGGAGCACCTCGAAGTAGAGCACGCACGCGAGGCACCATCGTCTTCCGAGCGTGAGCCCGAGGGCGAGCTGCAGCGCGAGCAGCGCGAGGAGCACCCACCAGCCCGTCACCACCGCGATGAGGGCGACGATGCCGACGACCGTCTGGTTCGTCCGTGGCGCCCTGGCGTCGATGACCAGAGTGTCGAGGTAGGGGTCGGCTCGTCGCTTCATTTTGTGAAGTATGCCCGTGGATTCAGTCCCGGCGCGCCGCTCAGCGTAGAATCTCCCGGCGTGGCCAGATATGCACCAGTCGCGCTTGTCGCGGCGCTGCTCGCTGCCACCGCGCTCGCTTTCGTGTACACGGAGTCGCTGAAGCTGACGCCGAGTCCGATCACGGGAACGAGGGTTCTGCCGAAGGTGATCTCTCCGGTGTGCGGCTGCAGAACCGACTCCGTCGAGATCGCCTTTCGGCTCCGCGAGAACGACGTTCTCGACGTCGAGGTGATCGACAGGCGCGGCACCGTCGTACGCCACCTCGTGGAACAGGAGGCACACGTTCGCGGCCCCGTCTCGTTTGTCTGGAACGGGAGGACTGACGCTCAGGAGGTCGTTCGCGAAGGCGTGTATCGGCCGCGGGTCAAACTCCGGCGGCAGCACCGAACGATCGTTCTGCCGAACCCCGTGCTCGTCGACACGACGCCACCGAGGGTGACGATGACACGGCTTGCTCCCCGTGTCTTCTCGCCCGACGGTGACGGGCGCAGCGATCGAGTGGTCGCGGGATACCAGGTCGATGAGCCGGCTCGTGTCTCGCTGTGGGTCGATGAAGAGCGTGTCGTGCTCAAGAAGGGGCGACAGCGGGAGGGAACGATCGGCTGGTCCGGCCGAGAGGGCGGTGAACCGTTGCCTCAGGGGGCGTACTCGCTGCGCCTCGGTGCGGTGGACGTCGCCGGGAACGAGGGCCGGCCGAGCCGCTCGAAAGAGGTCGTGATCCGATATGTGGCGCTCGGCCGCAAGGAGATCGAGACGACGCCGGGCGCGACGTTCGCAGTCCTCGTGCTCACGGACACCGCACGCGTGACCTGGACGCTCGGTGCCCGAGCGGGTGTTGCGCGGCCAGGCACGTTGCGTCTTCGGGCGCCGCTCCAGCCGGGCCGCTTCACGCTGACCGTGACGGCGAACGGCAGTAGCGCACGTGCCGCCGTCTTCGTGCGGGGTGCAGCACCGTGAGCGTGATCGGGCAACTCGGAAGCGTCGTCGGTTGCGCCGGGCTCGCACTTCTCTACGTCGGCCGGAGGCGGGATCTTCGTATCGTCGGCCTCGCCGGCTGGATTGTGGGGCTCGTCTGCGTTGCCGCCTACCTCGCTCCCGACCTGAGCGCGGCAAAGCTGGGTGCGGCCGCAGGGGCCGGCATCGTCGTCTCGGTCGCCGGTGGTTGGGCGCTTCTGCGATACCCGTACCTCCTCGCCTTTGCCACGCTCGCCTGCGTGCCGATCCGAATCCCCGTGCAGCTCGGCGACGAGGAAGCGAACCTCCTCCTGCCGCTCTACGTCGTCGTCGGCGCGCTCGCCGTGGCGCTCGGCTGGCAACTGGTCGTCCGTCGAGACGACCGCGTCGGGGAGCTCGGACCGGTGGCGCTGCCCCTCGCCGCCTTCGTTGCGTGGACCGGCCTGACGCTCGTCTGGAGCGTCGATCTTCGTGAGGGAGCGATCTTCGTGGGAGCGTTCGTTCTTCCCTTCGGCCTGCTCGCGCTCGGGTTTGCTCGGCTCCCCTGGCGTGGCCGTTGGCTCACCTGGCTCTGGGGCGCTCTCGTCGGCACGGCTCTCGCGTACGCGTCGATCGGCGTTTACCAGTGGTCGACCCGTGACGTCTTCTGGAATCCCAAGGTGATCGTCGGAAACGCGTACGCTCCGTTCTTCCGCGTCAACTCGATCTTCTGGGATCCGTCCATCTACGGACGCTACCTCACGGTCGGAATCCTCACCGCCCTCGCCGGGATCCTGCTCGGCGGCGTCCGGGGGTGGAGGCTCGGTGGGCTCTACGCGATCGTGGCCGCGATGTGGGTGGGCCTCATCTTCTCGTTCTCGCAGTCGAGCTTCGCGGCGCTCGTGGTGGGTGTCCTCGTGGCAGCCGTCGTCGTCTGGGGGCGGGTCGCAGCGCTCGTCGCCATGAGCCTCGTGCTCGTCCTCGCGCTCGGTGCGCTCGCCGTGCCGCAGACGCGGAGCCGGGTCGAGACGAAGTCGCGCTCCGGAATCGACTCGATCACGAGCGACCGGGCGACACTCGTGGGACAGGGCCTCCGCATCGCCGTCACGCACCCGGTCGGCGGCGTCGGCGTCGGCGGCTTCAAGCGTGCCTACGCCGACCGAACCGGGTCTCCAGGGGAAGCGGCCGAAGAAAGCTGCCTCGCACACGACGCCGGTGACGGTGGCGGCGGAGGAGGGGTTGCCGGGCCTCGTTCTGTTCGGCTGGGTGTGCGTCGGCAGCGCTGCTCGCCGCGTTGCGCGGGCTCGGTCGTGGCTTCACATCGCGCGTGTCGTTCGCCGTTGGCCTTACGCTAGTGGCGATCATCGTGCACAGCTTCTTCTACAACGCGCTCTTCGAGGACCCGATGACATGGGCCATGCTCGGGCTCGTCGGCCTTGCCGTGAGCGTTCCGCGAAAGGGAGGGATGACGTGATCGAGGGCTGTCGGCGTGCGCTCGTCCTCGCCCCGCACACCGATGACGGCGAGTTCGGTTGCGGTGGCACCACGGCTCGGCTCGTCGAGGCGGGTTGCGAGGTGCGCTATGTCGCGTTCTCGATCGCGACCCGCTCGCTGCCCCCGGGCTTCCCGCCGGACACGCTCGCGCGCGAGGTACGCGAGGCGACGGCGGAGCTGGGCATCCCGGAGTCGCATCTGACGGTGCACGACTTCGACGTGCGCACGTTCCCCGAGCGCCGCCAGGACATCCTCGAGCTGCTCGTCGGGCTGTGGGAGGAGTGGAAACCGGACGTCGTCTTCCAGCCGTCCCATCACGACGTTCATCAGGATCATCAGACGATCGCGCAGGAAGGGCTCAGGGCCTTCAAGCGGACGACCGTCCTCGGCTACGAGATCCCGTGGAACAACTTCGAGTTCGCGTTCGGCGCCTACATCGCTCTCGAGCAGCGCCACATCGAGCGGAAGATCGCCGCTGTCGAGAAGTACGCCTCTCAGCAGCACCGACGCTACGCGAACGCGGAGTACATCTGGAACCTCGCGAAAGTGCACGGCACGAACGTGAACCGTGAGCTCGCCGAGGTCTTCCAGGTGTATCGCATCGTCGCCTGAGGAGGAGGTCGGATGACGAATTGGATGAAGAATTTCCAGCAGGGAAAGCCCTGCAAATAGGGTCTGTTTCACCAGGGTTAGATTTGCCCACGGCGGTGACGACTTGTTGACCAGATTGACCAACGGGCCTTACCTCTCGGCTCCGGCCTACCATCCGTACGGCGCCCAGGAGCTACGCTCGAACCGATGGCAGACGCTCCGATCGTAGAGATCTTCTTCTTCGATGGTTGTCCGAACCACGAAGGCGCGCGGGAGCTTGTCGAACGGGTGACAGCCGGACTTGGCATCGAGCCAGACGTGCGACTCGTCAACGTAGAGACACCTGCTGATGCGCAACGCCTCCGCTTCCTCGGCTCACCCACGATCCGCGTCAACGGTCACGACGTGGAGCCGGGTGCGGACGACCGTCATGACTTCGCCCAGTCATGTCGCGTCTACCGAACACGTTCCGGCTTCATGGGTCAGCCGGACGAGTCGTGGGTGCGGGACGCCCTCACCGCCGCGTCGGACTGAACGGCCGAACTCCCGCTGCCAGCACTCCGGGCAGAACACGCCTCGGGTCAGGTGCCGTGCTGCAGCGTCCATGGGGGCTTCGTGCCACCAGTCCGTCGAGACGCTCTCCAGGAGGGGGCGAATCGCTGCACGGCACGCGCTCAGGTCTCGTTCAGGGATGAGGGCGTACGGTGTTCGCGGTGCCGTCGTTCGGCGTCGCCTCAGCGCACTCAACAGGAGAGGTCATCAGTGAACAAGCTTTCTCTCACGCTCGCCGTCGCGGTCAGCGCGGTCGGCCTGCTCGTCGTGGCGGGAACGGCTGCCGCCGCACCAGCGACCAGCGTGGTCAAGGTCTCGGCCCTCGCTAGCGGCCTCAAGTACAACAAGAGCGTCCTTCGAGCCCACCCCGGCAAGGTCAAGATCGTCTTCACGAACCTCTCGATGCTGCAGCACAACGTGCGGATCGAGAGCGGCGAGAAGGAACTCGGCGGCACAAAGAAGATCTTCAAGGGAAAGACGATGGCGACCGTGACCCTGAAGAAGGGCACCTACAACTTCTACTGCTCGGTGCCTGGTCACGAAGACGCAGGAATGAAGGGAAAGCTGATCGTCTCGTGAGCCTCACCGCAGCCGCACAGGGACCGGTAGGAAGGCCGGCCCCGACGGGCCTTCCACCTTCTCGGCCACGAACTCCCGCTGCCCACCGCTCCGGGCAGACAAGGGAAGCGCCCTCAGTCTTCGTGGCACTAAACGTCGGGGTGGGAGGCGTTGTATGATTAGCGCCATGGGTGGGATGTTCTCAGCGCTTGTATCCGCCGAGGCGGGTTGGCGAGCGTTGTTCGCCGACAAGGACGGTGTTGAGACGGGTCGCTCTCGCGTGATCGCGTGGGCTTCGCGCGACAGGGATGGCGCTACCGAGATCGTCGGGATCATCGCAGACCCGAACGATCCGAAGGCCCTTGTAGCCGCGGACGCAGCCACGGATGAGGATGGCGGGTCGCTGCAGCGGTACGGTTTCACCGGCTCGTAGAACTGCCCGCGACCGCGGCGCACATCCATACCTGCGCAGCAGGCGTGAACGGTCCGCTCGCGGTCATCCTTAGCGCACCCCGACGCGGCCGGTATGCCTGCAAACAGGCACTTCTCGGAAACTCGTCATCAAGTCAGGAGGCGGGAGGGGCAGGGTACGTCGCCGCGACAGGCTTCACAGTCTCTCTCCCCCGTTCGAGCTGTCGTGGAGGCTACGAGCGCTCGCTCAGGGCGGCTTCGATGCGCGCGAGCCGCTCGTTGATCTGCTTCAGCTCTTCGGTGGATGTACCGTTCGTACCCTCGAGGTGCTGCTCGCGCCGTGACCTGGCCACGAAGGCACCGGTGATCGAGGCGGTGATCACCGTCACGAACCCGATCCCGACAAGCATCACGACAGCCGCCATGATCTGGCCGGGCCTCGTCGTCGGGACGTTATCCCCGTAGCCGACCGTTGTCACCGTCTGGACGGCCCACCAGAGACCGGCGCCGATAGTCGGGAAGCCGTCGCGATCGACGACCGTCATCAGCGCGCCGGCAAGAATCGTGATCGTCGTCGTTACCGCTGCGATCACGATTGCCGCCTTGCGCGGGTTCTCGGCGTGGACGATCAGCCGGTCGAGCCGGCGCTCGAGACGTGTCTCGTCTGTCATCAGGAATCGAGTTCGCACCGGCACCGTCCAGTCCTGCCCACCCGTCTTTTGAGGTGGGGTTGCCCCGAGTCGGACGATCGACTAGTCTCATCACCCATGTGCTGCCTCGCCCTCTCGGCCGGCTTCATCGGCCCACGCTTCGCGCTCCTGATGTGGTGGATCTTCGGGGATAAGGTCGACGCGGCGTTCTCGAGCTTCTTCTGGCCGCTGCTCGGCCTTCTCTTCCTGCCGTGGACGACGATCGCCTACGTCCTCGCGTGGGGGCCCGTGTACGGCGTGTCGGGCTTCTGGGGCTGGCTGCTCGTGGCGCTCGGTCTCTTCGCCGACCTCGCGACGTACTCGTCGAAGGCTGCACAGTCTCGCTACGCCACGTAGCCTGAGGGCCGAACGCCCAACGAGGAGATCCGGTCAGCGTCTGACGCAGCGGAAGCCGATGTGGCTCATGCCGGTGTCGATCATCTGCGGACGGCGCGCGGCGGGCCGGTAGCGCATGCAGTACGTGTCGGCGCAGAGGAAGGAGCCGCCCTTGATCACCCTGTCGCGGGATCCGGAACTGCGGCTGGGCCGGGTCGAGGCTCTCCTCCTCGCTCCCGCCGCGCGGGTTCGTCGGCACGCAGCACGGCTTGTCGGCGTCCTCGGCGTGCTGCGACGTGTACCAGTCGCTCGTCCACTCCCAGACGTTGCCCGCCATGTCGAAGAGGCCGTAGCCGTTCGCCGGGTAGGAGCCGACCGGGGTCGGTCGATCCGTAGCCCGGGTCGGCACGCCAGGGGAAGTCGCCGTGCCAGTAGTTCGCGAGGCGCTCGCCCGGCGACTCGGGCTCGTCGCCCCAGGCGAACGGCGCCCCTTCGAGCCCGCCGCGCGCGGCGAGCTCCCACTCGGCCTCGGTCGGCAGCGCGAGGCCGTGCCCACGTCGCGTAGGCATCGGCGTCCTCGTAGGCGACGTGGACGACCGGATGGTCGTCACGGCCCTCGAGCGTCGATCGCGGCCCTTCCGGATGCCGCCAGGAGGCACCGGGCGTCCACGTCCACCACTGGCTCAGATGCCGGAGGTCGACGGGCCCCGGCGTCATCGTGAAGACGAGCGAGCCCGGCTGGAGGTTCTCGGCCGGCGCGCCGGGGAAGTCCGCCGGGTCGAGCGGCCGCTCGGCCACCGTGACGTACCCGGTTGCCTCGACGAAGGCGGCGAATCGGCGGTTCGTGACCTCGATAGCGGTCGATCGCGAAAGCGTCGACCCGCACCCGGTGCACGGGAGCCTCCTCCGGGTAGTGCTCGTCCGAGCCCATGTGGAACTCGCCCCCGGGAATCGCCACCAATCCGTCGTCGACGTGACTCACCGGCTGCGTCTCCCCCGGGTCGCGAGTGCCAATCCGGGGGAGACGCAGCGCATGGGGCTCAGTGGCCTGCCGAGATCGCTGCTTCGATCCGCGCCTTCACCTGGTCGACCGTGAAGCTCGCCGGCTCCATCCGCGGCGGGTACTCGAGGAACGTGCTCAGGAACCCTCCGACGATGTCGGCCATCGGGTAGAGCATGAACGCGCGGTCGATCATCCAGTCCCAGTAGGTGTTCGACGTCGTGTCGGCTCGTTCGAACGGGTCGGTGCGGAGGTTGAAGATCTTCGGAACGCGCAACTGCACGAACGGCTCGGCCCACACCTGGAGGGTCCCGACGCACCGCTGCTCCATGAACACCATCTTCCAGTTGTCGTAGCGCAGCGCGACGAGGTCGCCGTCGTCGGAGAAGTAGAAGAAGTCCTGGCGCGGGCTCTTCTCGACCTCTCCGGTGAGATACGGGACGAGGTCGTAGCCGTCGAGGTGAACCCGGAACGTCTTGTCGCCGACCTCGTGCCCCTCGAGCAGCTTCTCCTTCACGTCCGGATCACCCGCGGCCGAGACGAAGGTCGGGAGCCAGTCGAGATGGCTGACGATCTCGTTCGAGACGGTGCCGGCCGGGATCTTGCGCGGCCAGCGCACGATCGCGGGCACACGGAACGCGCCTTCCCAGTTCGTGTTCTTCTCGCTGCGGAAGGGCGTCGTCGCGGCGTCGGGCCACGAGTTCGCATGCGGCCCGTTGTCCGTCGAGTACATGACGATCGTGTTCTCGGCGATGCCGAGCTTGTCGAGCTGGTCGAGCACCTTGCCGACGCACTTGTCGTGGTCGATCATCGTGTCGTGGTAGGGCGACTGCCAGCGCCCGGCCTGCCCGACGCTCCGGCGCTTCGTGTGCGTGCGGAAGTGCATGTGCGTGGTGTTGATCCAGATGAAGAACGGCTTCTTCGCGGTGTGCTTGCGCTCGATGAAGTCGAGCGCCCCGTCGATGATCTCGTCGTCGATCGTCTCCATCCGCTTCTTCGTTAGCGGCCCCGTGTCCTCGATCTTCTGCTTGCCGCTCCGCGTCACGCGGCACTTGAGGACGCCGCGCGGGCCGTACCGCTCGCGGAAGTTCGGGAAGTCGGACGGCTTCGGGTAGTCCGGCGTCTCCGGCTCCTCCTCGGCGTTCAGGTGGTAGAGGTTGCCGAAGAACTCGTCGAACCCGTGGTTCGTCGGCAGGTGCTCGTCGAGGTCGCCGAAGTGGTTCTTGCCGAACTGCCCTGTCGCGTAGCCGAGGGGCTTCAGGAGCTCCGCGATCGTCGGGTCGTCGCCGGAGATCCCGATCGGCGAGTTCGGCATTCCGACCTTGCTCAACCCGGTCCGGTAGACGCTCTGACCGGTGATGAACGCCGCCCGACCCGCGGTGCAGCTCTGCTCTCCGTACGAGTCGGTGAACCGGACGCCCTCGTCGGCCAGCCGGTCGATGTTCGGGGTCCGGTAGCCCATCATCCCGTCGCTGTAACAGCTCAGGTTGGAGATACCGATGTCGTCGCCCCAGAAGACGACGATGTTCGGCCGGTTCGATTCCGCCACGTTGGTGCTCCTTCCGCCCGTTTACGGCTGTGAGTGAACGTGCCTGTCACGCGAAGCGAGAACTCCGCGCTCGCTGTGCATGACCCGGACGCTACACGACGTCTCCTGGGACCCGAGCGAGCACGACGACGTCGAGCCGGGCACCGTCGATCTCCCAGTACGACCGCAGCAAACCTTCCCGGCGGAACCCCGCCCGCTCGGCGAGCTCCAGTGCCGCCACGTTCTCCGGCGCGACGAACACGTGCACACGGCCGAGGTCGAGCGCCGTGAACGACCAGTCCGTCAGCAGCCGGAGTGCCTCGGTCGCGATCCCGCGTCTGCGCGCCCCCGGTACGAGACAGCACCCGACCTCGCCGACGGAATGCTCGGTCAACGCCAGCATCGTCTCGCCGAGATAGGCGTCGCTCGCCCGGTCCGCGATCACGAGATGAAGCAGGCTTCCTTCCAGGCGGCAGGCGTCGTAGAACGCCACCACGCCCGTGCTATCGGCCGCGGGCAGCGCAGGCACCCAGCGGCCGGCAGCCTCATCCTGCTCGAGCGCCAGCGCAGCGCCGAAGTCCTCCTCCCGGAAGGGACGGAGAACGAGGGCTGCGCCGGTGAGCGGCGGGTCAGGATACGGGATGGTCGAGTCGATAGGTGCATCCTACGAGGCCCTGGAGTAAATAGACTCAGGGCGATCTCGGCGCAGCCGGGATTCGTTGAACGAGCGAAAGGAGAAAACCAGTCATGGGTATGAGAAGAAGGCCACTCAGGCGCGCAGCCGTCGTCGGCGGAGTTGCTGCAGCAGCTCATCACGCCGGTACCAAGTCCGCGCAGGCTGCGGCAGCCGAGAATCAGCAGAACCAGCAGATTGCTGACCTCCAGGCCCAGCAGCAGTACGCGCCCGAGCCGCAGTACGTGCCGCCGCCTCCGGCAGCCCCCGCGGCCGGTGGCGCCGACATGGTCACCCAGCTCGAGAACCTGAAGAAGCTGCTCGACGAGGGCGTGCTGACGCAGGCGGAATTCGACATGCAGAAGCAGAAGCTGCTTTCAGCTTCGTGAGCGGAGAGGAAAGAACCATGGCCATAGGCCCCGTGCAGATGCTCGTGCTCGGTTTCGCCGAGCCGAACTTCACCGGCAAGATCGCAGCCGAGCTAGACCGGCTCCGCGAGCACGAGTTCGTCAAGATCGTCGACGCGCTCGTCGTGAGCAAGGACGATGAGGGCAACATCACCGAGCTGCAGGTCACGGACCTCAGCTTGGACGAGTCGATCGAGATGGGCGCTATCGCCGGTGCGCTGATCGGCTTTGGCTACGGCGAAGGTGACGAGGATGCGATCGAAGTCGGAGCCGAGCTCGGTGCCGAGGCGATGGCGGAGAAGGGTGGTCACCTGATTCCGGAGGAGGACGCCTGGTACGTCGCGGACGCGATCCCCAACGGATCCGCCGCCGCGATCGTTTTGCTCGAGCACCTCTGGGCGATCCCGCTGCGGAACGCGATCGTCGATGCTGGAGGCATCGCGCTCGCCGACGAGTGGATTCACGCCAGCGATCTGATCGCGGTCGGCGTCGCCGCCGCCGAGTAGACCGAGATTCAGCGGGGTGGTCGTGCTCGTGCGCGACCACCCCGGTACCTCGGACACAAGCTCAAGGGAACCACGTTGACGCAGCCTGCGCCGCCCGCCACCTCGATACCTCCCGACCCGGCCTCGCTCCTGCGTAGTCGGAGCTACCTTGCGCTGCTCTTCTTCGGGGCGATCATCGGAGTACCTGTTGCGGCAACGGCCTTCTTCTTTCTCGAGGCGATCGCCAAGACCCAGGAGTACGTGTTCAGCACGTTGCCCGGCGAACTCGGTTTCGACAGCCAACCGTCCTGGTGGCCGATCCCACTCCTCGCGCTGAGCGGCCTCCTCGTTGCCCTGACGATCCGCTATCTCCCGGGTACCGCCGGGCACAAGCCGGCCGAGGGCTTCAAGACTGCGGGTGCCGTGCAGCCGATCGAGCTGCCCGGGATCATCCTTGCAGCATTTGCAACGCTCAGCCTTGGCGTCGTGCTCGGCCCCGAGGCGCCGCTCATCGCGATCGGCAGCGGCATGGGCGTCCTCGCGGTGCATCTGATCAAGCGCGATGCGCCCGAGATGGCCAGTGTCGTGATCGGAGCGGCGGGGAGCTTTGCGGCGATTGCAACCCTGCTCGGGTCACCGCTCACCGGGGCGTTCCTCCTGATGGAGGCCGGCGGCATCGGCGGCGCGATGATGGGTGTCGTGCTCGTGCCCGGGCTCCTCGCGGCCGGCATCGGCTCTCTGATCTACGTGGGGCTCGGCGACTGGACGGGCTTCGGGACGTTCTCCCTCGCCGTCCCTGACATCCCGGCTGCCGGCAGCCCGGACGTGCCGCAATTTCTCTGGGCGATCGCGATCGGGCTTCTCGCGGCGATCCTTGGCGCCGGCATTCGTCGCCTCGCCCTGAGTCTCCAGCCGATCGTCGAGCGGCGAATGGTGCTCCTCACGCCGCTTGCCGGCATTGCGATCGGCATCCTCGCACTCGTCTTCGTCGAGGCAACGGATCGGAGCTCCTCCTACGTGCTCTTCTCCGGGCAGGCGCAGCTCGCGCCTCTCATCGACGACGCGGCGAGCTGGACCGTGGGGGCCCTGCTCTTGCTCGTGCTCTGCAAAGGGCTCGCGTACGCGGCGGCCCTGAGCGGGTTCCGTGGCGGGCCGGTGTTTCCCGGCATGTTCATCGGAGCCGTCGGCGGCATTGCGCTTTCCAGCCTTCCAGGACTGCCGATGATCGCGGGCGCTGCGATGGGAATCGGCGCCATGACCTGCGCGATGCTCGGCTTGCCGCTCGTCTCCGTGCTCCTCGTGACGCTGTTTCTCCAGTCGGACGGGCTACCACTGATGCCGCTCGTGATCGTTGCCGTCGTCGTCTCCTACGTCGTCTCTGCCCGGCTCGCTCCGGCACCGGATCTCGCGTCCCAGAGGACTCCGGCTACACCGTGACCGGTCTTGTCCCGATCACGATCTCCGATCCAATAGGGTTGACGCCATCATGACGACGACCCACGGAGTGAAGCCCGTCTGGGGCCCGATGCGACCCAGGATCGGCCTGATCCGGCTTCTGGTCTCCTGGGCGCTCAGCGCGCTCGCGCTGGTCGTCGCCGTCTGGATCGTCCCGGGCGCGGCCGTGAACGCATACGGCACGGCGCTCGTCGCGGCTGCTGTGATCGCGATCCTGAACGCCATCCTGCCGCCCATCATCGCGGCGCTGCGGCTCCCTTTCATGCTCGTACTGGGGCTCTTGCTCATCCTCATTCTCGACGCGTTGATGCTCCTTGCGGCCGACCGGATCACCAGCAACGACCTCCAGATTGACTCGTTCTGGTCGGCTCTCGGAGTTGCCTTCGTCGCCTCGGCGGTGGCCGTCGTGCTCGACGTCATCTTCGGGACGAACGACGACGACGCATACACGCTCCGTGTCATCCAGCGAATCGCGAAGCACTCCGGCGAGCGCGTCGAGACGGACGCCCCGGGCATCATCTACCTCGAGATCGACGGCCTCGCGTTGCCCGTCCTGCAACGGGCGATGCGCGACGGGAATGCGCCGAACATGGCTCGCTGGCTCGAGGACGGAAGCCACCGGCTGACCGAGTGGGAGACCGACCTTTCCTCACAGACAGGCGCCTCGCAGGCAGGCATTCTCCTCGGCTCGAACGACGATATTCCAGCTTTCCGTTGGGTCGAGAAGGAGACGGCGACGACGATGACGTGCTCGGCGCCGCCCGACTGCGCGGAGATCGAGCGGCGTCACGCGGGCAACGGCCTGCTGCGTGACGGTGGCGCGAGTCGCGGCAACCTGCTCTCCGGCGAGGCCGACCACGTGATCCTCACCGTCAGCCGGATGGACGCCGAGAAGGGTGCGAACCCCGGCTACCGTGCGTTTCTCGCGAACGGGTTCAACGTGACGCGTGTGCTGGTGCTCACGTTCTGGGAGGTTGCACTCGAGATCTCTGCGTCGAGCCGCGCGAAGCGCCGCGACGTGAAGCCGCGCGGTCACCGTGGCGGCTACTACCCGCTCATGCGCGGCGCCCTCTGCGTCTTCGTGCGCGACCTGATCGTCTACGGCGTCCTCCAGGACATGATGAAGGGCCGTCCCGCCGTCTACGCGACGTTCTCGAGCTACGACGAGGTGGCGCACCACTCGGGCCTCGAGCGGGCCGACACGCTCGAGGCGCTGCGCAAGCTCGATCAGCAGTTCGGCCGCATCGAGCGGGCACGCCCCTACGCTGCGCGGCCCTACTCGATCGTCGTCCTCTCCGACCATGGTCAGACGCAAGGCGCGACGTTCAAGCAGCGCAACGGCTACGGGCTCGACGATCTCGTCGAGCGGTCGCTCTCGCGCGGGAGCGTCGATGACATGTCCGGCGGAGACGAACAGAGCTCGATGGTCGGGCACGCCCTCGGCGAGGCGACCGGATCGAAGAAGAAGGAGAAGAAGGCGAAGAACGACGTCTCTGACAGGGACGTCGTCGTGATGGGCTCCGGCAACCTCGGCCTCATCTACCTGATGGAGGAGCGCCGCCGGCTCACGCTCGAGGAGATGAACGAGCGCCACCCGAAGCTAATCCCTGCTTTGCGAGACCATCCTCACGTGGGGTGGTTGCTCGTCCGCTCCTCCGAGCACGGGCCGCTCGCACTCGGGGCGAAGGGCACCCGGTACCTCGCCGAGCGGGCGCATCGAGGGCGAGGACCCGCTTGCACCGTTCTCACCGACGGCTCCCCAGCACCTGCTCCGCACCGACGGGTTCACCCACGTCGCCGACATCATGATCGGCAGCTTCTACGACCCCGCGCTCGAGACGGGCTGCGCGTTCGAGGAGCTGATCTCGTTCCACGGCGGCATCGGCGGCCCGCAGACCAGACCGTTCATTCTGCACCCGACCGAGCTCGAGGTACCCGAGGCGGACCTCATCGGTGCCGCAGCCGTCCACGATGTCCTCCTCGGCTGGAGAAGCGAGCTCAACGGCACTGTTCCTACGTTGTAGGCGAGTCTCGCTTCCAGCGGTTCCACGGCCACGCGCCGTCGATCTCCACCTCGAGCGAGAAGCTGAGCACGATCCGGATCAGGACGATCCCGCCGAGCACGGCGACGCTCTCGAGGGTCTGGTCGACGACGATCGTGCGGACGATGTCAGCGACGATCAGCACCTCGAGGCCGAGGAGGATCGAGCGGCCGAGGCTCCGGCGCAGCTCGGGGTACGCGCCGGGCCTTCGCTCAGGTTTGGTGACCCGCACGAGGTAGACGAGGAAGGCGCCAAGGCCACCGGCGATCATGATGCCCGCTCCGACCACTTCCACGACGCGGACGACATCGGAGACTGTGCTCTCGAACTCCATTCCTGGGCCAGGCTACCCACAACCCGTCGCGTCTGGCCCGAGCGATACGGTCTTTGGGTGAGCGTCGCAGTCGAATGGTGGTTGCATCCGACGTGATCCAAGCCGCCGTTCACGTCGTGTTCTACGCGGTCATCGCTGCCGCGAGCCCACTCGTTCTGACGGCGACGTTCGTCGTGATCCGGAGTGATCGGCCACGGACGAACGGGATCGCGTTCGTGACGGGATTCCTGATCGGAACCACGATCGCGTGCCTGGTCGGTCTCGTCGTGGGCGCCACCGCCGTGGCCCGACTCGACTCACGCAGTGGAATCGAGAACCTCCTGACGTTCCTGCTCGGAGCGGCGCTTCTCGTCGTCGGCCTGAAGGCGCGCACGGCGCCGCCTCGTCCGGTGTCGGACGGGAGCAGCCGGAGTGCGGCGATCCTCGCCGGGCTCGGACACGTGAAGCCGGCCGCCGCGCTCTCCATGGCCGCGCTCCTTGGATTCGGCGGGCCGAAGCGGCTCCTCCTCACCCTGCTTGCGATGGCCGCGGTGACCGGGGCCGAACTCTCCACGCCGGCCGATGCGACGCTCGTCCTCATCTACATCGGTGTCGCCACGATCCTCGTGACCGTTCCGGTCGGGATCGTGATCCTCGCCGGCGAGCGAGCGGCAGAGATCCTCGGGCGCGGGGAGTCCTGGCTCACCGCGCACGCCACGGTGTTGCGCGTGTGGCTCTCCATCGGCCTCGGGCTCGCGCTGATCGGCGACGCGATCGTGCGGCAGTTCGGCTAGACGGTGCAGCGCAGGATCGTTACCAAGCGGATGCCGCACTTCACATCTGGCTCGTGATAGTGATGACCTGACAATCACCGCGAGAAAGGTTCTCCATGGCCAGGCCGTTCAAAGGCGTCGTCAATATCGACATCAAGGATTCGACTCCGGACTGGGAGCCCTACACCCAGCCGATCGCTCCCGAGGGTGCTCCGAATGTTCTCTACGTCGTGCTCGACGACGTCGGCTTCTCGGCGATGGAGCCGTTCGGAGGGCTCATCGAGACGCCGAACATCAAGCGGATCGCAGCCCAGGGGCTGACGTACACGAACTTCCACACCACAGCGCTCTGCTCTCCGACCCGCTCGTGCTTGATGACGGGGCGCAACCACACGACGAATGGGATGGGCTGCATCACCGAGGCGACCTCCGGCTTCCCGAACGCGAACGGTCACATTCCCTTCGAGTGCGCGAACATCGCCGAGGTTCTCGGCGAGCGCGGCTGGAACACCTACATCGTCGGAAAGTGGCATCTCTGCGCCGAGGACGAGATGAACCTCGCCTCGTCCAAGCGCCAGTGGCCGCTCGGTCGCGGCTTCGAGCGCTACTACGGATTCCTCGGCGGCGAGACGAACCAGTGGTACCCGGACCTCGTCTACGACAACCATCCGGTCCCGGCGCCGAAGACGCCCGAGGAGGGCTACCACCTCACGGTCGATCTCACCGACAAGGCGATCGAGTTCATCCAGGACGCGAAGGCAATCGCGCCGGACAAGCCGTTCTTCCTCTACTACTGCCCGGGCGCAGCGCACGCGCCGCACCACGTCTCGAAGGAGTGGGCTGACAGGTACAAGGGCACGTTCGACATGGGATACGAGGCGTACCGCGAGGGTGTCTTCGAGCGCCAGAAGAAGCTCGGAATCATCGCGGAGGGTGCCGAGCTCTCGCCGATCGACCCCTACGCCGACACGACGAGCCACGACGGCAAGCCGTGGTCACAAGGCGACCGCGTGCGGCCCTGGGAGTCGCTCTCGGACGACGAGAAGCGGCTCTTCGCCCGCATGGCCGAGGTCTACGCCGGGTTCCTGAGCCACGCAGACCACGAGCTCGGCCGCCTGCTCGACTACCTCGAGGTGAGCGGTCAGTTCGAGAACACGATCGTCGTGCTCGTCTCCGACAATGGCGCCTCCGGCGAAGGCGGGCCGAATGGGTCCGTCAACGAGAACAAGTTCTTCAACGGCCTGCCCGACACGATGGAGGAGAACCTCAAGTACCTCGACGAGCTCGGAAGCCCCCGAACGTACAACCACTACCCGACCGGGTGGGCCTGGGCGTTCAACACGCCGTTCAAGCTGTGGAAGCGCTACGCCAACTACGAGGGCGGCACCGCCGACCCGCTGATCGTCTCGTGGCCGGCCGGGATCGATGCGCGCGGCGAGCTTCGCCGCCAGTACAACCACGCCGTCGACATTGTGCCGACGCTGTTCGAGTGCCTTGGCGTCGAGCTGCCGGATGTCGTCAACGGCTACACGCAGAAGCCGCTCGAGGGCATCAGCTTCAGAACCAGCCTCGCCGACCCGGAGGCTCCGTCGAAGGAGACGCAGTTCTACTCGATGCTCGGCACCCGGGCGATCTGGCACAAGGGCTGGAAGGCGGCAACTGCCGTGCCGGCCGCGCCGGAGTCGTGGGGTGACTTCCACCAGCAGCGCTGGGAGCTCTTCGACACGACGGCCGATCCGAGTGAATGCCACGATCTCGCGGCAGAGCATCCCGAGAAGCTGCAGGAGCTGATCGCATTGTGGTGGGTCGAGGCAGGCACCTATCAGGCGCTTCCCCTCGAGTCGCGGGGGGCGATCGAGATCCTCGGCGCCGAGCGGCCGCAGCTCTCGAGCCCACGCACGCGCTACACCTACTTCCCTGACGGTGCGGACGTGCCCGAGTCGGTCGCGCCAAATATCCGGAATCGCTCCTACACGATCGCGGCCGAGATGGAGATCGACACGGAGGAGGCCGGCGGCGTGATCTTCTCGCAGGGCTCACGTTTCGGCGGTCACGCCCTCTACGTCAAGGAGGGCAAGCTCGTCTACGCCTACAACTTCGTCGGCGAGCACGTCCAGACGATCGTCTCGGACGAGACGATTCCCACCGGGCACGTCGTGCTCTCGGCGACGTTCGAGCGCACGAACACGACCATGCCGACGCAGGGCACACTCGCTCTTCACATCCGCGACAAAGCGGTGGGCGAGGCGACGATCATGACGCAGCCGGGCAAGTTCGGCCTCGGCGGCGGCGGCCTGGTCGTCGGCCGCTCGGGCGCCGAGCAGGTGACGGACGACTACGTCGGCGACGCTCCGTGGCCGTTCGTCGGCGGCACGGTCAAGCGCGTGATGATCGATGTCAGCGGCGAGTCCTTCACCGATCTCGCGGCCGAGGCCCGCGCGGCGTTCGCACGGCAGTGAGTGCGGCGGTCTGACTCGTTGGTAGCCCAGGTGGAAGACGGTCGGGAGATGGCGGCGGCGCGCCCTGCGCCGCCGGCCTTCCACCTGCTCGCCAAGCCGACGGGGGCTATTTGCAACCTCGACTGCTCCTACTGCTTCTTCCTCTCGAAGGAGATGCTGTACCCGGGCTCGCGGTTCCGGATGGCCGACGAGCTGCTGGAGCAGTACCTCCGGCAGCTGATCGAGGCGCATGCGACGGTGCCCGAGGTCGCGATCGCGTGGCAGGGTGGCGAGCCGACGATGATGGGTCTCGATTTCTTCCGCCGCTCGATCGAATTGGCGGAGCGGTATCTGAAACCTGGGCAGCGGGCGGCGTACACGATCCAGACGAACGGGACGTTGCTGGACGAGGAGTGGGCAGCGTTCTTCAAGGAGCACGACTTCCTCGTCGGGATCTCGATCGACGGGCCGCAGGAGCTGCACGACGCCTACCGGGTCAACAAGGGTGGCAAGGGGTCGTTCGACCAGGTCATGAAAGGGCTCGGGCACCTGCGGTCGGCCGGGGTGGAGTGGAACGCCCTGACGACCGTGCACGCGCGCAACGGCGACCACGCCCTCGAGGTGTACCGGTTCCTGCGCGACGAATGCGACGCACGCTTCATCCAGTTCATCCCGATCATCGAGCGCGTGGCCGAGGCCGCCGACGGGGAGGTGCCGTGGTCGTCCTGGCGTGACCGGCCGTTGTACGAGCAGAAGGGAGATCTGGTCACCAATCGTTCGATCGGCGGCGAGCAGTACGGCCGCTTCCTGATCGACGTCTTCGAGGAATGGGTGCGCCGCGACGTGGGCGAGGTGTACGTGCAGCTGTTCGACGTGACGCTCGCGAACTGGTTCGGTGAGCCGCCCGGGCTGTGTGTCCACTCCGAGACGTGTGGCCTCGCGTTGGCGCTCGAGCACACGGGCGACCTCTACTCGTGCGATCACTTCGTCGAGCCGGCCCACAAGCTCGGGAACATCAAGGAGCACCGGATGCTCGACATGGTTGCGTCGCAGCAGCAGGTGCAGTTCGGGCTCGACAAGCGCGACACGCTGCCGCAGTTCTGCCTCGACTGCGACGTACGCATTCGCCTGCCACGGCGGCTGCCCCAAGGACCGGTTCATTCGCACCCCGGACGGCGAGGCGGGCCTCAACTACCTGTGCTGCTGGCTTCAAGGCGTTCTTCCATCACGTCGACCCCGCGATGCGGTTCATGACGGACAGGCTTCGCGCCGACGGCGCTCCGTCCGAGATCGTCGCTCGGTACGCCGCCGAGGATGCGAGGCGCGGCCGCAACGACCCGTGTACGTGTGGCAGCGGGCGCAAGTGGAAGCAGTGCCATGGTGCGGCGCCCTCCGTGCCTGCGTGAGCGGGATTCGCTTCGCAGGGCGACCCGCTCCGTGCCCACCGGTGATTGACTGCGCCGCGGAATCAGAGGATTTGCAATGCTGCCCGCTGTGCCGCACCACGCTCTAGTCCGACATCTCGCAGGAACGAGTTGACACGGTGAGCTCTGCGCCCGCAGCAACGCCCTCGAACGGCCGCTCCGGCCTCGGCCGCTACATCACCGTCCTGCAGGGGATCCGCCCGTTCAACAAGGCGATGCTGTCCAAGGACGTTATTGCCGGAGTGACGCTTGCGGCGCTCGCGATCCCCGAGGTGATGGGCTACACGAAGATCGCCGGAACGCCGGTGATCACGGGCCTGTACACGATCCTTCTGCCCGCAATCGCCTTCGCGATCCTTGGCTCGTCGCGCCACCTCGTCGTCGGTGGTGATTCGGCAACGGCCGCGATCATGTACGCGGGTATCGCCGGGCTGAGCATCTCAGGGCTCACTCCGGAGTCAGACGAATGGCTTGCCTTTGCGAGTCTCGCCGCGTTGATCACGGGCGGCCTCCTGATCCTCGCGCGAGTTGCACGACTCGGCTTTCTTGCCGACTTCATCTCGCGCACCGTGCTCGTAGGCTTTCTCACCGGTGTCGGGATCCAGGTCGCGCTCGGACAGTTCGCCGGGATGCTCGGCGTGGCCTCGCCGAAGGTGAGCCTCGATCAGCTCAGCGGCACGGTGGTCAAGTTCTGGGACACGCTGAAGGAGATTCCCGACACCTCGCTCGCGACGCTCGCGGTTTCGCTCGCGGTGATCGCGATCCTGGTCGTGTTCGAGAAGTGGATCCCGATGATCCCTGGCGGACTCGTTGCGGTCGTCGGGATGATCGCGATCAGCTGGGGCTTCGACCTCGAGTCGCACGGCGTCTCGACGCTCGGGCCGGTGCCGAGTGGACTGCCCTCGATCGGGCTTCCGAGCGGAATCGGCTGGAACGATGTTGGGCCGCTGCTCGCGACCTGTGTCTCGATGTTCCTCGTGATCATCGCGCAGAGCGCCGCGACCTCGCGGGCCTATGCGGTCAAGTACAAGGAGCACTTCGAGGAGAACACCGACATCGTCGGCCTCAGCGTCGCGAGTATCGCCGCCGGCCTGAGCAGCACCTTCGTCATCAACGGGAGCCCCACGAAGAGCAAGATGGCCGAGGAGGCGAAGGCGTCGAGCCAGATCTCGATGCTCGCGATGGCGGCGATGGTCGCGATCGTCTTGTTGTTCCTGACGAAGCCGTTGCAGTACATGCCGAACGCCGTCCTCGCAGCGGTCGTGTTCGTGATCGGGATCAAGCTGATCGACTGGCGGCACATGAAGGAGATCTACGCGCTGCGCCGCGACGAGTTCTGGATCGCTGCGATCACCGCGGCGGTCGTCGTCGGCGTCGGCGTCGAGCAAGGCGTCATCCTCGCGATCGTGCTCTCGCTCCTCGACCACGTCAGGCGCCACTACGACCCGCACGACTCGGTAATCACCAAGGACGAGGCCGGCAAGATCGTCTCCGTCCCCGCCGAGCAGGGTTCAGTCACCGAGCCGGGTCTCGTCGTCTACCGCTTCGGCGTCGGGCTCTTCTACGCGAACGCGGCGCGCTTTACCGAGGAGGCGATCGCTCTCGTCTCCGGCCCGGAGCCGCCAAGGTGGTTCGTCCTGCTCGCGAACGCGGTCGACGACGTCGACTACACCGGCGGCAAGACCCTCGTCGAGCTCGCCGGGCAACTCGAGGCGCGCGGCGTCGTCTTCGCGGTCGCCGACGTCCGTGACGCCGTCCGGCCCGAGCTCGAACGATTCGGACTGACCGCCAAGATCGGCGAGGACCACATCTTCGCGACACTCGAAGACGCCGTCGCAGCCTTCCGCGCCGCCAAACCCGCTCAGTAGCGGCACGGGCCCGGCCCCCGCCGGGGAGGTGGCGCGAGACATGGCGCTCGCCCGCTACCGTCGCCCGATGCGCGAGCCCCCGTCGGCCGTCCGTTGGATCACCTCCGTCGTTCAGGATGTGATCTCCCTCTACGGTCGTCTCGGCGGCTCGCAGTTTGCGGCGGCGATCTCCTATCGTGCGCTCTTCTCGCTCATTCCCCTCGCGACGTTCGTGGCGACGATCCTTGCCCAGGTGCTCTCGTCGAGCAGGGTCGATCAGCAGGACCTCGTATCGGCGATCGGTGACCAGTTCGACCTCTCGCCGCAGGGAGTCGCAAAGCTCGACACGCTGATCTCCTCGGTGCCTTCACCCTGGAGCCTCGCCGGCCTCATTCACCCTCGGGCTCGCCCTGTGGGGCGCGACAGGGGTGATGAACTCGATGCAGAAGACGCTCGCCGTCGTCTTCGACGGCGGCGTCTCGCGAAGCCTCGTGCGCGGGCGGCTCGTCAGCGGCCTGCTCGTTCTCGGCGCGCTTGGAGTGATTCTCGCCGCGGTCGTGCTCTCGGCGCTCGAGAACATCGCAACGAAGTGGAGCGAGCGGGTCGATGAGACGCTCGGCTGGCAACCGTTCGGTTTCGGGCTCGTCTTCGGTGTCATCGTGCCCGCGACGCTCCTGTTCGGGATCCTCGTGCTTCTCTACCGCTACCTGCCACGCCGCCGTCCCGGCTGGCGCGCCGCACTTCTCGGCGGCGGTGCAGCCGCGATCGGCCTCCAGGGGCTGCAGATCGGCCTCGGCTGGTACCTCGCCGGGCCGGCTGACTTCACCCAGATCTACGGCTCGGCAGCCGCGATCTTCGTCTTCCTCTTCTCCATGTACCTGAGTGCCACGGTCTTCGTGGTCTGTGCGATCGTCACGGGCGTGGTGAACGACGCCCTCGGCGGCGATGCGGCAGACGGGGTCTCCGGCCAGGCTTCCGCTTGCCGAGTTTGCGTTTCCCGGCCCGCTGCGCGAGAGGCTCGTCGCAGCGATCGTCAGCGGCGAGAAGACGACGACGACCGGCCTCCACGAGGAGTATCTCCGCGAAGGTCGGCCACTCGAGGAGCCCGGCCAACGCTCGCTCGTCATCGACTCGGACGGCCGCCCAGTCGTCGTGATCGAGACGCTCGAGGTCGAGCTGCGCCGCCTGGCCGACGTCGGTCTCCAGTTCGCGATCGACGAGGGCGAGGGCTTCGACACCGTCGCGGCATGGCGCGAAGCCCACGTCCGTTTCTTCACGTCACCGGAGATGGCCGCTGCTCTCGGAGACCCCCCCGTCGTGATCGACGACGAAACGGTCGTTGTCTGCGAGACGTTCCGCGTCGTCGAAACCGTCGGTTCGCCCTAAAGGCTGAGGCTGGCCGGGAACGTCGCCATCCAGATGACTGCGCCGAGGAACGCAACCCAGCCGATCCCAAGCGCAATGAGGCGGGAGCTCGGCACCCGGATCCGGGTGCTGATGCCGGCAAAGAACAGCGCCAGCGCGAACATCACGACACAGAGGGTGTACCGGTCGGCCTTTCGGACCTGCGCTTGTGCCTGCAGCGACTCGGCGTCGGCCCTGCGCTCGAGCGACTCTGTCGCGGCGATCGCCGCCGAGCGATACTCGGGCATCGCGAACGGTGTCAGCGGAGCCTTGGGGTTCTTGAGCGGTCTCGTCGCAATCCATGCGTCGACTGCGGGGCTGAACTCGGGGCGGAACCGACGGTAGTAGAACGCCGCAAGCTCCTCATCTCCCTGCTGGTAGGCGTCCACCCACTGGACGTAGGTGGCGACATCGATCTGGATCTGGCGGTTCGCCTCGCCGGACGTCTTGTTCGCCTGCACGCGGGCGGAGATCGAGCGATTGCCCGCAAGCCCCTGCTCGCTCCGCCAGTGTGCCGCCTGATAGCTCGCCCAGGCCGTGGCGACTGCGGCCAGCGTGAGGAGCAGCGTCGAGAGGAGATCGATGCCGTGAGCCTCGATCCAGCGCTCCTTCCCGCCGACGTCGGACTGCTTCGACGTCAGCGTGGGACTCCTCGCTCATCACACCCCTGGCCGACGCGGATGCCGACGATCTTCGCCTGGGCGTTCACCAGCTCGAGCGTTCGCTCCATTGCCGTCGGGCGCAGTCCTCCCGCTCCTTCGTGGTACGGGTTGTCGAGGAACCAGAGAAGCAGGAGCGTCGAAGAGATCACGATCGCGACTCCGCCCATCATCATCCCCTGGGTCACCGCGCGTTCGGCGCTGTCCGCGAAGAACAGCATGAAGACGAAGATGATGCTCGCGGACAGGAACAGCACGATCCACAATGGCACCGGAATCACGCCCTCGGCGCCGTGCATGCGGTCGGATCGGGCCGTTTGGCGGTCCGACTGCTGGTCGAGCCACTTCCCGTACGCCGCCTGCTCCGATGCCTTGACGGGCTCGATCTTCTCGAGCGCGCGGAACATCGTGACGCCCCACGGGTTGATCAGCTCCGGGCCGGCCCCGGACGTCATCTTGGGCCATTCCGTGTAGACGACACTCCGTGCGTAGCAGGCGAGTGCGTTCGACAGATCCTCGCGCGCCGCGACGGGGAGCAACTGCGCGGTCTGGAACTGCTCTGCGACCGTCTGCGCTTCGGCCTCGGCCCCGCTGCGGGACGTGTCATAGCTCGCAAAGGCGAGGAACACTACGAACCCGAGTAGGATCGCGAACCCTGTCGACAGGACACCGAACACCCCGGACGCCCGGTCGCCGTCCTGGAAGTAGCTTCCTTCCGGTGCCGTTCGGCGGACGAACAGCATCGCCGAGATCGCGATCGTGGCGGCGAGCAGCACGATGAGTCCGGCCCACAGTAGGGTCATATGAAGATCGACTCGCTCACGGGTCGACGGATACTACTCGTTCAGCAATCCCCTGAGGACGGAGGAGAAAGCACCTCGCAGTCACTTGCCCGGTCTATCTAAACGACTCCGCCGCTCGACATCGTGCGGGGGGCTGGCCGCCGCTGACGACCCGCCCCGCGTCGACCGACTCCCCGGCCGGGCGTCACGGCTGCCGCAACAACGGCGGTCTTCGCGACGGGGGATGGGCCTGGCGCGGCAGGAGCTCGTCGGGCGTTGCTGCAACCCACTGGACACCGAAGTCTTCGGAGGGTTACGGTATGACCATGCTCGGCCGCTGGGTCATCCGTCTTGCTGCAAGCCTGATCGGCATCGCCACCGGGATCATCCTCTCGGTCGCGCTGCTAAGCGACTTCTCGGCCTCGACAACGGCGATCGTCACCGCGACGATCCTGTTCTGGATCGTCCACATCATTGTCAACTTCTTCGCGATCAAGGTGCTCGTCCGCCAGCCGTCGGTGGCGATGGCCGGACTGCTCGCGCTTGCCTCGACGATCATCGCGTTGATCATCGTCAACATCGCAATCTCGGACATCTCGATCAGCGGCGTCGCGACCTACGTTCTCGCAACGCTGATCATCTGGATCACGATCGCCGTCGCGGACGTGATCGGCGGCCGCATGATCCGCGATCGCCGCCAGAACTAGCCGCCGTCCTCCGGAAGCGGTAGCCTCGTTCTCATGAGTGCGGTCCACCACACCGTCCGCGTGGTGACACCGTTCCACGACCGCTCGCGGTCGAGCCGGCTCGTCAAGATCGCCCTCTGGCTGCTCGGAATTGCCGCCGTGCTCGTGATCTGTCACGTCGCCGGCTTCGGCGTCCTCGACTGGCTCAAGTCCGTCTGGGACACGATGACGGAGATCTCGATCCAGTACATCGTGGCGGGTCTCTTCTTCCAGACGATCCAGACGACCCTGACGGCGCTCGCCTGGTACTTCATCCTCGCCGCCGGCTATCCCGACGGCGGCGTGCGCTACCGTGACATCCTCGCGGCCTATGCCGTGGGGGTCGCCATGAACGGCTTCCTCCCGGCGAACATCGGCACCTTCGCCTCGCTCCTGATGTACATGGCGCTGATCCGCGACGCGACCTTCCCGGGCATTCTCGGAGCGATGACGGTGCAGAAGATCTTCTACACGGTGATCGGCGTGCTCGTGTACCTCTACCTCTTCCTCTCCGTCCCGGGCTCCTTCAATCTCCAGCTCGGCGTGGTCGACAACCACCGCCTGCTCATCCCCCTCCTTATCGTCGCCGCGGTTGTTGCGTCCTATCTCCTCATCCGCCACTTCTGGGACAGGATCAAGGGCCTCTGGGAGAAGGCAAAGCAGGGGGGAGCGATCCTGGCCCGCCCCCGCGATTACACCGTGAAGGTCCTGCTGCCGTCGTTCGGCTCCTGGGTCGCGAAGCTTGTCGTGATCGGCATCTTTCTCGCGGCGTACGGAATACCCGTGACGTTCCACACGATCATGTCGGTCGTGGGTGGTAACTCCCTCGCGAACACCGTCTCGTTCACGCCAGGTGGAGTCGGTATCACACAGGCCGTGAACAGCATCTCGCTCTCGAGCGTGACGACGACGGAGAACGCGACGGCGTACTCGCTCGGCCAGCAACTCATCGTCACCGCATGGAACGTCGTCTTCGGAACGGTGCTCGCGATCTGGGTCTTCGGTTGGACGGGTGGAAAGCAGCTCGTCGGAACCTCCTACACCGGAGCGAAGGAGAAGGCGGCGGAGCAGTCCGCGGCCCACAAGGCCCGCAAGGCCGGAAAGAAGGCGGAGAAGCAGGCCGCCAGGCAGGCGGAGCACGACGCAGAACCGGGCGCCTGAGTTCTAGGTCGGCCCGAAGCGGTCCCCGCCGAGCACTCTGAGCACCTCGGCCACCGACCACGCCTCGACTCCAGTTCAAGGAGGCGCAGCCGTCGGTGCCCGAGCCGTTCCTCGGCCGCACGTGTGCGCCGACCTCGACACCCCTCGTGAGACGCTCGACCGCGAACGCGGCTCGACGATCCGGCCGCTCCTCGTCACGACCCCCGTGTCGTCTTCGTTCCTCCTCTCGGAGTACCCGGGCACTGACCGGCCGCGGGCCTACGGACCCCGAGTAGTATCAGCGCTCGCTCCGTACTCAAGCGACGAGGTGCTTCGAATGTCCTGGCGGCTCCGGTGGCAAGTCTACGAATACGTCCGCAACAGCCTCTGGATCGTGCCCGGGGCATTTGTCTTCCTGGCGATCGTGCTGGGGCTGCTCCTGCCGATCGTGGACGAGCGAACGAGCTTCACGATCGGGATCTCCTTCGGCTCCGGTGCGTCCGAGTCGATCCTCGGCGCGATCGCGGGTGGGATGATCACTTTCACCGGCTTCGTCTTCTCGATCCTGCTGCTCGCAGTCCAGTTCGGCTCCAGTCAGTTCTCGCCGCGGATGCTGCGCCGCTTCCTCCGCGATCCGACCACGAAGATCTCGCTGGGCGTGTTCATGGCCACGTTCGTCTACGCCCTTGCGGTGCTGCGCACGGTAGGGCTGTCCGACGACCCGAGCTTCGTTCCCGACAACTCGATCAGCGTCTCGCTGTTGCTGCTTCTGCTGAGCATGGTGATGTTCCTGCGCCTGATCGACAGGACGACGCAGAGCCTGCGGGTCGCCGCCGTCGTGAGGGATCTCGGCAGAGATGGGGCCAGGGTGATTCAGGGCTTCTACCCCGAGCCGGCCTTGAACCCGGTCGTCGCCGTCGCGGAGCCCGAGTCGCCGGCCGCCGGGCCCTCGAGGTTCGTCGACTTCGACGGGGAGGCGGGCGTCCTGCAGAGCATCGACATGAAAGGGCTCGTCGTTCTCGCGCGCGAGACGGATGTGATCGTGGAGCTGATTCCGTCTATCGGTGACCTGGTCGCACCCGAGACGCCGCTCTTCCGCGTCTACGGCAGGGGCTCCGTCGACGACGAGCGACTGCGACGATCGGTCGCAGTCGGAGACGAGCGCACGATGAAACAGGATCCGGCGTTCGTCCTGCGGCTGCTCGCCGATATCTCCTCGAAGGCGCTCTCCCCGGGCATCAACGATCCCACCACCTCCGTCCAGGCGATCGATCAGATCGACCTGTTGTTGCGGTTGCTCGCCGGACGGAGGCTCAACCCGGGGGAGCTGCGCGACGGGGCGGGCCAGGTGCGGCTGCGCTTTCCGGCGCGATCCTGGGACGATTTCCTCAGCATTGCGCTCGACGAGGCGCGCTGCTTCGGCGATACGTCGGCACAGGTCACCCGCAGGCTCCGCGCGCTTCTCGAAGACCTCCACGCGTCGGTGCCGCCCTATCGGCAACCTGCGGTCGAGGCCCAGCTGGCGATGCTGGACGCGACGGTCGAACGTGCGCATGCCGACCCGACGGAGCGCCGGATAGCGGCGACCGAGGACCGCCAGGGGCTCGGGACATCCCGTCCGATCCGGTGACAGCGCCCTACGGGGTTCGGCCGCTCATGTTGAGCGGGAGCTCGTCGATCCGGGTGATGCGCCGGCTGCGTTCCGCGTTGCCCGAGCTCGAGTCGTCTGTGCTCTGCGAGAACGCTCCTGCCGTCACGGCTGTGCTCCGCGGCGATCGGCAGGTGGTCGGTGGCCCACCCCGGCTCGACGGCCCGTCGGATGTTGCCAACGACCGGCGTGTGTCGTAGTCTGCGCCCGTGGCTGACGTCCTCGCGCTCATCGCAGCATTTCTCTTCGCGGTTGCCGCAACGCTGCAGCAGAAGGGTGCGCTCAACCTTCCCAAGATCTCGCTCGGCGACCCGAAGTCGCTCATGCGTCTTGTGGGGCAGACGTGGTGACTGTTCGGAACGCTTGCGCTCCTGACCGGCTACGTGTTTCAGGCGGCCGCACTCGATCGCGGGCGGATCTCGATCATCCAGCCCCTGCTCGTCACCACCGTCATCTTCGCGCTGCCGCTCGGCTACTTCCTGACGGGGCAGCACGTCGGGCGTCGCGAGGTGGTCGGCGCGATCGTGATCGTGGTCGGTCTCGCCCTCTACTCGTACTTCGGCGATCCGGCGGAGGAACGACAGCGCCCCGAACAACGAGTGGGCGATCGCGATCGGCATCGTCGTCGCGGTTTCCGTGATTCTGCTCATCCTCGGCCGGGGCGGCAGCCTCACCGTCACCGCGGCTGCCTACGGAACCGTCGCAGGCATGCTCTTCGGGGTTTCGGCGGCCCTGACGCCGTCGACGCTCGACTACCTCCACGAGAGCGTCGGCACGATGCTCTCGCACTGGGAGTGCTACGCACTCGCGGTCGCCGGAGTGCTCGGCTTCGTGCTCCAGCAGGTCTCGCTCGGTACGGGGCGCCTGCCCCATCCGGTGGCGACGGTCTCCGTGGCGAACCCTGTTGTCAGCATCCTCATCGGCGTCCTCCTCCTCAACGAGACGCTCAGCCGGCCGACGTGGCATATCGTGGTTGCCGTGATCGGGCTCGGATTGGCACTCGCCGGGGCCGTCATGATTTCGCTCGCGCGCGAGGCAGGGAAGGAAGAGCCGACCGGCGTCGACGTGACGGGCGAGCCCGCCGCGGCTGCGTAGGTAGGACGCTCGTGTCAAAGGGCGCGCCCGAAGCATCGACGCCGCTGGTCGGGCCACTGGTTCGCGACGTCAGCGCCCCTCGCGCAGCGGGTGTCGCCGGCCTCCTCTTCGCGGCCCTGTTCATCGGCGCCATCCTTCTCGTCCGGGGCCAGCCTGCCGCGGAAAGCAGCCCCGCGGAGGTCGCTGACTGGTACCTCCGCGGCGATTCCAAGCGTGTTGCGTTTGTCAGCCTCTACCTCGCCCCGTTCGCCGGCATTGCGTTCCTCTGGTTCATCGCCGTGATCCGAAGCCATCTCGGCGACAGGGAGGATCGGTTCTTCGCGACCGTCTTCCTCGGGAGCGGCCTGCTCTTCGTGGCAATGCTTTTCGCCGCCGCCGCCACCGCGGGTGCTCCGCTCCTTGCGGTGAAGTTCCAGGGGGCGCCGCTCCCGAGCCCCGACGCGATCGGGCTTGCGCGCGCGCTCGCATATACGTTTCTCTACGTCTACGGCGTGCGTGCGGCCGCCGTCTTCATGATCACCGTCTCGACGCTCGCGTTGCGCACGGCGAGTCTGCCGCGCTGGCTCGTGATCGTCGGCTACGTGGTCGCGGTGGTCATGCTCTTCGGCGTCTCGTTCTTCAAGATCGTGGTACTGCTCTTTCCCGTCTGGGTGGCCGCGGTGAGCCTCGTGATCCTGCTCACGGCCCGCGCGCAGGGCGTTGAGCACGTTGCTTCGGTCAGCGACTGAGCGCGGGACGAACGCGCCCGAGAAAGAGAGGCCGTCGCGCAGCACAGCTGCGCGACGGCCTCGATTCCGGACTCGCTGCTAGGCCATGTCCGCCGTGCTCTCGTCCCACCGCGCCGTCAGCGCGTAGAGCACGATCACGTTCAGCGTCAGTGCCGTCAGCGCCCAGAGCGGATAGTTGCTATTGCCGAGGAAGCCGAGCTGGGTGAAGAAGTTCACGCCGACGATCAGGATCGCGAACCAGCGCGCCCATCCCTGTCCGCCGAGCAGCCCGAGACCTGCAAGAACGAGCAGCACGCCCCACAGCATCAGGATCCAGCTCCACGTCGTCAGGTTGACGGCAAGGTATCCGGATGCCGTAACGACGTAGTAGTCGTCCTTGAACAGGCCGATCAGGCCCTGGAAGAAGTCGACCATCCCGACGATCAGCATCAGGATCCCGGCGAAGCCAATCCAGCCCGCCATGCTCTTCGAGTTCATCATGACTCCCTTCGAGAGAACGCTGCAGTTACGACCTTCGGTGTCTGCATTCCGTCTGAGGGCTGGTAGTCCTGCGCCTCGGCCACTGGTTCCCGGTCATCGAATAGGCTCCACCCGTACTCCAGTTGTTGATACTTGTAGCCTTTCGCGCCGCAACAGGGGCGAGCACACTTGCGAGACACGAGCACCGTTTCGGCGGTGGAAACGAAGCGGAGGGTTGACGAATGAGTTACCAATGACGAGGATCTGACGATGGAGGCAAACGAAGCGCAGGACGCCGCGGGAGCACAGGAGCAGGAGGACGGGAACGGCGGCGCGGAAGCTCCCACGAAGCGAACGGCCGTCGGTGGTCGCGTCGAGCACTTCACGGTCGCCGAGCGCACGGCGCGCGGCAAGGCGACCAGAGCCGAGGTATCGCGTAGGTCACACGGAGACTGGGAGCCCGCCGCCCATCGACCGGACCCGGTCGAGCTGCTCGAGGAGCAGGCGCAGAGCCGCGTGCCCGAGCTCGTGCCGATTCGCTACGGCAGGATGCTCGTCTCGCCGTTCACGTTCTATCGCGGCGCCGCGTACCTGATGGCCTCCGACCTCGCGAGCGGGCCGAGGACATCGCTGTACACCCAGCTCTGCGGCGACGCGCATCTCTCGAACTTCGGCGGGTACGCGGCGCCCGATCGCGCGCTCGTATTCAGCCTCAACGACTTCGACGAGACGCTGCTCGGGCCGTTCGAGTGGGACGTCAAGCGGCTCGTCGCGAGCTTCGCAGTCGCGGGCCGAGACCGTGGCTTCGACGAGAAGCAGCGGGAGGCGATCAACCAGGAGGTCGGTCGCTCGTATCGGGAGAGCATCCGGAAGTTCTCGGTCATGGGGAATCTGCCGCTCTGGTACTCGCGGATCAACATCGACGACCTGATGACCGAGATCCGTCGCGAGGCGACGGCGAGGGAGCTGAAGACGAACAGGAAACGGTTCGAGGCGAATATCGCCAAGGGGCGCGCGAAGGACAGCATCAAGGCGTTCGGCAAGCTGACCACGATGGTCGACGGAGAGCCAAGGATCACAGGTGACCCGCCGCTCATCGTGCCGATCGAGGACGTCGCCGGCGACCAGGCGGATCGCCTGCACGACTTCCTGCACACCGTGATCCGCTCCTACCGGCGAACGCTCGCCGGCGATCGGCGGAAGCTGCTCGAGCGCTACCGGTACGTCCATGCGGCACGGAAGGTGGTCGGTGTCGGCAGCGTCGGGACGCGCGCCTGGATCTGCCTACTGCTGGGGCGGGACGGTGACGACCCACTGTTCCTTCAGTTCAAGGAGGCGCAGCAGTCGGTGCTGGAGCCGTTTCTCGGGCGCAGCGAGTTCGCGAACTCCGGCCAGCGGGTGGTCGAGGGCCAGCGCCTGACCCAGGCAGCGAGCGACATCATGCTGGGCTGGATCAAGATCGAGGGCATCGACGGCGTCAAGCGTGACTTCTATATCCGCCAGTTGTGGGACTCGAAGATGTCTGCGCAGGTCGAGGTCATGGAGCCACGGGGCCTCGGGATCTACGCCCGGATCTGCGGCACGGAGCTCGCGCGTGCCCACGCACGAGCCGGCGACGGTGTTGCGATCGCGGGATACCTCGGTGGAGGCGACACCTTCGACCGCGCGATGGCGCGGTTCGCCGAGGCGTACGCCGACCAGAACGAGAAGGACTATGCGGCGCTCAAGACGGCGGTCGAGGTCGGTCGGGTTGGCGCGGAGTTCGGGCTGTAGGAAGCCGAAGCACGTTGGGCACCCGTCCCGGGTTCGCCCGGGACGGCGCATCGGCCCTCACGAATCCCGTAGGGTCTATCGCATGACCAATGACGTTCTTTCCAAGCGCGGGACCCTCGCCGCGACCGTCGCCGTCGCCGCGCTCCTCGCAGCAGGGTGCGGCGGTTCGAGCGACACCTCCAGCAGCAGTGACGCATCTCCGACGAGCGAGTGGGCGAGTGGGCTCTGCTCGGCGATCACGACCTGGACCTCGGCGATCTCGTCGATCGGCGACTCGGTCACGGGTGGCGACCTGTCGAAGGACACGCTTACGAGCGCGGTCGATGACGCCCGGGCGGCCACCGAGACGTTCACCTCGGACCTCGAGGCTCTCGGGACGCCCGACACGGAGGCGGGTCAGCAGGCGAAGGAGTCGATTGATCAGCTCTCGAGCGAGGTCAAGGACGAGGTGTCGACGATCGAGGACGCACTCGGCGAGGCATCCGGGGTCGCGGGGATCCTCAAGGCGGTTCCGGCGGTTACCGCCGCGCTCGCGAAGATGGGAACAGAGGTCAGCTCGACGATCACAGAGCTCGAGAACCTCGACGCGCAGGGTGAGATCAAGAGCGCGTTCGAGGACTCGTCGAGCTGCAGCGAGCTGATGAGCAACGGGTAGGAGGTGCGCGAGATGAAGAGCGGTTCGACACGAACCGAGCTGATGGCTCTACCGATCGTCGCCGTGCTGTTCGGGATCGGGGTGGTGCTCGCCATCGCCTGGGTCGAGGGCGTGTGGGCGTGGCTGATCGTGGGCGCCGCCGGGCTGATCTTCGCGACAGTGCTGATTGCGCGGTACGCGAGGAAGAATCCTCATCCCGTCGCCGCGACGCCGGCTCCGGCTTCCGTCTCGTCCCCCGGCGCCGGCGCGTCCGACGGTCCCTACCGCGTGCTCGTGATCGCCGACGAGAGCTGCGTCGACCCAGCATTCCCCTCGGAGCTCGCAGAGCACGCCGGCGGGAGATGTCGTAGAGGTCCTCGTGATCGCCCCCGCGATCGGCTCGCGGATTGCTCGGTGGACAGGGGACGAGTCGCAGTACGTCGACGCCCGCAAGCATCTCGACGATACCGTTGCCGCGCTCGCTGCGGCGGGAATCACGGCCAGGGGCGAGACCGGCGCGGACGATCCCCTCCAGGCCGCGGATGACGGGGTGCGGGAGTTCGCCCCGGATGAGATCGTCTTCGTCACGAAGACGGGCACCGGTACCGATTGGGTCGAGCGTGGCGTCGTCGAGACCGCGAGGACGCGGTACGCGGAGACCGTCTCGCACATAGAGCTCTCCACGTCCTGAGCGACTACGCCGCGGCGCCACGCAGGCACCCCGCCACGCAGGCACCATGGTGCAGTGAGACGTCGCGACTACCTCGGCCCCGCACTTTGCAGCCTCGGAGCGGCCTGCATGTTGGCTGCACTCGCGGTCGATCTCGACAGCACGGCAGCGAAGGCGCTGATGGCTGCCGCCGCGGTCATGTTCGTGCCAGGTGCCTACATCACGCTCGCCCTCATGCGGCGAATCGCCGGGCCGCCTCGCTGATCGGGGGAGCTCGACCTCGCCGGTGACGACGAGCCGTCCTCCTGAACATCTCTCGTAACGAACTCGTAACGATCCCGGCGTACGTTCGGGCGAGCAAGGCTCGGCGAGCCGGAGGAGCAAGCCGAGATCTCCAGAAAGGGACGGGCTGCTTGCCCGCCGGAAAGGATCCGATGATTTCGCGGAAGCTTCTTCTCTGGGCGGCAACAGCCTGCCTCGCAGCGGCGGTCGTCGTGACGGGCGCGATGGCAGGACGGGACGCATCGACGAGCGTCACCACCATCAAGGCGGTATCGCCACCACTGAAGGTGGTGGTCAACCGATACATCCAGGACAACCTGCGCTGGAACAAGGACGTCTACAAGGTGAACTCGGGCGACACCCTCCACATCGTCAACATCGCAGCCGGAGAAGGCCCTCACACCTTCACGGTCGTGGCCAAGAAGGACGCGCCGAGGACGGGCGCAGCAATGGAGCGCTGCAAGATCTGTGAGAAGCTCGGCAAAGCCCACGGTGCGGATCCGAACAGCGACGCGCCGCCGAAGTTCCCGTTCCTCGAGAACGGGGTCGGGCAGGCGACGGCACCGTCCGTCGACGTGCCCGGGGATTCCGGGATCACGGGATCCGGCAAGAAGGGCGAGCACATCGACCTGGTGGTGACTGCACCGTCGGGCACGAAGCTCTACTTCATGTGTCTCATCCATCCGTGGATGCAGGCAGAAGTGGACGTCAACTGACACTCGGCCCACGGAGCCGATGGGGAGCGAGGGCGCTGGCAGGAGCCGGCGCCCTCGCGCTCTGCGTGTTCGGCGTCGGTCTCGTCGGGCCGGGCGCTGCCGCGCTCGGATCGGGTACCCGTGGGGGCGGGGCGACGATCGACTACTGGGTCGCCGCAGTCCCCATCACCTGGAACATCGTTCCCAACGGGCGGGACGCGATCATGGGCATGGATGTCCCGCTCGCGGACACCGTGATCCAGACCGTCGTCTACCGTCGGTACACCCCGAACTGGGGTAAGCCGCTGCCGAATGCCTCGCGATCGAGCTCGGACCGACTCGTCATCCCCGGCCCGCTGATCAGGGCACGGGTGGGAGATCGTATTCGGATCCACTTCAAGAACATGGACACGCTGCGTCGCGAGCCGCACTCGATGCACTTCCACGGCGTTCACTACGCACCGAGCTCGGACGGCGCCTTCATCCCCGGCTTCTCGGGGAAGGATGGGAACGTGAAACCGGGCCAGACCTATACCTACAAGCTCACGGCCGGCGAGGACTCCGCCGGCGTGTGGCCCTATCACGACCACTCGCCGTCGATGATGAATTCGATTGGCGGTGGAATGTTCGGGATGCTCTCGATCCTCGGGCGCGGCGAGCAGGCCCCTGACCGGGAGTTCCAGGTCGTCCTCTCTCCGATGGGCAAGTTCATGACGATCGACGGTCGTGCGTTCGTCGGCAACACCCCGGTCTTTCATGCGAAGGTCGGCGAGCTCGTGCAGTGGGATGTGATGGCGCTCGGCTCCGACTTCCACACGTTCCACGTTCACGGGCACCGGTGGGCCACGCCCGGCAGCATCTCGCGCGACACCCAGGCGGTTGGTCCCGCCGAGTCGTACCGCATCCGCTGGCGTGAGAACGCGCCGGGAACGTGGCTCTACCACTGCCACGTCGAGGATCACATGATGAACGGGATGATCGGGATCTACCGGGTGGCGCGATGATGGCCCGGATTCTGGTCGCAGCAGGCTTTGCGCTCTGCCTCCTGCTCGCGCCGGCCGGTGCGGTCGTGAAGCCTCAGGGGGTGAACATCGAGTTCTCGGACTATCGTCCTTCGCAGCTCGACGTCCTGCCGGGGGAAACGGTGAGCTGGACCAACGTCAGTCAGCGCACGCACACGGTGACCTCGGATACGGGGCTCTTCAACTCCGGCAGCGTTGGCCCGAACGGCCATTTCGCCTCCCGGTTCGACGAGGTCGGGACGTACCGCTACCACTGCACGATCCATCCCAGCATCGTCGGCGTGGTCGACGTCCGGCGTGTGACGCTTGGGCCGCTACCGACCGCCGCCGTCGCGGTGGGCACAGAGGTCGAGTTCGAGGGGCGTACGGCCGACCCTGCAGAGCCCGTCGCGATCCAACGCAGCATCAACGGCGCTGCGTTCACGTCGATTGCAACGGTCTCGCCGGCAGCTGACGGAACGTGGAAGACGACGGTGGCCGTCGAGGCGACAGGTGATTACGTTGCGGCCTCGGCCGGTGGGGCGAGCCAGGCACGGCGACTGATCGTCGGCCTTCGGCACGTCCGGATCCGCGCGACCCGGGCAGGGGTCAGCTTCACGGTCACGCCGAGCGCGCCGTACTCACCTGTCCTCGTGGAGGTTCGTCTACGCGAGCGTTTCGGCTGGTGGCCCGTTGCGAGGAGCCGTGTCGATTACGTCTCCGAAGGAGAGGCTCGAATCCGGCGGCCCGCAAGGGTACGGGTTGTTCTCGTCGACAAGGATGGGTGGACACCGATCACGACGAGTCGCGTGGTCGTCCTCCGCTAACGAGTGGCTTCGACGCGGTCGGCGTGAAGGCTGGCCGCCGTGATGCTGCCCACGGCGCACACGATCCGTCGGTGGCCGACCGGCACACTGGAGGCATGCGATTTCTCGTGGTTGTCGTCGCGGTCTCCGCGGTCTCTGTTTCGGCGACTGCCGCTCCACGCCCCGTCGTCGTGATCGACCCCGGCCACGACCTCCGAGCGAACCTCGGGACGGAGCCGATCGGCCCGGGCTCGACAAGACGGAAGATCAAAGATGGCGGTGGTACACAGGGCGTTGCCTCGGGTACGACGGAGGCGGAGCTGAACCTGGCGATCTCGCTCCGTCTCCGCGCGCTGCTCGAGCGGACCGGCGTGCGCGTCGTGATGACCCGCAGCCGTACGTCCGGCACCAGCATCGGCAACGTCGCCCGCGCCGGGATCGCCAACCGGGCGGGGGCGGCGCTGTTCCTCCGCGTCCACGCCGACGGTGCGTCGTCACCCGCGGCACGTGGATCGCACACGCTCTACCCGGCGCTCCGCGCCGGCTGGACGGATGACATCTTCGGTCGTAGCCGCGTCGCAGCTCGGATCGTGCAGCGTGAGCTCGTTCGGTCGCTCGGGTTCCCGGATCGGGGACTACAGGAGCGCGCCGATTTCACGGGTTTCAACTGGGCCGACGTGCCTGCAGTCCTCGTCGAGGTCGGGTTCATGACGAACCCGGCCGAAGACAGAGCGCTTGCAATGCCGCGCTACCGTGATCTCGCAGCACGAGGGCTCTGCCGAGGCGTGCTCCGCGTTCTCGGCCGGACACGGCCATCCTGTTGAGGCCGTATTTTTTAGGCTTAGCTAAAATACAAGTATAGTAAGGGCGATGAGCCCCGGGTCTGCTCCGCCCTCTGCGCCCGAGCGCCGCTCGTCGCTCCTGCGCAAGGTACCGGCAGGGTCCCTCGTCGTCGGAGCGGAGGATGCGCTTCCCGGCGAAGCCGCAGTGCTGCGGGCCGCCGAGCGCTCGCTCAGCGGCGAGCGAACCGGCGTCCGCCGGATCGCCCCCTTCCTCGGCCCGGCCTTCATCGCTGCCGTCGCTTACGTCGACCCCGGGAACTTCGCGACGAACATCGCGGCCGGGGCGAAGTACGGGTACCTGCTTCTCTGGGTCGTCCTCGTCGCAAACCTGATGGCGATGTTGATCCAGACGATGAGCGCAAAGCTCGGTATAGCCACCGGAATGAACCTGCCGGAGGTGTGCCGCAAGCGGTTTTCTCGGCGAACTACGTTCCTTCTCTGGCTGCAGGCCGAGCTGATCGCGATGGCCACCGACGTGGCCGAGTTCGTCGGCGCTGCGATCGGGATCAAGCTGATCACCGGTATCCCGCTCTTTCCCGCTGCGCTGCTCACCGGCGTGGCGGCCTACCTGATCCTGGGCCTCCAGGCCCGAGGCTTCCGCAAGCTCGAAGCGGTGATCGCAGCGTTTGTCGGCGTGATCGTGATCGCCTTCGGGTTTCAGGTATTCAAGGCCAATCCGTCGGGGCCGGGGGTCGTCCACGGCCTGCTCGTGCCCGGCTTCGACGGGACGGAGAGCCTCCTGCTCGCTGTGGGAATCCTCGGTGCGACGTGCATGCCGCACGTGATCTACCTGCACTCGGCGCTCACGCAGCATCGCATCGTGGGGACAACACAGGAGGCGCGCAGGAAGATCTTCCGCTTCGAGCTCGTCGACGTCGTGATCGCGATGACGATCGCGGGTCTGATCAACATGAGCATGTTGATCACCGCCGCGGCGGTCTTCCACAACCGAGGGCTCAACGACGTCGGCGACGATCTCGGCGCCGTCTACGACAGCCTCGACGGGCTGCTCGGGCCGACGGCGGCGATCATGTTCGGCGTTGCCCTGCTCGCGTCCGGGCTCTCGTCGTCGAGCGTCGGCACGATGGCCGGACAGGTCGTGATGCAGGGCTTCATCAACCGCCAGATCCCGATCGCGCTACGGCGGACGATCACGATGGTTCCTGCCCTCGTGATCATCGCGGTTGGGGTCAACCCCGCGAAGGCGCTGATCCTGAGCCAGGTCGTGCTCTCGTTCGGGATCCCGTTCGCGCTCATTCCCCTCGTCATGTTCTGCCGTGACCGCTCGCTGATGGGCAGTCTCGTCAACCGCAGGTCGACGACGATCGCCGCGATCGTCGTCGCGGCTGTGATCATCGCGCTGAACGCGTTCCTGGTCGAGCAGACGCTTCTCGCTTGAGGACCTTCCTCAGCGCGCGTGCCAGGCCGCGAGCAGCGCGGTCTCGCGCTCCGGGTCGAGCCCGACGCCGGGCACGACCTCCGTGTGCGCGAGCGTTGCCGCCACCGTGTCGTCGATCGGCCGGAACTGCAGGCCCGCACCGATCGCCTTCGAGACGTCCACCTGGGCCCAGGCGACCCAGCCCGGATCGTCTGCCCACAGCGGGAGCTCGTTCTCGATCCCTTGCTCGGTGAGGAACGCATCGTCGATCACTTCCACGTTCAGATCCGTGTCGCTCGCGCTCGCGGCGGCCTCGACGAGGTCCAGCATCGTCACGGGCGGCACGGGCCCGGTTGCGTTGAAGACCCCCGTCAGCGGAGAGCGCGCGCGGAGGAGAAGGAAGTCGGCCAGATCGCGCGTATCGATCGCCTGGAATGCCCGCGCCATCGACGCCGGCACGATCATCTCGCCGCCCCGCGCCGCGCGATGAGCCCACCATGGGAACCGCCCCGTGTGGTCATACGGGCCGATGATGAACCCGGGCCGCACGATCGTCGCGCGCTCGCCGTACACCTCGGTCACGGCGCGCTCCCCGAGCGCCTTCAACGCACCGTAGCTTCCGCCCGTGATCTCCTCCGTTGCCTCGTCCTCGATTGTCGCCAGCGGGCCGGTCTCGTCGCGGGGGACTGAAAGATCGGCGTACACCGAGATCGTGGAGACGTAGACGTAGCGGCCGACCCCGTTCTGCAGCGCTCGGGCCGAGTCGCCGACGAGCCGAGGCAGGTAGCCCGAGACGTCGATGCAGACGTCCCAGCGGCGGCCCGCGAGCAGGCCGAGGCCGCCGTCGCGATCGCCGAGGACGTGATCGGCCTCCGGGAAGAGGTCGGGGTTCGTCACGCCCCGGTGGAAGAGGGTGACCTCGTAGCCGGCGGCGAGGGCTGCGTCGACGAGAGCCCGTCCGACGAACTTCGTGCCACCGAGGACGAGGATCCTCACAGGAGCTCTGTCACACCGGCGAGCAGGCGGTCGACCTCTTCCTCGGTGTTGTAGTGGACGATCCCCGCGCGGACCGCGCCCATCCACTCGTCGAGACCCAGTGCGCGCATCGTCTCGAGCGCGTAGTAGTTGCCCCACCAGACGGCCACTTCGTGCTTGTCGGCCAGGTGCGTCGCGACCTCCTCCGAGGTTCGTCCGGGAACGTTGAAGCAGAACGTCGGCACGCGGCCCTCCATCGTCGGCAGCCCGTAGAGGTCGATGCCCTCGGGGAGGCCGTCGAGGAACCGCTGCCCGAGCGCGCGCTCGTGGGCGAGCATCGCGTCCCATCCGAGCGAGTCGATGTAGTCGAACGCTGCCACGAGACCGGCGAGCAGCTCGTGTTGGCAGGTACCGAGCTCATACCGGTGCCCGACCGGATCATCGGCAGCCGGGCGCACCTTGTAGGGGCGCCACGATCCGATCAGATCCTTCTTCCCGAAGGCCATGCCCATGTGCGGCCCGTAGAACTTGTACGGCGAGCAGAGCAGGACGTCGACGTCCCAGGCGGCCACGTCGATCGGGCCGTGCGGGCCGAAGTGGACGGCATCGGCCCAGGCAAGGGCACCGACGCTGTGTGCGAGATCCACGATGCGCCGCACGTCGGGGGCCGTCCCCACGGAGTTGGCGGCGACCGGGAAGGCGACGACGCGCGTGCGGTCGTTCAGCTGAGAGGCGAGACTGTCGTAGTCGAGCGAGAGGTCGTCGTGGATCTCGATGTTTCGCACGACGATCCCGAGATCGTCCTGCAATGCCAGCCAGGGTGCGACGTTGCCGTCGTGATCGAGCTTCGTCACGAGAACCTCGTCGCCCTCCTTCAGCTCGCGCGCGAGCGCTCTCGTGAGCAGGAAGTTCAGGGAGGTCATGCTCTGCCCAAATGCCACCTCGTCGCCCGAGCAACCGAGGAACTCTCCTGCACGCGTGTGCGCGAGGTCGACGAGCGCCGTCGTCCGCCGGGACGTCTCGTATGGAGCGCCGACGTTGGCGTTGTCGTGACGGAGGTAGTCGGCGATCGCATCGATCACCTCGTCGGGGCACTGCGTCCCTCCGGGACCGTCGAAGAATGCGAGCCTGCGTTGCAGCGCGCTGAAGCGGGTGCGCACGGCTGTGACGTCGAGCATGGTCGTACTCAAGGGATTTCCTCTCCGTTGACGGTCCAGTGATAGTCGGGCTTTGCCGTCAGCGAGGCACCGACGAAGCAGTCGCGCTCGCCCTTCTCGATCAGGGCGCTGACATCCTCAGCCGAAGGCGCCGCCGTGAAGGACACGTCGACGTCGACCCGGATCTCGACGAACGCGAAGCGGCCGTCCTCGTCGCGACGCGTGACGGCACCGTGCGCCGAGGCGCGCGCGGTCGGCTCGAGGCCGGCTCGTCGTGCGTGGTAGCGGAAGCTCGTGAGCGTGCAGCGGCAGAGGGCTGCGAGCACGAGGTGCTCGGGCGTCCAGGCCTCTTCCTCGTGTGAGATGGTGCTCCCACCGAGCGCGCTATGGGCAGTCCATTCGTCGTCGAGGGTTACGTCGTACGTGAACGTGCGGGCGCGTGCGCTCATCTCAGCAGGGTATACCGTCCGGACCCTCGCATACCTTTCGGTCCGTGCAACGGTTGAGGCCGCTGAGCGAGGACGAGTGCTACCTCCGGTGCTACGGCCAGAGGGGCAGCGAGGACACCGTCAAGGTCGTCCGGCCCGGCGACCCCGTGATCACCGAGTCGCCTTCGGCGTTGACCGAGCGTATTCGGCTCGCGTTCGAGGCGGGTCTCGAGTCGCGCGAGCCCGAAGCGGCATAGGCGCTGAGGGGCAGACGCCCTCCGCGGTCCCGGACGTTCTTGCGCCGGGTCTGAGCGTCGTCTTTTGCGGAATCAACCCGGGCCGCTTCTCCGACTCGGCCAAGGCGCACTTTGCGAACCCGCGCAACGACTTCTGGCGACTGCTTCATGCCGCCGGTTTCACCCCCCGACTCCTCGATCCGATCGAGCAGTTCGACCTCCTGCCGCTCGGGATCGGCGTCACGAACGCGGCGCACCGCACGACGCCCGGCTCGGGCGATCTCCGCGCCTCGGACTTCGCGGGGAGTGCCGACCGGCTCCAAACGCTTGCGGGTGAGTTGCGACCGCGAACGATCGCATTCGTCGGCAAGGAGGCCTACCGGGGGCCGTTTCGCGAGCGGCCCGAGCACGGCCTGCAGGAGCGCCGACTAGGTGAGACGGCGCTCTTCGTGCTGCCGTCGACCTCTCCCGCGAATGCTGCCGTCCCGTGGGAGGAGCGGCTGCGCTGGTTCAGGGAGCTGGCAGAGCTTGCGCCGCTGTGAGCGAGCTCCGGATCCGGCCGGCCGCCCGCGCGATAGTGCTCGATCCGGCCGATCGCATCCTGCTCGTCCGCTTCGAGTTCCCCGGAGGGGAAACGCGATGGGGGACCCCCGGCGGCGGGATCGAGCCGGAGGAGACTGCCGAGGATGCGATCCGTCGCGAGCTCGAGGAAGAGACGGGGCTCGTCGGAGCCGAGATCGGCCCGGCCGTGTGGACGCGGCTGCACATCGTTCCGTTCCTCGACGGTAGGTGGGATGGGCAGCGTGAGCAGTACCACGTCGTGCGAGCGCCCGCCTTCACGCCGGAGCCGCGGCTCTCGTGGAAGCAGCTGAACGCCGAGTACGTCTTCGAGCTCCGCTGGTGGACCGTGAGCGAGCTCGGAGGCGGCGGCGAGCTGTTCGCTCCCCGCCGCCTTCCCGAGCTCGCATGCTCGCTCGTGCTCGACGGCCCGCCTGCCGCGCCGCTCGACGTCGGCGTCTGAGGCCGGCAAGCCGGGGAGGCTTCGGCGTCTTCCTGTCCTCGGCCGAGCCGGGCGCGGCTACTCGACGTGCGCCACGAGGCGATCGAGAACCGTGTCCCAGCCGCTGTCATAGCCCGCCCGTGTCTCGGCTGCCGCCGCTCCCAGCCGTTCCCAGTGACGGTGCTCGAGATCGACGCGCGTTCCCCCGGCCTCGGGGACGAATCGCACGTCTACCTCGGTGGGGTCGGTCGCCGCTCGGTTGACGTGCCAGCTGAACGTGACGCCGTTTGGTGGATCCCAGGCGATGACCGTTGCCCAGTTCGCCCGCTCACCTCCGGTCGAGATCTCGTAGACCGCGCCGCCCTCGTGCTCCTCCCAGACGACCCTCCGCACATCGCCGGGGTGGATCGCATGCGTCTCGAGGGGCCACCACGAGCCGATCTCGCGGGTGAACACTTCGAATGCGTGCTCGGGGCTGCAGGCCACGTGCACGGACTTCACGACAGGCGCAATCGTCGCTGTCTCCATCATGCTTATTCACTCCCTTCCGCCACCCGCTTGAAGCGGGCGAGCGCATCGTCCCAGAATCCGTCGAGCCAAAGCCGGATCTCTGCGAGCCCATCCGGCTCGACGGCGTACAGGTGTCGCGTGCCGTCCTTCACGCTCGCCACGAGGCGGGCCCCCTCGAGCACCCGGAGGTGTTGAGAAACCGCGGGACGGCTCACGGGTAGTGAAGCGGCGATAGCCCCGACCGGGGTCGGGCCCTGGTCCCGCACGAGCTCGAGGATGCGCCGTCGTGTTGCGTCGCCGAGTGCGTCGAGCGCTCGTTCAGATTGGTAAGTACTCACTTACCGTAAGTTACAACTTACGCTTGCCGAAGTCAACCCTGCCAGCGCTTGGCGATCGGCAGGCGCCAGTCGCGGCCGAAGGCCCGCGGGCGGAGCTTCACGCCGGGTGGCGCCTGGCGGCGCTTGTACTCGGAGCGGTCGACGAGCGCGAGCACCCTCTCGACGGTCGCGGTGTCGAAGTCGGCGAGCAGCTCCTCGCGTGACCGGTCGAGCTCGACGTACGCCTCGAGGACGGGGTCGAGCAGCTCGTATGGTGGGAGCGACTGATCGTCACGCTGCTCGGCGCGTAGCTCGGCGCTCGGCGGCCGTTCGATCGTCGACACGGGGATCAGCTCGCGGCCGGCGCGCTCATTGAGGTGCCGCGAGAGACGGAAGACGTCGGTCTTGAAGACGTCCTTGAGCAGCGCGAAGCCGCCGACCATGTCGCCGTACAACGTCGCGTAGCCGACGGCCATCTCCGACTTGTTGCCGGTCGAGATGACGAGCCAGCCGAACTTGTTCGAGAGCGCCATCAGCATCGTCCCGCGCACGCGCGCCTGGAGATTCTCCTCCGTCAGGTCGGGCTCGCGGCCCGCGAACGAGCTCGAAAGAGCAGCCGTGAAGGCACCGACGACATCCTCGATCGGGATCTCGCGAAAGTCGGCCCCGAGGTTGACGCTCACGTCGCGAGCGTCGTCGCGCGTTCCCTCGGACGAGTAGCGGGACGGCATCGAGACCGTGTGCACGCGCTCGGCACCGAGGGCATCGACACAGATTGCAGCTGTCAGTGCGGAGTCGATCCCGCCCGAGATCGCGATCACGACATCGTTGAATCCGCTCTTGCCGACGTAATCGCGGACTCCGAGGCCGAGCGCCAGCCGCATCTGCTCGAGCTCGGGTGCGAACGGCGCGATCCGAGGCGCGAGCGGCGCGCGTTCCACCGTGACCGGGGGCACGTCGATCACCGTCGTTGCGGGAACGGTCTCACGGCTGCGCTCGAGCTCGCGCCGGCGCACGTCGCGCAGGCGTCGGCCGATCGCCTCGGTCGGGTCGAGGTCGACGACGAGCAGGCACTCCTCGAAACCGGGAGCCCGCGCGATCACCTCGCCCTCGTCGTCGAGCACGACGGAGTGGCCGTCGAAGACGAGCTCGTCCTGACCGCCGACGAGGTTGCAGAACGCGAGGTACGAGGCGTTGTCGCGCGCCCGGGTGACGAGCATCTCCTCGCGATCCTCGGCCTTGCCGACGTGGAACGGTGAGGCTGAGAGATTGACGATCAGCTGCGCGCCGGCGAGGGCGAGGTCCGTAGCCGGTGGCCCGGGCTGCCAGATGTCCTCGCAGATCGTCGGGCCGACGAGGACGTCGCCGCAGCGGAGTAGCACGAGCTCGCGACCCGCCGCGAAGTAGCGGTGCTCGTCGAAGACGCCGTAGTTCGGGAGAAACTGCTTCCGGTAGGCCCCGACGATCTCGCCGCCCGAGAGGATCGCGCAGCCGTTCGCGAGGTCGCGATCGAAGAGCGGACAGCCGATGAGTGCGGTGATTCCCTCGGTCGCGGCGGCGATCTCGTCGAGCGATGTCCGCGCGGCCTTGATGAAGCCCGGTCGCAGCAGCAGATCCTCGGGCGGATACCCGGTCACGGCGAGCTCGGGAAAAATGACGAGATCGGCGCCCCTCTCGCGGGATTCACGGATCGCATCGACGATCAGGTCTCGATTTCCCGCGAGGTCGCCGACGACGGCATTGAGCTGGGCGAGCGCGAGCCTCACTGAGGCCGCCTCTCGAGGAGATGTTTTCGCCTGCAAGGCATAAACTGCACTCTACCGCCATGCCTGCCACGCTCACGATCGCACGCCGCTACCGCGGCCCCATGACGTCTGCGAACGGAGGCTACGCGGCCGGACTGCTCGCGCAGGAGGTCGGGGCGCCGGCGGTCGAGGTGACCCTGCGGCTGCCTCCCCCGCTCGAGCGGCCGCTTGCCGTGACGGAGGACGGTGACCGCGTGCTGCTGCTCGACGGAGAAGCTCTACTCGCCGAGGCGCGGCCCGGCGACCCCGGGGTCACGGCCCCGCCGTCACCCACGTTCGAGGAGGCTCGCGATGCGTCGCGGGAGGTCGGCGGGTGGGGTGCACCCGAGTTCGATCAGTGCTTCGTGTGCGGAAAGCGCGAAGACGACTCCGGTCTCGGCATTCATGCTGGGCGCGTGCCCGGTCGGGACGACGAACTCGTGGCCACGACGTGGGTCGCGAGCGAGGTTCGCCCCGAGATCGTCTGGGCGGTGATCGACTGTCCCGGCGCGTATGCCTTGCGCGGAGAGGGCCGCGGTGAGCCGCTGCTGGCGCGCATCACGGCCCGCATCGACAGGCTGCCGCATGAGGGAGAGCGGTGCGTCGTGGCCGGATGGCCCCTCGATGCCGACGGGCGCATGCGCCATGCTGCGACCGCGCTCTACGGCGCGGACGGTGCGCCGATCGCTGTGTCGCGTCAGCTCTGGATCGAGCCGCGGCCGAGGACCGACTGACGGGGCGGCCGTTTCAGTCGGTCGCCGGGACGGCGCCCGGCGTGCGCGGGGTCAAGGCAACGAGCAGCCCGCCGTCATCGTCATAGGCAGGGAATAGGTCGACCGTCACGGGCTTGCGGATGGCGGCGCTCGTCGACAGCTCGAGCTCGAGACCGAGCTGGCGTACGCCCCACTCGCGGACAACTCCGATTGGTGCCGTGTCCGACAGCGTCAGCACGTCGGCGACGTTCCGGCCCATGAGATCACCCTCCCGAAAGCCGGTCAGCTCGAAGACGCCGCGGCCCGATGCGAGGACACGCGCGTCCTGATCGCAGACGATGAACCCGGTCCCGGGAGCCGGGTAGTAATCCTCGAGTAGCTGGAAGATGAAGCCGAAGCCGCACCGTCGGCACTGGAGGGCATCCGAGCCCGTCAATCCCTCGAATCCGTCGATATCGACCGATCGGTCCTTGCAGTTCGGGCAGATATAGACCGGCATGGCCGTATCGTAGGGGCGGTGGTACGCATGGCGACGCAACAAGGCAGACTCCCGGGATGACCGTCCCTCCCGTTCTCTGGCGCCCCGATGAAGCGCGAATCGAGCGCGCGACGATCACGAGCTACACCCGCTGGCTCGAGGAGACGCGGGGGCTCGATCTGCCCGACTACGCGAGCCTCTGGGAGTGGTCGACCTCCGACATCGGGGGCTTCTGGGCTTCGATCTGGGAGCGGTTCGGCGGTATCTCGTCGACGCCCTACGACCGCGTGCTCGGCTCGCGAACGATGCCCGGAGCGGAGTGGCTTCCCGGCGCGCGCCTCAACTACGCCGAGCACGCGCTGCGATCTCGCGATCTGGACAGCGTTGCGATCTGGCACGCGTCGGAGCTGCGCCCGCTCTCGACGGTGACACGGGGAGAGCTTCGCGCCGAGGTGGCGATGATCGCCGGCGGCCTTCGTGCGCTCGGGGTAGGGCCGGGCGATCGGGTCGCCGCGTATCTCCCGAACACCCCCGAGGCAGTGGTGGCGTTTCTCGCCTGCGCGTCGATCGGGGCGATCTGGTCGAGTTGCTCCCCCGACTTCGGCGCCCGTAGCGTGATCGACCGGTTTGCGCAGATCGAGCCGCGCGTCTTGCTCGCGGTGGACGGCTACCGCTACGGCGGCAAGGACTTCGACCGCAGCGGCGTCGTGAAGGAGCTTCTGGCGGAGCTTCCGACCGTCGAGCACGCGGTGATGCTCGGGTATCTCGACGCGGGGTACCGAGCGCGCGAGATCCCGGGCGCGGTGGCCTGGGAAGAGGTGCGAGAGAGTGGCGTCGGAACGCCGCTCGCCTTCGAGCAGGTGCCCTCCGACCATCCGCTCTGGGTGCTCTACAGCTCGGGCACGACGGGCTTGCCGAAGGCGATCGTCCACGGTCACGGCGGGATCATTCTCGAGTCATTGAAGAAGATGTATCTCCACGTCGACCTGCAGGCCGATGATCGCCTCTTCTGGTTCACGACGACGGGTTGGATGATGTGGAACTTCGTGATCAGCGGCCTCTTCACCGATGCCTCGATCGTCCTCTACGACGGCAACCCCGGTACGCCGGATCTCGGCGTCCTCTGGGATCTCGCAGAGGACGCTGGAGTCACGTGCTTCGGCACGAGCGCCGCGTACATCGGCGCCTGCCAGAAGGCGGGCTTCAGGCCGGGGGAGGGCAGGGATCTCACGGCGCTCCGGTCGGTGGGGTCTACCGGGTCACCCCTTTCACCGGAGGCGTTCGCCTGGGTGTACGACGCGCTCGGCGACGACGTCTGGTTGTTCTCTACCTCGGGCGGTACCGACGTCGCTACCGCCTTCGTCGGCGGAGTCCCGACGCTGCCTGTCTATCAGGGTGAGCTCCAGGCCCGGTCGCTCGGCGTCCGGCTCGAGTCCTGGAGCCCTCGAGGGGAACCGCTCGTGGGTGAGGTGGGCGAGCTCGTGATCACGGAGCCGATGCCCTCGATGCCGATCTTCTTCTGGGGCGACTCCGACGGGAGCCGGTATCGCGAGAGCTACTTCGAAATGTTTCCCGGTGTCTGGCGTCACGGCGACTGGATCGAGATCACGGACCGGGGCACAGCGGTCATCTCTGGCCGCTCCGACGCGACGATCAACCGCGGCGGTGTCCGTATGGGCACGAGCGAGATCTATCGAGTCGTGCTCGGCCTCGACGAGATCGTCGACGCGCTCGTGATCGACCTCCTACTACCCGGGACGAGCGGTTTCATGCCCCTGTTCGTCGTGCTCCGCCCGGGAGCCACTCTCGACGACGAGCTCGTCGGGAGGATTCGGGCGCGCATCCGGGAGGACTGCTCACCCCGACATGTTCCCGACGTGGTCGAGCAGATCGCCGAGGTCCCGCGGACGCTCTCAGGGAAGGTGCTCGAGCTGCCCGTGAAGCAGATCCTGCTCGGGGCGGCGGCGACGACCGTCGCGAGCCCGGATTCGCTCGCGAACCCCGCGTCACTCGCGCCGTTCGAGGTCATGGCGAAGTCGCCGCCGTACGCCGCCGCCCCGTAGGGCGGGACCTGTCCCGACAGTCGTCCAGAGGAGAGTTAGCATTTGCTAACTTAGTGTGCGCTAACCGGACTCGGCGATGGGAGAAGGATGAGAGCGCGCCTGCTTGCGAAGGAGAACCGGAAGTGGTGGATTCTCGCTTCGGTCTCCTTCGCCCTGTTCATGATCATGCTCGACAACACCGTCGTCAACGTTGCGCTGCCGACGATCCAGCAGGATCTCGACATCGGCGTCTCCGAGCTCGAATGGGTCGTGACGGGGTACGCCCTCAGCTTCGCCGTCCTGATGCTGTCCGGCGGAAAGCTCGCCGACATGTTTGGACGCCGCCGTGTCTTCCTGACCGGACTCGCGGTCTTCACGCTCGCCTCGCTGCTCTGCGGACTCGCTGCCAACGCCGAGCTATTGATCGCGGCACGCGTGCTGCAGGGCGTCGGGGCGGCGTGCATGATGCCGGCAACGCTCTCGATCATCACTGCAACCTTTCCACCGCGTGAGCGCGGTGCGGCGCTCGGCATCTGGGCCGGAGTGTCGGCAATGGCCCTCGCGATCGGGCCTCTCGTCGGGGGCCTGATCGCGGAGCACGTCGGCTGGAACTGGATCTTCTTCATCAACGTTCCGGTCGGACTGGTCGGGCTCGTCGCCGCTCGGCTGATCATCCCCGAGTCGAAGGACACGTCGAAGGAGCAGCGCCTGGACCTTCCCGGGCTGCTGACGTCCGGCATCGCCCTGTTCGCGCTCGTGTACGCCCTGATCGAGGCGAACGGCCTCGGTTGGACGTCGCCGCTCATCCTCGGCCTGTTCGCCCTCGCGCTCGTCTCGGGAGCGGCCTTCGTCATTCTGGAGTTGCGACAGCGGGTTCCGATGTTCGACATGCGGCTCTTCCGTAACCCGACCTTCGCGGGGGCGAACACCGTCGCGCTGCTCGTCTCACTCGCCATGTTCGGCGTCTTCTTCTTCATCTCGCTCTTCATGCAGAACGTGCTCGGCTACAGCGCCGTGCATGCGGGCGCGGCGTTCCTGCCGATGACGATCCTGATCATCCTGGTCGCCCCTGTCGCCGGCAAGGCATCCGATCGGCTCGGCTCGCGCTGGCTGATGACGGGTGGGATGACGCTGGTCGCGTGCTCGCTCCTGATGTTCGCGCAGCTCCAGCCGGACTCCTCGTATTTCAGCCTGCTACCCGGGATGGTGCTCGGTGGTTTCGGCATGGCGATCACGATGACGCCGATGACGGCAGCCGCACTCAGCTCCGTCCCGGTCGACAAGGCGGGTGTCGGATCCGGGATGCTGAACACCTTTCGACAGGTCGGCGGCTCCCTCGGAATTGCGGTCATGGGCGCGATTCTCGCGAGCGGGTCGAATGCGGCGCTCTCCGGCGGGGCCACCGAGCAGGACGCCTTCGTCGACGGCCTCCACAACGCCCTTTACATCGCGGCGCTGATCGCTTTCGCCGGGGCCACGGTCGCCCTCGTCACTGTCAGAAGTCACGCCGGCTCCAGCCCCGTCGCTGGTGTCGCGCCGACGGAAGCCGCATGACCGACGTGAAGAACGCCCGCCTCCCCGCCGCTGAGCGGCGAACGGCGATCGTCGCGGCCGCAACGCAGGTCTTCGGGTCCGGCAGTTACTCTGGCTCGACGACAGCCGAGATCGCGCGCGCGGCGGGGGTCTCCGAGCCGATCATCTACCGTCACTTTCCGTCGAAGAAGGACCTCTGGTTCGCGTGCCTCGACGCGGCATGGCGTGACCTTCGAGCTGCGATCGAGCTGAAGGTGGCTGCGATGAGCGAGGCGGACAGACTGTCAGACGTCGATGTCGCGGCGCAGTCTCCCTGGACGAATCCACTGCTGCCGAATCTCTGGATCCAGGGCGTCACCGAGTCGGCCGAGGACGAGGAGATCCAGGCGCACCTGCGCGCGCACGTTCGCGAGGTTCACGACTACGTCGCGGCGCTGATGCGAGAGCATCAGGAGAACGGCTCGATGCCGGCCGATCGTGACCCGGGCGCCGAGGCCTGGCTGTTTCTCGCCGGTGGCCTGTTGCGCTCGTTCGCGGACCGACTCGGCGGGGTCGTCAGCTCGGCGGAGTTCGTGGCGATCGGCCGTGAGCGCCGACGCTGGCTCTCCGGGAGCCCGGAGACACCGAAGAGGCGCTGAAGCGCCTCAGAATGGGATCCGCAGCAGCCAGAACGCCACCATCCCCACGACGATCGCCACCCAGAGCTGTCGGGTCCGCCAGGCGGCCACGGCCGCCACGATGGCTGCGAGAAGCCGGATCTCGCCCTCGCCATGCCCGCCCTGGAGTGACGGTGTGACGAGTGCAGCGAAGACGGCGATCGGGACGAAGTGGAGAAATCTGAGCCAGAAGTCCGGCAGGTCCGTGCGTCGGGCTAGCCCCGCGTAGCGCGAGCCGAACGTCACGGCCACCATGCCGGTGAGGGTGAGCCAGAACGTCATGCGACCTCGCGTACTGCCGCGGCGGGATCGATGGTCACGTCGCCCGGAGATCGGCGGGTGAGGAAGGCGCCGAGGAGGCTGCCGGCGACACCGGTGATCAGGATTGGCAGTCCCCCGGGCAGGGTCTGCTGGAGCCCGTAGGCAAGTGCGCCCGCCGAGACGGCGACGGCGAGCTCGATCCGGGTACGCACGAGCGGAACGAGAAGCGCGAGAAAGGCGAGCGGAAAGATGAGGTCGACGCCGAGCCCTGCGGGATCGGGAATCGTCGCTCCGAGCAGGAACCCCGAAAGCGTCGCGAGGTTCCACATCATGAAGAGGCTGAGCTCGATGCCCATCAGAAAGGCGAATGCTCGCTCCCTCGACGCCGCCGCGACGCCGAACGCCTCGTCGGTGAGGAAGAACGCGGCAACGGGGCGCTGACGGCGCGTGAGATGGAAAGTGCGGCCGAGCGAGAGCCCGTAGAGGAGGTGCCGCACATTGAGCAGGAGCGTGGTGAGCACGATCTCGAGGCCCGCGGCACCGGCGACGATGAGACCTACGGCGCTGAACTGGGCGGATCCGGCAAAGACGAGGGCAGAGAGCGCCTGGGTCTCGAGGAGCGAAAGGCCCGCAGCGCGGGCCGTGACAGCAAAGGCGAGGCCGAAGGGGATGACGCCGAGCCACAGGGGCGCGAGAGCCCAGAACCCCCGCCCGAAGGTACCTGGTGTACCCGTTCCGTCCACCGTTCGATCCTACGGGCAGCGTGTCTGCACGCAGAAACAGAAACGCCCCTGGCTGCGGCTCCCGGGGCGTTTCCGTTTCTGTCGGGGTCCCCTTCCCCGATGTGTGACAGCTGAGGCTCGTGACTCTGCGGCCCAGGCACGAAACCCCTTCTTGCTGCCACCGTTCGGTTCGGTGTGGCCCCTTGCTCCGCAACCTGGCGTGGGCTGCGGTGCTTGGTAGTCGACACTGTAGAGAAGCTGTTCCGAAAAGTCAAGTAGCTCAGTCAAGTGATTTACGATAGACTTTCCTTCACTTGGGGAACGACGTATCTTTGCCGGGGAATACCGCGTTCGAGGGCCACGGCTCACCCTTCGGGGGGAGGCAGGCAGAAGGTGAACTGCATTGACTGAGACAGAGATGGATGCCGCCTCTCACCGCCCCGCGCAGGACGATGAGGCCGGGTCCGCTCTGGGCGCGAGGACAGCCACGACTCCGTCCGCCCCGACCTCGCGCCTCGGTGATCGACTGCGCTCCCTTCGTCTCGCGGCGGGCTTGACCCAGTCGCAAGTTGCGGGAGAGAGGTTCTCGAAGGAATACATCAGCCAGATCGAGCGAGGCAAGACGCGGCCCACGAACGAAGCGATAGCGTGGTTGGCGGCACGCCTGGACGTCGACGCCGCGTTCCTCGGCGGCGGCGTCTCGACAGACGTTCGTGGAAGGATCGAGGCCCAGCTCGCTCGCGCCGAGGCGCTGATCGAGTCGCATCGATATCGAGAGGCCGCCGAGTTGTTTGTCGTCACCCGTCGCGACGTCGGTGCCACGGGCTCGGCTGAGCTCGAGGTGAGGGCGTTGTCCGGCGAGGCGTGGGCGCTCGCACAGGAGGGTGACGCGCGCGAGTCGGTCAGCCTCCTCCAGGTTGCACGTGAGCTCGCCGAAGGCCCACAGTTCTCCGATGTCGACCGCGCGGACATCCTCTTCCGGCTTGGCGTCTGCCGCTACAAGCTTGCGAGCGTCGCGATTGCGGTTGCGCTCTTCGACGAGGCGCTCGCCCTCGCCGACGCCTCGGGACTTCCCTGCGATCTTCTTCGGGCCGACGTTCTCGGCTGGCGCTCGCGCTGCCGCCGCCGGCAGCGCGACTTCGACGCTGCGCGCGAAGACGTCGAGGCGGCTCTCGAGCTCGCCCGTGGAATCGGCGACAGGCGCATCGTTGCGAACACGTGCTTCCAGGCGTCGCTCGTCGCGGAGCGGTCCGGTCATTGGACGACCTCACGCAACTACGCAGAGCAGGCGAAGGCGCTCTACGAGGAACTGAACGACGAGCGCAACGTCGGCCGGCTGATGTTGAACCTCGGCGGGCTGCAGCTTCTGCTCGGGAAGCCGAAGGAGGCGATCGATCACCTCGAGGCGTCGTTCGCCGTGGCAGTCGAGGCGGAGTCCAAGCCGGACGCTGCGCAGGCCCTCGGGGGGCTCGCCACCGTCCACCTCCAGCTTGCCGACTACGACGCCGCCGACGAGAACGCACGCAAGGCATTGTCGTTGCTCGAGGGGCGCGACGACTATCCCGACGAGGTCGGACAGTCGCACCTCGTGCTCGGGCGAGCGTTGCTCGAGCGAGGCCGTCTCGACGAGGCCAAGGAGAGTTTCGACGCTGCGGACGCCGTATTCGAGCAGATGGCATCCGTGGGGCACAGGGCGGGGGCATGGGTCGCGCTCGGCGACCTTGCGAGTCGTCGGGGAGACGACGGCGAGGCAGCACGTCGATATCGGAGTGCTGCCGAGGCGCTCCAGGACATCCGGTTCTGAGGAAGGAGGAAAGGCGATGCACAGAGGTCGAATGCTTCTTCTGCTGGCCAACCTCGCTCTGATCGCGGCATGGCTCGGCAGGTTCCATCCCCCGAAGAACACCTGGTCGGACGGTCACTAGGGCGAGGAGCGCAACCAAGACCGCGCTGGGCTGCGGCTAGACTCGGGTGGTGTACCGCCCGGCTGCGGCCCTCATCACTCTCGCCTGCGCACTGATCCTGGCCGGCTGTGGAAGCTCCGGCAAGAGCAGTGAGGGCGACTCAGCCTCTACGACCGAAGCGCCTCCAGGATCCCTGGAGGCGCTCTGGCGTGAAGGGGGCGAATCGGTTGCCGTCGTGCCCGGCACGTCCGACTACGGGCCGGGCGAGAACCGCGTCTCCTTCCTCATCGTCGACAAGAAGTCGCAGCTGATCGAGGTTCCGACCGCCCGCGTCTGGATCGCGAGCGGGCTCAGGCAGAAGCCGTTTGCCGAGACCACGGCGACGCTCGAGCCGATCGGTATCCCTGGCGGACCCACAGCCGACGCGCAGAACATCTACGTGGCGACCGTGAAGACCTCCGCGCCCGGGAAGTACTGGATCCTTGCGAAGCCCACGAGCGGTCGGGAGATCCAGGCGCTCGGGAATGTTGTCGTGCGGAAGCAGGCGGCCGCGCCGGAGGTCGGTGACCGCGCCGTTCCCTCCCGAAACCCGACGCTCGAGCCGAACGCCCCCGCGAAGTCCGTCCGGGCTGCGACCACGGCGGAACCGCCCGATCTCGAGCTCCTCCGCACGACGGCCGCGGCGGCGATGGCGGCGAAGCGGCCGTTCGTGGTGGCGTTCGCGACCCCGTTGTACTGCCAGACGAGGACATGCGGTCCGGTCGTCCAGGTCGTTCAGTCGGTGGCCCGGGACTGGCAGAGCAAGGGCATCGACTTCATCCATATCGAGATCTACAAGGACAACGATCCCTCCAAGGGGACGAACCGGTGGGTCGACGAGTGGAATCTCCCGACCGAGCCGTTCACGTTCGTCGTCGACGACGCGGGTGTCGTGCGAGCACGGTTCGAGGGCGCCTTCAGCCCCGGAGAGCTCGAGACAGCCGTCCAGAAGGTCGCGCCGTAGTGCGTTGCGCCTGGCTCTAGCCAGGCGCCGGGCCGTGTCCCGCTAGGCTCCGGTCATGAGCCGTGTCCTCCAGTCTCTCCCCCTCGGCGAGCGGATCGGGATCGCCTTCTCGGGCGGTCTCGACACGTCCGTTGCGGTTGCCTGGATCCGGGAGAAGGGCGGGATCCCGTATGCGTTCACCGCAGATCTCGGACAGTACGACGAGCCGGACATCGCGAGTGTCCGTGAGCGCGCATTCGACTACGGCGCGGAGGCGGCGGAGCTTGTCGACTGCCGCGAGCAACTCGTCCACGAGGGGCTCGTGGCGTTGCAGTGCGGCGCGTTCCACATCTCCAGTGGCGGCAAGACGTACTTCAACACGACACCGCTCGGGCGTGCGGTTACGGGGACGATGCTCGTTCACGCGATGCGCGAGCACGGCGTCGACATCTGGGGGGACGGGTCGACCTACAAGGGCAACGACATCGAGCGATTCTTCCGCTACGGCCTGCTCACGAATCCCGCCCTCCGGATCTACAAGCCGTGGCTCGACGCCCAGTTCGTCGCCGAGCTCGGCGGACGCAAGGAGATGAGCGAGTGGCTGCACGAGCGCGACCTTCCGTATCGGTCGTCGGTCGAGAAGGCCTATTCCACCGACGCGAACATCTGGGGCGCGACGCACGAGGCGAAGGAGCTCGAGCTGCTCGATCGCTCGATGTCTCTGGTGGAGCCGATCATGGGTGTCGCCCACTGGGATCAGACCCTCGCGATCGAGCCCGAGACGGTGCGGGTCCGCTTCCACGAGGGCTGGCCGGTTGCGCTGAACGGGCAGGAGTTCGGCGATCGGATCGACCTCGTGATCGCGGCGAACGAGATCGGCGGCCGGCACGGGCTCGGAATGTCGGATCAGATCGAGAACCGGATCATCGAGGCGAAGTCGCGCGGCATCTACGAGGCGCCCGGTCTTGCGCTGCTGTTCGTCGCCTACGAGCGGCTCGTCAACGCGATCCACAACGAAGCGACGATCGACAACTACCGCACCATGGGGCGACGCCTGGGACGGCTGCTGTACGAGGGCCGCTGGTTCGATCCGCAGTCGCTGATGCTGCGCCAGAGCCTGCAGAGCTGGATCGGGCTTGCGGTCACGGGCGAGGTGACGCTCGAGTTGCGCCGCGGCGACGATTACACGCTGCTCGACACGACGAGCCCGAACGCGACCTACCGGCCGGAGCGCCTGTCGATGGAGAACGTCGAGAGCGCTTTCGGACCGGGCGACCGGATTGGCCAGCTGACGATGCGGCTACTCGATCTCGAGGATTCGCGCGACAAGCTCGAGCTCTACAGCCGCCTCGGCCTGACCCAGGCCGACGGGCCGCTGGAGCTTCTCGGCGGCGACGGCAGCCTCGAAGTCTGACGCGGCCGGGGAACCCTGATGAGAGGCTGAAGCCTCTCACCGCTCTTGATCACATCGCGCCGGCCTCGGCCAGGTTCGAGTGGAGTTGCCCTCCTACTCGACGAGCGGGCGGGCCTTCGGGCCCGCCCGCTGACGTGCGTGACGCCCTCCCGTGCCGGTCGCCTAGACCTCTTCGCCCGCGCGTTCGATCACGACGACCGGGATGCGTGCGTAGGGCGAGAGGCGCAGCAAGGCCCGCACGATCTCCGCACAATCCTCCGGTGCGATCATCTCCTCACGCGGGATCCCGGTCCAGGCTGCCATCCGCGTGTCGACGAATGCCGGGCAGATCGCCGTCGCGCGCACACCGTTGTCGGCCTCTTCGCGATCGAGCGTTCGGGTCAACGCGATCAACGCCGCCTTCGACGCCCCGTACGCGCCGAGACCGGGTGTCGGCAGCGTGCCAGCGATCGAGGCGAGGTTGATGACGTGCCCCTTCGTCGCCCTGAGATGTGGCAGCGCCGCCTGCGTGACGAGGAACGCCCCACGCAGATTCACCGCCTGTTGCAGATCCCACGCCTTGGTCGAGGTGTCCCCGACCGTCCCCGCAATGCCGACGCCGGCGGAGTTGACGAGAACATCGAGTCCGCCGTGGGCATCGACGTGCTCGGCGACCACGCGAACGCAGTCGCCTTCGGACGACACGTCGGCGACGACGATCGACGCGTCGAGGCCCTCGCGGGCGGCCTCCAGACGATCGAGCTTTCGTCCGGCCAGCGTGAGGCCGTAGCCCTCCGAGCCGAGCATGCGGGCGATCGCGAGCCCGATGCCGGAGGAACCACCGGTGATCAGGGCGGAGGGCATCGCCCTGATCCTCTCACAGACAGAACGAAGGCCGCCAGGGGGATAGCGGCCTTCGTGTGGAGCAGGGAGGAGAGGGGAAGGGTATGACTCTCCGCCACGTTGTTCCCCTTGCTCTCCAGGACTCCTTCAAGCCGTGCGTACACTGATTTCGTGACCCTGACCCCGACGCTGACCTCGCTCGCGAAGGCCGGAGGATGCGCCGCGAAATATCCTGCAGCGCGGCTCGAGAAGCTCCTTGCATGCTTCGTCCCGGTCGACGCCGCAGATCTCCTCGTGGGTCTCGATCCCGCCGATGACGCGGCTGTCTATCGGCTTGATGACGAGCGCGCGATCGTCTTCACCGTCGACTTCTTCCCGCCAGTCGTCGACGATCCGCGGGATTTCGGTGCGATTGCCGCCACGAATGCGCTCAACGACGTGTTCGCGATGGGCGGAGTGCCTCTCCTCGCGCTCTCGATAGCGGCGTTTCCGGAGGAACTTCCCACCGAGATGCTCGGCGAGATCCTCGAGGGTGCGGCCGAAGTCGTTCGTGCCGCCGGTGCGATTCTCGCCGGCGGTCACACGATCCGGGACGACGAGCCGAAGTACGGCCTCGCGGTCGTCGGCACCGTCCATCCGAACGGGATCTGGCCGAAGAGCGGCGCGAAGCCGGGCGACGTCCTGTTTCTGACGAAGGCGCTCGGGACGGGCCTCGTGCTTCAGGCGCAGCGTGACGGGCGCGCGCCGGCCGGGGCTCTCGATGCAACGGTCGTCGCGATGCGGACACTCAATCGCGACGCAGCCGACGCCATGCGCCCGTTTCGCCCGAACGCCGTCACCGACGTGACGGGCTTCGGTCTGCTCGGGCACGCCTACGAGATGGCTTCGCGCAGCGGAGCTCGGATCGAGCTCGAATCTGCTGCGCTTCCGGCGCTCCCCGCCGCGCTTGCGCTCGCCGGTGACGGGACACGCACGGGCGGTGATCGCCGTAACCGTGACTACGCAGGGCCGCACGTCGAGAGCACCGCCGACGCTGCCGCAGAGGCGCTCGCCTTCGACCCACAGACCGCGGGGGGCTTGCTCGTTTCGCTTCCAGCCGACAGAGGGCCGGCGCTCGAGGCGACATTCGCCGGACTCGGGCACGACCTCTATCGCGTCGGTCGTGTCGTCGAGGGTGTGGGCGTGGCCTTGCTATGACCACCGAGGCTGTCGATGCCGTGACGTCCGCCCGCGCGCGGCGCACCGTCTCCCCGCGGCGATTCCTCCAGCTGGCCGGGGCGACGCTCATCACGCTGTGGGTCGTCGTCACGAGCGGCGCCGTCGTTCGCCTCACCGCATCCGGCCTCGGCTGCGACAACTGGCCGCGCTGCGGCGACAAGCCCTACCCCGAGCAAGGCGGACACGCGGCGATCGAGTTCGGCAACAGGATGGTGGCGCTCGTCGGCATCGTCCTCACACTCATGACGTGGCTCGCTGCCCGTCGGGTAGATGGGCTGCCACGCGGGGTGCGCACCGTTGCGCTCGTCACTGCGCTCGGCACGATCGCCCAGATCCCTCTCGGGGGAGTCACCGTTCTTCTCGACCTTCACCCCGTCGCCGTGATGTCGCACTTCCTCCTCGCGCTTCTTGTCGTTGCGGGCGCGGTCGTCATCGTCATCGAAGGATGGAGCCACTACCGAGGACTCGCTCCACCGGCCGGACCGTCGTGGTTCCGGAAGGCCGCCTGGATCGGCGTCGCGGCGTGTGCCGTGCTTGTCGTCACGGGAACCGTTTCGACCGCATCCGGGCCGCATTCGGGCGGTGAGGACATTCGCCGGCTCGGAGTCTCCGTCAACGACACGATCTACGTGCACGTCCGGGCGACCGCGATCTACGGAATCGGGCTTCTGGTCGTCGGCCTTTTCCTCTGGCGCCTGCGCGCGCAGCTGCCCGGGATCGCCCGCGGCGGAGCGCTCTTGCTCGGGGTCCTCGTTGTCCAGATGGCAGTCGGCGAGATTCAGTACCGAAACGCCCTGCCCTGGTGGCTCGTTGCGATCCACGTTTCGCTGGCCGCGACGATCTGGGTGTTGACGGTTGGTATCGCTTACGCGCTCCATCGCCCTCCCGCACCCCTCGTCGCGGCCGACCGCGGCTAAGCTCCTCCAATGGACAACGAGCTCCAGGTCGACGAGCGACCCACTCTGCGTCGCCCCGTTCTGATCGCGGCTTTCCGCGGATGGAACGATGGCGGCCAGGCTGCGACCCTCGCCTGCGGCACGCTCGTGCGCGCCTGGGACGCAAGACGCATCGCGCACATCGATTCGGAGGGCTTCGTCGACTTCCAGTCGACGCGACCGACGGTGAGTCTCGACGAGGGGCTGATGCGGCAGATCGAATGGCCCGAGAATGCGTTCCATGTCGCCGCCGTCCCCGGCCTGGATCGCGACGCGGTGATCTTGCTCGGTGTCGAGCCGAACTACCGGTGGCGTGCGTTCAACGATCTCGTCGTCGGGTTCGCTCGGGAGCTCGGTGTCGAGCTCGTCGTCACGCTCGGCGCTTTGCTTGCGGACGTCCCGCACACCCGGGAGGCCCCTGTGTCCGGGGCCGCCAGCGATCCCTCGCTCGTTGAGGAGCTCGGGCTGCAGCCGTCACGCTACGAGGGGCCGACGGGCATCGTCGGTGTTCTGAACGACGCCTTCCGGCAAGCAGGCGTCCCCTCCGTGAGCCTCTGGTCGGCGGTGCCGCACTACGTCTCGCTCGCCCCGAGCCCACGCGCCGCGAGGGCACTGTGCGATCGCCTCGGCGAGCTCCTCGAGGTCGAGCTCGATCTCTCGGAGCTCGAGGAGGCAGAGGAGATCTATGCGGAGCAGATCACAGAGGCGGTCGCGTCGGATCCCGAGACGGCCGCTTACGTCGAGGAGCTCGAGCGGCGGGCCGACTCGATCGACGAACTGCTCGACGAGGGCGATCTTCCGACGGGGGAGTCGCTCGCTGCCGAGCTGTCGCAGTTCCTGCGTGACCGCGAGAGCGGCGATCCTCCGCCCGCCTAGTGCGCCGCCTCCGAACGTCGCACCCGAACCCCTGGAGGCGCAGCCTGTCCCGGGGCGATCGCACCCTCGGCGCACCTGCGGGGCATGCCGGCCGGATGTCCTCGGTGAACGCCCGAGAGTCCCGCGTCAGGCAGGGGTCTCGGGAGGCACCGGAGCGGCGGTAACGGTGGGCGGCGGTGTGCCGCTCTCGGCCGTCTTGTTCGTGGTGGTGGGATCGACGGTCTTCTCCGGGTCTGCCGGACTGCCGTTTGCCGCCGCGGCTGCGGGGTCCACCGTTCCTGTCGACCGGCGCTTCTTGCGCCTGCGTCGCGACTTCCTCACCGGAGCCTTCGGGGCAGGAAGGTTCTCGGCGAGAGCGTTGGCGATCTCGGCCATCGGGCCGAGATCCTCGCGAGCCTGATCGAGCGATGCGGTGGCGCGCGGGGTGTACGCGTCGGCAGACGCGAGGAGAGCCGCGCCGATGGCAAGCGGAAGGGCGCGCGCAACCTGAACGAGCTTGGCGATGTTGTCCTCGTGTCGATGGCCCCGGGAGTTGGCGACAGCGCCGAGGAGCCGCTTGGCTTCGGGGAACTCTGCGCTGGCTCGACGATCCTGCACCTTGCGCGTCGCCCGCGCGAGCTTCCACGTCCAGCGTCCGAGGATCTGCTCCGGCGCCGTGGCCTTGCCGTCGCCGATTGCGCGCAGAAGGATGCGCACTCCTGCCGTCCTGTCCTTCTCCCACGGCAGCGCCTGGCTGACGAGCGTGACGAGGTCATCGAAGTCTGCGCGCTCTACGGGGGTCGCGACCCGGTCGGCGAGCGCGGTCATCCGGAGACGGCGATTGGGATTCTCGGCTGCGCAGACCGCGAGGAAGGTCTCGAGGGCACCTTTGCCGGCGCGGCCCTCTGTGAACTTGCGCGCGAACTCCGTGCGCTGGTCGAACCTGATCTGCCGTCCGGCGATCGTTGCCCAGAACCGTTGCTCGTCGTCGTCGAGGAACTTCGGATCGATGCGCTGCCACTCGCGCTGGATGACCGCGAGCCGCCGTGCGACGTCGGGGGTGACGGGAACGAGCCACGGAACCGGTGAGAGGAGCCTGCGTGCGCGCCGTTGCTGACGCCGCCGCGGCGCGGGCGTTACGCGCGCTCCCTCGCGGTAGAAGTCCGCGTCCAGCAGCGCGTGTAGTGAGATGACGCGGTCATTGTGGGTCGATCCCTTCGTGACGAAGTCGACGACGACCCCGGCCTCCTTGCGGGAGTACATGCGCATGATCCGGCCGATTCGCTGCTGGTAGACGCGTCGCGAGGCGGTCGGGGCAAGGTGGAAGCAAACGGTGGCACGGGGTGAGTTCCATCCCTCGGCCAGGAGTTGCGCGTTGATGAGAACGTTGATCTCGCCTCGCTCGTACGCGGCGAGCGTCTCCGCGAGCTTCACGGGAGGCGTCTTGCCCGACACTGCCTCGGCCTTGAGCCCCGCGGCGCGGAACTCCTGCGCGAGGTTGTAGGCGTGCTCGACGCCTGCCGCATAGACGATGCCGGGCGTCGTGCCGAACCGCTCACGGTAGAGGCTCGCGGCGGCCTGGTTGAGCGCCGAGTGGTCGAGCGCGGCGGCGAGGGCGCGCTCCTCGAAATCACCGCCGACGATCGGGACGGCGTTGATGGCTGCTGCGGGAGGAACGCGGAGGGATCGCAGGGGCGCGATCAGTCCCCGGCGCGCGGCATCCGCGAGTGGAAGGTCGTCGACCGAGGCGGGGAAGACATCGGAGACCTGCTTCGCGATCAGCTGCTCTGTTGCGGTCATGCCGATGTAGACCGGCTCGCTGAAGGACCGGATCGCGGCGCTCGTCTTCTCGCCGAGGGCGGTGTGAGCCTCGTCGCAGATCACGAGCTGGTAGGCGCCGCGAGAGATCTCGTCGGCGTGGCGGGCAAACCAGGCGTACGTCTGAATCGTGATCGGGTCGTCACGGAGCGGCTCCTTGCCGCTGACGATCGCGTCGGTGAAGCGGTCCGCGTATCCCTCGGTCGTCAGGTCTCGCTGGAACTGCGAAACGAGGAGGCGACGGTGGGTGAGGATCAGGATCCCGAGATGCCGGGCCGACTCCACGAATCCCGCGGCGGCGATCGTCTTGCCTGATGCCGTGGGGTGGCGGAAGCGGTAGCGCCTTTCTGCTCCCGGATCGTCGCCCGTGAATGTCGGCTCGTCGATGTCGAGATCGACGACTCCCGCGTCGAAGTCGTCGTCCTCTTCCTCGAGCTCGCCTGCGTCGCCCTCGGTCGAATCTCCGCCGTTGCCGTTGCCGTTGCCGTTGCCATTTCCGTTTCCATTGTCGTCGGCGCTTCGTTGATTCGATGCGATCAGCTCGGTCAGCATCCCCGCCAGGGCATCGACCTGGTGGCGTCGGAGATCGGTTCCCGACGCCGTCTGCGGTTTCGGCGCCGCGAGCACACGCTCGAGGCCGAGCATCAAGCCGTAGCGCACACGCCAATCACTCGACGGGCTGCGGTTTCCGGCGTCCATTTCGGCCGTTGCGTCATCGAGCGCACGACGGCGTGCGGAGCCAGGAGCGAGGGCGGCGATGGGGTCCTCGTCGGGGTGGAGGAACGGCTCGCCGTACCAGGCCTGAGCGCGGAGCGCGGCGGCCTCGAGGCCATCTGCCGGCTCCGACGACGGATGTGTCGGATTGAAGTCGGTCTCTTGCATATGCGCAGCGCGCGCTTGAAGCGCTGCATTCCTTGAGGATCAGCACGCTCACGCGTTTCGGGCGCGTCGAGCGGTTCTGTACCCGGAACAGTACCGAAACACTGCGGACGGTGGAAGGTTCTGGGCTAACGACGTCTGCCGCCTGGCCGGAGCAAGGCGGCAGAGCGCGGGGGCCAAGGCGCGGTGGTGCCGTTTCCGTCGGTCGCGTGATGAGCCAGCCTCGGCTCGAGCCGGGCGTCGACGCTCGTGCTTACGCTGCCGCGCTCCCCGCGAGCAGCGCGCCGGTGACGCGCTGCGAGGCCCCGCTCTCGTCCAGGTATCTCGTGATGCCGCCGCGGAAGAACGGGAACCCCGCGCCGAGGATCAGGCACGCGTCGATCTCCGCTGCCGACGAGACGACCCCCTCGTCGAGCATGTGTCGGGCCTCGTCGGCGAGCGCATCGAGGATCGTCGTGTGGAGCTCGTCTACCGTTTGCCGCGCGTCGCCCGTGACGACGATGTCCATCTCGCCGTTCGCGAAGTTCTCGAGCGTCGGCGAGAGCGGGTATCGCTCCGGGAACGCGTCGTGCAGCGTGTGGAGCACGTGATTCGCAACCTTTGGCCCGACCATCGCGAGAAGCGCCGACGGCGGCATCGGGATCCCGATCCTGAGCGCGGCCTCGTCGGTTTCCTCGAGGGTGTTTCCGTTCTCGAGCGCCTGCATCAGGACGCTCGACTGTCGGGTCAGCAGTCGGTTGACGACGAATGCGGGCGCGTCTCTGACGAGGACGCCGCGCTTGCCGAGCTTCTTCGTCACGGCCCACGCGGTGGCAAGCGTTGCGGCGTCCGTCACGGGCGCGCGCACCAGCTCGACGAGGGGGAGCACCGACACCGGGTTGAAGAAATGCATTCCGACGACGCGCTCGGGGTGTCGCAAGCCCGCTGCCATCTCGCCGACGGAGAGGGAGGACGTGTTGGTAACGAGGAGGCACTCGTCCGAGACGACCTCCTCCAGCGAGGAGAAGACCGCCTGCTTCACCGCGATCTCCTCGAACACAGCCTCGATCACGAGACCGCAACCGGCGAACGACGCCATGTCGGTCGTGCCGCTGACGATCGAGCCGAGGAACCGTGCCTTGGCCTCTGCGAGGCGGCCGCGCGACACCTGCTTCGCGAGATCCGCGCGTACCGAGGCAACGGCTTCCTCGACTCGGTCAGCGTCGATGTCGGTGATCACGACGGGAACCTCGAGGCGCCGCAGGAAGAGCGTTGCGAGCTGTGTCGCCATCAGACCGGCTCCGACGACGCCCACCCGGTCGATCGGGCGCGGCTTCGCATCCGGTACGCCGAGGCCCTTCTTGATCCTGCGCTCGATCAGGTCGAACGCGTAGACGCCGGCCTGCGCCTGCGGTCCCGGGAGAAGGTCGCCGAGCGCATCCTCCTCGGCGGCGTAGCCTTCGGCCACTGTCCAGCTCGCCGTTCCGGCGATCAGGTCGAGGGCGCGATACGGCGCGAGTGCGACGCCGTGCACGATGTCGTCCACGGCGTAACGAGCCTTCGCGCAGATGTCGGGTGCGTCCGACAGGTCGGCGGTTGCACGGGGTGGAGGCGGTGTCTCGATCGCGCCCACGAGCCACTCGATCGAGTCGTCGAGGAACTCGACGTCGTCGAGGAGCGCGTCTGCGAGACCCAGCTCGGCCGCGCGGGCGGCGTCGATGAGCCGGTTCTGCTTGAGCGGGTTCGCGACGATCAGCTCCACGGCTGCGGCCGCACCGACGAGTCGCGGCGTGAGCTGCGTGCCGCCCCAGCCCGGGATGATTCCGAGAAAGACCTCGGGGAAGCCAACATGCCGCACCGCACGGGCGATCGTGCGAAAGTCGCAGTGGAGCGCGATCTCGAGCCCGCCGCCTACCGCAGCGCCGTTGATCGCGGCAAGAGTTGGGAACGGCAGGTCTCGGATCGCACCGAAGGCTTCGTGCCCTGCGCTGGATGCCGAGCGCGCGAGCTCGTGCGTCGTCATCTTCGGAAACTCCGTCAGGTCGGCGCCGGCCGCGAAGACGAACGGCTTCCCTGTGAGGACGAGGCCGCTCCACGACCGGCCGTCCAGGCGAGCGATCAGATCACCGAGCGAGCCGAGCGCTGCGCTGCCGAAGACATTCGGCTTCTGCCAGTCCTCGCCGTTGTCCATCGTCACGAGGGCGATGGGGCCGACGCGAGTTTCGATCTCCTGCAGGTGGAACCGGGTCGGCGAGTCAGCCATGGCGCATGTTCTCCCACAGCAGGGCGGCGCCCATGCCGAGGCCGATGCAGAGTGCGGTCAGGCCGTAGCGGACGTCGGGGCGACGGCCGAACTCGTCCGCCAGCTGTGTCATCAGGCGCACCCCGGTCGCGGCGAGCGGGTGACCGCAGGCGATCGCGCCACCGGACGGGTTCAGCCGCGGATCATCGGGTGCGACGCCGACGCCGTCGCACCACGTGAGCACCTGGACTGCGAAGGGCTCGTTCAGCTCGAAGAGGCCGACGTCGTCGATCGACAGCCCGGCCTGCGCCAGAACCCGGTCGGTGGCCGGGACCGGGCCGATGCCCATCAGGTGAGGTTCGACACCGGTGTAGGCGAAGCCGACGAGGCGCATCGTCGGCGCGAGCCCGAGCCCGACAGCCACGGTCTCGGACGCGAGGAGCGCGGCGGTGGCGCCGTCGGTGAGGCCCGCGGAGTTGCCGGCCGTGACGCGGCCGCCTGCACGGAACGGGGTGCGCAGCGCCGCAAGACCCTCGAGCGTCGTCTCGGGCCGGAGGAACTCATCGCGCGCGGCGACGCGCCAGCCTTGCTCGCCAAAGACACTCATCGGCACGACGGTGCGGCCCATCACGCCGTCGGGGTCGGCCCATGCCCGGGCCGCCCTCGCCTGGCTCTCCATCGCGTAGCGGTCGGCTGCCTCCCTGGTCAGCTGCGGAAAGGCGTCGTGCAGGTTCTCGGCTGTCTGCCCCATCACCGCCGCGCTCTCGTCGATCAGCCGCTCGCTCACGAATCGCGGGTTGAAGTCGACCTCGTCGCCCATCGCGTGGTGCCCCATGTGCTCGACGCCTCCGACGAGCACGAGATCTGCAGCGCCCATGGCGATCTCGCCGGCGCCGGCTGTCGTTGCGGTCAATGCACCAGCGCACATGCGGTCGACTGCGAAGCCCGGGACGGTGTGCGGGAGCCCGGCAAGGAGCGCGATGTCACGGCCGAGCGTGAGGCCCTGGTCGCCCACTTGCGCGGTGGCGGCGAAGATGACGTCGCCGATGCGGTCGACCGGAACGCTCGCGTTGCGCCGAAGCAGCTCGCGCACGACCTTGACGGCCATGTCGTCTGCCCGGGTTCTCCAGAAGAGACCGCTCGGGCCGGCCTTGCCGAAGGCCGTGCGAACTCCGTCGATGAACACGACCTCTTCGCGCTGACGTCCCATGTCGACGAGGATAGCCCGTTCTCACCTGACAGCCACAGCTCCGTGTGTGACCATGCAGATCGGAGGCCGGCGGGCGGCGCCGGCCTCCCTTTCCGCCTCCGCTCAACGTCAATCGCATCCACGGGCGTCGTGGACTCGTTTGCCCCGATCGGGAGGAGCCCCGCGATGCCCGAGATGACCTCCTAGTCACCCGGAACGCCGCCCGCCGCCGCTCTACTCGTCGCCGTCGGCGAGCTCGCGAGCGCGGACCATGGCAGCCTGGATCGCGTTGAGGAACGCGGCGCGGACGCCGGCGATCTCGAGCTCCCGGATTGCGGCGATCGTCGTGCCGCCGGGCGAGGTGACCATCTCGCGCAACTCGACCGGATGCATCTTCATGTCGCGCATCTGCTGAGCGGTTCCGAGCATCGTCTGCACGACGAGCTGGGTCGAGATCTCGCGTGAGAGACCGAGCAGGAGGCCGGCCTCGATCATCGCCTCGGCAAGGAGCGCGAAGTAGGCGGGTCCCGAGCCCGAGACCGCGGTGACAGCGTCCATGAGCTTTTCCGGCACGCGGACGACGGCGCCGAGATGTGCGAGGGCCTCCTCGGCGAGCGTGACGTGCGCATCGTCGGCGTGGGCTCCGGCGCAGAGGCCGGCCACGCCTTCGTGCACGACGGACGGGGTGTTCGGCATCGCGCGCACGACCGGGACGCCCGGAGCGAGGTGCCGCTCGATCGTCGCGGTCGGAATGGCGGCCGCGACGGAGAGGATCGTCTGCTCGGTGGAGATCAGATGTCCGATCTCGCCGAGGAGCACCTCGATGTCCTGCGGCTTCACCGCGATCACGACGAGCGCCGCGCCCGCTACCGCTTCCTCGTTCGAGATCGTGGCGGCGATCCCGTGGCGCTCGCCGAGCTCCGTGACGCGCTCGGGGCGACGGCTCGACGCGACGATGTCAGCGGGGTCGCGCCATCCGGAGGAGAGGAGCCCCGAGATCAGCGCCTCGCCGATCTTGCCGGCCCCGAGGACCGCGATTCTTCGCTCGTTCACCATCGTCGCCTCAGTGTAGAGACCTGCTCTACGCAGCGCTTCTCGTGCGGAGCCTTGCCCGGCGGCCGAGATCCGGGTCGGCTCCCGGGATGAGCCCGCGCGACCAGCCGAGCATGAGCATCTGGCCGGCGAGCCCTTGCCACTCCTCATACGGCGCAAGAAGAGAGGCGGTCTCCTCCGCCTCGACCCACTCTCCTCGGAGCGAGGAAAGAAGCTTCACGAGCCCGAGGTCACCGACGAGACCGTGGTCGTAGCGGCCGAGGCCCTCGATTGCGATGATGCCGACCGACCACGGTCCGATTCCCCGCTCGCGGGTGAGGCGCCGTAGGACGACGTCCGTGTCCTGATCGCGGAGCCGCTCGAGATCGAGCGACCGCACGAGCCGTATGAGCGTTGCCGCTCGCGAGGTTGCGAGCCCGCAACGCCGGAGATCGAGGGGCGAGAGCGTGCAGAGCGCGTCTCGGGTCGCCACGGAGGCGCCCAGCTCCCGAAGGACGGATCTCTCGATCGCGGCCGCCTTCCGCGCCTCGATCAGCTGACCACACACGGCCCGAAGCGCTGCGTGGGAGACGGTGGCGACGCGAAGAGGGCGGTACCCGACGAGCGCCCTCGCCGTCCGACCGAGTAGCACGTCCCGGCCGAACCGCCGGTGGAACTCCGTCGTGTCGTCCTCGAGCGCGAGCATGAATCGCGCGGTCGCGAGGCCCGCTTCGGTCGAGGCCCGAATGACGACCGTCCCGTCCGCTCTCTGCCATGCCGTTGCCTCGGAGCCGTCGACGAGCGCGCCATGCCAGGTAGCGCTACGGCACATCAGCCCGAGTCGATACCGGCCGGTCGGGGTGACGACGTCCTCGAGCATCTGGAGAGGACGGTATCGGGCGAAGCGGTTGGCCGCTTCGCCCGGTACCTTCGCCAGGATGAAGTTCGTCGATGCCGTCTCGCTCCGTTCTCGCCGGAGGAAGCTTCGGTTGTTCATGGACGAGCTTCGCCCCTCTTCAGAGACGACGGTTCTCGATCTCGGTGTGGACGAGGTCGGCTTCGGAGCAGGTGGAGGGCAGTCGGGTTGTGGGACGCACAACTTCTTCGAAGAGCGTTATCCGTGGCCCGACCGGATCACCGCGCTCGGGCTTCATGAAGGCGAAGGATTCCGGGCGAGCTACCCGGCCATCTCGTACGTGCAGGGCGATGCCTGTGCTCTGCCATTCGCCGACGGATCGTTCGACATCGTCTTCTCGAACGCGGTGATCGAGCACGTCGGCGACATCGAGCGGCAGCGACTCTTCGTCTCCGAGGCGCTCCGTGTCGGCCGACGCGTTTTCCTGACTACCCCAAACCGCTGGTTCCCGATCGAGGTGCATACGCGGTTGCCGCTCGTCCACTGGCTGCCGAAGGCCGGCTCCGACCGGGCGTACGACCTGACCGGGAAGGGTTGGGCGCGGGACAACCACCTGCTCGGAAGCGGCGACCTCCGGCGCCTGTTTCCCGGTGAGGTCCGGATCGTTCACCTCGGTCTCACGCTCGTTGCGATCACATGAGCGAGCGCTTGCCACGGATCGCGCTCGTCGTCTTCATTCTCGGGCTCGCCGTCCACAATCTGCTGATGGCCGAGCTGTGGGACGTCGGGATCCGGGGTGCCTCTCTGGACGTTGTGGCCGCATGGAAGGATGTGCTTCTTGTGGGGGCCCTGATCGTTGCGCTCCTCACCGCCCGCACGTTGCCCTCCTGGCTCTGGGCCGACCGGCTCGCACTCGTCTACGCCGCACTCGTGCTTCTCTACTGGCTGCTCCCCCAGGGCTGGCTCGGGGATGGGGCGGCAACGCAGCGCGGTCAGCTCCTCGCTGCTCGACACGATCTCATCCCTGTTGCGGCGTACTTCCTCGGCCGCCTCGTCGTGCTCAGGCCGGCCGCCTGGCGTCGGCTCTCTCTCGCCCTCGTCGCCCTCGCTGTCGCAGTAACCGCGTGGGGCCTCGCCGACGTCTACCTCGTGCCGCTCCAGTGGTGGCGCGACTCGGGTGTGCCCGGTTGGTTCGAGGAGCAGCTCGGCCTCGTCTACAGCGAGGGTCTCTCGGGGCTCCCCGAGAACTGGGTGCTCGACACCGGTGACGAGCAGAATCCGATTCGCCGGCTGGGCTCGACGTTCCTGAGCCCGCTTGCGACTGCATACGTCCTCGTGATCGTTCTGCTCTACCTCGTCGCGCGGCGTCGTCCCTGGTGGGTCGCCGCCGCGGCCGGTGTCGCCTATGTCGGTCTGCTGTGGACGCACACGCGGGCGGCGTTCCTCGCCCTCGCCCTGGGGCTCGGAGTGCTTGCGATCGCGCAACGGCGCCTGCTCCCGCTCGGGCTCGCCGTCGCCTCGCTGGTCGTCGGGGTGGGATTCGTGAAGGCCTTCCCGACCATCGGGCCCTCCACGAGCTACACCGAGGCAGAGCTCGAGATCCTGCGGGAGCAAGGGCAGCAGGATCCCGACGTCGATAGCGATCCGCTCACCGGAGGCGACGCCTCGACGGCAAGCCACTGGCGGAATCTCCGCCAAGGTCTGCGCGTCGTGCTGCGTCATCCCCAGGGTTACGGCCTCGGGAACGCGGGCGTCAATGCCTCGCGAACGAACGTCGAGATCAAGGCGGGAGAGTCGACCTACACGGAGATCGGAGCGGATACGGGGCTTCTCGGCCTCGCCGCCTTTGTCGCCTGGCTCGCGGCCGCCCTGGTCGCTCTCTGGCGTCGATCAGCCTGGCTCAGCGCCGCCTGGGTCGCAATGCTCGCGATCGGCGTGCAGACCGACGTGATCGGCGTCCACTGGATCGCGTACGTCCTGTTCGCGCTCGCGGGAGTCGCGATCGGCGGCGGCCTGCACGAGGACGACGGCGACGTGATCGCATGAGGGCGATTACCGAGCGTGTGGGCCTGTACCGGGTGGCAGCGATCCTGATCGGGGGTGCGCTCGTGCTCGAGGTCCTCCGCGTGCAGGTGCTCGACGGTAGCCGCGCCGCCCAGGTTGGATGCACGCTCGGCGAGGTCGTCTTCCTCGCGCTCGCCGCTACCGTGGTCGTCACTGCGCGGCGGCGCCAGGGGCGTGATCCCTCGCGCGATTCGTGAAAGAGGAGGAGAATGACACAATGGGGAAGGGTTACGCAGAAGGCCCGGCGGCCGAAGAGGCCGAGCGGCGGTTCGAGGAGCTCGCGGCCGGGCTACCCGAGGCCGCGCCGGAGGAGCGCGCCGCGGTGTACGGCTCGTCGCCGGACGATCCGGAGCGGCACTTTCTCGGCTGGCTCGGGGAGGTCGACCCGGACGAGCTGTTCGAGTCGGGCGCCGCGTACGGAATCACCGTCGTTCGGCAGGCGGCGGAGGAGGCGACCGGGACGGGCTGAAGCCGACCACGATCGGCCCGTAAGGGTCGACGCGTCAGCCTCCCCGACCGGTATCGTCACTTCGACGAATGTGTAGCCAGAACCCGTGAGCTCCAAACCGGTCGAACCCCTCGATCGCGTCATCATCCGGTTTGCCGGAGACTCCGGCGACGGGATGCAGCTCACCGGAGATCGCTTCACGAGCGAGACGGCGATCATGGGCAACGATCTCGCGACGTTCCCGGATTACCCCGCCGAGATCCGCGCGCCGGCAGGTTCCCTCGCCGGTGTCTCGGGGTTCCAGGTCCACCTCGCCGACCATGACATCTTCACGCCGGGCGACCAGCCGAACGTCCTCGTCGCGATGAATCCCGCCGCCCTCAAGGCGAATCTGCGGGACATACCGCAGGGCGGCATCGTGATCGTCAACACCGACGCCTTCAACGATCGCAACCTGCAGAAGGCCGGGTACCAGGAAAGCCCACTCGCCGACGACTCTCTCAGCGGCTTCCATGTGCACGAGGTAGCGCTCAGCTCGATGACGATCGAGGCGCTGAAAGAGGTCGACGGAATCACGTCGCGCGAGGCGGAGCGATCGAAGAACTTCTTCGCGCTCGGCCTGATGTCGTGGCTCTTCCATCGTGAGATCGACGGGACGCTCGCGTTCATCGAAGCGAAGTTCGGCAAGAAGCCGGCGATTGCCGAGGCGAATCAACGGGCTCTCAAGGCGGGCTACAACTACGGCGAAACCTCGGAGGACTTTGCCGTCTCCTACGAGATCGCACCGGCCCGTCTCGAGCCGGGGCGCTATCGACAGGTCAACGGAAACACGGCGATCAGCTACGGGCTGATAGCCGCCTCGAAGCTCTCCGGGCTCCCTCTCTTCCTGGGTGCGTATCCCATCACTCCGGCATCGTCGATCCTGGAGGAGCTCGCGCGACACAAGAACTTCGGCGTGACGACATTCCAGGCGGAGGACGAGATCGCTGCCTGCGGCGCGGCTCTCGGTGCCTCCTTCGGTGGGGCCCTCGGGGTCACGACCTCATCGGGGCCGGGGATCGTGCTCAAGTCGGAGACGATTGGTCTCGCCGTGATGCTCGAGCTACCGCTGCTCATCCTCGACATCCAGCGAGCCGGCCCGTCGACCGGCATGCCGACGAAGCCCGAGCAAGCAGACCTGCTGATGGTCCTCTACGGGCGCAACGGCGAGAGCCCCGTGCCGGTGATCGCTGCCTCGAGCCCCTCGCAGTGCTTCCACGCAGCGATCGAGGCTGCCCGGATCGCCCTCAAGTACCGCACGCCCGTCTACCTGCTGTCGAACGCCGCCCTCGCGAACGGCTCCGAGCCATGGCTGATTCCCGACGTCGCGTCGTTGCCGTCGATCGCGACGGAGTTCGCAAGCGGGCCGAACGACGGCGAGCTTTTCCATCCGTACCTGCGCGATCCCGAGACGCTCGCGCGCCCATGGGCCATTCCGGGAACACCGGGGCTCGAGCACCGCATCGGCGGCCTCGAGAAGGAGGACGTGACCGGCGCGATCTCGTACGACTCGGACAACCACGAGCGGATGGTCAGGTTGCGCGCGCAGAAGGTCGCGAACATCGCGGCAGACATTCCTGAGCTTGTCGTTGACGATGTCGATGGTGATGCGACGACGCTCGTGGTTGGGTGGGGTTCGACGTACGGCCCGATCGGTGCGGCTGTGCGCCGGGTGCGTCGGGCCGGCTTCAAGGTCGCGAGCACGCACTTCTACCACCTGAACCCGTTCCCGAGGAACGCGGGAGACGTGCTTCGTCGGTACGACAAGGTGCTCGTGCCGGAGATGAACACGGGACAGCTGCTCCAGCTGATTCGCGCGGAGTTCCTTGTCGACGCGGTCGGGTACAACCGCGTCCACGGCCTGCCGTTCCGCTCGAGCGAGCTCGCCGACGTGATCACGGCGCTGGTGGAGTCGTGACGTTCTCGGCGGCCGTGATCCGCGGCGGGAGCGTCATCGTTTCGCACGACGGTCGTCAGGTCGTCACGGTCGCCGGCGCCGATGCACGCAGGTTGATCGACCGCCTCGATTGCGTCGAAGACGAGGAGACGCGGCAGCTCTTGCTTGCGAGGGCCACGGGGAACTTCAAGCGGGGGAACGAACGGTGAGCGGCGGCAACGGCGAGGTGACGCAGCTCGGTGCGAAGGACTTCAAGTCCGGCCAGGAAGTGCGCTGGTGCCCGGGCTGCGGTGACTACGCGATCCTCAACGCCGTTCAGGGATTCATGCCGGAGCTCGGGCTTGCGCGGGAAAACATCGTCTTCGTCTCCGGGATCGGCTGCGCCGCGCGGTTCCCGTACTACATGGAGACGTACGGGATGCACTCCATTCACGGTCGGGCTCCTGCGATCGCGACGGGCCTTGCCACTTCCCGACGCGACCTCTCGGTCTGGGTTATCGGAGGCGACGGCGACATGCTCTCGATCGGTGGCAACCACCTGATCCACGCACTCCGCCGCAACGTGAACCTGACAATTCTCCTGCTTAACAACGAGATCTACGGTCTCACGAAGGGCCAGTACTCGCCCACCTCCAAGCGCGGCAAGGTGACGAAGTCGACTCCGATGGGCTCGGTCGACCAGCCGTTCAATCCTCTCAGCGTCGCGATCGGCGCGGAGGCGACCTTTGTCGCTCGGGCGATCGATACCGACAAGAAGGAGTTGACCGCGGTCCTGCGGGCCGCCGCTGCCCACCGCGGAGCGGCGTTCGTCGAGGTCTTCCAGAACTGCAACATCTACAACGACGGAGCGTTCGACTTCGTGCGGGAGCAGAAGGAGAACCGCATCTACCTGAGAGAAGGGGAGCCGATCGTGTTCGGCGACCGCGGCGTCCGTCAGGCCGCCGACGGCTCGGCGGAGGTGGTCGATGCCTCGGAGGGTGGCCTCCTCGTCCACGATCCGTCGCACGTGGAGCCGAGCGTGGCGTTCGCGCTCTCCCGGCTGACCTTCGAAACGGTCGGCGCCACTCCGGTCGGCGTGTTCCGGTCGGTCGAGCGGCCCGTCTACGACGAGTCGGTCGCCGACCAGGTCCGTCTGGCTATAGAGCAGCAGGGGGAGGGCGATCTCGAGGCACTCCTGCACGCGGGCGACACGTGGCAGGTCGACTGAGCGGCCCATGCGCGCCGTTCTCTATTCGATGATCCTCCCCGCCGTGCGGGGCCTGACCGCGGGTGCAGAGGCTGCCGGATTCGAGGTCGTCGCCCTTTTCACGCCACGGCCCCTCGAGGATGACTCTGAGCGGGCCGAGCGCGCGCACGCTCTCCTCGACGGCGTCTCGCGAGGGATCGATCTCTGTTTCGTGGAGGCGAAGGCGACTCTCGAGGCTCTCACCCGCGCATACGAGCCGGACCTCGGTCTCTGCATCGGCTACCCGTGGCGACTTCCGGCGGAGGTTCTGTCGATCCCGCGCCTCGGCGTGATGAACGGCCACCCGTCGCTGCTCCCCCGGCACCGCGGCCCGTTTCCGTGGGCCTGGGCGATCCGCGAGGGCGACTCCGAGCTCGGCATGTCGTTCCACCTGATGGACGAGGATTTCGACACGGGCCCGATCCTCGCCCAGGGGTCTCGCCCGATGCCGGCCGACACCTCGATGCCCGGTCTCCTGCCAACGATCGCCGGCCTGAACGGCGAGCTTCTTCCGAGGGCTCTCGAGCGCGTCCTTGCGGGCGACCGCGGCGATGCCCAGAACGACCTCGGCGCGACCTACGCAGGACCGTTCGGGGAGGACTACCTGGAGCTCGATCTCGGGCGCTCGGCGGTCGAGGTCGACCGGCAGGTTCGTGCGTGGGAGTGGATGTTCGCGAAGGCGGGTGAGCCTCGCGGTCCGCTGACGACGATCGACGACGCGGTGGTCCGGGTGACCCGCACGACGCTCGTCGATCCACAGGATCCAGATGCCGTACGGCTCGAAGCCGCGGATGCCTCCATCTGGGTTCTCGCCTCGACGCCTGCCTGAAGCGGCTCAGGTGGTCGTAAGCACGTCGACCGAGACGATCGACTGGGGTTGCAGCATGCGTTCGCATACGAGCGGCCACTCACCCCGCGGCGCCTCGATCTCGGCGATCACGGTGCGTGCGAGAACGCGTGCGCTGTCCCGGTTCGGTGCCGTTCCGACCTGCAGAAGCTCGCCGTCGCTCATCCGCACGACGACCCGCCGGAGCTCGGACGGTGTCCACCCCATTGGCTGACCCGTCATCCCTCCGCCCTGCACGCGCTACTCGGAGCGTTGGACGTCGATCGAGACGATCGCGCCCGGGCCGGATGAAGCGCTCGTCGATCTGCGGCCACTCGCCCTTCGTGGAGGCCTGCTCGATATGGAGCACCATGTTGCGGGCGATCTGAACCGCGTTGTCGCGCCCATCGGCCGAACCCACGAGGATGTCGTCGGCGCCGTTCACGCGCAGGATCACGCGCCGCGTGTCCGGTGCGCCGAACCCGCGTGGCGTGGATGGCCCAGGTACCGCCTCGTTGTCGAGGCTCGGGAGCGCCGAGATCACGCCGGCTGCCGGGCTGCTGCCGTAGCCGAAATCACGGTTCCCGAAGATCTCCATCCAGTTCCTCCTCGTAGCGGGGCTTGCACCCTGCGATATCGGCGGGCGCGTTCCGCCCCGCCTTCCCTCAATCGAGGGGCGAAGCGGGACGTTGGCTGAGCGTGGCGAGGCCGGTTGCGACGATCCCAACCGTGCCTGCCACGACGAAGGCCAGCCCGGTGCCGCCGACCTCGACCAGGGTGCCCGAGAGGAGCGAGCCGAGCGGGGCGAGGCCGACGAAGGCGAACAGGTACAGAGCGACGATTCGCCCACGGAGATGGTCGGGCGACGCCAGCTGGACGAGCGAGTTCGCATTGGCTGCGAACAGGGTGAATGCGGCGCCGATGCCGAAGAGGAGGGCGCCTGCTAGTCGGGCTTCGTGGACGGGGGCAAGGGCGAAGAGCAGGACGCTGAAGCCGATTGCGCCGGCGCGGAATGCACCGAACGTCGCCCTCCGCGATGACGCCGTCACGATCGCGCCCGCGAAGGCGCCGAGTCCGAACGCGGCGGAGAGGAGCCCGAAGGCTCGCGCGTCGACGTGGAGCGTGTCCGAAGCGAGAAGCGGCACGAGCGTGTTGAAGTTGAAACCGACGAGCCCGACGCACGTGACGACCACGAGAACAGCCCGTACCTGACGGTCGTCCCAGGCGAAGGCGAGCCCTTCGCGCGTCCCCGTGAGGACGGTGGTGGAAGCGGTCGTACTCCACCGGGTAGAGCTCGTTCTTGCGCATCGCAAGCAGCGCGGCGAGGACGGCGACGAAGCTGACGGTGTTGACGACGAAGCAGACGCCGACGCCGGCCACCGCGATCAGCACCCCCGCGATCGCCGGGCCGATCACGCGAGAGGCATTGAGTAGTCCGGAGTTGAGAGCAACGGCGTTCGGCAGCTCGCGTGGGCCGACCATCTCGAACGTGAGCACCTGGCGTGCCGGCGCATCGAGCACGAGCGTCACGCCACCGAGTGTCGCGAGGGCGAAGACGACCGGGAGCGTCGCGGTCCCCGTGAGCGTCACGACGGCGAGCGCGGCGGACGTGATCATCGCGGCGACCTGCGTCCAGACGACGAGGCGTCGGGTGTCGACCCGGTCGACGACCGACCCGGCGAAGAGCCCGAAGAGCGTGTACGGCGCGAAGCGACAGAAGAGCAGCGTTGCGACGGCGAGCGGCGAGCGCGAGAGCGAGAGCACGAGCCACGCGAGCGCCACGTTCTGCATCCACGAGCCGGCAAGCGACACGATCTGGCCGCCGAAGAAGAGCCGATAGTTGTGATGCCGTCGGAGGCTGCGAAATGTCCTCGTCTGCAGTGCGAAACCGACGGTGCTCACGGGCCCTCCTCCATGAGCGCACGAAGCGGTTCGATCGCTGCTGCGACGGCCTGGAAAGCCTCCGGCTCGAGCATGCCGAGGCGCCCTGCGAGCCAGGCGGTGCGACGCTCTCGCACCGAGCGCAGGAGGCGATCGCCCTCGCGAGTGAGCTCGAGCCCGACGCGACGTCGGTCGGTTGTCGACCGGACGCGAGTCACGAGCCCTGCCCGCTCGAGCCGGTCGATGTGACCCGAGAGGGCCGGTGGCGAGATCCCCTCCGTCTCTGCGAGCGCACGAAGGGTCAGACCCGGGCTTCTCTTGACGAGCCAGAGCAGTGTTGCCTGCCGGCCGGTGATTCCGAACTGCTCCGTTTCGTGACGCAGCTCACGCGTCAGGCGGAGCAGCACAGGGCGTAGCTCGTTTGCGAGCTCGAGAGACTGTTTAGTAGTGGGGCTAATCATTAACTAGATGAACTATAGCCAAAGTACCGTCCCTCTCGGAGCGGTTCGGCGTCCGTCCGCGGCTCGTCGTATGATCCGCGTGGATGCGAGCGCTACCCGTCATCGCAGCTCGCGATCGTCATCGCTGCCGGCGTCACGAGCGGAGCAGGCGGCTCGCCGAGCGCTGTGCGCTGCAACCTGTGGGCCGCCCCCTACGGCGTCGACACGAACGCGGGCACGGCCGTTGCTCCCTTCCTGACGCTGACCAAGCTCGCGGGCGCGCTTGCCCCGGGTCAGACAGGCTGCCTCCCGGCCGGCACGTCGTTTGTCGCGCGCGAGGTGATCACTGCGGTAGGAACTGCGAAGGCGCGAATCACGATCACGACAGCCCCTGGCGGTGGGCGAGCGAGTCTCCTGGACGGGATCGAGACGACGCAGGCCACGCGCTACCTGACGCTGACGAATCTCGCGATCGGCGCCATCAACGACTCCGTCAACGAGGGTGTCCCCGGCACGGTGATAGTGCGGGGGTTCTCGGTCGCGCTCACGCGGTCGGACGTCGGCCCGGGGACGTTGAAGCAGGTCGGCCGCTCGTGCGTCGTGCTCGACCATGCGGGTTTGGCGCTGATCGACGGCAACGTCCTGCACCAGTGCAACGGCCCGTCCCCGGGGCTCTATGGCGCGGGAGTGCTGGCGGCCACGTCGGTCAAGGCGCGAATCTTCGACAACGTCATATCCGGGAACGCCGGCGGCGACGCAATCGCGTTCTCGCCCAACGCTCAGATCTCCCTTGCGCAGCGCAATCTGATCGTCGACAACCTCGGCGGGGTCTACTTCGGTGGCGGGCCCAAGTTCGCCGCGCGCGACAACCGTGTCGAGCGGAACGTGATCACGCGCACCGGCCTATTGGATGTGCACGGTGCGTACGCGCCGAATGCTCCGGTCGGCACGGGAAATCTCGTTGCGCGAAACTGCATCTGGAGCCCGGGTGCCGTGACCGTCAGCGGGGCGGGGTTCAAATCTGTCGCCAACCGCAAGGTCAACCCCCGCGTCGTGAAGAGCAACGGCACGTACCGGCTTGCAGCCACCAGTCCGTGCCGGGCCTACCGGCCGCTGCCGTAAGGCGCGTCGCCTTCTACCTGAAGGCCTGAGTGGGTGTCGTGAATGAAACGTTCCGGTGACGGCGGCACTCGAACGAGTGTTGCGGTAATGGCGTCGCCCGGGATAGAACACGGTTACCTCCGGACATAGAGGTCTTTCCGGCGAGGGCGGGCTGCCGCCCTCGCCGGGTCGACCTTCGAGTCACTCAGCCGCAGAGCGGCGCGAGCCCACTGGGTCCGTGCGCCGCCAGGACGCCCGTCATTCCATAACCGCCGCTGACAGCGTGCGCCGGATCCTTCTTGAACTGGCCATAGTTGAGTCCGGACTGGCCGTAGTTGGCGCCGAAGCACCCCTTGAAGTCCGTACCGTTGCCTGCCGAAGCGGCTGCAGGCACCGCGAGGACTGCCGCGGCCGTGAGGCCGAGAAGCAGCTTCTTCATGTCTGATCCCCTTTTGTTCGATTGCATTGACGTACAGCGTCATAGGGCGCTCGTCGCCGATCGGATCACTACAGGGGATGCTGGTGAGCTACGAGACGAGCTCGAGCTTCGGCTCGGCCTCGAGCTTGTAGCCGACGCCGTATCGTGTCTGCAGGAACGTGTGCCTGGATGAGCGGTGGTCGATCTTCTCGCGCAACTTCCGGACGAATACGTCGACGGTCCGGTCGCGATGCGAGGCGCGCCGGCCCCAGACGCGCTGCAGCAGTTCGTCGCGCGTGAGCACACGTCCCATCTCGAGCGCGAGCGCGTACAGCAGCCGGAACTCGGTCGGCGTGAGGTTCGCGCTCTCACCGTCGACAAACGCCTGCACGTTCTTGGGATCGAGTCGAAGCTCCTCGATCACGATCTCATCGCCGCGACGCGGATCCTGGGCGCGTGTGCCGCGCCGGGCGGCCGCTGCGACCCGGGCCGTCAGTTCCTTCATCGAGAACGGCTTCACGAGGTAGTCGTCGGCACCGATCTCGAGCGCATGCACCCGGTCGTGCTCGGTGCCGCGGGCCGAGACAACGACGATCGGCGTGCCGATTCCTTCCCCCCGGGCCTGCTCGATCACCTTCCAACCGTCGAGGCCGGGGAGCATGAGGTCGAGCACGCAGACGTCGGGGCGCTCGAAGCGGAGCCGGGCCAGGCCGGTCTCACCGTTCGCCACCCCCACCGCGTCGAAGCCTGCCGCCTGAAGGTGGCGCGCCATGCCCTGGGCGATGACGTCGTCGTCCTCGATGATCAACACGGTCGGCATACGGAACTAAATAATGGACGGCAGCCGGGGTCACCGGGGCCGTCAAGGTGTTACCGCAGGGTAACGAAGTGGTGAACGAAGCCGCAGCGGAGTGGCCGAGCTCGCCGTGATGAGCCTCGCGCCGGGCGGATCTGTTAGAACGGCTGGCGATGGATGCCGACGCTCTCCGCGGTCGAGCCGTCGTCGAGGAGAGCCGTGAGGCGGTGATCGTCCTCGACGACGCCGACGTGGTCGTCCTCGCGAGCAGGCGCGCCCGGCAGTCGATCGAAGGGATCGACGAGGGAACCCGCGTCCCGGACGGCCTCCTCGCCGGCGATCTCGGTGTCGTGCCGCTGATCGTCCCGTATGAGATCGGCGGTCGTCGCGAACGGCTCGTCTATCTCAGCCGGGTGGGAGACATGGTCGCCTACGAGGAGTTGCGAACGGGTTTCACCGCCTCCGTGTCGCACGAGCTGCGGACGCCGCTCGCCCGGCTTCTGTCGCTGCTCGAGATGGCCACGCTCCCGGGCGAGGACATCCCCGACCTCGTCGATCGCGCCCGCGAGGAGGTCGAGTCGGCGCGGGAGCTGATCGACGAGGTGCTCTTCCTCTCGGAACTCGAGTCGGGCGGCCGGGTCGTCTCGCTCGGCCCGGTGCCCGTTCGTCCCGAGCTCGACGCAGCCGTCGCCGAGCTGGAGGAACGCGCGTCGCGGGCGGGGGTCAGTCTCGCGGTCGAGGGGGACGCGGGGATCGAGCTCGAGATGCGACCGCGGATGCTGCGCGTCGTCGCGCAGAACCTCGCCGAGAATTCGATCCGCTATGCCGGGCCGGGCGCCTCGTTCACGCTTGCCGTCGAGCGGCGCGGCGGCGATGTGGTCATCCGTGGCACCGACGACGGAGTCGGGGTCAACGAGGAGGAGCTGTCCCGCCTGTTCGAGCGCTTCTATCGCGCTGACCACGCTCGCGCATCGCGCGGCACGGGTCTCGGACTCTCGATCGTCAAGCACATCGTCGGCCAGGCGGGGGGGATCGTCGAGGCCTCCGGCGGCAAGGGAGCCGGGCTCGAGATTCGCTGCATCTTTCCGCGGTAGGGGCGGGATCTGTCCCGCCAGGCCCTGCACCGCCCGTGACCGATCTGCCCGGTCTTTACCAGTTCGTGACCAGTCGTTCACCATCCGTCAGCCCATGACGGAGCCCGCGGAGGTGACACTTCCCGCGGGTTCATGACTGTGACGACTCCGCGTATCGACTCGGGCAAGCTCGGCAGTCTTGCCGCTGCACCAGACGGCCGTGGCGCCGAGACGGTGTTCACCGTGCGAGACCTCTCGGTCGCGTACTCGGGGAATGTCGCGCTCAAGGGTGTCGACCTCGATATCCAGAAGAACTTCGTGACGGCGTTCATCGGCCCATCCGGCTGCGGCAAGAGCACCTTCATTCGTTGCTTCAACCGGATGAACGATCTCGTTCCCGGCGCCGTCGTCTCTGGCCAGGTGCTGTACCACGGGCGTGACCTCTACGGCGCAAACGTCGATCCCGTCGAAGTGCGGCGTCGCATCGGCATGGTCTTCCAGAAACCCAACCCGTTCCCGAAGTCGATTTACGACAACATCGCGTTCGGCCCCCGGATCCTCGGGATGAAGAAGGACCTGGACGAGCGGGTCGAGCGCACCCTCAGGCACGCAGCTCTCTGGGACGAGGTGAAGGGCCGCCTCAAGGAGAACGCGCTCGGTCTCTCGGGCGGGCAGCAGCAACGGCTCTGCATCGCACGCGCGCTCGCCGTCGAGCCTGACGTGATCCTGATGGACGAGCCGGCCTCGGCGCTCGATCCGATCTCGACGTCGCGCATCGAGGACCTCATCCACCAGCTCAAGGGCGAGTACACGATCGTGATCGTGACGCACAACATGCAGCAGGCGGCGCGCGTCGCGGACATGACGGCGTTCTTCAGCGTCGAGGTGCGGGAAGACGGTAGCGGCCGACACGGCGTCCTCGTCGAGTACGACCAGACGACGAAGGTCTTCACCAATCCCTCCGACAGTCGCACCGAGGACTACGTCACGGGAAGGTTCGGTTGACGATGGCACGCGTCGAGTTCCAGGCGAGCCTGGACGGACTGGAGGCGAGCCTCCAGGAGCAGGGCGAGCTCGTCCTCCGCGCCCTCCGTGGCGCCGTTGACGTGCTCAGCTCGCAGGACGTCGAGCTCTGCGACGAGGTTGTCGTGTTCGACGACGAGGTCGACGCGCGCTACCACGGAATCGAGACGTCGATCGGTCTGCTCCTCGCACAGCAGTCCCCGGTGGCCAAGGATCTCCGCCTCGTGCTCGCGATCCTGCACGACTCGATCCACCTCGAGCGCATCGGCGACCAGTGCGTCACCGTTGCGAAGCTGACGAAGCTCGCGGCCGAGCTCGAGCCGAGGCACGACCTCGTCGAAGGGCTGACCGAGATGGGCGAGCGGGCCGAGGAGATGGTCAAGGTGGCGCTCGATTCATTCGCGACCCGCGATGTCGAGCGTGCACGCAGCCTGGTCGAGCTCGACGAGCTGATCGATCGCACGAACCGGCGCGTGGCGGATCAGGTGCTGTCCATGGCGAACTCGCCGGCTATCCAGGAATGGGGGATGCGGATGATCATCGTCGCCCGCTGCATCGAGCGGATCGGCGACAACGCCGTCGACATCGGCGAGCAGACGGAATACCTCGTCACCGGCGAATTCCACGAGTTCACCGATGCCTCGCACTGACCTGCTTCGTTCACCAGTTCGCAACCGCACGCTCACCGAAGTTCTTCCCATTCGAAGCATCCCGCCCGGAAAGCTCGTGTCGTACACAGCGACATCGAAAGCAAACGCAGCACGATCAAGGGAGAGGGTCGAATCATGAAGAGAGCTCTGGCATTCGCGGTCGTCGTGACCAGCCTGGTTGCGATCGCCGCGCTCGGCGGGTCCGCCTCGGCGGCACCTGCGAAGAAGCAGGACACGTCGCTCAGTGGGGCGGGCAGCTCGTTCGTGTTCCCGCTCGTGTCCAAGTGGATCCCCGCACTCGGATCCGCGTTCGGCTACAACGTCTCGTACAGCCCGATCGGCTCGGGCGGCGGCATCGCCGCGATCCAGGCCGGCACGGTCGACTTCGGCGCCTCGGACGCGCCGTTGTCCCCGGATCAGTTCGCCAACTGCAAGGGCTGCGTCCAGATCCCGTGGGCCCTGTCGGCGACGTCGATCATGTACAACCTGCCGGGCATCGGCTGCGTCCTGCGGCTCAACGGGCCGATTCTCGCGAACATCTACCTCGGCAGCATCAAGAGCTGGAACGATCCCGCGATTGCGAAGATCAACCCGAAGTGCAGCCTGCCGAGCACGAGCATCACCCCCGTGTACCGCTCGGACAACTCCGGCACGACGTTCAATTTCACCGACTACCTGTCGAGTGTCAGCCCGACGTGGAAGTCCAAGATCGGCGTCGGCGTGAACGCCCAGTGGCCGGCCGGGTCCGGTGCCCGCGGTAGCTCCGGCGTCTCCGGTGTCATTGCGAAGACGGAAGGGGCGATCGGCTACGCGGACGTCGCTTATGCCCTGAAGAACAAGATCCGCTTCGCCTCCATGCTGAACAAGTCGGGCAGGTACGCGCAGCCGGGCCTGAAGGGGATCGCCGCCGCGGCCACATCGGCTCCGAAGGTGATCACGGGCAACGGGGCGATCTCGATTGTCAACCCGCCGAAGGGCAACAAGCTCGCCTACCCGATTGCAACGTTTACGTGGGTGATCGCTTCATCGAACTCGTCGAAGTCTGCGGAACTCCGGAAGATGATCTACTGGGCGGTGACGCAGGGGCAGGCGTTCACGAAGCCGCTCCTCTTCTCTCCGCTGCCGAAGCAGGTGCAGGCGTTCGCCTACAAGCAGATCAAGAAGATCTAGGCGCGCATCAGCACCTGAGATGAGCACTCTCACCCCGGATCCCGTGGCGCCCCCGCAGATCGAGCGCCGCGGGATCCGGCTTGGCGACGTCCTCTTCAAGGGCGTCGCCCTCGTCGCCGCGGTCTTCGTCACGGCGGTCCTCGGCTACATCGGGTACGAGGTCTTCACGCTCGCCTGGCCGGCGATGCAGGAGTTCGGCCTTTCGTTCATCTGGACGCAGGCCTGGAACCCGAACACGAACGTCTACGGCGCCCTCGTCTTCATCTACGGGACGATCGTCACGGCGTTCATCGCCCTCCTGCTCGCGACGCCGCTCTCGATCGCGATCGCGCTCTTCCTGACCGAGCTCGCCCCCAGGCGGCTCGCCGCGCCGATCGCGACGATGGTCGAGCTCCTGGCCGCGATCCCGAGCGTCGTGCTCGGTCTCTGGGGCATCCTCGTCTTCGGGCCCTGGGTCGCGCAGCACCTCGAGCCGTGGCTTCAGAGCTGGTTCGGGTTCCTGCCCATCTTCTCGGGTGATCCCTCGCAGGCCGGCGTGCTGCCGGCCGCGCTCGTGCTGACGATCATGATCATCCCGATCACCTCGGCGATCTGCCGTGAGCTCTTCTCCCGTGTTCCTCGCGATCTCTCGGACGGCTCGCTCGCTCTCGGCTCGACGCGCTGGGAGGCGATCCGCCGTGTCGCGCTCCCGTACGCTGCCCCGGGGATCTCGGCCGCGGTGCTGCTCGGCCTCGGGCGGGCGTTCGGCGAGGCGATCGCCGTGACGCAGGTGATCGGGAGCGGCAACACGATCAACCGATCGCTCTTCCCCCCGGGAGATACGCTCGCGAGCCGGATTGCGAGCACCTACCAGGGCGCCAGCAACGACATCGAGGTGCAGTCGCTCCTCTACCTCGGCGCGATCCTGCTCGTGATCTCGCTCGCCACCAACATCTCGGCGCAGATGATCGTGAACAGATTTCAGAAGGCCCGGAGGCTGTCGACCGGATGAGCACCGCCGAGATCACCGACCCCTACGACATCACCGTGACGTCGAGCAATCTCGGCCGCCGCCGCCGCATCCAGCAGGTGGTCTCGGTGTTCGCGCTCCTGAGCGCGCTCGTCGCAGTGTCCATCCTCGCGCTCGTGCTCGGCACTGTCCTCTACAAGGGCCTTAGAGCGCTCAACCTCGAGTTCCTGACCAAGTCCTCGGCGCTCTTCGGGGAGACGGGTGGGATTGCGGACGCGCTCGTCGGTAGCGCGCTCATGGTCGGGATGGCAGCGCTCATGGCCGTGCCGATCGCCATCCTCGTCGCAATCTACATCGCCGAGTACGCAGGCCCCAAGGCCGCGTCGTTCTTCCGCGTCATGCTCGACGTGCTCAACGGCGTTCCGGCGATCATCGTCGGTATCTTCATCTACGGCGTTCTCGTCGTCGGTGGTGGGCAGAGCGCGATCTACGGTGCGATGGCGCTCGCGATCCTGATGATCCCGATGGTCGCGCGCGCGACGCAGGAGGTGCTCGAGCTCGTGCCGCGGCACCTGCGCGAGGCGAGCCTCGCGCTCGGTGTGCCGCGCTGGCGGACGGTGTACAGCATCGTCCTGCCGACTGCGATCGGCGGCATCCTCACGGGCGTCGTGATCGCCGTTGCGCGCGTCGCCGGTGAGACGGCGCCACTCCTCTTCACCTCGTCGATCGTCACGTCGCAGGGAGTCTCCGTCGACGTACACGAGGCCCTCGCGACCCTGCCGGTGCGGATCTTCACGCTGTCCGAGTCGCCGTCTCCCGATGACCAGGCGGCCGCATGGGCGGCTGCGCTCGTCCTGATCGCGTTCGTGCTCGTGATGAACATCCTCGCCAAGTACTTCGCGGGGCGGAAGCGCAAGAGCCTCGAGGGCGTCTAGGTCTCTGCGACGACCCGCGCATACATTGACGCATGTCGATATATTCGCCTCGTCAAGACGAGGAGGCCGATAATGCTCGAGCCGTACGGGACAGGCGAAAGGCCGGCGCCGTGAGTGCCGCGATCGAGGCCGTCGCATGTTGCGCGCCGCTCTCGGCGACGGCAATGACGGACGACGAGGCGAACGCCACCGCCGAGCTCTTCAAGGTGCTCGGCGACCCGGCTCGGGTGCGGATCGTGAACATGATCACCGTTGCCGATGCCCCGGTCTGTGCGTGCGACTTCTACGACGCACTCGGCCTGGGTCAGCCGACCGTCTCCTACCACCTGAAGAAGCTGACGGAGGTGGGGCTACTCGAGCGCGAGCAACGCGGGAAGTGGGCCTTCTTCTCGCTGAACCGGGAGGCCGTCGAGAAGCTGGCGGTGGTCGCCGATCTGAAGGCCGCGTGTTGCTGACCTCGTCGCTCGTACTGCCGGCGTGACAGCGGCGACGCGCGTCGGTATCAACGGCTTCGGCCGCATGGGGCGCCTGGCGCTGCGCGCCGGCTGGGGTCGCGATGATCTCGAGTTCGTCCACGTGAACGAAGTCCAGGGTGGGCCGGAGACAGGTGCCCATCTCCTCGAGTTCGACTCCGTGCACGGAAGGTGGGCATTACCGATCTCGAGCGACGACAAGGTGCTGGCCGTCGACGGTCGCAGGCTCAGCTGGTCCGATACCTCGGAGCCTGCCGGCGTCGATTGGGGTGGCCTCGGAGTCGATGTCGTGCTTGAGTGCTCGGGCAGGTTCCGCACTGGCCCGACCCTGACTCCCTACCTCGAGCGCGGCGCTCGCAAGGTCGTCGTTGCCGCTCCTGTCAAGGACGGCTCCGCGCTCAACGTCGTCGTCGGCGTCAACGACGACCGCTACGACCCGGCCGTCCACTCGATCGTGACAGCGGCGTCGTGCACGACGAACTGTCTCGCGCCGATCGTCAAGGTGCTGCACGAGGGGATCGGGATCAGCCACGGCTCGATCACGACGCTCCACAACGTCACCAACACCCAGACGATCGTTGACGCGCCCAACAGGGATCTCCGGCGGGCACGCGCGGCGGGGATGTCACTCATCCCGACCACCACGGGCTCGGCAACGGCAATAGGTCTGATCTTCCCCGAGCTCGACGGTCGGCTCGACGGGCACGCGGTGCGGGTGCCGCTCCTCAACGCGTCGCTCACTGACTGCGTGTTCGAGCTTGCCCGCGAGACCACCGTGGAGGAGGTCAACGACCTCCTGCGCACCGCGGCCGCCGGCCCGCTCGCGGGCATCCTCGGGTTCGAAGAGCGGCCGCTCGTGAGCGTCGACTACGTGAACGACCCGCGCTCCGCGATCGTGGACGCCCTCTCGACGATGGTCGTGGCAGGGACCCAGGCGAAGGTCTACGCCTGGTACGACAACGAGTGGGGCTACGCCAGCCGCCTCGTCGAGCTCGCGGGAATCGTGGCGCGGAGCCTCGAAAGCCACTGATGCGAACGGGCGCAACGCGATGACCATCGCGGACACGCCGGCCGCTCCCCGCTCCGCCGACCTGCGCAACTACGCCGTCGTCACAGGCGCCTACTGGGCCGACACGCTCACCGACGGTGCGCTTCGCGTTCTCGTCCTCTTCTACTTCTACGACCTCGGCTACACGCCGTTCCAGGTCGCGATGCTGTTTCTCTTCTACGAGATCTTCGGGATCGTCACGAATCTCGTCGGCGGCTTTCTCGCTGCTCGCTTCGGCCTGAAGGCAACGCTCGTCGGCGGGCTCGCGACCCAGCTCGTGGCCCTCTCGATGCTCGCGCTCGTCCCCGCCTCCTGGCTCGTCGTGCCGTACGTCATGGCTGCGCAGGCGCTCTCGGGCATCGCGAAGGATCTGACGAAGATGAGCTCGAAGAGCGCCGTCAAGCTCGTCGTGCCCACCGACGCCTCCGACACGCTCTTCCGCTGGGTCGCGATGCTGACCGGCTCGAAGAACGCTCTCAAGGGCGTCGGCTTCTTCCTCGGCGGCATTCTCCTCACGGTGATCGGCTTCCGGAGCGCACTCTTCGTGCTCGGAGCACTCGTTGGGACAGCGCTTCTCGTCGTCCTGACGATGATGCGAGGCTCGCTCGGGCGCGGCAGCGCCAAGGCGAGGTTCGCCCACATGTTCTCCAATACCCGGGCCGTCAACGTCCTCGCCGCCGCCCGAATGGCGCTCTTCGCCGCCCGCGACGTCTGGTTCGTCGTCGGCCTGCCCGTCTTCCTCCGCACGCAGGAGGGCTGGAGCTTCTGGGCGGTCGGCGCCTTTCTCGGAGGGTGGGTCATCTTCTACGGAATCGTGCAGGCGTCGGCACCGTCGGTCCTGCGGCGACGTGGCCACGGCGAGCCGACCGGGCTCACTGCCACGTGGCTCGCATTCATCCTCGCCGCGGCCACCGCCAGCATCGCGGTGGCGCTGCAGTGGGACGTCGACCCCTCGCTCGTCCTGGTCGTCGGTCTGCTCGTCTTCGGCGTCATCTTCGCGCTCAACTCCGCGGTGCACTCGTTCCTGATCCTGCACTACGCCGAAGGAGACCGGGTCGCGATGAACGTCGGCTTCTACTACATGGCGAACGCTGCGGGCCGGCTCCTCGGAACGGTTCTCTCGGGCCTGCTCTACCAGTGGCACGGGCTCACCGCCTGCCTCGTCGCGAGCGTCGTGCTCCTTCTCGCTGCCGGTCTTCTTTCTCGCCTGCTCCCAGGCGAATCCACCGCCACGACGCGACAGGCTCTCGCTTGAACGCGTAGGACTTCGTGTGACATCGGGATTCAAGAGCGCGTAGAAGGCAATCAACGTTTGTGGTTAATCACCCATCGATGGCTATCGATGGATGGATATCCTGGCGTTGTGCCCCCCAGACTGCCGATCGACTGTTGCGACCCGGCCGTCCGTTGCGCGATCGCCGACGCGGAGTGCGGTGGATGATCACTGGCGACCTCGACCGTCCCGAGGCCGTGGCGGACGAACAGGTGGTGCTCGGCCGGCTGTCTACCCTCGACCGGTTTCTGCCACTCTGGATCGCACTCGCGATGGTAGGCGGGGTCGTGCTCGGAACGCTGATCCCGAGCCTGAATGACGGGCTCGATGAGCTGCGGGTCGGAACGGTCAGCCTCCCGATCGCCCTCGGTCTCCTGCTGATGATGTACCCGGTGCTCGCCAAGGTTCGGTACGAAGAGCTCGGACAGGTTCGCACCGAGCGTCGGATGTTCGGCGCCTCGCTTGCGCTCAACTGGGTCTTCGGCCCTCTTCTGATGTTCACGCTTGCCTGGCTGTTCCTTGCGGATCAGCCCGCGTACCGCACCGGTGTGATCGTCGTCGGGCTCGCCCGCTGCATCGCGATGGTGCTCGTCTGGAACGACCTCGCCTGCGGCGACCGGGAGGGCGCGGCCTTACTCGTCGCGCTCAACTCGCTGTTCCAGATCGCCGCCTACTCGTTCCTTGGCTACTTCTATCTCACGCTGCTGCCGGGCTGGCTCGGGCTCGACACCCAGGGCTTCGAGGTCTCGATCTGGGAGGTAGCCCGCACGGTGCTGATCTTCCTTGGGATCCCGCTCCTGGCCGGCTACCTGACGCAGCGGATCGGTGTGAGGCGTCGCGGGCGCGACTGGTACGAGAAGACGTTCATCCCCCGGATCAGCCCGATCACGCTCTACGGGCTCCTCTTCACGATCGTGCTGCTGTTCGCGATCCAGGGCGACGCGATCACCGCCACTCCCTTTGACGTGGCGCGCATCGCGCTGCCGCTACTCATCTACTTCCTCGTCATGTTCGGCGTCTCGTTCTCGCTCGGTAGGAAGATCAGGCTCGCGTACGACCGCACGACCGCGCTCGCGTTCACGGCTGCCAGCAACAATTTCGAGCTGGCGATCGCGGTCTCGGTCGGAGTCTTCGGCGCCACGTCTGGGGAGGCCCTTGCCGGCGTCGTCGGTCCACTCATCGAGGTGCCGGTCCTGGTGGGCCTCGTCTACGTCGCTCTCTGGTTGCGGCGGCGGCTCAGCTGGCCGACCCCTGTGGCGGCCCGCTAGATCGGCGCGCTTTCGAGTGCCTCGGCAGGCAGAAGCCTCCGGGTCTCCCGGCGACGCGCCACGAATGCCGTCCACGAGATCGCGATCGCGAGCGCGAACACGATTGCGTCGCCGCCCGGGAGTCGCGTGACGAGCTCCATCCCGGCGCCCACGAGGCCCGCCATCGGAATCGTGAAGACCCACGCCGTCACGATGTTGCCCGCCACGCCCCAGCGCACGGCATGCAGCCCGCGCGTTGCGCCCGCGCCCATCACGGAGCCCGAGATGACGTGGGTCGTCGAGACGGGGAACCCGAGATGCGCGGTCGTCCACAGCATCGAGGCGCAGGCCGTCTGCGCCGCGAACCCCTGGGGTGGGTCGATCTTGGCTATGCGTGTGCCGAGCGTGCGGATGATCCGCCATCCCCCGACGTAGGTGCCCGCTGCCATTGCCAGTGCTGCGCTCGACGATCACCCAGGTCGGCGGCTTCGAGAAATCCTCGTTGAGGTGTCCCGAGGCGACGAGTGCGAGGGCGATGATCCCCATCGTCTTCTGCGCGTCGTTCGTGCCGTGTGTGAGGGCGACGAAACCGCCGGAGATGAGCTGGCCTCGCCGGAAGACGCGGTTGACCGTTGCCGGCGACCGCCGCTTGATGAACCACACGAGCAGCGTCATCAGAGCGAACGCGATCAGGAGTGCCGCGAACGGCGCGATCAGGGAAGGCTTCAGCACCTTCTCCCAGACGCCTGCCCACTCCACGACGCCCAGGCCCTCCGCCATGATCGCCGAGCCCATCACACCTCCGATCAGCGCGTGGCTCGAGCTCGACGGCAGCCCGAGATACCACGTGATCAGGTTCCATGTGATTGCCCCGACGAGGCCCGCGAGGAGGATGCTGAGTGTGATGGCGGCAGGATCGACAATCCCCTTCGCCACCGTTGCAGCCACCTTGAAGGAGATGAACGCGCCGACGAAGTTGAGAATCGCCGCCATCGCAACAGCGTTCCGCGGCGAGAGCGCTCGCGTCGAAACGCTCGTCGCGATCGAGTTTGCCGTGTCGTGGAAGCCGTTCGTGAAGTCGAAGAAGAGCGCCACCACGACGACGGCGACGAGGGTCACGGTCACCATGGCGGCCTACTAGGCGTTCTTGACGAGGATGTTCGCGATCACGTTCGCAGCCGTCTCGCAGGCGTCAAGCGCACGCTCGAGCGCCTCGTAGATGTCCTTCCAGCGGATCACGATCAGCGGGTCGATGCGGTCGTCGCGAAAGAGCGACGCGAGCGCATCGCGAAGGATCCGATCGCCCTGATCCTCGAGTGACTTCAGCTCGATGAGAGCCTGTTGGACGCCCTTCATCCCCTTCAGGTTGTTGCACGCCGTCGCGAGCTGCTCGACTGCCTTGACGATGATCGCGCACTGCTCGACGGCGTGGCGCGTGGGCATCTCGACGCCGTAGAGACCGAGCAGGTCAGATGCCTCCTCGAGGAAGTCGACCACGTCATCGACCTCCGTCGCGAGCTGATAGATGTCCTCGCGGTCGAAGGGCGTGAGGTACTGCGTGTTCAGCAGCATGATCAGATCGCGCGTGATGACATCGCCTGCAGTCTCGGCTGCCTTCACCTGTTCCTGGGTCACGCCGGAGTTCGGGTGCTCGCGGAAGCGTCGCTCGACGAGACGCGCGACCTCGAGGGCGTTTTCGCCGGCGCTCGCGAACAACACGAAGAACTCCGTGGTCTTCGGGGTGAGTCTGATCTTCATGTCACGCGCAGGGTATTCCAGCCAGTGGCGTGCCGTTTCGGCGAACCCGAGTACGCTTCCCGGAGATGCGAGAGACGCTCGAACGCGAGATCAAGTTGGTGGCGGGGGAGGGCTTCACCTTTCCGGAGCTCGCGGGTGAGCGTCTGCCCGAGCGGACGTTCATCTCCACCTACCACGACACGCCGGATCTCCGCCTCGCTCGTAGCGGCGTTACGCTCAGGCATCGGGTCGAGGGCGGGACAGGTCTCTGGCAGCTGAAGCTTCCTCGCGGATCGGCCCGGCTCGAGCTCGAGCTGCCGGGGCAGGCCTCGATCCCCCCGGACGAGCTGGTAGAGCTCCTGCCTGCCCACCTTCGGGGGAACGAGCTCGAGCCGGTTGCGCGACTGCGGACGCGCCGCGAGACGATTCGTGCACGCGGCGCCGAGATCGTCGACGACAGCGTCTCCGTCCTCGAGGGCCAGCACGTTACTCGACGGTTTCGGGAGATCGAGATCGAGCTCGTCGACGGCAGCGAGCAGGACATGCGCTGGCTCGTCAGGGAGATGCGCCGGCACGGGGCGATCGAACAGCGGCCGCTGCGTCCGAAGCTCCATCAAGCGCTCGATATCGCTGCGCCTCACGCCACGCTTGCGATCGAGCGCGACTCACCGTCCGGTGTGGCTCTCGGGATAGCACTCGGCCAGGAGGTCAAGGCTCTCCTTGCTCACGATCCGGGAACGCGGCGAGGCGCCGACCCGGAGGATCTCCACCAGCTCAGGGTCGCGGTCCGCCGTCTTCGAGCCTTTCTGCGCGTCGGCGGGATTCTCGTCGAGACGGATTGGGCGGTATCGCTCCGCGAGGAGCTCGGGTGGCTCGGCGGACATCTCGGACCGGCTCGCGATCTCGACGTCATGCGGGATCGGCTTCGGCGCGAAGTGTCGGCCCTCGAAGAGGAGGAGGCTCTTGCCGAAGGACTCCTCGTGGCGCTCGAGGAGGAGCGGACGGCGGCCTACCGCGATGTCGTCGAGGTGCTCGGGGGTGCCCGCTACTTCGCGTTGCTCGAGCGCCTCGAAACCGTTTCGCCTCCTCCGTTGACCGGCGATCAGACGACGCTTGCTGCCCTGTTCCATCGAGCGGCGAAGCGGATGCGCCGGACGTTCTCCGCGCTCGGCTATGAACCGACCGATGCGGCGCTGCACGCATCACGCATCGCCGTCAAGCGGACCCGCTACGCAGCAGACCTCGCCGCGCACGAGCTGGGCCGCCCGGGCGAACGGTTCGTCGGGATCGCCAAGCAACTCCAGGATGTTCTCGGGGATCACCAGGATGCCGTCTTTGCGGAGGCAAGGATCCGCGCGTGGGCCGCCTCCGATCGGTCGGGATCCTTCGTGGCCGGGCGGCTCGTCCAGCTCGAGCGCGATCGGAAGGCAGCGGCGCGCGCCGCCTGGCCCGAGATCTGGCAGCGCCTTGACGCTGCTGCGCGGCGGGCAGTTCGCTGACCGAGATCGTTCGCGCGGCCGGAGGGATCGTCGTCCAACGCGCAGGCTCCGAGGTGGAGGTGCTGCTCGTCCATCGGCCCCAGTACGACGATTGGACGTTCCCGAAGGGCAAGGTCGAGCCCGGAGAGAGCGACGAGGAGTGTGCGGTTCGCGAGGTCGAGGAGGAGACCGGTCTGCGGTGCTCGCTGGGCCGGGAGCTCGAGTCGACGTCCTACCTCGACGCGAAGACGCGCCCGAAGACCGTGCGCTACTGGGTGATGGAGGTCGTCGGCGGCGCGCTGCGCTTCGACTTCGAGGTCGACGCGGCGCGGTGGGTGACGGTGCTGGAGGCGGAGGCTCTGCTCACCTACCCGCACGACGTCGACCTGCTGCGATCAGTCGGCCCGTAGCCGGCGATAGGATCCGCGAACACCCACCGATGGCCGTCTGACGCACTACGCCTCGGCCGGGAGAACAGTGAACGCCGAGCCGGCGGTCGACCTCAGTGCCCGGAAGTGACGTTCGTCGAGCGTCAGAACCCGGTCGCAGTCGTAGTGGTCGGCAAGCACGCGATGGAAGCATCGGCGGGTCCGATGCCGAGATCGTTGTGGCGCCGCGATGAGGCGAGCCTCACCAATGCCTTCCGATGTTGCACCGGGCGGGCCGAGGACACCGAGCCGGTAGCCTGCGTCGCCATGAGCAGCGACTACGTCTACACGATGTACCGGGTCGACAAGTTCTACGGCTCCGACCGCCAGGTGCTCGCGAACATCTCCCTCTCCTTCCTGCCCGGGGCCAAGATCGGCGTGCTCGGACCGAACGGCGCCGGCAAGTCGACGCTGATGCGGATCATGGCCGGGCTCGAGGAACCGTCGTCCGGCGTCGCCGAGCTGCACCCGGGGGCCACCGTCGGGTTCCTCCAGCAGGAGCCGGAGCTCGATAACGCGAAGGACGTGCGCGGCAACGTCGAGGACGGCGTGCGCGAGCTGCGCGACCTGCTCGATCGCTTCAACGCGGTCTCGGCCGCCTTCGCCGAGCCCGACGCCGACTTCGACACGCTCCTCGCCGAGCAGTCGAAGGTGCAGGAGCAGATCGACCGCCACGACGCCTGGGGCCTCGACGCGGCGCTCGACCGGGCCATGGACGCGCTTCGCCTGCCCGAGGGCGACCGGGACGTGACGACGCTCTCCGGGGGCGAGCGGCGCCGCGTCGCGCTGTGCCGGCTGCTCCTTTCTTCACCCGATCTGCTTCTCCTCGACGAGCCGACGAACCACCTCGACGCCGAGTCGGTCGCCTGGCTCGAGCGGTTCCTCGAGGACTACAAGGGCACCGTCATGGCCGTCACCCACGATCGCTACTTCCTCGACAACGTCGCCGGCTGGATCCTCGAGCTCGACCGCGGCAAGGGCCTGCCCGTTCGAGGGCAACTACTCCTCGTGGCTCGAGCAGAAGCAGGCGCGCCTCGCGGTCGAGGAGAAGACGGAGTCGGCCCGTCGTCGCACGCTCGCCCGCGAGCTCGAGTGGGTGCGGATGAGCCCGCGCGCCCGGCACGCGAAGTCGAAGGCGCGCATCACGTCGTACGAGAAGCTGCTCGCCGAGGACGAGAACTTCAAGGTCGAGGGCGTCGAGATCCACATCCCGGCCGGCCCGCGGCTCGGCGACCTCGTCGTCGACGCCGAGCACGTCGTCAAGGGCTTCGGCGACAGGCTGCTCGTCGAGGACCTCACCTTCTCGCTCCCGCCCGGCGGCATCGTCGGCGTGATCGGGCCGAACGGCGCGGGCAAGACGACGCTGTTCAAGATGATCGCCGGTGAGGAGCAGCCCGACGCGGGCGAGCTTCGCGTCGGCGAGACGGTGCAGCTTGCGTACGTCGATCAGTCTCGCGGCGGCCTCAACCCGCAGAACACGGTGTGGAAGGAGATCTCCGAGAACCAGGACATCGTGCTGCTCGGCAAGCGCGAGGTGAACTCACGGCAGTACACCTCGTGGTTCAACTTCCGCGGCGGCGACCAGCAGAAGCTCGTCAAGGATCTCTCGGGCGGCGAGCGCAACCGCGTGCATCTCGCGAAGCTCCTCAAGTCGGGCGGCAACGTGCTGCTCCTCGACGAGCCGACGAACGACCTCGACGTCGACACGCTGCGGGCGCTCGAGGAGGCGCTGCATCGACTTCGCCGGCTGCGCGGTCGTGATCACCCACGATCGCTGGTTCCTCGACCGGATCGCGACGCACATCCTTGCCTTCGAGGGCGACTCGCAGGCGACCTGGTTCGAGGGCACCTGGGGTGAGTACGCCGCCTGGGTCACCGAGACCCGTGGCGCCGACGCGCTCGAGCCGCACCGCATCGCGTACAAGCCTCTCGTTCGGCCGTGATCGACCTACCGGTCGCCGATCCGGGGCGACCGGATACACGCTCGCCGGTCCGGTTGCTCGTCTGGGTTGGCCGGCACCAGGAGTGGACGATCACGATCTCGATCGTCTTCGGGATCGTATGGATGGTCGCGCAGGCGCTCATGCCGTACGCCATCGGCCAGGCGATCCAACGGGGGATCGTCGAGGCCGACCGTGACGCGCTGATCCGGTTCTGCGTCCTGCTCGGCCTCCTCGGCATCTTGCAGGCCGTCGCGGGTGTGTTTCGTCACCGGTACGCGGTCCAGAACTGGCTCCAGGCGTCATACCGGCTGGCCCAGATCGTTGGCCACCACGCCGCGCGCTCGGGCGATGCTGTGCGGAGCGAGCTCTCGACGGGCGAGGTCGTCGCGACCGTCTCGAACGACGCGCTGAGGGCAGGAGGAGCGTTCGACATCCTCGCTCGACTCGTCGGGAGCGTCGTCTCGTACATCGTCGTCGCCGTGATCCTCCTGTCGACGTCCATTCCTCTCGGCTTGATCGTGCTGCTCGGGGTGCCGCTTCTCACCGTCTCGCTCAGCTTCGTGATCAAGCCGCTCCAGCTCCGGCAACGAGAGCAGCGCGAGGAGGTCGGTCTCCTGACGGCGCTCGGCGCGGATACCGCCGCGGGCCTCCGCGTGCTCCGCGGCGTCGGTGGGGAGCAGGCGTTCTTCGATCGCTACCAGCTGCGCTCCGAGGCCGTTCGCGTCTCCGGCGTTCGCGTGGCCACACCACAGTCAACGCTCGATGCGGCGCAGGTGCTCCTGCCGGGGCTCTTCGTCGTCATCGTCACCTGGGCCGGCGCACACCTCGCCGCGTCCGGCCAGATCACCCCGGGCGAGCTCGTCGCGTTCTACGGGTACGCCGGGTTCCTCGTCATCCCGCTCCGTACCTCCGCGGAGGCGGTTGAGAAGTTCACCCGAGCCTTCGTGGGCGCGCGCAAGATGCTGCGCGTTCTCGAGGTCGAGCGGGTGGTCGAGAATCCCACCGATCCGCTGGCCGAGCCCCCGGAGGGCGCTCCGCTCCGCGACCCTGATTCGGGGCTCACGATCGAGCCGGGCGAACTGACGTGTCTCGTCTCGGCCGCACCCGACGAGACGAGTGCACTCGCCGACCGTCTCGGGCGTCTTGTCGACGACTGCGGCGTCATGCTGGGCAGTACCCCTCTCGACCGGCTCCCGCTCCAGGTCGTACGTCGACGGATCCTCGTCAGCGAGCCCGATCCGCTGATCTTCTCAGGAACTCTCCGCAGCGAGCTCGACCCGTGGGGGAGATCGAGCGACGACGAGATCACGACTGCGATCGAGGTTGCGGCAGCAGAGGACGTTCTCGTCGCGCTCCCCGCCGGTCTCGACGAGATCGTCGATGAGCGTGGCCGCTCGTTCTCGGGGGGGCAGCGGCAGCGGCTCGTGCTCGTGCGGGCGCTCCTCGCGGACGCCGAGATCCTCGTGCTCGTCGAGCCGACGAGCGCCGTCGACGCCCACACCGAATCGCGCATCGCCCGCCAGCTCCATGACTTCCGAGCCGGTCGAACCACGGTTGTCGTCTCCTCGAGCCCGCTCGTACTCGATCAGGCCGACAGGGTGGCGCTCATCGCCGATGGTCGCGTGGTGGCGACGGGGACGCATCGGGAGTTGCTTCGGGCGAGTCCCGCCTACCGCGATGTCGTAACGCGCGGCGAGGCGGCATGAGCAAGCTCCTGCCAATCGCAAATCCCGCCGAAATGCGTCGACAGGCGGCATCGCTTGCCGGTCGGCACCGGCGAGCGATGATCGGGGTGCTCGTCCTGCACGCCCTCGCTGCGGCGACAGGGCTCGTCGGCCCGCCGCTCATCGGATCGCTCGTCCAGGGACTCCAGACGGGTATCGATACCGCCGAGATCGACCGCGTCGTCCTCGTCCTCGCCGGCTTTCTCGTCGCGCAGACGATCCTCACCTTCTTCGCTCGCCGCGCGTCGTTCGTCCTTTCCGAGCAGATGTTTGCCGAACTGCGGGACGACTTCATGCGGAGGGTCCTGGCCCTCCCGCTCTCGACGGTGGAGCGCGCGGGGATCGGTGATCTCGTATCGCGCACGACGGCTGATGTCGACGCGCTTGCCCGGACGATCAGGTTCGCCATCCCGGAGACGTCGATCGCGTGCGTTACCGCGCTCCTCGTCGTCGGCGCGGCGGTCTGGGTGAGCCCGATCGCGGCCCTCCCCTGCATTGTCGGAGTACCGATTCTGATCGTCGGAACTCGCTGGTACCTGCGTCACGCACCGGCCGGATATCTCTGGGAGCGCGCGGCCTACGCCTCTCTCGCGGGCACGACCGGGGAAACGGTCGACGGTGGCCGCACCATCGAGGCGCTCGGGCTCGCCGAGGAGCGCGCCGGGCGGATCGATGCCGACCTCGCCGACGCGTACGCCTCGGAGCGGTTCACCCTCCGCCTGCGAACGATCTGGTTTCCGACGGTCGACGTGGCGTACGTCCTCCCGGTCGTCGCTGCGCTCGCGTGGGGCGGTTGGCTCGTCTCCGCCGGGCACGCCTCGGTCGGCGAGGTCACGACTGTCGTTCTCTACATCCAGCAGCTCGCCGATCCTGTCGACCGGTTGCTCTCGTGGCTCGACGAGGTGCAGGTCGGTGGAGCGTCGTTCGCCCGGCTCGTCGGCATTGCCGACGTTCCGCCCGATCGGTACGCGACGGGGGCCGAACCGGAGGACGACTGGCTGCGCGCCCACGACGTGCGCTACGCCTACGTCCCTGGCCGCGATGTCCTACACGGGATCGAGCTCGAATTGAGACCCGGGTGAGCGGATCGCTGTCGTCGGCCCTTCCGGGGCCGGCAAGTCGACGCTCGGACGCCTGCTCGCCGGAATCCACCCGCCCCGGACGGGTCTCGTCGAGGTCGGTGGCGTGCCGCTCGTCGACCTGGAGCTCGAGACGCTGCGCCGCGAGGTGGCGCTCGTCACCCAGGAGCAGCATGTGTTCGTAGGCACGCTTGCCGACAACCTGCGTCTCGCGAGCGCGGGCTCGTCGGACGCGCAGCTCGCGGCCGCGCTCGAGGCGGTCGACGCGACAGCCTGGGTGCAGGCGCTACCGGAGGGGATCGAGACGACGGTAGGTGCCGGAGGCGCGCCGCTGACCCCCGCCCAGACGCAGCAGCTCGCTCTGGCACGACTCGTGCTCGCCGATCCCCACACGCTCGTCCTCGACGAGGCCACCTCACTTCTCGACCCGCGAGCGGCGCGGCATCTGGAACGCTCGCTCGCCTCCGTGCTGACGGGGCGCACGGTCGTCGCGATCGCGCACCGCCTGCACACGGCTCACGATGCCGATCGCGTCGCCGTCGTCGAGCACGGCCTCCTGCGGGAGCTGGGTACGCACGACGAGCTGATCGCGGGCGACGGCGCCTACGCCGCGCTGTGGGACTCCTGGCAGTCCTGACGTTTCGGGTGTCAGGTGTCAGGCGGCGCGGGCTGTCTCTCGTGCGGCGAGTTCGAGCGCGGCGCCTTCCCTCATGCCACCTCGTCCGAGCTCGAGCGAGATGCCGAGGACGCGGCAGCTCTCGGCGAGAAGGAGCGCCCCGGCCAGCAGCGTCTCCTTGCGTTCCGCGCTGATCCCGAACGAGCCCAGCATCTTGGCGGCAGGACGCCGCGCCAGGGCCGCCACTGCATCATCGAGGGCGTCGGCGTCGAGTCGACGACCGACGATCTTGGCGAGTGCCCGCGCGCTGCCTCCCACAGCGAGCCCGAGGTCGACCGGAGGGGGCGTCATTCCGGAGAGCGCGTCGCGGACGGCACGCCGGGCCGATTCGATCTGGCGGTCGGTCGGCGGATCGTCGTGCAGATGACCGCGTGTCAGGCGGAGCGATCCGAGGTTGGCCGAGCGCACCCACGTAGCTCCAACGCGTGGGGCACCGACGGCGATCTCCGTCGATCCTCCGCCCACGTCGACGACCGCAATCACCGCCGGAAGTGGGCCGTTCGCCCCTGCAACCGCGCCGTCGTACGCGAGCCGCCCCTCGGTCTCGGAGGTGAGAACGCGGACGGGAAGGCCCGTCGCCTTCGTCAGCGTGGCGGTCAACGCGGCGGACGATGCGCTCTGCCGACCGGGCGCAGTGACGATCACGGTGGACAGCTCCGCGTCGAGCTCCGCAGCTCGGTGGGCGAACGCCCTGCAGGTCTCCGCACACGCACGGATCGTCTTCTTGCCTAGCGTGCCTGTCCGTTCGATCTCGGCGCCGAGCTTGAGATACGCGCGCTCCTGAGCAACGGGTACGGCAGTACCGTCGTCGGTGACGCTCGCGACGAGCAGCCGCGCTGTGTTCGAGCCGACATCGATCACCGCGACGCGCATTCGACCACCGATTGTGGTGACGAGGCCGGACGGCCACCGGGGCTTCGACTACTCGGCCTTCCGGGTTCGCGGGGGGCGCTGCCGACGGACCCGAAGCTCCGAGCGCCTCATCATCGCCAGCTGGTGATCGACGGCCTTCTCCGGTTTCTTCGGCGTCGCCTTTGACCATGACCCATCCTCGGCGAGAACCCAGGCATGCACGTCGTCGGCAAAGACGCTGTCGAGTACCGCCTGTAGCTCCTGCCGGGCTCGAGCGTTTTCGATCGGGACGAGGACCTCGACTCGCCGGTCGAGGTTGCGCGGCATCAGGTCCGCACTGCCGATCAGCACAGTGGAGCGATCGTCGGCGTCGAAGGAGTAGATGCGACTGTGCTCGAGGAACCGGCCCAGGATCGACCGAACGCGGATCGTTTCCGACAGTCCCTCGACGCCGGGGCGGAGCATGCAGATGGAGCGAGCACAGATGTCGATGCGCGCCCCTGCGGCCGATGCTGCGTAGAGCTCATCGATGATCGTCGGGTCGACGAGGTTGTTGAGCTTGAGTCGAATCCGTGCCTTCTTGCCGTCCTTTGCTGCTTCCGCAACGCGACGGATCTCCTGCAGGAGCCGCTTGCGCATCTCGAACGGCGCCACGAGGAGCTTGCGGAATCGCTGCGGACGCCCGAGCCCGGTCACGTAGTTGAAGACGTCGGCGACGTCGGCGGCAATCTCCTCGTCGGCGGTGAAGATCCCGACGTCCTCGTAGAGGCGGGCTGTCGAGGCGTGGTAGTTGCCCGTTCCGAGGTGCACGTAGCGACGGAGGCCCCCTGCCTCGCGGCGGACGACGAGTGTCATCTTCGCGTGGATCTTCATGTCGTGAAAGCCGTGGACGACGTGGACGCCGGCCTGCTCCAGCTCTCGCGACCACCCGATATTCCGTCGCTCGTCGAAGCGGGCCTTCAGCTCGACGAGGCAGACGGCCTGCTTACCCTGTTCCGCGCAGTCGATCAGGGAGGAGACGAGCGCGCTGTCGTCGGACGTGCGATAGACGGCGGTCTTCATCGCGATCACGTCGCTGTCTGCGGCGGCCGCTTCGGCGAACGCCTCGAAGCTCGAGCGGAATGATTCGTAAGGCTGATGAACCAGAACGTCCGCGCGCCGGATCTCGTCGAAGAGGTGCGATGCATCCGTCACGCGGGCGAGGCGCGGTTGGGTCAGGGGTACCCACGGCTTGTCCTTCAGATCCGGCCGGTCGATCCCGGTGAGTTGCATCAGGTCTGCGAGGTCGAGGAGGCCCTCGATCCGGTACATCTCGTCGTCGGTGGCACCGAGCCCGTCGCGGAGACGATCGAGCATTCCCTCGGAAGCGGAGGCCGAAACCTCGACGCGGACCACGTCGCCGAAGCGGCGCCGGCGCAGCTCGGACTCGACCGCCTCGAGGAGGTCGTCGGCGCCGTCCGAGACCTCGAAGTCGGCGTCACGTGTGACGCGGAACAGTGCCTGTTCCGAGATGGACATCCCCGGGAAGAGCGCCGGGAGGAAGTGCGCGATCACGGACTCGAGGGGCACGAGGCGCTCGCCCACGTTGACGAATCGGTCGAGCCCTTCCGGCACCTTGACGCGGGCGAATCGCTCCTCGCCGGTGTCGGGGTCGACCGCCAGCACCCCGAGCGAGTTCGACAGCCCGGAGATGTAGGGAAACGGTTGCCCCGAGCCGACCGCCAGGGGCGTCAACACCGGGTAGATCTCCTTGTGAAAGACCGGCTCGAGCAGTTCGATCTCGTCGGCCGTGCAGTTCTCGATCGTCACGATCTCGATTCCTGCCGTGGCCAGAGCGGGTTGGAGGTCGTCCAGCCAGAGTCGCGCCTGGCGCGTCGTCAGCTCCGAGATCCGGGCCCTGAGTGCCGCGAGTGCCGCGGAGGGAGTCATGCCGTCGGCCGACCGGACCGCGAATCCTGCGTCCGCCTGCCCCATCAGGCCCGCCACGCGGACCATGACGAACTCGTCCAGGTTCGAGGAGAAGATGGCACAGAACTTGACGCGCTCGAGCAGCGGCACCGTCTCGTCGCCGACGAGATCGAGGACGCGTGCGTTGAACTCGACCCACGACTGCTCGCGGTTGATCAGGCGAGCCTCGTCGGCGGTAGGAGGAGGGTTCATCGGCATGGGCGTGGTCATTGTCGTTGCGGCGGGTGATGTGGCGGTGCGGCTCGTGGGGCTTGCTGCAACGTTAGACCCGAAATGATCGTTGCAGCAATCCCCATCAGGTGCTTCTGTAATGCGGCCTCGCGTCGCGGACGGGAGGTTTCACGTGCAACCCTGCCTCGAGGGCCACTAGCTCTCCGACCCGAGAGCATCGACGAGCAGCCGCTCGAAGTGGCCGATCAGCCGCTCGGACTCGGGCATCAACGTGCCTGCCGTGACCATCCCCGACCGCATTCCCACCTGAACACGCTCGACGAGGACGCGATCCTCCGCGCCCACCTGGGTGTCGAGCTCCAGGTAGTCGGTGATCCACTGCTCATCGGTGTCCGGCAGGAAGAAGTAGTCGAGGAAGCGGTGAGTGCGCTCGGCGCCGAGCGGCACGACGGGGCCGATCGAGAAGTTCCCACGACCCGGCATCACGTTGAGCGTCGTCCCGGGGAAGAGGAGGTGGAACTGACCGCGATCGATCTCGCCCGTCGCGTCATAGATTCCGCCGCCCCCGTTCTTTGGCGGCCCGAACTGCGTTGAGAACGTCGGGTGCTCTTCCAGTGCGTAGACGCTCGGCGCGACGTCGATCGCCTTCGAGAAGCTCGGGTGCGCGATCGCGCAGTGGTAGCACTCGAGGAAGTTCTCGACACAGACCTTCCAGTTCGCCTCGTACTGGCCCTCTGCTCGCTGATGAAAGACGAGAGCGTCCACGTCGACGCCACCCTCGGCCACGATGCGGGGGAGCTCGCCGAGATGCTCTGCGAGCGTGCATGCTGTCGGGTCGGGGTTGACGAAGACGAACGGCCCCCACGTGTCGACGAGTAGGGGGACGAGGCCGAGCGCCTCACGGTCGAAGCCGGGCTCCGTCTCGGATCGAGGTGCGGAGCGAAGCGATCCGTCGAGGTCGTAGGACCAGGCGTGGTACGGGCACTGGAGGGTCTCACGCTTGCCGGCTCCGTCGCAGAGGAGAGAGCCGCGATGACGGCAGACGTTCACGAAGGCTCGGAGCTCGTCGTCGCGCCCGCGCGTGATGACGACGGGCACGTCGCCGGCGCGGCTCGCGACGAATGACCCGGACTCGGCGAGCTCGCCGGTGTGGGTTGCGTACTGCCACGAACGTCGGAAGATTCGCTCCTGCTCGAGGCGTGCCACGGACGGGTCGAAGTACCAGTCGTAAGGGATCGTGCCGAGGCCGGCCGTCGTTGCCATTACCGGGATGCTAGCCGTGCCCGGAGTGCCGGTCACCGGCTCTCCGGCGCGCTCGCCAGGTACTGGTCGCAGACGTCCGCGAACGGCCCATCGGCCACGATGCGCCCCTCATCGAGCCAGAGAGCGCGAGTCGACAGCTGCTCGAGGAGTGGATGGTCGTGTCCGGCCGCAATGACGATGCCACCCGCGGCCAGGATCTCGCTCGCGCGTTCCCGAACGAACGCGCGATAGTCGTGGTCGAGCGCCTCGTGCACCTCGTCGAGCAGGAGGACAGTGGGATCGGCCTCGTCGGCTGTCGCGAAGCCAAGTCTTGCCCGCATTCCCTGCGAGTAGCTCGAGACCGAGCGGTCGAAGGCCGGGCCGAGCCCACTTGCGGCCTGAACGCTCGGCGTCGCCGCCTTTGCGGCGCGGCGCGGGAGTCCCGCGAGCACGCCCAGGAGCCTGGCGTTCTCACGTCCCGTGAGGCCCGCCATGACACCCGCTCCGACGGAGAGGAGTGCGCCGAGCCGCCCGTCGACGACGAGCGTGCCGGCATCGGGGACGTAGACGCCGCCGATCGTGCGCAGAAGGGTCGTCTTGCCGCCCCCGCTGCGGCCGATGAGAGCGACTGCCTCACAGGGGCCGATCTCGAGGTCGATGTCGTGAAGCCCCCACGCTCGTGAACCGGCGCGGCGAAGGCGCGAGAGACCCGGCGAGACAGGGCGCCGCTGACGGTCGAAGCGAAACTCGACGCCGACGCCGGCCGCAGCGATTCGCGCGGTCATCCCTCGACCATCTTCGCGAACTGCCGCTGCTCGCTGCGATAGAGCGGGACGATGAGCAGGAGCAGCACGACGGCGAAGATCGTGGGGAGGAGCAGCTCCCACGCTGCGGGGCGCTCGCCGTACAGGAGCACCGATCGGTACGACTCGAAGATTCCGGTCATCGGGTTCAGCTTCAGCCACGTCTTTGCCCCCGACGGGACCGAGGAGAGCGCGACGAGGCCCGGAGCGACGAAGAAGAGCGTGCGCATCGCCGAGACCACGAACGTCCGGAGATCCGGCCACCAGACGCCGATCAGTGATGCCGGGTAGGCGATCGACACCGAAAGGAGAATCGTGATGAGGATCACGAGGGGCAGCCAGAGGATCGCGATCGTCGGGGCGACGCTGTACACGACCATCATCACGACGAACAGAATCAAGCTGGATCCGAATACGATCGTCTCGGTGATGACCCCGGCGAGCGGGATCATCGTCCGGTCGAATCTCGTGTTGAGAACGATCGAGTGGCGCAACTGAACCGAGCTGAGGCCGTTGACGACGCTTGCCATGACAAGCTGAAACGGGACCGTCGCGCACGCGATGCTCAGCCCCGGCGCCGGGCCGGGCCGGGCGATCACGAACGACACGAGCACCAGGTAGATCCCGGTCGCGAAGAACGGGTCGAGCAGCCACTTCATCACCTTCCACCCGCCGCGGCCGTAGCGGGCGCGGAGATCGGACGACGCGAGCGCGAGCAGCAGATCCCGTCGGCCCGCCGAATGGGTGGTCGCGCGGGAAGCCCTCCCGGCTTCGAGCATCGCGTCGGTCACCGTCGCAGGATACGGCTCGACGAGTCGGGAGCGGTCACGAGAGCGCTCGATCGGGGCAGGCTGCACCCGGCTTCCGGCGAGTTGCCGATCCCGACCACCGCCTCGGGCAGGGCGGCGACGCGATGGGGCACTGGTACCCTCGTCCCGATGCCGGGTACCGGACAGACGGCGACCGATGATGCCGCTGCCGAGATTGCCGCGGCGGTCGCGGGCGAGTCTCTGTACATGGAAGAGGTGCTCGCGCGGCTCGTCGAAGCGCCCACGACCCTCGGCAACGAGGAGCCCGGCCAGGAAGTGATGCGCGACGCTCTCCGGGCGATCGGGCTCGATCCGGTGGACATGCCCCTCGATGCGGAGATGCTCAGGAGCCATCCGGCTGCCTCTCCATTTTCGTGGGACGTTTCGGGGAAGAGCAACGTCATCGCCGACTGGCCGCCGGCCGGAGGAGGCGGGCGCTCGCTGATTCTGAACGGCCACATCGACGTCGTCGCCCCCGCTGCCGAGCGCCTCTGGCGCACGCCGCCGTTCTCCGCCGCGCGCCACGGTGACTGGCTCTACGGTCGCGGTGCCGGCGACATGAAGTGTGGGCTCGCCGTCATCCTCGGCGCTGTGAAGGCCCTCCACGGCCTCGGCCTTGCGCCGCTCGCTCCCGTGCAGCTCCAGTCGGTCGTGGAGGAGGAGTGCACCGGAAACGGGGCGTTGCAGTGCGCGGTCAGCGGCCTGCAGGCGGACGGCTGCGTTGTGACGGAGCCGTTTCCCGGATCCATCTCGATCTCACAGGTGGGGGTGCTCTGGTTCCACATCGACATCGCAGGGTTGCCGGCGCATGCGGGAGACGCGCAGGACGGCGCGAACGCGATCGAGGCATCCTTCCCGATCGTGGCGGCTCTGCGCCGGCTGGAGGCCGACCTGAACGAGGATCCGCCGCCTGCCTACAGCATGTTCGAGCATCCGATCAATCTCAATATCGGGGTCGTCCGCGGCGGCGATTGGCCGTCGACGGTCGCGGCCGAGTGCACGGTCTCCTGTCGACTCGCGCTCTTCCCCGGTCAACCGGTCGAGTGGTTGAAGGAGTTGGTCGAGACGGCGGTGGCGCAGGCGGCCGAGACCCACGCGTTCCTGGCTGCCCATCCGCCGAAGGTGCGCTACGACGGCTTCGCGTGCAACGGTTCCGAGATCGACGTCGAGCATCCGCTCGTTGCGACGCTCTCCGGGAGCTACGCGGCGCTCGAGGGATCTGCGCCAGCGCTCGTATCGACGACCGCCACGAGCGATGCGCGGCTCTTCATCCAGCACGGCATTCCGGCTGTCTGTTTCGGCGCCTGGGCGGAGAACGCCCACGGCATCGACGAACGCGTCAACATACCGTCGATGATCTCGGCAGCCCAGGTTCTCGCGGTGTTCATCCGTGACTGGTGCGGTCTCGCCGGATGAGGGCGCGGACGCTCGCACTGGTCGGCATCGTCGTAGCACTCGCGGGCGCCGCCGCGGCGCGCCTGAGGCGACGTCGGGTCATCGGAGAGGACGTTCCGCTCGTGGACGAGGTCATCGCGGTGCCAGCTGCGGTCGAGCCCGAGCCCGAGCCGGAGCCAGAGCGACCTACCTATGCGCCCCCCGTTCGCGCCTTCGCGGGCGGTGCCGCTCGCGCGCCGCTGCGCGGGATGAGCGAGATCCGCCGATTCTTCCGGACGAACCGGACTCCGATCTGGTTCGTCTCTGCGACGCCGTTCAACCTGCTAGGGATCGATCGCTGGGTGCGGAACTTCTCGTATCTGAACTACTACGACTCATTCGACGGCACCCACCCGAACGTCTTCGTGCCCGGTACCGTCGCACCTCCGACGTTCGGGTCGATCGAGGAGATCTGCAACTACCTCCTCGGTCACAAGGAAGTGATCGAGCACGTCAGGGGGAGAGGAGTCGGTAAAGCCGTCTTCCTGATGTTCGACGAGGAGACGGAGCGACTCGCTGCCGAGGCCGGGCTCGAGGTCGCCTTCCCGCCGGCAGAGCTCCGCAACCGACTCGATTCGAAGATCGTCACGACCCGGCTCGGCGACGAGGCCGGGGTTCCGAGCGTCCCCAACATCCTTGGACGCGCGTCCACGTACGACGAGCTGCTCGCACTCGCGACCGAGCGTGGCATCGGCACCGACCTCGTTGTGCAGACGCCATACGGCGACTCCGGTCAGACGACCTTCTTCATCGCTTCGGCCGACGACTGGGCGGAGGACGAGGACAAGATCGTCGGCCAGGAGCTAAAGGTGATGAAGCGCATCAACTGTCGTGAGGCGGCGATCGAAGGTGTGATCACGCGGCACGGCACACTCGTCGGTCCGCTGATGACCGAGCTGACCGGCTTCCCCGAGCTGACGCCGTACGGCGGCGGCTGGTGCGGCAACGACGTGTTTGCCGCGGCGCTTTCGGAGGAGCATCGGCAGCAGGCGAGGGCCTTCACCCAGCAGATGGGCGACCGGCTTCGCCAGGAGGGATATCGCGGCTACTTCGAGCTCGACTTCCTTGCGGACATGGATACGGGTCAGATGTGGCTCGGGGAGCTGAACCCTCGCGTCACCGGGGCGAGCTCGATGACAAACGTGACGGCCGTTGCGTACGGTGACATGCCGCTCTTTCTCTTCCACCTGCTCGAGTTCCTCGACGTCGAGTACGAGATCGACGTCGACGAGCTGAACGCCGGTTGGGCGCAACCGAGCGCGATCGATGAGTGGAGCCAGTTCATCCTCAAGGACACGGCCCACGTCGTCGAGCGGATCACCGAGGCTCCTCGCTCCGGCATCTGGTGCCTCGATCCCAAGGCGCACGGCGGCATCGCCTTCCTCCGGGCCGAGACGGACTGGCACACCGTCGCCAGCGAGGACGAGGCGTTCTACCTTCGCATCGCGCAGTCGGGCGGCTACCGCTATCCCGGCGCCGACATTGGCATCCTCGTCACGCGCGGTCGCCTGCAGACGGACGACCACGAGCTGACCGACAGGGCGCGCACGTGGATCAACGGGATCAAGCGGCAGTTCCTGACCGAGCCGGTCGACGACGCAATAACTCCTCCGCTCCCGGATCCGGAGCCGTTCTCGTTCAAGATGCTCTAGGTGCTTACGTTCTCCGCGATCGAGCAGTTCGAGCCGGGGGCCCGATGGGCAGAGCTCTTCCAGGCGCACTGGCCGCGGTACCGCGCGTGGTTCCTGCAGGAGGGAGAGCTGGCCCGCACCTCGTACGCCGACTCACGCCGCGCGTTGAACGAGTACATGCCCGAGCTGGTGCCGACGTATGAGCGCGTGTGTGAGCTCGCGGGCGGCGGCGACCTCGAGGCGCGCTTCCTTGCGATGTGGGCGCCGCCGTCCTACCTCTCGGGCTGTTCGCAGGCAGTCTGGTGCGGCGGGCCGCCGGTGCTCGCGCGGAACTACGACTACGCGCCGGAGCGACTCGAGGGATCGATTCTCCATACGCGGTGGGTGCGCCCTGTGATCGGCTCCGGCGATTGCGGCTGGGGCCTCCTCGACGGCATGAACGACGCAGGCCTCGCCGTCTCGCTTGCGTTCGGGGGCAGGAAAGTCGTCGGCTACGGTTTTGGCGTCCCGATCGTTGTGCGGTACCTGCTCGAGACGTGCGAGACGACGGAGCAGGCGCGGGCGACATTGCGACGGCTGCCCTATCACCTCGCCCACACGCTGACGATCGTCGATCGTGGCGGCGACGTCTGCACCGCTTTCCTCTCACCGGATCGCGCGGTGGTGCTGACGACGGTGCCGGTTGCGACGAACCACCAGGGAAGCGTCGAGTGGCATGAGCACGCGAGAGCGACGAAGAGCGTCGAGCGGGAGGGAGCGCTCGAGCGTCTCGTCGAGCAGAGCACGTCGGCCCAGCGTTTCGTCGAGGGCTTCCTGCAGCCGCCGCTCTTCGCGGTCGACGGCGACCGCCGCATGGGAACGCTGTACACCGCTGCATACCACGTCGGCGAGGGCAGAGCGGAGTTTCGCTGGCCCGGGATGCGCTGGGACCAGAGCTTCGACGCCTTCTCGGAGGGTGTTCGGACGGTAGAGCTCACGCGGAGCTCGGCTGCCTGAGGCCCGCGCAGCCCCAGGCAGCGTGCATGTCCGTCAGGCGGTCAGATCCGCGGCGAGCTCCTCGAACGCGGCCACGAAGGTGTTGCAGTCCTCGATCGTGTGGGTGATCGACAACGTCCATTCCTCCTCGCGGCCGGGCGTCATGAAGATGCCGCGGTTCATGTTGTAGAGCCAGGCGAGTGAGCAGAGCTCTTCGTCCTGGTTCGCCTTGAACGACTCGTAGTCGGTGATCTTCTCGGGTGAGAACGTGACGCAGCCCTTCGAGCCGACGCCGACCGAGTAGCCCGGGAACTCGTACTTCTCGATCACGGCCTGGCAGCCGGCGAGCAGGTGCTCGTTGAGCGTGTCGAGGTGCGCGTATGCCTCTGGCGTCATCACCTCGAGGAGATTCGCTCGGGCTGCCGCCATCGACAACGGGTTGCCGTTATAGGTTCCGACCTGCACGATCTCGCCGCTCTGGACCTTCTCGAAGATCTCGGATGTGCCTCCGATCGCTCCGGAGGGCAGGCCGCCGCCGAGCGCCTTCGCGAGGGTGACCATGTCGGGCGTCACGCCGTACTTCTCGACTGCGCCGCCCGCGGCGATACAGAGCCCTGTCTTGACCTCGTCGAAGATGAGCACGATGCCGTGCTTGCGCGTGATCTCGCGCACCGCCTCGAGGTATCCGGGCTCGGGGAGGACGACCCCGAGGTTCATCATCGCGGCTTCCATGATCACGCACGCGGGCGCACGGTCCTCCTCGATCAGGCGCTCGATCCGCCGCTCCATCGCCTCCGCATCGTTGAACGGGACGGCGATCGTCATGTCGACCACGGACTGGGGGATGCCCAGCCCGTACGGGATCGACTGCAGGTCGAACCGATCGCCAATCGAGTCGTAGTCGACGCCGAGCGAGACCATCACGTAGTCGTGGTGGCCGTGATACGAGCCGAAGATCTTCACGATCGTGTCGCGACCGGTTGCGCCTCTCGCGATCCGGATCGCGTCCATCGTCGCTTCGGAGCCGGAGTTGACGTAGCGCCACTTCTCGAGGCCCCAGCGACGCGCGAGCTCCTCGCCGACGACGATCGCATCCTCGGTTGGTGCCGCAAAGTGCGTGCCGAGCCCGATTCGCTCGGTGACGGCCTTCGAGATCACCTCGTGCGCGTGGCCCTGCACCATCGAGCCGAAGCCGTTGTGGAAGTCGAGGTACTCGCTGCCGTCGACGTCCCATACCTGGGCGCCCTTGCCGTGGGAGAGATAGATCGGCCACGGGTCGCGTGACTGGTACGAGGAGGCGACGCCGCCCACGAGGCTCTTCTGCGCACGTGCGAAGAACTCCTTCGACCTCTGCGTTCGCGCGTCGAGCTTCGCCGACTCGCGTGCGGTCAGTTCCTTGATTCGTGCGCGATCGATCTCGACATGGGCTCGGGTCGCCATTCGGCACTGCTCCTTGATCGGGGAGGCCATATTGTGGCGATTTCTCGGCCCCTTCGCCAACCGCTCCTCGGCAGCACGCGTCGCGCCCTGGCATAGAATCATGCGTCATGGGAGGCGCTGCGACTGTTGCAGACCGGATCGAGGCTGAGCTCCGGCCGCTGTATTCCGCAGCGTCGAGGGCCGCCTGGGAGGTCAACGTCCTCGCAAGCGGTGAGAACGAGGCGCGCCAGATCGAGCGGGAGACCGCGGTGTCCGACTACCTTGCCGACCCCGAGCGGTTCGCCTTGCTCGAGCAGGCGCGCGTCGAGGCGACGGGGTCCGAGCGCCGGCGCCTCGACCTCCTCCGGACGTCATTCGTCCCGAGTCAGGTGCCGGCGGAGCTGCGCACGCGCATCATCGAGCTCGAGGCCGCCGTCGGGATGCGCTTCTCGCGTCATCGCGGGGTGGTCGCCGGACGCCGGGTCGACGACAACGAGATCCTGGGCATCCTCCGCAAGAGCGGTGACGCCGTCGAGCGCCGCGAGGCGTGGGAGGCGTCGAAGACGATTGGCGCGGTCGTCGCCGACGATGTCCGCGAGCTCGCCCGTCTACGGAATGAGGCCGCACGTGCCGTCGGCTACCGGGACTGGTTCGCGCTGTCTGTGGCCACGGCCGAGATGGACGAGGAGAGGCTGTTCGCCACCCTCGACGAGGTCGATGGGGTGACCGCCGGGCCATTCGCCGATTGGAAGCGCGAACTCGACGAGCGGCTCGCGATCCGATTCGGCTGCCGGGTCACGGAGCTCGCCCCGTGGCACTATGCAGACCCGTTTTTCCAGGAGGTGCCCGTCGAAGGGGGCATCGACATCGACCCTCTGCTCGCGGAACGTGACACCGTGGCGCTCTCGGAAAGGACGTTCACCGGGATCGGGCTCGAGACGCGCGCCGTGCTCGATCGCAGCGACCTCTACCCGCGAGACGACAAGTGTCAGCACGCATTCTGCATCGACATCGATCGCGAGGGCGACGTTCGGGTGCTCGCCAATGTCGTTCCCGGCCAGCGCTGGCTCGACACGATGCTCCATGAGCTCGGTCACGCGACGTTCGATCTGGGCATCGATCCGACGCTGCCTTGGCTTCTGCGCGACTGCCACACGGTCGTCACCGAGGGGATTGCGATCCTGATGGGCCGGCTTGCGAGTGATGGTGAGTGGTTGGAGCGGGTCCTCGGCGCGGAGCCGGCCGACCTTGCGGCGATCGCGGCCGACCTCCGGGCGGCTCGCGCTGCCGAGATGCTCGCGTTTGCACGATGGGTTCTCGTGATGACGAACTTCGAGCGCTCTCTCTACGCCGATCCGGATTCGGACCTCGACGCACGATGGTTGGAGCTCGTCGCGCGCTACCAGCTGATCCCGGCTCCGGCCGGCCGGTCGAACGCCGACTGGGCGGCGAAGATTCACGTTGCCTGTGCGCCGGTCTACTACCACTGTTACCTCTACGGTCACCTCGTTGCGTCGCAACTCTCAGCGACACTCGAACGGGAGTGCGGGGGACTGGTCGACCGGCCGGCGGCCGGTGCTCTCCTCCGCGAGCGGGTCTTCCATCCGGGGCAATCAGTGCGATGGGATCATCTGCTCGAGCAGGCAACGGACGAGCCTCTGACCGCGATGTACTTCGGGCGTGACATCGGAGCCGGATAGTCTCACGACCGTTGCTAAGGTTGTCTAGTAAATGTCTATCCTGTCCGCCGCCGTCTCGGGTCGCCGCTCGAAGTTTCTCGTCCTCCTCGCGTGGATCGTCCTCGCGGCCGCGCTCGCACCCCTCGCAAGCAAGTTCGAGTCGGCCCAGAAGAACGAGCCGTCGAGCTTCCTGCCCGGCGACGCCGAGTCGGTCAAGGTGCTCGACGCGTCTGACGGGTTCTCCCGCGGCCAGGCAACGCCGGCCATTGTGGTCTACAGCGCCCCTGCGGGATTCGACGACACCACCAAGGCGGCCGTCAACGAACGACGCGACGCGATCCTCGCCACCCGGATCGAAGGGGTCACGTTCGTCACGCCTCCGACGTTCTCCGAGGACGGAATCGCGGCGCTGCTGACCGTTCCCATCGTCGCCGGTGGTGACGAGCAGATCCTGATCGACGCCGTCGACAGCATTCGTGAGATCGCAGGCGAGGACCTTCCCGCCGGACTGACCGAGAAGGTGACCGGGCCGGCCGGCTTCTCCGCGGATGCCAGTGCGGCGTTCGAGGGGATCAACTCGACGCTCCTCTTCACGACCGCGATCCTCGTCCTCGTCCTCCTCGTGCTCATCTACCGGAGCCCGATCTTCTGGATCATCCCCCTCGTTGCCGTCCTCCTCGCCGAGTTCGTCGTGCGAGGGATCGGCTACCTGCTCGCTTCGGCCGGGCTCGTGATCAACGGTCAGGTTGGCGGGATCCTTCTCGTTCTCGTCTTCGGAGCGGGAACCGACTACGCGCTTCTTCTCACTGCGCGCTACCGGGAAGAGCTCCGTCTCGTGGAGGACCGCCACGAGGCGATGCGGATCGCCGTTCGGCAGGCCGGGCCGGCGATCATCGCCTCCGCGGGGACGGTCGTGGCGGCGCTGCTCTGCCTCTCTTTCGCGAGCGTCAACTCCACCGCGGGCCTCGGCCCCGTCGGGGCGATGGGCGTTGCGGTTGCGGCGATAGCGATGCTGACCGCTCTGCCGGCGCTCCTTCTGATCGGTGGGCGTCGCGCGTTCTGGCCCTTCGTGCCACGCATCGGCTCGGAAGAGCGCTCCCGCCGCGGCTCGTGGCGGCGCCTCGGTGAGTGGATCGAGCGTCGCCATCGCCCCGTCTGGATCGTCACGGCGCTCGCGCTCGGTGCGGTTGCACTCGGCACGCTGACGCTGGACGACAACGTGACGACGGCGAACGCGTTCCGCGGCGACGTCGAGTCGGTTCAGGGCCAGGCCCTGATCGACGAGTCGTTCCCCGCCGGAGCAAGCGCACCGACCGTCGTTCTCGTCACCGATCCCGCGAAGGTCGACGCCGTGCGCGAGGCGGCAGCAAGCTCGTCGGTCGTCGACTCCGTGGCCGCCTCCGAATCGGGGTCGACGGGTGTTCGCTTCGACGTGACGCTCAACCAAGATCCGTTTGCCGAGGAGGGCTACGCCGCGATCACCGTTCTTCGTGACGACCTGCGGGCGGCCGGTGGTGACGCAGTTCTCGTCGGTGGAGCGACGGCCGAGGAGGCCGACCTCCGGGCCGCAATCGAACGGGATACGAAGCTGCTCGTTCCGCTCGTCCTCCTCGTCGTGTTCGCGATCCTGGTCGTCCTCCTGCGCTCGGTCGCTGCCCCGCTGATGCTGATGGCGACCGTCGTCCTGTCGTTCTTCGCTGCCCTCGGGCTCGCGTTGATCGTCTTCTCGCTCTTTGCCGACTTCCCGGGTGAGGACCCGAGCTACCCGCTCTTCGCCTTCATCTTCCTCGTTGCCCTCGGTGTCGACTACAACATCTTCCTGATGGCTCGGGTCCGCGAGGAGGCACACCGGATGCCGACACGCGACGCAATGCTGCTCGCGCTGGCGGTCACGGGTGGTGTCATCACATCGGCAGGGGTCGTTCTCGCCGGGACGTTCGCGGTCCTGGCCGTGCTGCCGTTGATCGCACTCACCCAGCTCGGGATCACGGTCGCACTCGGCGTCCTGCTCGACACGCTTGTGGTCCGGTCGATCCTCGTGCCGGCGTTGACGTTCGAGCTCGGCGAGCGAACGTGGTGGCCGAGCCGATTCCGGCGCGAATCACCGCCCGAGTAGAGCGCCGGGATCGCAGCACCGGTTTGCAGCGCGGCCGCGTGGGCGTGATGATGGACCAATGAGTCCCGCCCTCAACCACGTCAGCGTCGTCGCGCACGACCTCGAGACGTCGCTCCGCTTCTACGTCGACGAGCTCGGCCTCGAGCCGGTCGCAACGCCGGATTTTGGCTTTCCCGTCACCTGGCTTTCGGCGGGCCACTGTCAGATCCACCTCTTCGAGCGGCCCGGCGAGCCGCCGTCGCACGCCCACTTCGGCCTCGAGATCAGCGAGTTCATGCCGGTCTATCGCCGGATGAAGGAGCTCGGCGTGCTCGACCACGTGACCTTCGGGAACGCGATGTACGAGCTCCCGGACGGCGGCATCCAGATGTACGTTCGTGACCCTGCAGGGAATCTCGTCGAGCTCGACCATCCCGATGCATCGACCGTCGTGCGGGACGAGGTGCCGGAGTACATGCGTCTCGCCGATCTCAGGCCGCAGGAGGGCGAAGCGGCGCTGTCATCGCTCTGGCAGTAGGGCCAGCACCCTCCCCCCTGTCGTCCCAGAGGTCGACCCAGCGACCGAAGAGTGCGCGCCCGTCCGCCTGCATCTCGTCCATCGAGTGCCGGAACTCTGCGAGCAGCCTCTCGAGACCGCCCGCCCCGAGTACCTCGTCGGCCGACTCGATGTAGGCAGGGACCTTCGCCCACTCCTCGGCCATGGCCTCGTCGACCTCGACGTGGAATTGCACCCCGTAGGCGACCGAGCCGACCCGAAAAGCCTGATGCGGGTACAAGGGCGAGGTGGCGAGCAGGGTGGCGCCTTGCGGCAGGTCGAACGTATCCTGATGCCACTGCAGCGTCGGTCGTGGCCAGGGAAGGCCGGCGAAGACCGGATCCACGAGACCCTCCGGCGTCGCGCGAACCGGAAGCACCCCCACCTCCGGGGTCTCGCCCCGAACCACCTGCGCACCCAGTGACGAGGCAAGGAGTTGCACCCCCAGGCACGACCCCCAGAACGGAATCCCGGACCTCACTGCCCCGGCGATGAGCGCCTTCTCGGCGACGAGCCAGGGGTGATCGACTTCGTCGTTGACGCTCATCGGCCCGCCCATCGCGACGATCGCATCGATTCCGGCGAGGCTCGTCGGCAATGATTCGCCCTCGTCCAGCTCGACGCGCTCGAGCGTTGCACCCCGCTCGCTCAGCACATCCTCGAAGACGCCGGGCGGCTCACAGGCGATGTGCTGGAGGACGAGCACGTTCACAACGACGACATTATGGGGCCGGGGCCACGTCGTCGGCCGGTAGAGGCCGTTCGTTCGGCGTGCGCTCGGCGAGTGCACGCGGAAGGGGGGCTCCCGGCCAATGGTCGGGAGCCCCCCACTCCGGAACTACGCCTGGTCGTTCTGGTGGTTCTCCTGCGACTTCGGCTCGCGGTCGGCAACGCGCTTTGCTGTCGTCGCCTCGACCTCCGCAAGCGTCTTGCCGCGATCCGCGCGGACGCGGACGATGATCCGGTCGCCGCTCTTCAGGCCCTCCCAGTTGATCACCGTCGGGATGCGCTTGGCCCAGTGAAGGAACACGGTCTCGGGGCCGGTCGCGAACGTCTGCTCGGTGCCCTGCTGGCCGAGCATCAGCTTGAGCGCATGCCTGTTTCCGCCCATCACCTTGATCGTGACGTTCCCGCTTGTCGCGGAGACCAGGGTGCCACGGAAGAGATAGAGCGGCTGCGTGGGCTTGGTCACGCTCGTTCCGCGATCGGCGATCGAGGCAGCCGGCTTCTTCGTGATCTCTCCGATGTCCGCCCGGCGATCCGAGCGAACTCTGACCGCCACGTAGTCGTCCTTCTGGAGGTCGCCGATCTCGACCTGCTTCGGCGTGCCGTCTCGTCCACCGGACGAAGACCGTCTTGCTATCGGTGGTGAACGTCTGAACCTGGCTCTGACCGAGCAGCGATCGGAGCGCCGCGCGGTTGCCGTTCTGGACGGCGACGGTCACGGACAGGCCCTCCGTGATCTGAACCTGACCGACGTAGCGATAGAGCGTGTTCTGCCTGGGGCCGCCCGCGACTGCGGCGGTCGCCGCGACCAGTGTCGCAAGTGCTGCGACAAGGGCGACGACGATGGTTGAGCGCCTCATTTCACTGTCCTCCCAGTGGGTGTGGTTACACCCTGAACACTAGGACCCTGGTGTTCGCCGCATTTCAGCGTTGCGTAAGCCGTTCGTAATGCGCGCGTTCCGGGAGTGCGGCCGCGTCGAGCCGGAGCGTGAAGGTCGAACCGACGCTCGTCGTGCTCTCGACCGTGACGCGCCCACCCATCGCGGCCGCGAGCTCCGCCACGATTGCCAGGCCGAGCCCGGTTCCGACGGGTCGGTCGGCGCCGTAGCGATCCCAGAGGTAGAAGCGCTCGAACGCCCTCTCGAGGTCGTCAGCCGCGAGGCCGGGGCCGTTGTCGATCACCGACAACCTTCCCGGCGCAGCCTCGATCACGACCTTTCCTCCTCTCGGAGTGCAGCGAATGGCGTTCTCGACGAGGTTGGAGACGGCCTGCAGCGTGCGACCGGCATCGGCGATCGCGCCGGCTCCCGGCTCGATCCGGCTCTCGAGCTCGACTCCGTAGAGCTGCGCCTTCGGCCCATGTCGGGCCACAGCGTCCTCGGCGATAGCGCCGAGATCGACCGGGGCCAGTGCGACGTCGAAGCTCCGGCGCCGCAGGCGGGCGAGATCGAGCAGGTCGCCGATCAGTCGCTCGAGGCGGTGCGTCTCGCGCTCGATCACCTCACCCGCGCGCTCCGGTGCGACGACGCAGTCGCTGAGGCCCTCAGCGTGGCCGCGAATCGCCGTCAACGGTGTCTTCAGCTCGTGGCTGATCGAGAGGAGGAATGCGCGCTCGGCATCCTGGGCGCGAAGGAGCTCCTCCGAGAGCTCGTTGAACGACGACGAGAGCTGCCTGAGCTCGGTCGACCCTTCGACCGGGAGCGGATCGGGGTGATCACCGTCAGCGAGCCGCTTGCTCGCCCGGGCGACGCGGGTCACCGGGCGCGCAACCGCTCTGGCGAGCAGGAATGCCATGCCGGCCGCGAGGAGCAGGCCGAGGAGGGCCGCGAGTGCGAGACCGACGAGAAACGGTGTCCAATCGGCCGATTGGTTTCGCGCCGAGCGAAGCAGGACAACGGCGTCGCCGCCGCCGAGACGCGCCGCGTAGAGAAACGGCTCGCCTCGCACCGAGACCGTCCCGTCGGCGTGGCCGCTCGAGCGGAGTTCGGCCGAGCCCGAGCCGGGGAGGAGCAACTCCGCCTGCTCCGGCGTCAGGATCGCAAGGCGCTCCTCCTCGGTTGCGAGGAAGCGCCCGATCTCGCTGTTTCGCCGCGGGATCGGGCTTGCAACGTGCTGCGCCGCGATCAGGTCGACCTGGCGCCTCAGAGCGCGTCGCGCGTCCTCGTCGAGCGAGCGCCTCGTCAGGGTCAGACCAACGGCGAGCATCACGATCGTCGAGATCGCCACCGTGGCGGCGATGCCGACGAAGAGCCGCGTTCGTAGCGTGCGCGGCCTGTGGATGCGGCTCAAGCCGCGGCCTTGTACCCGGAGCCACGCACGGTGCGAATCAGGTCGGGCCGATCGAGCTTCCGGCGGAGCTGGGCGACGTGCACGTCGACGGTTCGCGTGCCGCCCGGAAACGAGAGGCCCCAGACCCGCTCGAGCAGTCGCTCGCGTGACATCACGGTCCCGGGGTGCGCGAGGAAATAGGCGAGAAGGTCGAACTCCCGACCGGTGAGCTCGACTTGCCGTCCGGCAACGGAGACGGTGCGGCCGTCGCGCTCGAGCGCAATATCGCCTGCGGTGACTGCCTCCTCCGTCTCGTCTGGATCTGCCCGTCGAAGCACAGCCCTCACGCGCGCTACGAGCTCGCGTGGTGAGAACGGCTTCGTGACGTAGTCGTCGGCTCCGAGCTCGAGGCCTACGATGCGGTCGATCTCCTCATCCCGCGCCGTGACTATCACGACGGGGAGAGACGAGTTGTCTCGGATCGAGCGGCAGAGATCGAGGCCGTCGGCGTCCGGAAGCTGGAGGTCGAGAATCGCGAGGCGGAACTCGCCTCGCTCGAGTGCGACCAGCGCGTCGGCGCCACGGGAAACCCACATCACGCTGAATCCGTCGCGCTCGAGGTATGTCCGGACGAGGGTCGCAATGTCCTCCTCGTCCTCGACGAGCAGAATCGTGCCGCCTCGCGTTGCTGCGACGGTCACGCCCTCGCGCGCTTGAGCACGTTGACGGATCTGGCGGAGCCGCCGTCCTGGTACCTCACGACCACGAGCGCTCCGGGGCGCGCGAACCATCGGAAACCGCGGCTTCCGCGGAACCGGAACGTCGTTCTGCGGTCGAGGGGAATCGTGACCGGACCTGCGTCGCTACCGAGCGTGATGGCCTTCCTCGTCAGCGAGGTCACGATCCCCCGGCTCGTGAGGATCGCGGGCCTGCCGAAAGCCCGGACGAGGACCACCCGTCGGTCACCGTCGAGGGTGATCGTGGCGACGTAGCCAGGTCGGACGTCGGCGATCTTCGCGCGGCTGCCGTTCACCCGGATGCGCGTCGCCGTGGAGACTGCATAGGAGGCAACGATTCCATCGAGAGCGCGCAGCTCGATCTGGCTCGCGTCGATCGACTGGACGATGCCCTTCTCGGTCATCAGGTCGGACGAGGCTGCGAGCCCGGCCGCGGGAACGGCGAGCGCCGACACGGTGGCGATCGCCGTCAGCACGCGGAGTGAGCGGAGCTTCATGTGTGCATCCTCGTCGACCACGGTTAGGCCGCCATGGGGCGCGCGTAAGCCGTATGTAAAGCATGCCACGAGCGCTACCCGGAGCGTGCACGGCTACCCTGCTTCGGTGTCAACGCGCGACGACATCCGGAACGTCGCCATCGTGGCGCACGTCGACCACGGGAAAACGACGCTCGTCGATGCGATGCTTTGGCAGTCGGGAACGTTCCGCGCGAACCAGGATGTCGCGGAACGGGTCATGGACTCGATGGATCTCGAGCGCGAGAAGGGCATCACGATTCTCGCCAAGAACACGGCGGTCAGGTACGGCGAGACGAAGATCAACATCGTCGACACGCCCGGTCACGCGGACTTCGGCGGCGAGGTGGAGCGCGGCCTCCGCATGGTCGACGGCGTCCTGCTGCTCGTCGACGCAAGCGAAGGGCCGTTGCCCCAGACGCGATTCGTGCTCCGGAAGGCGCTCGAGGCTCGCCTGCGGGTGATCCTCGTCGTCAACAAGGTCGATCGGCCGGACGCACGGGTGGAGGAGGTCGTGAACGAGGTCTACGAGCTCTTCCTCGATCTCGACGCCGACGAGAGCCAGATCGAGTTTCCGATCGTCTACTGCAATGCCAGGGCCGGGAAGGCCGGGTTGAAGGTCGACGAGCTCGCGGACGACCTGCGCCCGCTGCTCGACCTGTTGCTGGACACGATCCCCGCGCCGACCTACGAGGAAGGACATCCGCTCCAGGCACTCGTCACGAATCTCGACGCCTCGGCGTACGTTGGTCGCCTCGCGATCTGCCGCGTGCGGAACGGCACGATCAGCAAGGGCCAGCAGATCTCATGGTGCCGCGCCGACGGCACGGTCGAGCGCGCCAAGGTCACCGAGCTCTACGTCACCGAGGCGCTCGATCGGGTCGAGGCGCTCGAGGCCGGGCCGGGTGACATCGTTGCCGTTGCGGGCCTTCCCGAGGTGACGATCGGCGAGACCCTCGCCGACTCTCGACGACCCGCGACCGTTGCCGGTCGAGCAGGTCGACGAGCCCTCGCTCTCGATGACGGTCGGTATCAACACCTCGCCGCTCGCGGGGCTCGAGGGCACGCGGCTCACCGCGAGCCAGGTGAAGAGCCGGCTCGACGCAGAGCTGATCGGCAACGTGTCGCTTCGCGTGTTGCCGACCGTCCGGCCGGACACGTGGGAGGTGCAGGGCCGAGGCGAGTTGCAGCTCGCGGTTCTGGTCGAGTTGATGCGGCGTGAGGGCTTCGAGCTCACGGTGGGCAAGCCGCAGGTCGTCACGAGGGAGGTCAACGGCAAGGTGCACGAGCCGGTCGAGCGCCTTGCGATAGACGCGCCCGAGGAGTACATCGGCGTGCTCACGCAGTTACTCGCGCTCCGCAAGGGGCGGATGGAGCAGATGGTCAACCACGGCACGGGGTGGGTTCGGCTCGAGTACCTCGTGCCGGCGCGCGCCCTGATCGGGTTCCGCACGGAGTTCCTCACCGAGACTCGCGGCACCGGAATCCTCCACCACGTCTTCGATCGCTACGAGCCCTGGTACGGCGAGCTCCGGACGCGGCCGAGCGGCTCGCTCGTCGCCGACCGTCAGGGGCCAACGACCGGGATTCGCGATCTCCAACCTGCAGGAACGCGGGACGTTGTTCGTCGGGCCCGGGGTCGGGGTTTACGAAGGGATGGTCGTGGGCGAGAACGCCCGCTCCGAGGACATGGACGTGAACGCGACCAAGGAGAAGAAGCTGACGAACATGCGCGCCTCGACATCGGACGAGCTCGTGCGGCTGATTCCGCCGCGCCCGCTCTCGCTCGAGCAGGCGCTCGAGTTCATCCGCGAGGACGAGTGCGTCGAGGTGACGCCCACGTCGATCCGGCTGCGGAAGGTCGAGCTGACCGCGGGGAAGCGGCAGCAGGCCGCGAGTCGCAAGGCCCGCGGGCTGGCGTAGAACGGCCGCAAGCCCCACCCGCGCGGCTGTCTCCGTCGAGGACACGATCGATCTGAGCGCGCAGGACAGGTCCGGCAACGTCTGGTGCTCTCGGCGAGCGACGAAGGAGTACGAGAACGGGAAGTTCAAGTCCACAGAGAGCTCGTTCGAGGCGGGTGTCGATGGGGCGCAGGCGGGGACCGCGCCGAGATCGCCGCCGTTCGCCAGCAGGAGCAAGTGCCTGCCGGGCCCTACAGGGGGTGTCGTGATGACGCGGGATCTCGACCCGCTCGATCCGACCCACGTCGAGTTCACGTTCTGCGCACCCGGCGTCGGCCCCGTGCTCGCGATCACGGTGTCGGGCAGTGGCGACCGCGAGGAGTTGATGCGGGTCGGCCGGGCGGGTTGAGTGTGCAGTGAGGGCGGGTGCCCCGCACCCGCCCAGCGCGGCTGACGTACTCTGTCGCCGTGCGCGACCTGAGGCCGCTCTTCGACCCACGCTCAGTTGCCGTTCTCGGCGCTTCCGACGACCCGACGAAATGGGGGCAGTGGATCGCCGCCGGTGCCCTGCGTGGAGCCCATCGACGCGACGTCTGGCTCGTCAATCGCAAGGGCGGCGAGATCCTCGGCCGCCAGGCGTGCACGTCGCTCGCCGAGCTACCGGGCGCGCCCGACCTCGTCGTTATCGCACTACCGGCGAGCGCCTTCGAGCAGGCCGTTGACGACTCGCTCGCAGCCGGTGCCCGCGCGATCGTCGCGATCACGGCTGGACTCGGGGAGATCGACGATGCCGGCAAGGCACGCGAGGCTGCGGTCGTCGAGCGCGTCCGCGCGGCCGGGGCCGTGATGATCGGCCCGAACTGCCTGGGTGTCTATGACGCGGCGGCCGAGCTGGATGTGGGCTCGAATTCGTTCACACCCGGGTCGATCGGGATCATCTCGCAGAGCGGCAATCTTGCGCTCGAAATGAGCCTCCTCGCAGCCGAGTACGGCGTCGGAGTCTCTCGCTTCACCTCGCTCGGCAACCAGGCCGATATCGAGGCCGCGGAGCTGGTCGAGTCCTACGCGGCCGACGAGCACACGCGCGTGATCGGCGTCTACTGCGAGGACTTCCGGGATGGACGAGCTTTCGCGCGCGCCGGTGCGGCGGCGGTCGCCGCGGGGAAGCAGGTCGTTCTCCTCGCCGCCGGAGGCAGCGAAGCGGGAGCGCGCGCCGCCGCGTCTCACACCGGTGCGCTTGCAAGCGACTCCGCCGCGGTCGATGCTGCCTGTCGCGCAGCGAAGATCCTCCGCGTTGCAACGCCGAAGGAGCTCATCGACAGAGCGCTCGCGAGTCTCTCCCCGCACCGGCCCCGTGGACGCAGGGTCGCGATCGTCGGAGACGGCGGCGGCACGGGAGTCGTCACGGCTGACCTCGTCACCGACGCCGGGCTCGAGTTGCCCGAGCTGTCAGCCGGCCTCGCCGACCGGCTCACCGCGATCGCACCGACGATCATCACGACCAATCCCGTCGATCTCGCCGGCGCCGGCGAGGTCGACTTCTGGAACTTCGAGCGCGTGATTTCGGCCGTTCTCGAGTCCGGCGAGGTCGATTCGGTGATCTTCACCGGCTACTTCGGCGGCTACAGCGAGATGAATCCGGACTTCGAGGCGAAGGAGTCGGAGGTCGCACGCGCGATCGCCGCTTCCGCGGCGGCGAGTGGGAGGATGCTGCTCGCGCAGGCGATGTACTGGGGCTCGACGCCCGTCCGTGCTCTGAGGGAGGGCGGGGTTCCCGTCTATCGTGACATCGAAGGTGTCGTCTCGACGTTGGCCCACTCGTCGAGCAGGCCGAAGGCGCCGCTCCGGAGATACCGGACGTCGGCGAGCCTGACCCGCCGGTCGCGGGTGACGGCTATTTCGAGTCGCGCGAGCTTCTCGCCCAGGGCGGCGTTGCCTTCGGTACGGCAGTACGGGTTGACTCGGTGGAGACTGCACGCGCCGCTGGCGCAGAGCTCGGGTACCCGGTCGTCCTGAAGGCGCTCGGGTTGCTCCACAAGTCGGATGCGGGCGGAGTAGCTCTCGGCCTCGCCGACGATGCTGCGGTTGCCGCGGCGGCGGCCGACATGCACGAGCGGCTGGTGCCCGAGGGATACTCGGTCGAGACGCAGGTCGATATAACGGGGGGTGTCGAGCTGATCGTCGGCTGCCGGCGTGACCCGCGCTTCGGCCCGCTCGTCCTCGTCGGCCTCGGTGGCGTCTACGCCGAGCTGCTTCGCGACGTGCGGCTTGCCCTCGCGCCGGCAGAGGCGGACGAGCTCGAGGCCCTTCTTCTCTCGCTGCGCGGCGCCGGGATCCTCACCGGTGCACGCGGCCGGGCGGCGGTTGACGTCCGTGCGGCCGCCGAGGCGGCCGCCTCGCTCTCGCGCGTCGCGGCGGCGCATCCGGAGATCGCGGAGATCGAGATCAACCCGCTCCTCGTAACGTCCGCAGGCGCCGTCGGCCTCGACGCTCGCATCGTGCTCGTCTGAGGCAGTGACGGTCTGCGGGCGCTTCTGCTCCAGGCCTGCACCACACATTCACCGATTTCCTACGCACTCCGGGCCGTTTCACCCGCTACGATCCTGACGCGACGGTCAATCCGCCGCACCGACCTATCGCCCGTCACAGGATCGGCACCACGAACCCAGGAGGGCACGTGCTTTCCCCACTGACTCGCCGCTTCCCGCTCTTCGCAGTTGGGCTCCTCGTGCTGCTCGTCATTCCCGCGGTCGCCGCCTCCAGCCTGCGCAGCTCGAAGGCCGACGAGAAGGTCCTGAGGGTCGGGACGACCTACTACATCTCGTCGCTGAACCCGTTCGTCGGGATCGAGACGAACGACTCGACCGGCTACTCGATGGTCTACCCGCAGCTCGTCCAGTACGTGCCAGGGCCAAAGATCGGCGCCGACTGGGCATCGAGCTGGTCCGCCAGCAAGAACGGTCTCACGTGGACATTCAAGCTGAAGAAGGGGAAGTGGTCGGACGGCACGCCGCTCACGGCAGCGGACGCTGTATGGACGATCAACACGGTCCTCAAGTACAAGTCCGGGCCGACGTCCTACGTCGCGAGCTCCTACGAGGGCATCAAGAGCGCATCCGCTCCCGATCCCCAGACGCTCGTGATCAGGTACAGCCAGCCCATCGCTCCGGCGCTGTCGAACCTGTCGCAGACCTACATCCTCCCGCAGCACGTCTGGTCGACGAAGCTCGGGAAGAACGGGAAGGGCCTGCGTGAGTTCCGGCCGCAGGAGAGCCTGCCGATCGTCGCGGGCGGACCGTACACCGTCACTCAGTACGAGCAGAAAGGCACGACCGCCTTCAAGCCCAACCCGTACTTCTACGGCCCGAAGCCCAAGTCGGCCGGTGTGGCGTTCACCTACTACACGAACGCGACATCGATGGTCGCAGACATGCAGCGCGGCAACCTCGAGTACATCGACTCGCTGCCCTACGGCGCCGCGGACGCGGCGAACGGCAAGCCCGGGATCAAGGTGACCTTCGGCCCCGGCTCTCAGGTCACGAATCTCGGATTCAACTCGAATCCGAAGAAGCCCAAGAACCGCGAGCTGCTCATTCCGCGCCTCAAGGAGGCCTTCGAGTACGCGATCCCCAGGCAGCAGATAGCGGATGTCGTCTTCAGCGGCCACGCGAAGCCGTGGGCCAACATCCTGTCACCGGCCTCGAAGGCTGAAGGCTGGCTCAACCCCGCGGTCAAGCCCCTGCCGTACACGACGGCGAGGGCGAACGCGATCCTCGACTCGCTCGGCTACGAGCGCGGCGCCGACGGCCTCCGAGTCGTCCCCGCAACGACCGGGCGGTATGCGCAGCCGGAGCACGTGATGAGCTACAGCGTGATCGTCCCGAAGGATCTCGACTTCAATGGAGACCGTCAGTTCGACATCCTCGCGACCTCGTTCAAGAGGATCGGCGTCAAGCTCAACTTGACGCCCGGCGGTGACGGGGCCCAGGCCTTCGAGCTCATTGCGGCTCCGGGTGGGAAGTACCTGAAGGCCGACATGTACACGTGGTACTGGCACCCGTACATCGACCCGTCCTTCAACCTCTCGGTCGTCACGAAGGCCGAGTGGTACAACAACAGCGATACGGGGTTCGACGATCCGCTGTACGACAGCTGGTGGAAGAAGCAGGGCACGCTCGTCAACGTCAAGCAGCGACGGGCGCTCGTCTGGAAGATGGAGGCGTACCTCGCCGAGAAGCGCCCCTACATCCAGCTCATCGTCTCGAATGCGATCAGCGCGCATTCACCGAAGTGGACCGGGTTCGAGCCCACTCTCGGCGGGTCGTGCAAGTGCTACTTCACGTCTCCACATCCAGTGCGCTGAGCCGTGCCCGGCTCGGTCTTCCGCGAGGAAGGGGTGTGGCTGCGGTGCCAGTTTCACTCGCACACGACGAGCTCGGACGGCGAGTCGTCATCGGCTGCCCTCTGTGACCACTATGCGGATCTCGGATTCGATGCACTCGCGATCACCGATCACTGGCATGTGACCTCTCATGATCACGATCGGCTCGTGGTCATCCCCTCCTCCGAGCTCACCGCCCACTCCCCGTCTGCGCACGGCGAGGCCGAGGCGCTCGCGCTCGGTGTCGCCGAGCTGCCCGAGGAGAGGGAGCCGTTTCGCGATATCGAGGCCATGGCGGCCTGGATCGTCGAGCGCGGCGGCGTCCCCTTCCTCTGCCATCCGTACTGGAGCGGCCTGCGGGTGGAGGAGTTGCTCGCCGCTCCATCACTCGCAGGGATCGAGGTCTGGAACGGCGGCGCGGAGGTGTTGCAGGGAAACGGCCTCTCGACGGCCCTCTGGGACGACGTGCTTCAGCAGGGTCGTCTGTTGATGGGGCTCGCGACCGACGACTGCCACTCGCCCGGTGAGGACAGCGGGTTTGGCTGGACCTGGGTGCTTGCGCAGGAGCGCTCCGCGGCGGCTGTGATCGATGCCCTTCGGCGGGGCCGTGCCTACAGCTCGGCCGGCCCCAAGCTCCTCGATGTGGCGGTGGAAGAGGCGGCCGTGGTGGTTCGCTCGTCGCCGGCAAGGTCCGTTCGACTTCGTTCGGGGCCATGGGACGGGTGCGCCGTCAACGCTGAACCGGCGATGGGCGACTGGCGCGGCGTGGCTGTCGCGCGGAGCAACGACGGGCTCGTCACAGAGGCCCGCTTCGAGTATCCCGAGTTCTGGCGTTGGGCCCGGGTCGAGATCGAGGATGAGCGCGGCTCTCGCGCGTGGGGCAATCCGTTCGGGTTGCCGGGCGAGATCCCGGCCGCTGTCTGAGGCGAGCGCGACCGGATCCGCAGCGCTAGGGGCTGACGAGACGGGCCTTCATGGTCGCGAACTCCTCGTCCGTGAGGACCCCGCGCTCGTGCATGTCGGCCAGTCGCTCCAGGCGATCGAGGTCATCGGGCGGCGGCGCCTGGAGGGGAGGGTCGACGACCGTCGCAGAAACGGGATCCTGGTCGGCCACGATGGTGGCGGCGGCCTCTTGCTGGAGGCCCGGCGAGGTCTCTGCGCCCGTGGGGAGAAGTTCCTCTTCCGGAGCCCGGGCGCGACTGCTCATTCGATCCCAGTGCCCGCGCAGCCAGTCCGCGAGTGGAGGCCGCTCGGCATCCGGGAACTCGCGCAGCGCCTGGCGACGGAGGGCCCCGATCCCGAATCCGGCAAGCGCCGCGAAGATGACGAGCCACGCGAAGCGCGAGAAAGAGTCGATCGCTCCTGTGAGGAGGAGGACGAGCACAATCGCCGATGCCGCTCCGATTAGGAAGCCCCTCCACTCGAGATAGGGCGCGAGCGACCGCCTGACTGCAGTCGAATGCCCGCCAGGTCCAGCGAGCATGGCTCCCAAAGTCACGATTGCCCCTAGGACGATGGCTACCCACAGCGCCGAGTTGAGAGGGTTGACGAGGATTCGCCAGACCGCGGCTGCTGCGTCCCTGGCCTCGGGCTCTGTGACGACCCGGTCGAGCACGATCCCGCGGATCGAACCGACGACGAGCAGCAGGAGCACTCCACCGGCGACGAGGCCGATGCCGGTGTTCCTCAGCGCCTCGCGTCGGCGGTCGCGTGCGAGCCAGATGGCAAAGCCATAGAGGCCCAGCGCGACGAACGGCAGGAAGTCGGAGACGGCCGACAGCCACCGCACCGCGTTCTGCAGTGTCCCGAGCTCCTCCGAGCGGAGCACCTCGATCGTGCCGGTCTCGGCCGGAATGCGCCCCGCGAGGTTCTCGCCAATCCCGATCCGCGCGGTCGCCTCCAGAACGATTGGACGGAGCCCCAGTCGGACGACGCCTCCCTCCGTGGAAACGCTGTTCCCGCCGCCTTTGACGACGAGCACGAGCTGCTCGTGGGCCTCGCGGTTGGCGCGCTCCCAGAGGCTCGCGAACGACGAGGTCCTGAGCGCCTGCTCCACCACCTGGTACGCGACCGGGCGGAGCGCGGCGGCCGCGACATCCGAGAACCGGTCGGCGTCGTCCGGAAGCACGTTTCTGAGCTCGGCCTCGACCTCGACCCGGCGATAGAGCTCGTCGACGGCGTAGTTCGCGACTGCGGTTCGCACCGCAGGATCGTCCAGAAGCGCGGCGCTCGTTCGGACGTAGACGTCGGTATCGAGAACCTGGCGCTGGACCCAGATCGCAAGAACCGACGCCAGCGCGGCGATCGTCGCCGCGACGACGATGGCGAGCACCACGGCACGACGAAGGCCGCCCGATCGGGGCTCGGCGACGCCTTCGCCCGACACCTCGTCCGTCTGCAGGGTCATGAAACTCACCCGGCGCCCCGCGGACGCGGCGCCCGCCGGCCGACCGAGGCTGCCACGCTTTCCGCCGTCACGAGCTCCGTCGAAGGATTCATCACGCTCAAGGTACCCCGAAACCCCGAATCGGAGCAGATCTCATCGCGCTTCGGCGTCCGACGCTTCTAGTGGACGGGTTCTCGGCTCCACCCCGGCGCGTCTCGCCTTGCGATCGAGCCGGACGTCGGAGACGATGTGGCCGAACGGTCGGACCCGAGCCGACCGGAACCGGGAAGGACTGATGGGGCCGAGACGACGGATTTCCTTGGCCGGCGCGGTCGTGCTGATGTCCGTGGAGGTCGTGGAGCCGGCGCGAGCGGGGGCCCCGACCGACGATCGCTCGTGGGTCGTCGGGGCGCCGACGTGGGGCCTCTTCGCGCCTGATCATCCGTACGACTGGGTCTGGGGGCTCGTGACCGTCTGCCTGTTCGTCGTGCTGTTGATCAAGCTGATCACCCGCCGCTAGTGGCCCTTGAGGCAAGGTTGGACGTGAAACGTCTCGTCGTCCGTTGCGGCCGTCGCGCGTCGGTTTCAGGGGGCCGCGCTGAAGTCGATGTCCTTGGTCTCGACGGTCCCGGCCGTGCGCCCAGGTGCCGTTTGGTAGGTCCAGTACAGGTTCGTGTGCGCTATGACCTTGTCCGGTGGAGGTGCGCCCCATTCCGTCTGGTCTTCCGTCGTGTGGGCGTCGCTGACAAGGGTCGCGTCGTACCCTCTGACGAGCGCTCCGTGGAGCGTCGAGCGGATGCACGCGTCTGTCTGTGCGCCGACGACGACGAGGCGCCCGACTCCGAGGCCCGACAGCACGGTCTCGAGGGTGGTTTCCTCGAAGGAGTCTCCGTAGTTCTTGTCGACGAGCGGCTCGGCGTCGCCCGGACGCAGTTCGGGGACGATCCGCCAGTCGTCGCTCCCCTTCGCAAGCTGCTCGTCGGAGTGCTGGACCCAGACCACGGGGACGTGCTCCTGTCGCGCCTTGTCGACGAGGATGCCGACATTCGCGACGACCGCGTCGCGCTCGTGCGCCCCCTCGACGACGCCGTTCTGCACGTCGACGACGAGGAGTGCGGTGTTCGATCGGTTCTCGAGTGTGGTCATGTTCTCGCCTCGCTCCCGCTGGGCTCGTTCTTCCAGCCACGATAGTCACCCGCAGGGGATAGGACCTTCGACTGGCCGGTCACGACGGGTCGTCCAACGGTGACGGAGCACGAGTCGCCTGCCAGCTGAGCAAGACGACGGCCGCGATGACGAGAAGCCCGCCGAGAAGCTGGAGCCGGGCAAGCGATTCGGCGAGAACGATGTACGCGAGGAGGACGCCCGCAAGTGGCTCTCCCACACCGAGAATCGAGGCTGCCCCTGCTCCGGCCAGTTGCACGCCCGTGTAGAAGAGGGCGATCGGGATCACGACGCTGATGACGACCGCGCCGGCTGCCCAGAGCCAGGCTTCGCCGCCGAGGTCCAGATCGACTCCGCGTACGGCTGACACCGGCACGAGCACGAGCAACGGGCTCGTGAACATGAGCCCGCAGAGGACGAGCGGCGCGATGCCCCCCGTCGTCGTCAGCGCCCGCGCGCTGAGTACCAAACCGGCCACGCAGAGCCCCGCCAGGAGCCCGAGGGTGATACCGGTCGCATTCGCACTCTCGGGCACACCGACCGTCAGAGCAACACCTACCGTGCCGAGTGCGAGCACAGCGGCCCTGCGGGGGCCGAGCTCCTCCCCAAACAGGAACGCTGCCCCGACGGCGACGATCAGCGGGTAACAGAAGAAGACGAGGACGACGAGGCCTACGGGCGCGCGCGAGAAGCCTTCGAAGAGCGCGAAGGCAGCAGACAGTTGAAGTGCACCGAGCGATGCTCCCAGAGCGATTCCCCGGCGCGGCGGCCATTGCTCACGGCGGGCAAGGGCGATGAGGACGAGCAGTGGGCCGCCCGCCGCGAACCGGAGGAACAGGAGCGTGAACGGCTCGCCGCCCGCGTCGTAGAACAGCTTCGAAAACACCCCGAGCGTCCCGAGCAGAAGCGCGGAAACGAGGACGAACGCGTAGCCGTTGAGTGGTCTCGTCATCGGAGGACGCCGCCCAGAGCTCGGTCTCGTGCGCCCGGGTCCCGACTCTACAGGGTCATCCACCCGAGCCGCCAATGCCCGATCGTTGAGAGCGACGTCGCCAGGAATCGGGCGCGGGCGCTGTGGGAGAACCCGGTGCTTCCACGCTCCGACCCCGCTCCACGAGGGTGATCCCGAGCACGATCCGGCCGCTGCCGGAGAGCACGTATGCAACGGCGCCGTAGATCCGCACTGCGCCACCCTGGCGACAACCCCCGCACACTCACAGTTCAGTAGCGTCCCTCGAGCAGTGCGCCCTGGAGTTGTGCGCTCGCCCATGCGGCCCAGCGGTCGTCGTCCCATTCGCCGTCGAGGACGAGTGTGCGGTACGTGTTTGGGTGGCCGATCGCGAAGAACGTGGCTGCTGCGTCGTCGGTGGAAAGCCCGTCGCGTAGCGCGCCGCGCTTTGCGAGGATTCGAGCCGCCTGCCGGTAGTTTCGTAGGCGTTGCGCGGCGCGTGTCCGTTCGAGAGCTGCGATCTCGGGGTCGGTGGCGGCGGCCTCTCCGATCAGCCGGAAGATGGGTGCGGTGCGTGGGAGTGCGCCACGCCAGAACTCGACGGTCTGCGCGATGATCCGGCGCGGGTCGGACTCGCTCTCGGCCTCGTCGCGCATGAATTCGGGTACGGGAACCGGAGCCCGGTCGCCGGCAGCGGCGAAGTCGAGGACGCGCGAGAGGATCTCGCGCTTCGAACCGACCGAGTTGTAGATCGTCTGAACGGCCACGCCCGCCTCGGAGGCGATCCGCGCGATCGAGGTGCCGTGATACCCGAGTTCGGAGAACAGTCGGGCGGCCGCCTCGATGATCGTGCGCTGGGTGTCCTCGGCGGCGATCTGCTTGCGCGTCTTGACCGGCCTCTTCTTATTGGAATATAATTCCATTAACTGTAATAATACTCCACTGAGAGGACGGGATGACGAACGACGAACTGAAGGCCCGCACTGCCATCGGGTTCGAGCGCATGTTCAACCAGGGCGACCTCGACTTCGTCGACGAGGCTGTCGCGCCCGGGGCGGTCGACCACCAGGAACCTGACGGAACAGCGTTCGCGCCGCACCTGAAGAACGTGATCTCGACGCTCCGCACGGCATTCCCCGACCTCAAGTTCGAGATCCACGAACTGCTCTGCGATCACAACATCGTCGCGTGCCGCTCAACCATGACCGGGACACACCAAGGGCCACTGCGGATCGGGCCGATGGCCGCGCTTCCCGTTACCGGAGCCCGGATCGAGGTCCCCCACATGCACTTCTTCCGCTACGACGACCAGGGCCGGGTGACCGACCTCTGGCACGTCTGGAACACTCTCCTCCTTGCCCGCCAGATCGGGGCCCCAGCACCCGACCTGCGCATCAACTCGTGATGATCGAACGGCGCGGACTGCACCCCGTACATGTCCTGCGATCGCCTCACCCAGCAGGCTCACACGGCTAGCGCAATCACTTGCTGAACCTCTACCGCTCGGCCCGACCCAGGGGGCCGTCCTCCGATCCTGTGGCCCGGGCCGTGAACGGTGTACGCGGGGTGCGCCGGTGTCCGTACGCCTGACCTTTCGCCGCCGCGCTACTCCCAGCCGAGATAGGGCGCTGCGCCGCGCTTCTGCAGGCCGCGCGCGATGATCAGCTTCTGGATCTCGCTCGTGCCCTCCCAGATCCGGTCGACGCGGACCTCCCGGAAGAAGCGCGCCGCGGCGTTCTCGTGCATGTACCCGCGCCCACCGTGGATCTGCACGGCGCGATCGGCTACCCGTCCCGCCATCTCCGACGCATAGAGCTTCGCCATCGAGACCTTCCCGTGCACGACCTTGCGGTCGCTGAGCGTGTCGAACGCATGAGCTGCGTGATAGGTGAGGAGCCGGGCAGCGTGGAGCTCGGTCAGCGACTCCGCGAGCGGGAACGAGACGCCCTGGTTCTCGATGATCGGTCCCCCGAACGCCTCGCGCTCCTGCGCCCACGCCGTCGCCTCGTCGAGGAGCCGGAGCGCAGCGCCACAGCAGCGAGCGGCGATGAACAGGCGCTCGACGAGGATCCACTCGCGCGAACCGGCATCGCCGCCCGAAACGCGGTTCGCGTCCGGTACCCGACAGTTCGTGAACACGATCTCCGGGTGATGATCGAGATACGGGTCGTGCAGGAACCGCGGCGTCCGCGTGATCTCCATCCCTGGGGTTCCGGGCTCGACGAGGAACAGCATCTGCTCGCCCTCGTGCACCGCAGCGACGAGGTAGATGCCGGCGTCGCCCTCGCTCGTGACGAACCACTTCTCGCCGTTCAGCACCCATTCGTCCCCGTCGCGATCGGCCGTCGCAGCAAGCGCGGCAAGGTCGGAGCCGGCGCCCGGCTCGGTCAGCGCCCACGCCTCGCGGTACTCGCCGCGCACGATCGGCATCACGTACTTCTCGACCTGCTCGGGAGTGAGAAGCTCGACCAACTCACGCGGCCCGCGGTCGACGACCGTAAAGCCGAGCCCGTTCGTAGCCTTGCCCGACTCCTCCTCGAGGGCCACCTGCGCGAGCATCGAGAGATCCCGACCGCCGAGCTCGGTCGGCATGTTGAGCATCGAGAACCCGGCCGCGCGAGCCTTTGCGCGCAGCGCGTCGATCTCGGCCGGATCGATCGCGTTTCGCTCCGCGATGCGCAGCTCGACGGGGTAGACCTCTGCCTCGATGAAGTCACCGATCCGGCGCTTCAGCTCGGCGATCTCGGCGGGTAGCTCGGGCACGATCACGGACGAACCTCCAGGTGTTTGACCGTACGGTCAGGAAACGTCGCCTGGAGCGTACCGCATCACGGATCCTGCGGCCCCAGGATCTCCCGCGCGACCCGCAACCCGCTCGCGAGAGCACCGTCCATCAATGCCTGGCTCGCCCCGTGCGTGTGCTCGCCGCAGGCATGAAACGGGCCGACGGGGGTCCACGCCACGGAGCCCGGCACCTCGCACGAGTACGCCGCGGCGACCCACGGGTCGTCATCCCAGGCGACGAGGACGGCGTCGGTGGGCGAGAGAGCGAGATCCGGGCGGAGTGATTCGAGCGAGGAGAGCCAGGTCGCCGGGCCCTCCGAGACCTTCAGGCGGGCGAGAGCAGGCGCCGAGCCTGCGAACGCGTTGACGACGGGCTGGACGCCCTCGGCCGCCGTTGCGGTCCAGCTCCAGTACCGCTCGGGAACGGACAGGACGGCGCTCGTTACCGTCTCCTCCGTGAGCGGCACGAACAGCTTGGCGGCATTGCCGTAGTGGACAGCACCGTACGCGGCGTGAAGCTCCTCGGGGAGCGGTGGGTCGAAGACGATGCGGTCGACGACCGACGCGGGCAGCGCGAGCACCACGCGGTCGACGGCGAGCTCGGAGCCCGCCGCCGAGACGACTGCGCCACCGTCGTCCCAGGCGATGCGGTCGACGGGGCTCGAGAGGTGAACGGTCGAGCCTAGCCCGCCCGCAAGCGCGAGCGCCACGCTCTGGTTACCTCCTGCGACACTCGGGCACACGTCGGAGGAATGAGCCGCCAACCCGGCGAGCGCGCTCGCATCGACGCGGTCGGCAGTCGACGCCGCGGAGACCTCGAGTCGGGCTCGGATCGCCTCGCTCGCGCCGGGGTCGAGAGGCAGGCTGTCGAGGAGCTTCGCCGCCGATGTGCCGGCCTCGACGCCACCGAGCGCCTCGCCGATCTGCGCCACCGCCTCGTGCATCGAGCCCGGCGTAGCGCCGATCCCGCCCCTCGGCTCGCGATCGCCGTACAGCATTCCCTTCTCCCACAGCCCGAGCCCGAACCGTTCGACGTACGAGAGCATGGTCTCGTTCCCGGGGAGGATGAACTCTGCTCCCAGTTCGACGACGGCGCCGTTGTCGAGCTCTCGCGACCAGACGCGGCCGCCGACCCGGGTACGGGCCTCGAGCACGATCACGTTCGCACCGCCCGTTACCAGCGCGTCTGCTGCGGCGAGCCCGGCGAAGCCGGCTCCGATCACGGCCACCCGAGGCGCGCTCGTCACGTGCCCTCTCCCCCGAAGGCTGTGCGCTCGGCTTCGATCAGCGGACGCGACCGCCCCGTCTCCTGGCTTCGCGCGACGAGGACGGCCTCGGCCTCGGCCGCGAGCTCGCCGCCCAGGGTGCGAATCTCCTCGCGGAGAGTGATGCTCGAGTTCCCGAGCCGCTCCACGACGCAGGTGACGACGACGATGTCGTCGTCCTGCGTGAGCTCCCTGCGGTAGTTGATCGCGACGCGCGCGAGCACGTAATCCCAGGCATCACCGACGCCCTCGAGCGCCGAGCCGATGAGCTCGTCGCGGCACTCCTCGAGGTACGTCGCGTACACCGCGTTGTTGACGTGGCGATAGGCGTCGACGTCGCGCCATCGGATCTCGATCTGCTTTACGTGCTGCATCAAGGGCAACCTGATCCTAGTCTCTTCGTTTGACCTCACGGTCAAACTCTGATTGGGTTTTGACGTCACAAGAGTGAAATCACGCTCGATTACAGACGGGAGATCCCGGATGACGACGTTCCATCCTCGCGAGCCGCACGGAATCCATCGACGCGAGCTCCTCACGAGGGGCGCGCTCGGCGCCCTCGGGCTGACGATCGCGCCCAGCCTGCTCGCCGCCTGCGGCGGCTCCAGTTCCAGCGGCTCCGCCGCCCTCGAGTTGGCGCGGCCGGACAACCCGGTAACGCTGCCGATCTTCGACGACAACCCCATGATCGCGTCGGGGCTCGAGCCGGAAAAGGGCACGCTGAAGATCTACAACTGGGTCGATTACCTCTGGAAGAAGAAGCTGAACGAGTTCGGCAAGAAGTACGGGGTCAAGGTCGAGTTGACCACGTTCGCGACGATGGACGAGGCGATCGCGAAGCTCGCGAGCGGCGCGACAGACTTCGACGTCTTCTTCCCGACGCCCGACCGCCTCTCCCGTCTTGCCGCCGGCAAGGTGCTGCAGCCGATCAACAAGGAGTACATCCCGAACCTCTCCAACATGTGGGCGGCGTTCCAGGATCCGTTCTACGACGTCGGTGCCCAGTACACGGTGCCGTACACGGTGTACACGACAGGGATTGGCTACCGGAGCGACAAGGTCAAGGGCACGCCCGAGGACCTCGACAACCCGTATGACTTCTACTGGGACACGAGCGCGAAGGGGAAGGTCTGGCTGCTCGACGACTCCCGTGAGGCGATCTCGGCGATGTTGCTCCGGGATGGGATCACGGACCTCAACACGGAGGATCCAGCCCAGATCGAGAAGGCGCAGGCGGACCTGCTCGACCTCACGAAGAAGGTGAACGTGAAGGTGTCGACGTCCGACTACGAGAACCTGCCGGAGGGCAAGGCCTGGATCCACCAGGCGTGGTCGGGCAGCATGGTCTCGGCGCCGTACTACCTCCCGAAGGGCGTCAGTGCCGACGTGCTCGGCTACTGGTATCCGAAGGGCGGCAACGGGCCGATCGGGGTCGACCAGATGGCTGTCTTGAAGAGCGCCAAGAACCCGGTCCTTGCTCACCTCTTCCTCGACTTCATGCTCGACAACACGAACTCGTACGACAACTTCGTCCAGTTCGTCGGCTATCAGCCTCCACTGAAGTCGATCAATCCGGACAGGCTCGTGTCGGATGAGGTCGTGCCACCGAACCTTGCGTCGGCGGTCGTGCGCGAGTCCGATTTCGACAACGGCTACCAGGAGCTCGAGCTGAGCCCCGACGGTCAGGTGCTGTGGCAGAACGCCTGGGCCAAGTTCCAGGCCGGTGGCTAGGCCGGGCCACCGTGCGATGAGATGAGGTATCCGCGCTGGTTCTGGCCGGGGGCGGCCCTGCCCGGCGTTGCCTGGCTCGTTGCCTTCTTCCTGATCCCCTTCTACGCGATCCTCGCGGTTGCGATGGGGTCGGTCGACCCCATCTTCCAGACCGCGACACCGGCATGGAATCCGCTCGACTGGAACACGCAGGCGTTCTCGTTCGTCTTCGAGGGACTGTTCGAGAGCGGCGGCTCGTTCCAGACCGTGTTCGTGCGCACGTTCTTCTACGTCCTGATCGCCGTCGTGGCGTCGCTCCTGATCGCCTATCCCGTCGCGTACACCGTCGCCCGCTTCGGCGGGCGGTACCGGGGGCTGCTGCTCACAGGGATCGTGGCGCCCTTCTTCATCAGCTATCTGATGCGGATGCTCGCGTGGATCAACCTGCTCGAGGACGATGGCTGGGTGAACGACTTCCTGCTCTGGCTCCACCTCATCAGCGCTCCGGTGAACTGGCTCGACGGACGAGCTTCCTCGGTGATCTTCGGCCTCGTCTACGGGTACGTCCCGTTCATGATCCTGCCGCTGTACGCATTCCTCGATCGCGTCGACCAGCGATTGATCGATGCTTCGCGGGACCTGGGCGCGAGTCCGGCGCAGGCGTTTCGGATGGTGACGCTGCCATTGTCGATGCCGGCAGTGCTCGCCGGCGTCGTGATCATCGCCTTGCCGATGTTCGGCGACTACTACACGCCCGATCTGCTGTCCGGCTCCCCGAACACGTCGATGATCGGCAATCAGATCAATCTCTATATCCGTGGTGGTCAGCAGATCCCGGTCGGCGCGGCGCTCGTCTGCGTTCTGATGTTGATGCTGGCGGTTCTCATGACCTACTACCTCGTTGTGACCGCTCGCTCGATGCGCAAGTACGGGGACGCGTGAGCGGCGCGCTTACCTGGCTTCGCAACCCGTGGGGGAGGCCGCGCGCCCTCTGGTTCGTGACGATCGGGTATCTCGTCTGGTCGATCGTCCCGATCCTGATCGCGATCCGATTCTCGTTCAACAGCGGCCGGTCCCGTTCCACCGCGCAGGGCTGGTCGACGCGGTGGTACTGGGGTGACAAGGACCTCTCTGTGGCGCACGATCCCGATCTCTATAACGCGCTCCAGCAGAGCTTGAAGCTCGCCGTCCTCGCGATTCTCATCTCGGTGCCGATCGGTGTGGCGCTCTCGCTCGGCCTCACGCGCTGGCGCGGCCGCGGCTCGGGCTCCGCCCGGTTCGTGACGCTGTTTCCTCTCGTCACGCCGGAGCTCGTGATGGGCGTGGCGCTCTTCCTCGTCTTCACCAACCTCTTCAGCTCGATCGGCCTCGGCACGCCGGCCCAGGTGATCGGGCACGTCACCTTCTCGATCACGTTCGTCGTCATCATCGTGCGCGGCCGGCTGCTCTCGATCGGCAAGGACTACGAGGAGGCGGCGATGGACCTCGGAGCATCCTCGGTCAACGCCCTGCGGATGGCGCTATTGCCGCTCCTCGTGCCGGCGATTGTCGCGAGCGCGATCGTCGTCTTCGCAATCTCGATGGACGACTTCGTGATCAGTGCATACCTCTCGTCGAGCGCCGGCACCGAGACCGTTCCCGTGAAGATCTACTCGAATGCTCGTGGTGCGCCGACTCCCGCCCTCAACGCGCTCGCGAGCGTGACGCTCTTCGTGACGCTGCTCTTCGGCGCCGCGATGTTCGCAGTGTGGTCGGTGTTCCGGCGAAAGCAGGGCGTCCAGGGCTCGGGCATGGACGAGCTCGCGCGCCTCGACGCTTAGGTCTCACGCGCTCAGATCGGCGGCCTCGACGATCGAAGAGTCAACTTCGAGAACGTGGGTGAACTCAGCCGGGCGGTGCCACCCGTGTTTCGCTCAGGACGCGGAGCGCCTCGGCCGGGAAGTGCACGGCAACCACGTCACCGCGGGCGTACGCGAGGTCGCGGCCCGTGTTCGTGATCAGCGCCTGCACCGCCTCGCCTTCGTCGAGCGTCACATTCACCTGCATCGTCGGGCCGACATAGACGATCTCGGTGACCGTTCCTCGGACTCGGTTCGCCGTCGCGCCCCCCGGGGCCTCGACCTCGATCCGCTCGGGCCGGATCGTCAGCATCACCTCGCCCGCCGGTCCGGTGGGGGCTCCCTCGACCGAGAGCGCAGTGCCGCCGAGGCTGATTCCGCCCCCACCGTCGCTCCGGGCCGCCATCAGGTTCGAGACGCCGAGGAAGTCCGCGACGAACGGCGTCGCCGGGAGCTCGTACACGTCCTTCGGCGTTCCGAGCTGCTCGATCCGGCCTCCCGACATCACCGCGAGACGGTCTGACATCGTCAGCGCCTCCTCCTGATCATGTGTGACGTAGACGAACGTGATCCCGACCTCGCGCTGCAGGTTCTTCAACTCGATCTGGAGTCCGCGACGGAGCTTCGCGTCGAGTGCTCCGAGCGGCTCGTCGAGCAACAGGAGTGCGGGCTCGAGGATCAGGGCGCGTGCGAGAGCGACGCGCTGCTGCTGCCCACCCGAGAGCTGGTGGGGCTTTCGGTCCTCGTAGCCGGAGAGCTGCACGAGCTCGAGCGCCTGTCCGACTCTGCGTTTCTTCTCCGCCTTGTCGGCCTTCGTGAACCGGAGCCCGAAGGCGACGTTCTCCCCAACGGACAGATGGGGGAACAGCGCATAGCTCTGGAACACCGTGTTGACCGGACGTCGATGCGGCGGGGTTTCGGTGACATCGGCCTCGCCGATTCGAATTCGACCTGCGTCGGGCCGCTCGAAGCCCGCGATCATCCGAAGTGAGGTCGTCTTCCCGCAGCCCGAGGGCCCGAGGAGCGAGAAGAACTCTCCCCCTTCCACGACGAGGCTGACGTTGTCGACCGCCTTGATCGTGTCGAATGTCCTGCTGACTGCGTCGAGCTCGACTCCCTGGGCTGCCGTCATGGGCCCAACTCATTCACGATCGCGCTTCGCAGCAGCTCGCCCACGTCGTGGTGGTCTATCAGATCGAGGTAGAGCAACGAGTCGAGCCCGTCCGCCACGGCGAAGAGGCGCCAGCCGGTGGCCGTCGCGTCGACGGTAGAGGGAATCGACCCATCGGTGCGCCCCTCCTCGATCAGCTCGACGAGACTCCCGATCGACGCGCGGTACGAGCTCTCGACGAGCGGGCGAAGCTCGTCGTCGGAGCGGAGGCTGCTCCAGACCTCGTTCCAGAGAACCCTCTGCTCGCGAAAGGGGAGGGCGGGCTCGGCGCCTGCGAGCAGAATCCGCTCGACCTTCTCTCGTCCCGTCGCCGCTCCGACGAGCTCGGCCGTGACCGCCGCGTGCCAGCGCTTCACGGAGAAGGCGAACGCGTCGCGCAGAAGCTCCTGCCTCGTCGAGAAGTAGTAGTGGACGAGCGCCTTCGACACGCCGGCCTCCCTGGCGACGCCGGCCATCCTGAGCCCGTGGGAGCCCTCGCGCACGATCACGCGACAGGCTGCCTCGAGGATGCTCGTGGTGCGGTCGTTCGGGGGATCGGCGGTTGTCGTCGAGAGTGCCATCGAGCGTGTATCTTGACCGATTCTCCGGCTGCCTGTATCCTGACTGACCGGACAGTCAAGATACATGACGATCACTGCCGCCCACAACACCGCACCGATTCCGCCTCTCGAGCACCCGCTCGAGGACGGCTGGACGCTTCCTGCGTCGTGGTACGGCGACGAGACGGTCGCCCTGCGCGAGCGAGAGCTGATCTTCGCGCGGTCGTGGCAGTACGCAGGGCCGGCCGAGTACGTCGCCGAGCCGGGGTCGTTCGCCGCAACGCACATCGGGCACATCCCGATCGTGGTCACGCGCGCCCGGGACGGCGTGCTACGGGCGTTCGTCAACGTCTGTCGCCACCGCGCTTACGTGATCGCACGCGACCACGGCTGTCGCGAGACGCTCCAGTGCCCGTACCACGCGTGGACGTACAACCTCGACGGATCGCTCAAGAAGGTCCCGCGCTCGGAGCGCGAGGAGGACTTCAACCCGGAGAACTTCTCCCTCCTTCCGGCGTCCGTCGACACGTGGGGCCCGTTCCTGTTCGTCAACCCGGATCCCGACGCCGCTCCGCTTGCGGAGACGCTCGGGGAGCTTCCCAGCATCGTCGCGGGCGGCGGCCTCGACTTCGAGCAACTCCGGTTCCACTCGCACGGTGAGTGGCCGATCGAGGCGAACTGGAAGGTCGCCCTCGAGAACTACCTCGAGTGCTACCACTGCCCCGCCGCGCACCCGGGCTTCAGCAAGGTGATCAACGTCGACCCGGACTCGTATGCGCTGACGGTCTCGCCGACGTTCTCGAGCCAGATCGGCCCCGTCCGCGCGGCCGCCCTGAACGGGACGAACAACGCGCCCTATGTCCCCGTCGGCGAGATCGCGAACTCGCAGTACCACTATCTCTGGCCCGCCACGACGATCAACATCGTGCCCGGGCCGCAGAACGTCTCGATCGAGCGCTGGATTCCCGACGGCACGGGCAGGACGATCGAGGTGACGGACTACTGGTTCGGCAAGGACGTCCCGGCGGAGATCGTCGACGAGGTGCTCGCCTTCGACAAGCAGGTCGGCCAGGAGGACGTCGATCTGGTCGTCACCGTGCAGGCCGGGCTCGATACCGGCACGGTGCCGCAGGGCCGGCTGATGCGGGAGAGCGAGCAGCTGATCGCGGATTTCCAGCGCCGCGTGTACGACGCGATCGCCTGAAGCCCGGACGACAGGCCGAAGCCTTTCGCCGTATACGCTTGAGCGATGCGCAACTCGCGGGTCTTCGCAATCGTCCTCGCCGGAGGGGAAGGCAAGCGCCTTGCGCCGTTGACCGCCGATCGGGCGAAGCCGGCCGTTCCCTTCGGCGGCAACTACCGGCTCATCGACTTCGCGCTCTCCAACCTCGTCAACGCCGGGCAGCTCAAGATCGGCGTGCTGACGCAGTACAAGAGCCACAGCCTCGATCGGCACATCACGACGACATGGCGCCTCTCACCGCTTCTCGGCAACTACGTCACCCCGGTGCCCGCCCAGATGCGGCGCGGGCCACGCTGGTTCGCAGGCTCTGCCGATGCGATCTACCAGAACCTGAACCTCATCTACGACGAGCGCCCCGCGTACATCTGCGTCTTCGGCGCAGACCACATCTACCGGATGGATCCGCGCCAGATGATCGAGCAGCACATCGCTCTTGGTGCGGGGATCACGGTCGCGGGAATACGCGTGCCGATCGAGAGCGCGGGCGAGTTCGGAGTGATCGAGACCGACGCCGATTCGCGCACGATCAGAGCCTTCCGGGAGAAGCCGAGAGATCCCGTCGGAATGGCCGAGTCGCCGGGCGAGGTGCTCGCGTCGATGGGGAACTACGTCTTCTCCGCCGACGTCCTGATCGACGCGGTCACGCGTGACGCAGCCGACGAGACGTCGGCCCACGACCTCGGCGGCAACATCATCCCCGAGCTCGTCGGACGGGGAGAGGCGTGCGTGTGGGACTTCGTCAACAGCAAGATCGTCGGCGCGAGCGACCGCGATCTTGCCTACTGGCGCGACGTCGGGACGCTCGACGCGTACTACGACGCGCACATGGACCTGATCTCCGTCGAGCCGATGTTCAACCTCTACAACGAGGACTGGCCGATTCTCACCTGGCCGGAGCAGTTGCCTCCTGCCAAGTTCGTCTTCGAGGAGGAAGGTCGCGTCGGCGTGGCGATGAACTCGATGGTTTGCGCGGGGGTCGTCGTCTCGGGCGGCACCGTGCGCCGGTCGATCCTCTCCCCGGACGTCCACGTCCACACGGGCGCCCTGGTCGAGGGCTCGGTCTTGATGCACGGCGTCGATGTCGGCCGCGGGGCGATCGTCAGGAACGCGATCGTCGACAAGAACGCACGCATTGCCCCGGGTGCGAAGATCGGTGTCGATCCGGAGGCCGATATGGCCCGGTTCGCGATGTCGGCGAACGGCATCGCCGTGGTCAAGAAAGGTGTCACCGTCGAGGCATGATGCCGAGTCGGGCACGAACGGGGGCCCGGTGCCAGACTTGAGCCTGGCGCCCGAACGTCGGATCGCGCTACTGACGCGCGAGTACCCGCCAGACGTGTACGGGGGTGCCGGCGTTCATGTGGAGTACCTGGCGCGCGAGCTCGCCCGCGTGGTGGATGTGACGGTGCACTGCTGGGGTGCCGATCGGGCGTCCGCCCCGGGTGGGCCGAGCGTGGTTGCGTACCGTCCGTGGGAGGCGCTTGCGGGACAGGAGCCGTATGCGGCGGCGTTGCAGGCACTCTCGATCGACCTGGCCATGGCGTCGGGTGTCGCGGGTGCAGGTCTCGTCCACAGCCACACGTGGTACGCGAACCTCGGCGGCCACCTCGCGAAGCTCGTTCACGGGATCCCGCACGTGGCGACGGTGCACAGCCTCGAGCCGATGCGGCCGTGGAAGCGGGAGCAGCTCGGCGGCGGGTACGTACTCTCGAGCTTCGCGGAGCGAACGGCACTCGAGTCGGCCGATGCCATCATCGCGGTCTCGGCAGCACATCTCGAGGAGATCCTTGCCTGTTATCCGGCGATCGATCCCGCTCGAACGCAGGTGATCTACAACGGGATCGATTCGAGTCAGTATCGACGCGACGCCGGCACCGATGTGCTCGAGCGGCACGGGATCGACCCGACTCGGCCGACAGTCCTCTTCGTCGGGCGGATCACACGCCAGAAGGGGCTCTCGCACCTCCTCGACGCGGCATCCTCCATCGACCCCGCGGCACAGATCGTCCTCTGCGCCGGCGCGCCCGACACGCCTGAGATCGCTGCGGAGATCGGGGCCAAGATGGACGCCGTGCGGGCCGATCGTGGAGGCGTGATCTGGGTCGAGGAGATGCTTCCGAAGTCCGACGTGATCCAGCTCCTCAGTCACGCGACGGTGTTTGCGTGTCCGTCGATCTATGAGCCCATGGGCATCGTCAACCTCGAGGCAATGGCCTGTGAGACCGCGGTCGTTGCGACCGCCGTGGGCGGTATCCCCGAGGTGGTCGAGGACGGCGTCACGGGCCAGCTCGTGCCGTACGAGGCGGAGGGGGACGGCACGGGGACGCCCGTCGATCCTGCCGGCCTGGCGCGCGATCTGGCTTTTCGCATCAACGAGCTGCTGGCCGAGCCGTCGCGCGCCGCTGCGATGGGTGTTGCGGGTCGAGTTCGTGCGGTGGAACGGTTCGGCTGGGACATCGCTGCCGCCGAGACGCTCGCGCTGTACGAGCGGCTGCTTCCGTGACGGGGCGAACCGCACGCCGCATGTGTGTCGCCTCGCTAGGCTCCTGCGCATGAAAATTCGCGCAGCGGTGCTCGAGGAGTTCGGAAGCCCGCTCGTCGTCCAGGAGGTCGATCTTGCCGAGCCCAAGGCGGGTGAGGTGCTCGTCCGGCTTGCCGCCTGTGGCGTCTGTCACACGGACCTCTACACGGCCTCCGGTGCCGACCCGACCGGCTACGCACCATGCGTGCTCGGCCATGAGGGTGCCGGCGTCGTCGAGCGGGTCGGTGACGGCGTCACGCTCGTCTCGCCCGGTGATCACGTCATCACGCTCTTCGCTCCCGAGTGCGGGAAGTGCGTCCACTGCCTCAGCGATCGCACGAACCGTTGCGTCGCGATTCGCGACCAGCAGGGCCTCGGCTATCTCCCGGATGGGACGGCGCGTCTCTCGCGCAACGGCGAGTCCCTCCGGCATTTCATGGGCACGTCGACGTTCGCCGAGTACACGGTGATGCCCGAGATCGCCCTCGCCAGGGTGAGCCCGGAGGCGCCGCTCGACGGCTGCGCACCGTTCGCCTGCGGCCTCTCGACCGGAATCGGCGCGGCGCTCTACACCGCGCAGGTCGAACGCGGCTCCACCTGTGTCGTCTTCGGCTGCGGCCTCGTCGGCCTCGGTGCCGTGATCGGCTGCCGGCTCGCGGGAGCGGAGCGGATCATCGCGGTCGACCTCTCCGAGGACCGGCTCGCGCAGGCACGTCACCACGGCGCCACCGAGACGCGCGTCGCGGCCGAGGACACCGTCGACTGGATCAAGGCGGAGACCGGCGGCTTTGGTGCCGACTACACATTCGAGGCGACAGGGCTCGTCTCCGTGATGCGCCAGGCGGTCGAGTCGGCGCGTGAGGCGTGGGGGCTCGCGACGATGTGCGGCGTTGCGGGTAAGGGAGAGGTGGTCGAGGTCGTGCCCCGCTTCCTGATCACGGGCCGCCGCGTCACCGGCTCCTCCTTCGGCGGGGTCAAGGGGCGCACGCAGGTGCCGCTCCTCGTCGACCGCTGGCTCTCCGGCGCGATCGACGTCGAGTCGCTCCTCTCGCACCGGATCACGCTCGACGAGGTCAATCACGGCTTCGAGCTGATGCACCACCAGGACGGGATCCGCAGCATCATCATGTTCGACTGACGTCCCTACAGGGCGAGTCCCGCGGCGCGCATCGCGCGGCGGTACGCGACCGCGACTGCGTCGAAGGTGAGATGGAGCTCGTCAGCGAGGTCGAACGGCACTCGCTCGGGTCGCTGTGACTCGACGACGCGCCGGTCCTGTTCGAAGATCACGTCCTCGAACTCTTGCAGCACGGAATCCGGCTGCTCGATGTTGTAGTTGCGGCTGATCGCGAGGAAGCCCGTCGTGCGCTCCGGCCCCTCCGGGCGGCAGGCAAAGAAGTAGACCATGCCCGCCCGGCCGCCCCAGCCGAGGCGGAGGACGATCGTGTAGGGGAGGTGGAGCTCGTAACGGCTCCGGCGTTCGGGGTTCTCGACGATCTCGTTGGCGAAGACGGGGAAGTCGTCGTTCGCAACGGCTTCGGGCCGAACGATGTCGTAGTGGAGGACATGGCCCTCCGTGCGCACCTCGTGTCCGGGCACGACGGGCCGCTCGGGATCGCCGAGCAGACCGGGGTGGACGAAGGGGAAGTGCCCGAAGTCGGTGAAGTTCTCCACCTGTCGTGACGCATCGCACGCCCAGGTGTAGGGGCCGCAGAACACGGTCGCCCAGGCGTCGTCCTCCAGTTCGGGGACCTCGGGCAGCGGCCAGCGTGGCTCCTCCAGCGCGACCCAGACGAAGCCGTAGCGCTCGGTGCACGGGAACGCGGTGGCACGCGCCTTGGCCGGAACCCGGGTCGGGTCGGCGAGCTGAGGGATCCGCGTACACGCGCCGTCCGGGCTGTAGCGCCAACCGTGGTAGGGGCAGACGATCTCGTCTCCTTCGACGGTGCCGAGCGAGAGCGCGGTTCCCCGGTGGATGCAGAGATCGAGGAACGCGTGAGCATCACCGGCGCTGTCGCGCCAGAGCACGAGCGCTTCGCCGAGCACGTCGACGGCCGTCGGAGCACCACGAACGATCTCGCGGGACTCTGCGACCGGATGCCAACAGCCGCGCAGCGCGGGGGCATGGCCGGCGATCGACGGTGTCGTCATGGGCGGGAGCCTACGGCGTCGGGCGTCGTCGAGCGCGTGTGCTCAGTCGAGTGAGCGGCCGGAGCGCGGCAGCCCCGGCCGCCGACGACGGCAGGCGGACCCGGCTACGACTGCATCGTTGGCGCTCCTCCCGGGGGCGCGGGCAACCGTTCAGCCGACGGCGAGGAGAAAGAACGAGGAGAGCAGGACGACCAGGTTGCGCAGCGGCTTGACGAGACGAGCGTGCATGCGGGGGCTCCTTGCTCGGGTGTTCCGGACGCCTGAGGGCCACGTTAGCATTGCCACTTCATGCCCGAGACTCCGGAGGAGCTGTACGCCCGAGCAGCCGGCGTGCTGCGGATGCCCGCGGTCGAGACGTGGGAGACGTTTCCCTTCGACGGCGACCTCCGCCCCCGGAAGCTCGTGCCTCCGGTCTCTGAGGAGGAGCCCCGTCGCGGAGCCGGAGGTGTCGACTGCAGGGCGTGCGGAGCGGCTGACAGCGAGTTCATCTGGACGACGGAGAGCTGGCGCCTGCGGGCGTTCGACGAGCCGACCGGTCTCCCGCTTGTCCTTCTTCTCGAGCCGCGCACGCATTTCGGCGAGCCGGGGGAGCTGCCGGATGACCTCGCGGCGGAGCTCGGCCTGATGATCGCCCGTGTCGAGCGCGCGATCCGATCGATCGGCGAGATCGGCCGTGTCCACGTCTGCCGTTGGGGCGACGGCGGCGAGCATCTGCACTGGTGGTTCATGGCCCGACCCGCGCGCATCCCGCAGCTGATCGGGAGCTTCGTCGCGATCTGGGACGATATCCTGCCGCCGACGCCCGAACCGATCTGGCGGGCGAACATCGCCGCGGTGGCCGCAGCGCTCAACAGCGAGTGACGTCTACCGGCGACAGGCTTCAGCCTGTCGCCCGGCCAGCCGCGGAAGGATGAACGAGCGGCACGACGCCCTGCCATCCAGCGCGGAGCACCTCGACGAGCGACGGTGGTGTGAGAACCGTCACGCGGCGGCGTGAGCGAGCCATGGGCGACTCGTAGCCCGCGGGCGTCCAGCGTAGGAGCGTTTCCTCGAGCACGAGGAACGGTGCTCCGTCGTGAAGGACGAATGCGCCGACGGGCTGCGTCTCGAGTGCAGCCTCGTATCGTCGTTGGCCGCGCGTGAGCGGATCGATGCGCTCGTCGTGCAGCCGGGCGTCGAGCGCATCGGCGCCGGGCTCGTCGTCCCGGTGCAGTCTCTGCCAGAGCGTTGTGAATGCCCTGTAGTCCTCGTGCCGGCAGAGAGCGCAAGGTCGATGACCTGCCGCGAACGCCGTCGCCTCGTCGAGGAAGAACAGCTCCGTGAACTTGCCCGGTTGCAGCAGCCGCTCGCGCTGCCACCCACGGAACTCGAGGCGGCACGAGATCCACCGCCGCACTCCGTAGCGCCGCTTGATCGCGCCGTGCGCGTCATGAAGACACCCCCGATTCCCGTAAACGAGCCCGTGGGCGGGATCCGCGACGAGTTCGCTGAACGGCGTAACTCGATTCTGAAGCGGCATCGAACGCGACAGTACCTCCACCGGCGCGGTGGGGTGGCGCCACGATGTACCGTCTCGGGGGCGTAGATCATTGACCGATGACTTCGTACGCTCTTCCCGGTCTCTACCTGAACACGAGAGCAAGGAGATCGAATTTCGATGACCGAATCCGAGCACGGCGTCGCCGAACCCAGCAGTGCGACCGACGAGCGGCAGGCTGCGCACGAGCGCTCCGCGAGCGGCGCCCTCGCGCGCTGGATGCGCGCCTGCGCCACTCATCCCTGGCGTGTCGTCTTCGCCTGGGTCGGGATCATCGCAACGCTGATCGTGCTCGTCGCAACGGTCGGCGGCTCACTGCAGGACGAGTTCACGATCCCAGGCTCGGACACGCAGAGGGCAACGGACTTGCTCAAGGCCGAGTTCGCATCGGAGCAGGGAGGAGTCCTCAACGTCGTCTTCGCCGCACCCGAAGGTGAGCGGCTGGACACGCCGGAACGCAAGGCGGCGATCGAGAGCGCGATCACGCGCCTCGAGTCCCCGGAGTTCAAGCCCGTTGAGGGAAAGGCGGGGCTGACGAGCGTCGGTGATCCGTTCGACGACGCCAGCTTCTCGGACAACGGGCGGATCGCCTATACCGAGGCGCAGTTCGACCAGACGATCGAGGACAAGGATCGTGAGGCGGTTCTTGCGGTGCAGGACGCCGTTCGCGAGACGGTTGAGCCGGCGGGGGTGACGGTCGAGTTCAACGGCGACGCGGAGTTCCCACCCGTCGAGCAAGGGGCCTCGGAGGGCCTGGGCCTGCTCGCAGCGATCATCGTCCTCCTGTTCGTGTTCCGGACGTTCGTGGCGATGTTGATTCCCATTGCGCTCGCGATCGTCGCACTGATCACCGCCTTCCTTCTGCTCTTCATCCTCGCCGGGTTGACGAAGATCAACACGATCACGCCGATCCTCGTCTCGATGATCGGGCTCGGGGTCGGAATCGACTATTCGCTGTTCATCGTCACGCGCTTCAGACAGCTGCTCCATGACGGGCGGTCGAAGCAGGAAGCGGCTGCCGAGGCCGGAGCATCCGCCGGTCGGGCTGTGATCTTTGCCGGGCTGACGGTCGCGATCTCGGTTGCCGGCCTGGCGTTCATCGGCCTCGACTTCGTGACGAAGCTCGGGATCGGCAGCTCGCTCGGAGTGCTGACCACCGTGCTCATCGCGAACTCGCTGCTGATCGCGGTGCTCTCACTGCTCGGCCACAAGGTCGACCGGCTCAAGATTCCCTTCATCCGCCCTGTTGACGACTCGGAGGAGGCGCGCGACAGAACCCCCATCGCTCGCTGGGGCAGGTTCGTGACGGCGCACGCCAAGGTCGTCTTCCCCGTGCTCCTCATCGCTGGATTCATCCTCGCCGGGACGTCCGGGCTCGTGCGGCTCGGGGCTGCCGACCAGGGGACGCAGCCCCTCGAGCAGACGAGCCGTCGCGCCTACGACCTCCTCGCCGAAGGGTTCGGAGCCGGCTTCAACGGCCCGATCCCGATCGTCGTCGACGTGAACGGCGACAAGGAGGCGGCAACGCGCATCTACGAAGGCGTTCAGAACCTCGACGGCGTCGCCTCGGCTGGTGAGCCGCAGTTCAACGATGCGGGCACGGTCGCGATCGTGTTCGTTACGCCGAGCTCGGCGCCCCAGGACGAGGCGACCGACGCGCTCGTCAGCCGTCTCCGCGACGACGTCGTCCCGGCTGCGACCTCCGGCGGCGACGCTCGCGCGTACGTCTCCGGCCAGACTGCGGCGTTCAAGGACATCGCCGATCAGATCATCAGCCGGATGCCGATCTTCCTTCTGTTCATCATCGGCGTCACGTTCATCGTCCTCGCGATGGCGTTTCGCTCGATCGTCGTCTCCGCGACCGCGGCGGTGACGACCCTGTTGTCCGCGTTCATCGGCTTCGGCGTCCTCGGCCTCGTCGTCCAGCAGGGTCACCTGCTCGGTCTCACGGGTCTGGACAAGACCGGGCCGATCGAGACGTTCGTGCCGCCGATCGCCTTCGCCATCCTGTTCGGGCTCTCGATGGACTACATGGTCTTCATCATGAGCCGGATCAGAGAGGAGCACGTCCACGGCCTCGATACGCGCGCGGCCGTCGAGCACGGAATCTCGGCGATCGGGCGGGTTGTCGTCGCGGCGGCGCTGATCATGGGAACCGTGTTCGCTGCGTTCATTCTCAGCGCCGACCGCGTGCCGAAGGAGTTCGGCCTTCTGCTCGCCATCGCGATCCTCACCGACGCCCTGGTCGTGCGGATGACGCTCGTCCCCGCGTTCCTGACGTTGATGGGGGAGAAGTCGTGGTACATGCCGCGCTGGCTCGACCGGATCCTCCCGAACGTCACGATCGAGCCGCCGCACGACGACGAGGCGCCAACCGCCACCCCGGCTCCGGTGCCCGAGCCGGCGGGCGGCGGCTGATCCGGCGCCGGCGCTCTGCGCTGCGACCCAGTCCGCTCACAGCCCGGGCACAGCTGCCCGGGCTGTACTACGTCGCCATGAATCCAAACCGATCCTCTCCACGTGCACTCGGTTCTCACCGGACACTGTCGCTGCTTGCGTTCGCCGCGGCGCTTCTCGCTGCGCTGAGCGTTGCCGGCCTGGCACTTGCCTCGTCCGTAGGGGGCTCGGCCTCAGCGGCCGCTACCGTCAACACCCGGGTGGGCCTCGAGAAAGCGAAGTGGGGCTCGAACGTGAAGATCACCTACGGCAAGGCGAAGATCCGATATCGCTCGAACGGGCTCCCGAACCACGCACGGCAGTCTCAGTACGCTCTGCCGAACGCAGGAACGCAGGTGCCGACCGCTGCAACGGCGTACGCTGCGGCGGATCCGACCAAGGCGCAGTCGTACGACTTCGTGATCCCCGCGAGCCCGAAGAAGGCCGCCGGCACGACGGCGACGAGCCTCGGCACGATCGGCGTGATGATCTCGGGTGCCGCGCTCTTCAACCCCTACGAGGGTGACGGGTCGACCGTCGCGACCGCGGAGAACTTCACCGTCAAGAACGCGCAGGGCAAGGACGTGGCGTTCCTCGACACCTGCAGCGGCCATCCGACGCCGATGGGCGAGTACCACTATCACGCTCTCCCGAAGTGCGTCACCGCGAAGGTCGACACGAAGACCGGCCCCTCACACATCATCGGTCTTGCCTTCGACGGCTTCCCGATCTACGGCGACCGTGACATCAAGGGCAAGAAAGTGACGAAGGCGAAGCTCGACAAGTGCAACGGAATAACGAGCCCGACGCCCGAGTTCCCGAAGGGGATCTACCACTACGTCTTGCTTGATACAAAGGACTCACGCTCGTCGATCCGCTGCTTCAGCGGCAAGGTGGACGCGTCGCTCCTGCGGTCGAACGCCATGCCTGGAGGGCCTGGGTTGCCCGGGGTGGGTCAGGGCTAGGGTTCGCTCGAGAATCTCCTTGACTCGTTCGAGATCCTGCCGGTTGGCCCCTCGCATCGCCTCGGCGATCAGGGGCGATCGCGGGGACAACGACGCTACGAGACGGGTCTTGCGCTCGGCTTTCGTGGCCCTTACGTCTTGGTGAACGTCACGGCATTTCTCGCACGGGCGGAGTTCCACCGTGTCGGCGGAGGACGCGAGTCGCCGATCGTCTCGGCGGTAGCCCGGTCGCTAGACTCGCGGTGTGTTCTGGGTGCTGTTCCACGTCCCGTGCCCGACCCCCGACGGGCGAAGCGCACTGGATCTCTACGAGAAGCGCGTCAGCTGGATCAGCCCCGAGATGCAGGCGAGCGCGCGGCACCACGGGTGCAGCTTTCACAGGGCCTGGCATGCGGCCGACGGGTCTGCGTTCTACGCGGTGGCGCAGTGGGAGTCCCGCGAAGGCGCCCGGGCGTTCTTCGAGGAGTGGGATATCGAGGACGAGCCGGGTGAAGTGGCCGTCTTCCTCGAGGGCGATGTCGGCCTGGTTCCACTGCCCGCCGAGGAGTGAGCGCGTCGTCCGGCGTCAGGGAACGGCGCGGTCACGCCGAACGCATCCTGCAGCAGAGGTTCGGAAGCGGGAGCGACGGGACTCGAACCCGCGACCTCCGGCGTGACAGGCCGGCGTTCTAACCAACTGAACTACGCCCCCGTGGGCCGACGGATCATAGCGACCGCGCGGCATCGGTCCCGGGAGACCCAACGTGCGCGGCTAGGCTCTCCGCGTGCCACTGATCGCCACGCGAGGGCTGACGAAGCGATTCGGCTCGGTCGTCGCACTCGACGACCTCGGTCTCGACGTCGAGCCGGGCGTGATCGGGCTCGTCGGAGCCAACGGCGCCGGCAAGAGCACGCTGATCAAGATCCTGCTCGGCCTGATCGAGCCGACCGCGGGATCGGCCGAGATGTTCGGCCTCGACGTCGCGACGCACGGCCTCGAGATCAGGCAGCGGATCGGGTACATGCCGGAGCACGACTGCCTCCCGCTCGAGATCAGCGCCACGGAGTTCGTCGCGCACATGGCGCAGGTGAACGGGCTTCCTCGCGCGGCGGCGCGGGAGCGCACGGCGGAGACGCTCCGCCACGTCGGGCTGTACGAGGAGCGCTACCGCGAGATGCGCGGCTATTCGACCGGAATGCGCCAGCGCGTGAAGCTCGCGCAGGCGCTCGTGCACGACCCGCGGCTGATGCTGCTCGACGAGCCCACGAACGGGCTCGACCCGGCCGGCCGCGACGAGATGCTCGACCTGGTGCGACGGATCGGCACCGAGTTCGGGATCTCGATCCTGATGTCGTCGCACCTGCTCACGGAGATCGAGCGCGTCTGCGACTACCTGGTCGTGATCGAGGGCGGGAAGCTCGATCCGATCGGACGATCTGTCGTCGTTCACGGGCCGCACGGAGGTTCTCACCGTCGAGGTCGACGGGCCGATCGCCGGACTGGCAGATCTCCTGCGTGAGCGCGGCTACAACGCGCTCGCAGGCGCGCACACGCTCGAGCTCGACCTCGAGGACGAGGGTGCGTACGACGCGATTCGTGACGGGGCAGCGTCGCTCGAGCTCGGCCTGATCAGGATCGAACAGGGCCGCCGACACCTCGAGGATCTCTTCCGCGACGACGTCGAGGAGGCAGAGGCACATGTCTGAGCAGGGGAGCGGCGCGAGCAACATCTACGACCTCGGCTACCGCCACTACGAGGGGCCGCGGACGGGCCGTCGCGGCACGCTCCGAACGCTCTACATCCAGGGCCTGCGGAGCTGCTTCGGTCTCGGGCGCCGTGCGACGAGCAAGATCTTCCCTTTCGCGCTCGCGATCTTCGCCTTCGTGCCCGCGATCATCCAGCTCGGGGTCGGTGCGATCGTCAGTGGCTTCGACCAGGAGGTCGAGCTCTTCAAGCACGAGGACTACTTCACGTACGTGCGCATCGTGCTCGTGCTCTTCTGCGCGACCGTCGCCCCTGAGCTCGTCGGTCGCGATCAGCGGAACCGCACGCTCTCTCTCTACTTCTCTCGGGCCGTCTCGCGGTTCGACTACACGATTGCGAAATTCGCTGCGCTGACGAGCGCGATGCTCGTGCTCACGCTCGGGCCGCAGCTCCTCCTCTTCATCGGCAACGGCATGGCGGCCGACGATCTCGGCGGGTACACCCGCGAGAACTGGGATCTCGTGTTCCCGATCATCGGGGGATCGGTCCTCGTCTCTGCAGTGATCGCCTCGGTCGGGCTCTTCATCGCCGCGTACCTGCCGCGGCGGGCGTACTCGACGGTAGCGATCGTCGGTGCGTTCATCCTCTCGCTGTCGGGCGCGCACATCCTGATGAACTCGATCGACCCGGCATACGCGCAGTTCGCTCTTCTCGTCAGTCCCGTCGCCTGGGAGGGAGCGATCCTCTGGCTCTTCCGCATCGATCCGGGCTCGGGCAACGTCCTCGCCGATGCGAGTTTCGGCGGCTGGGTCTACCTGCTCGCGATCCTCGCGATCGTCGCTGTGGCCTTCGCCCTCACGCTCCGGCGCTTCCGGCGGGTGTCGGCGTGACCGAGACGATCGTGCTGAAGGACGTTTCTCGCTGGTACGGCAATGTCGTCGCGGTCAACGGGATGTCGTTCAGCGTCACGCCCGGCATCACCGGTCTGCTCGGGCCGAACGGAGCCGGTAAGAGCACGGTGCTGCACATGCTGTCCGGCTTTCTGAAACCGTCTGCCGGCGAGGTCACCGTGCTCGGAGAGCCGGCCTGGCGGAATCCCTCGCTCTACAGACGCCTCGGTCTCGTCCCCGAGCGGGAGGCGGTCTACGGGTCGCTCTCGGGGTACGAGTTCGTCCGACTCAACGCGCGGCTCCAGGGTCTCCCCGACGCCGACGACGCGGCTCGAAGGGCAATTCGCCTGGTCGACCTCGAGGACGCCGCCGACCGGTCGACCGGCGGGTACTCCAAGGGAATGAAGCAACGCATCAAGGTCGCCGCCGCGCTCGTCCACGACCCCGCGGTGCTCCTGCTCGACGAACCGTTCAACGGTGCGGACCCCCGTCAGAGGCTCCACATGATCGCGCTGTTTCGGAGGCTCGCCGCCGAGGGCCGCACGATCATCTTCTCGTCGCACATCCTCGAGGAGGTGGAGCGGCTCGCCGAGCGGGTGCTCGTCGTCGTCGGTGGACGCCTCGCCGCCTCGGGAGACTTCCGCGAGATCCGACGCCTGATGACCGACCGGCCGCACACCTTCACGCTTCGCACCTCCGACGATCGGAGGCTGGCGGCGGCTCTCGTCGCCCACGAAAGCGTCGTCGGGGTCGAGTTGACGGCCGAGCGCCTGACCGTGCGGACGTCGCAACTCGGCGCCTTCGCGCTCGCGATACCCACGCTCGCCCGCTCCTGCGGGGTCACTCTCCGCGAGTTGCGACCGACCGACGAGTCCCTCGAAGACGTCTTCTCCTACCTGGTGAGCCGATGATCCTCATCATCACCGCACTGACTCTCCGGCAGCTGCTCGGCCGCGGGCGGACCATCCTCCTCGCGCTCCTCGGGCTCCTGCCTATCCTGCTGGCGCTCGCCTACCGGATCGGGAGTGAGGACACCGATCAACAGAAGTGGGTCGCTCAGGTGCTGTTCGACGGGTTGATCGTCACGATCCTGCTGCCGCTTCTCGCCCTCGTGTACGGAACGGCCGCCCTCGGTGCGGAGATCGAGGACGGCACGGCCGTCTATCTCCTCGCGAAGCCGGTGTCGCGAGCGAAGATCATCGTCGGCAAGTTGATCGCCGCCTGGACACTGACCTCGGCGACCGTGCTCGTATCGGGTCTGGTGGCCGGGGCGATCGGCCTTCAGGGCGTCCCGGGTAACGGTCTCCTCGTCGGTTTCGGAGTCGCGCTCGTCGTCGGAAGCCTCGTCTACTCGGCGCTGTTCGTGATGCTGAGCGTTTTCACGAGCAGGGCGCTGATCGCAGGTCTCGTCTACGTCTTCATCTGGGAAGGGCTGATCAACGGCCTGTTCGCCGGGACACGATTGCTCAGCGTGCGACACTACACCCTCGCCGTCGCCGACATCTTCGTCGATCTTCCGACCAGCGTCTTCGATGCGAAGCTTGGCTCGGCGTCCGCCATCGGCCTGATGATCGCCGTCGTGGGCGCGTCCGTCTGGTACGCGATCCACCGTTTGCAGGGGTTCGAGATAGGCGAGTCGACGTAGGTCGCCGGAACCTCCTGCGTGGCCACGCGCAGGGGTGCTCGCCTTTCCTCCGAATCCAGGAGGGGTGTCGACTGTTGACCTGATCGCGCTCGCGCTCATCGCCCTGACCGCGCTCGCCGGCTTCCGGCGAGGTCTCGTCGTCGGGGTCTTCTCGTTCGGCGGGCTCATCATCGGCTTCTACGTCGGCACGCGAGTTGGGCCGTCGCTCGTCGGCGGGGACCGCACCCGCTGGCTCCCGCTCTTCGCCGTCGGGACGGCGGTGGTCGTCGCCGCCGTTGGGCAGGCGCTCGGTGGGCTCCTCGGCCGAAGCATCCGGCGGACGCTCATAGTGGTTCCGCCGCTCCGCGTGCTCGATTCCGCAGGGGGCGGGCTCTTCGGTGCCGCTCTTGGACTTGCGCTCTGCTGGGCCGTCGGCGCAGTCATCCTCTATCTCCCGATCGAGACCGAGCTGCGGCGCTACGCCCAGGACTCGACGATCCTCTCGTCACTCAACGCGGAGTACCCGCCGACCAGGTTGATCGACGCGCTCGCACGTATCGACCCCTTCGGCGTTCTCGTCGGCCCGGCGGCCGGCGTCGACGAGCCCGACGCCGCAGTCCTCGATTCGACAGGGGTCAGCGCCGCCGCCCTCAGCGTCGTTCGCGTGATCGGCGATGCCTGCGGACTCGGTATCGAGGGCTCGGGCTGGGTTGCCGGGCGCGGTCTCGTCGTGACGAACGCGCACGTCGTTGCCGGTATCGACGCGCCCCGGGTCGACCGCAATGACGGCGTCCTTCTCAGGGCCAGCGTTGTCGCCTTCGACAAGGTGAACGACATCGCCGTCCTGCGGGTGCCCGGCCTCGCGGCCCGGCCGCTGTCACTGGCCGACGCGGTCGAGGGTTCGCCGGGCGGGATGCTCGGCTACCCGAGCAACGGCCCGTATGCGGAGACCGCGGTCAGGGTCGGCCGGGTCGTGCGGATCATGGGCCGGGACGCCTACGGGAACTTCCCGACGCCACGTCGTGTGACGACGATCCGCGGCAGGATCCGGAGCGGGAACTCGGGCGGCCCGGTCGTGGATGCTCGCGGGCGTGTGATCACGACGGTCTTCGCACAGAGAGCCGGAGAGGACGGAGGCTACGGCGTACCGACGAGCGCAGTACGGGCAGCACTGGCAAAGGCTGGGACCAGGGCCCTCGAAACGCCCTGCGTCGAACGCTGAGCCACTCTGCCTCGGTCGAGTGATGCACGCTGGTCACCTGCGTCTGCTCCCCGCGTTGCTCAAGCTTTGCGATGCCGTGCCGATACCCCTAGCAACTCCGGGTCGGGGACTGACGGCAATCATTCCTGACACTGGCAGTAGAGAAGGGGCGGCGAGCGATTCGCCGCCCTTCTCGTTTCTGCACCGGCTTTGGGTGTCGTCAGGCGTCGTCGTGGACGACGCGGCCTTCCATCCCGCCCGCCACGGTGACGACCTGACCCGTCAGGTGACCGGAGAGCACGTCCGAGGCGAGAACGACGACCTGGGCGGCGACGTCCTCGGGCTGGCCGACCTTCCGTAGCGCCATCGTCCGGGAGATGCGACGCACCGCTTCCGCGTCGACCATCCCGCGGGTCATCGCCGACTCGGTCCAGCCGGGTGCGACGGCATTGACGCGCGCGAGGGGAGCCACCCGTGACACCTCGTTCTTCAGCGAGAGCAGCAGCCCGCCCTGAAGCGCCGATTTCGCTGCCGCGTAATCGGCGTGCCCTGCTTCGCCGAAACGTCCTGCCGTCGAGCCGACGAGCACGAGCGACCCGTGGCCGGTTCGCGCCACCTCCCGTAGGAAGCCGCGCGCCGTCAGGAAGGTCGCAGTCAGGTTCTGACGCATCGTCTCTTCCCAACGCTCGAGCGGTAGCTCCCACACGGGGATGTCTTCGGCCGGCCAGACTCCCGCCACGGCAGCACACACATCGACCGATCCGAGGGTCTCGCGTGCGGTTGCGAAGAGGCGGTCGACGTCCGCTTCGACGGTCAGGTCGGCCCGGGAGATGGGGGCGCCACCGATCTGAGCCGATACCTCGCGCGCTCGTTCCTCGCCACGGTGGTAATGGACGAGCACGTTCGCTCCCTCTGCTGCGAACAGGCGCGCACACGCGGCGCCGATCCCTCCCGAGGCGCCGGTCACGACGACCCCCTTGCCTGCCAGGCCCGAATCCATGAAGGCGTAGGCTATAGGCATGAAGGTGTTCATCGTGAGCGACCTCGAGGGCGTGTCCGGCGTTACGAAGGGCGGACAGACGACGGGCGGCGCGCCGATGTACGAGGAGAGCCGCCGGCTCTACACCGAGGAGATCAACGCGGCGGTGCGTGGTGCCAGGGCGGCCGGGGCGACCGAGATCGTCGCCATGGATTGTCACGGAGCCGGCGGCGAGTGGGACTTCAACTCGCTGATCCCGGAGCTGCTCGACGAGGCGTGCGACTTCGTCGTCCAGGACGAGTGGACGGAGTACACGGAATTTCTCGAAGCCGGCGTCGACGCCGCGCTCTTTGTCGGCATGCACGCGATGGCCGGCACGCGGCGCGGGGTCATGAACCACACGGTGTCCGGCCAGGTGTGGCAGAACCTGTGGTTCAACGGTGTCCTCGTCGGCGAAACGGGAATCAACGCGGCGCTCTGCGGCACCTGGGGCTGTCCGGTGCTGATGGTCACCGGCGACGATGCAGCCTGCGACGAGGCTCGCGATCTCCTGGGCCCGCCGCTTGTCACCGTCGCCGTCAAGCAGGGCCTCGGCTCCCGGTCGGCGCGCAACATCGCGCCCGTACGCGCGCGGGGGATGATCGAGGACGGCGCTCGTCGGGCGCTCGCCGATCTGTCGGCCGTTGAGCCATATCTTCCCGGGAGCCCTTGCGAGGTTCAGGTCGAGTACAAGAACACGCACGCACCGGATGCGCTGCGCCACCGCGCGGGCGTCGAGCGCGTGAGCGACCGCATGATCATCTCTCGTGCCGACACCTGGTGGGAGGCCTGGCGTCAATTCTTCCCGTAGGGGCGAGGCGAAGCCTCGCCCGTCGTGTCCCGGCGTCAATTCTTCCGTCGTGTCCCGGCGCCAATTCTTCCCGTAGGGGCGAGGCGAAGCCTCGCCCGTCGTGTGAGGCCCACGTGTGAGGCCTGTCGTGTGAGAATGACCGACGTGACACCTGGAAGATCCACTGTCTGGGCGGCGCTCGAGGCGCACGCCCGGGACGTGAAGGCGCTGCATCTTCGCGACATCTTCGCCGCGGATCCGGCGCGCGCCGAGAGGCTTACCGTCGAAGCAGCCGGAATCTTCCTCGACTACTCCAAGAATCGCGTCACGGACGACACCCTTGCGCTTCTGCTCGACCTTGCCGCGGAGGCCGGGGTGGCGGCCCGACGGGACGCCATGTTCGCCGGCGAGCGGATCAACACCACCGAGGATCGCTCGGTCCTCCATGTCGCCCTCCGGATGCCGCGCGAGCAGGCGCTCGTCGTCGACGGCGCCGACGTCGTCGCGGAGGTTCACGCGGTCATCGATCGGATGACCAGCTTCTCGGATGCAGTTCGCTCCGGAGCGTGGAAGGGTCACGCCGGCGCCCCCATCCGAAACGTGGTCAACATCGGGATCGGCGGCTCGGATCTCGGCCCGGTGATGGCCTACCACGCACTCCGCCACTACAGCCGTCGTGACATGACGTTCCGCTTCGTCTCCAACGTCGATGGGACGGACTTCGTCGAGGCCACGCGGGACCTCGATCCGGCCGAGACGCTGTTCGTCGTCTGCTCGAAGACGTTCACGACGCTCGAGACGATGACGAACGCTCGCACGGCACGGCAGTGGCTCCTCGACGGTATCGGTGGCGATCCGGCGGCGATCGCGCGGCACTTCGTTGCGGTCTCGACCAACCTCGACGGCGTCGCCGAGTTCGGGATCGATCCGGCGAATGCCTTCGGATTCTGGGACTGGGTGGGCGGGCGCTACTCGATGGATTCCGCGATCGGTCTCTCCACGATGCTTGCGATCGGGCCGGAGGGCTTCCGCCGGCTTCTTGACGGCTTCCACGTGATGGACGAGCACTTCCGCACGGCTCCACTTGCGGAGAACATGCCAGTCCTGATGGGGCTGCTCGGGGTCTGGTACGCGGACTTCTTCGGCGCCCAGACGACCGCGGTGCTCCCGTACGACCAGTACCTCGATCGCTTCCCGGCCTACTTGCAGCAGCTCGCGATGGAGTCGAACGGCAAGAGCACGCGCCTCGATTCATCACCGGTCGACGTCGACACCGGCCCGATCTACTGGGGTGAGCCCGGCACGAACGGGCAGCACAGCTTCTACCAGCTGATCCACCAGGGCACGCGCCTGATTCCATGCGACTTCATCTGCTTCGCCGAGAGCCTGAATCCGGTCGGCAATCACCATGACCTGCTCGTCGCGAACGTGTTCGCGCAGGCAGAGGCGCTCGCCTTCGGGAAGGCGGCCGAGGAGGTGGCCGCCGAGGGCACGCCCGAGTGGCTCGTACCGCATCGCACGTTCGCGGGCAACCGGCCGTCGAACGTGCTCATGGCGGAGAGCCTGACGCCCGAGGTGCTCGGCGCTCTCGTGGCGCTCTACGAGCACAGTGTCTTCGTTCAGGGTGTGGCCTGGTCGATCAACTCGTTCGACCAGTGGGGCGTGGAGCTCGGCAAGGTGCTGGCGCAGCGGATCGTGCCCGAGCTCGAGGCAATCGACGAGTTGTCGCTCGCCCACGACGCGTCGACGAATGCGTTGATCAGGCGGTACCGCCGACTGCGCGCGGGCCGCGGGCGACTGGCTTGAGCCAGTCGCCGGGCTTCGTGTTTCAGCCGGTCGTCGGACATTCGCTCATCACAGCATCCTGGTCCTCTGTGGACACGCGTCAACGCCCGGGTAGCCAGCGTCGTGCGAGCGCGATCCGGCGGGCGGGACGATTCGTGCGATCCTCCGCGGCGTCCGTGCTCGCCGCGACGGCGGCGATCGTCCGGGTCGCGATGAATCGCAGCGGCTCGGGCTCCCAACGCCTGCTCGTGTGGCCGACCCAGGGCAACCCGGTCAGCGCGCTCTCCGCGCCGGTGATCAGGTCCGCCAGGGTGCGCCCGGCGAGACTCGACGCGACGACGCCGTGGCCGGCGTAGCCCCCCGCGCGTGCCAGTCCGGACGCCCGGTTGAAGTCGACGCTCATGCTCCAGTCGCGAGGGGCGGCGAAGAAGCAGCCCCAGCGATGACTGATCCGGGCGGTCGAGGCGGCGGGGAAGAGTCGTCCCAGAGCCTGCTCGAGCCGTGCGTGAATGACAGGCTGCCGTTCGTCGTCCTCACGTATCTCTCCCCCTCGCCTATACGTGAGCCCACGTCCGCCGAGTGCGATCCTCTCATCCGGCGTCCGCTGCGCGTAGACGAACTGGTAGTGCTGATCGGCGACCGGAGCGCAGCCTGCCCAGCCGATCTCCTCCCAGACGTCGGCAGGCAGCGGCTCGGTCGCGAGCATGTGTGACGCGATCGGGAGGTATGTGCGACGCTCCCCGGGCAACCGGGTCGTGAACGCTTCGGTGGCCCTCACGACGACCTCTGCCCGGAGTACGCCCTCGGCGCACGTCACGCTCCGCGGCTCGATCGACGTCGCGGGGGATCGCTCGTAGATGACGACGCCGCGGCGCTCGCATGCCTCGGCGAGCCCTCGTGTGAGGCGGGCCGGGTCGGCACGGGCGCAGTGGGGCGTGTACGTGCCGCCGAGCACGCCGGCGATACGCACCTCTGCGTCGATCTCGGCGGGGGTCACGAATCGGACGTCGGCCGCGCTGTAGCCTCGCGCGAGCTTCCCGTCGAGCCCGGCCTTGACGCGGGTGAGCTGCGGCGCGCTCGTGGCGACGCGATAGGCGCCGCCCTTGACCCAGCCACAGTCGATCGCCTCGGCGTCGACGACGCCCCCGATCCAGTCGACCCCGTCGATCATCGCGCGCTCGGCCCGCACGATCTCGGCCTCGGGGTGCGTGCGACGATAGACGCGGGCCTCTCCGGCGATTCCGGCAGAGACGAAACCGCCGTTGCGCCCGGACGCGCCGTACCCGACCGTCTCGGCCTCGACGACCGCGATGCGGAGACGAGGGTCGCGCAACGTCAGCGCATACGCCGTCCAGAGCCCGGTGTAGCCGGCCCCGACGATCGCGACGTCGACATCGCGATCGCTATCGAGTCGCGGACGTGGCACGAACTCCGCGAGTGCGCCGTCGAGCCACAGGCTTCTCTCCCGGTACCGCGTCTGGTCGTCCACCGAGACCGAGCCTACCGCGCCCGTCTCCAGGCGTTTCACCGGTAACCCCATCCGGGCGAGGCGTATGCCTCGCCCGGGAGCGGGCTCAACCGCGACCGCCTCGGGGGCAAAGCAGGCGTACCGTTTCGAGACACAGCGCTAGCCGAGCAGGGAGGCGGCGGGCTCGTCGAGGATCACCGTTGTCGTGCCGTTGAGCGAGCGCACGAGGCTCGCCGGTGTTTCCCTGGACGGCTCGTCGGCGAAGGCACGCTTCACCGCGGCAGCCTTTCCGGCTCCGACGGCGAGAAAGACGACGTGCGCGCTCGACTCGAGAGCCGGGATCGTCAACGTGACCCGCTCCACGAACGGTTCGAGCGCAGGATCGGCGGCGACGGCGAGCCGATCTCTGACGTCGAGGCTCGGCGCGTCCGGGAAGAGCGATGCGGTGTGGCCGTCCGGGCCGAGGCCGAGGAGGACGAGGTCGAGCGTCTCATCCGTGAGTGCGGCGTCGTAGAGCGCCGCCGCGGCGGCCGGTGCGAGCGTCGTCGGGATCGCGCGCACTGTCGGCTCGACCACGAGCCGTTCGAGCAGCGCCTCGCGGACGAGCAGCTGATTCGAACGGGGGTCGCTCGGTGGTACGCAGCGATCGTCCCCGAACCAGACCTCGGCATCACCCCAGTCGGAGTGCTGCGCCGCAGCGAGCTCGTACGCGCGGCGTGGCGTCGACCCGCCCGCGAGCACGAGCGACCCGCCTGCGCTTGCCACCTCGACGAGCAGCGCCGCAGCCGCAGCGGCGGCTGACTCTGCGTTCTCGGTCACGACGAATTCGACGGCCATGGCCCTATCGTCTCTCATCTACGCTCCCTGTTGTGAACCTGACCGTCGTCCGCCGCTCGTACGAGGCCTTCGCCCGGGGTGACATGGACGCCGTCGTGGCCGATATGGACGAGGCGATCGAGTGGCAACAGGCTCAGGGTCTTCCGCACGGAGGCATCTACCACGGCCTGGCCGAGGTCAGGGCGCACGTCTTCGATCCTCTCGATCGGGACTGGTGGTCGATGTTCTCGGCGGTTCCGGACGAGTTCCTCGATGCCGGCGAGGAGGTCGTCGTGCTGGGGCGCTATCGGGGCACCGCGAAGCAAACGGGGAGGACGCTCGACGTTCCGTTCGTGCACATCTGGTCGCTGCGAGACGGCAAGGCATGGCGATTTCGGCAGTTCCTCGATACCGCCGGCTGGATCGAGGCTCTCTCGCCCGTTCATGAATAGCTGCCCGCGGGTTGACATGTCACCCGCGGGAGTGCTTGACTCCCACGACCTCGTACCCGGTGCGCCCGCAGATCGGGCGTCCTCGTGCACAACAACTTCGCAGAATCGACGTCCAACACGTACGCACATCCATCAAGGAGGAGCAAGGGAATGAAACGACGTGGAACCTCGGTGATCGCTCTCGTGGCCGTTGTGGCCGCAGCGCTCGCCTCAACCGCGGGCGCCGGATCGACGACGGCCGCGAAGACGCAGGCGGTGAGCTGCAAGGGCACGCTGAAGATCGGCTTTGCAACGCCGCTCACGGGCGGAGCTGGCTTCCTCGGCAACGAGCAGCTGAGCTGGGCAAAGTACGCGGTCAAGACGCTGCCGAAGCAGTACGGCCTCAAGATCAAGCTGATCACAGGCGATACACCGGTCGAGCAGGGCCCGGCAGTGGCGCAGACCGTCGCGCAGAAGTTCATCGCCGACAAGTCCGTCGTTGCGGTCCTCGGACCGTCGACCTCGGGTGCTGTGGCGGCCTCGAGTCAGGCGTACTTCGCGGCAGGGCTGGCGCACATCTCGCCGTCGGCAACCCGCATCTCGCTGACGAAGGGCAGTGTGAAGGAAGCAACGAAGGGGTTCTTCCGCGTGGTGCCCGATGATGGGATCCAGGGCCCGACCGATGCGCGCTACATGGTCGACACGTTGAAGGCGAAGAAGGTCGTGCTCTTCGACTTCCAGGAGCCGTACTCGCAGGGCTTCTCCAACCAGGTCGAAGCTGTCCTGAAGGCGAAGGGTGTTTCGACGAGCCGCATCTCAGTGTCGAACTTGCAGACGGACTTCTCCTCGTTCGTGACCAAGGTCCCGAACGACGCCGACATCGTGTTCTTCCCGACCCAGAAGCCCGAGGACGCGCAGAACATCGCGCAGCAGCTCCTCGAGCAGGGCAAGAAGGCGAAGGTCTTCGGCGGAGACGGTGCGAACGGCGTCGGTAAGTTCAAGGCACCCGGTGCGTATGTCTCGAACTTCGCTGCGCCAATCGACCTGTTCCCCTACAACAAGTCGATCATCGCAGGCTGGCAGAAGGACAATAAGGGTGCGACCCTCGGGTCGTTCGGTCCTCCGACCTACCTCGCTGTCCAGGTCGCGCTGAACGCAATCAAGCGTGCGTGCAACGCCGGCAACGGACAGGTCAAGAACAGGCGTGACGTCCTTCGGAACGTCAAGCGGATCAACATCAAGAACTCGATCGTCGGCGGCGACTTCCGCTTCTCGACGAAGACGAATGACCCACTGAACGGGAAGTTCTACATCTTCCAGATCCAGTCCAACGGCTCGTACAAGCTCGTCAACTAGGTACGACCCACGCGAAGATGGGTGGCTCGGCGAAGAGCCGAGTCACCCATCGTTCGTGCCTGACTTGTAGACTCGCCTCCCTCGTGGACACGTTCATTCAGCTCACCCTCAATGGCTTGACCCTCGGGAGCATCTACGCGCTGATCGCGCTCGGGTATTCGCTCGTCTACGGGATCCTCAAGCTCCTCAACTTCGCGCACGGCGACGTGTTCATGGTCGGCACGTTCATCGGCTTCGGCGCGCTCCAACTCCTCGGAGGTGCAAGCAACCCGGTTGTTCCCGCGTGGGCACTGCTCGCCCTGATCACACTGGCCGCAATGGCCGGCTGTGCCGTGCTCGGGGTCGCGATCGAACGTTTCGCTTACCGGCCGCTTCGTGATGCGCCGCGCATCGCGCCGCTGATCAGCGCGCTCGGCGTCTCGTTTTTCATCGCGTATTCGATGCAGCTGATGTTTGGCGCCCAGCAGCGTAACTACGACATCTTCTCTCTCAACGGCGGGTCGCTCTACTTCGACGGGTTCGACATCGGCAACGTGCGCGTGCCGCTGATCCGGATCATCACGATCATCTCCGCTTTCGTGATGATGATCTTCCTGTGGTTTCTCGTCACGAGGACTCGCACCGGCAAGGCAATGCGAGCAACCTCCTTCGATCGTGAGGCTGCGGCGATGATGGGCATTGATATCGACAGGGTGATCGTGTTCGCGTTTGTCCTCGGCTCGGCGCTAGCGGGCGCCGCCGGTGTGCTCTTCGCGCTCCGCATTCCGACCTACGCGACGATCGGATTCCTGATCGGGCTCAAGGGGTTCACCGCCGCTGTGATTGGCGGGATCGGCTCGATCCCCGGCGCCATGGCGGGCGGGCTCGTGCTCGGATTCGCCGAGTCGTACACGCAGGGATACATCTCGACACGCTGGTCCGACCTGCTCGTGTTCGTGATCCTGATTCTCTTCCTCATGTTCCGCCCTCAGGGCATCCTCGGCAAAGCGGATATCCGGAAGGTGTGATGTGACCGGCGGCTACGACGACGAGCTGGGCCGGCCACTCGAAGGCGCGCTCGAGGCCTCGACGTCGGAGGGGGCGGCGAGCCCGGCAGTGGGCCGCGACGAGTGGGTCGCGCGCCACGGAGCTAACAGAGCTACACGCGGAGGACGCCTCGGCGTCCTCGAGGCGCGCCTCATGGCTGTCCCCTGGTGGGCCTGGCTCACGCTGTTCGTAGCGCTCTTCTGCCTCGTGCCTGTCGCGTCCGACAGCGGTTATGTGCGCCGCGTCGCGTTCGACATCGCGATCTACATGCTTCTCGCACTCGGGCTCAACGTCGTTCTCGGATGGGGTGGACTGCTCGACCTCGGCTACATCGCTTTCTTCGGAATCGGTGCCTATGCCTACGCGCTGCTCAGCTCCGAGCAATACGGCCTCCACCTACCGACGATAGTTGTCATCCCGCTCGTTGTCGTGGTCGGGGCGATTGTGGGCCTCCTCGTCGGGCTACCGTCGCGACGCCTTACGGGGGACTACCTTGCCATTGTCACTCTCTTCTTCCTCCAGCTCTTCCTCACCGTGACGACGAACGGCGACGACCTCTTCGGGCACAACGTCACCGGCGGGGCCAACGGGATCCTCAATGTCGACCCGATTGGCATCTTTGGGCGCGACGTGCCCGTGGCGGATGAGAACGGACTCTTCAATCCCGCCTACCTCTACGTCGTCCTCGCCGTCTTCGTGCTCGTCTACGTTGCGCTCCGATTCGTCAATCACTCGCGTACTGGCAGAGCCTGGCGCTCGCTTCGCGAGGACGCCCTGGCCGCCGAGGTGATGGGCATGCCAGTCAACTGGCTGAAGCTGATGAGCTTCGCCTTCGGGGCAGCAATCGCCGCCCTCGCCGGGTCATTCGTTACCGCGCTGAACGCCAGCGTCTTCCCGCTCTCGTTCTCGTTCCCGCTGCTGATCATCGTCTACACGATGGTCATCCTGGGTGGCTCCGGGAGTCAGCCGGGCGTCGTCCTCGGCGCCGTGTTGGTGGGGATCTTGCTCGAGGTGCTCCGTGACCCGGGCGACTCACGCTATCTCTTCTACGCAGCGATCATCGTCGGCGTCGTCGCGGTTTTCCGGTTCTCTCTCAAGCTCGCCGTCGTAGTCGGGGGCACGCTCGTGTTCGGGATAATCGTCCACTCGATAGCGGGCGCAGTCGATAACGCTTGGGTCAATGGCACTGGTGGAGAGGGCGGCGTTGTCTCGGACTTCGCCGCGAACTGGGTGATCGTGCCGGTCGATACGGTCGCTTGGATCACACCCGTGTCCTACATCTCGCTCATCGCCCTTGCGTTGATTCTGAGCTTGCTCCACGGGTGGGCCCGCATCGCCTTGCTCATCCCGGTGCTCTACCTCGCCGCGTTCGTCTGGGAGAACGTCATGATCGAGAAGCCCGAGCCGACCCGGTACATCATCCTCGGCGTCATTCTCATCGCTCTGATGATCTTCCGGCCGACAGGGCTGCTCGGCGAGAAACGCGTGGACATCATCTGATGCTCCGCCGTGACGCCGTCGACGGGAAACCTCGTAGGGGACTGGCGGAGCCTGTCCCGCGAGCGGCCGGAGCGTTGGCCGGCCGGTGGGGCACGCAGCGAAGACGGCCTGGGACGATGTGCTAGTGGACGACAGGCTTCTCGATCTCCAGGGCGTCTCCATGGCCTTCGGCGGCCTCAAGGTCGTCGACGACCTCGATCTGCACGTGAGCAGAGGCGAGATCGTCAGCGTGATCGGGCCGAACGGCGCCGGCAAGACGACCCTGTTCAACCTCATCACCGGGGTTTATCAGCCGACCGGAGGCGACATCGTCTTCGACGGGTCGAGCATCACGGGCCTCGAGCCTCACCAGATCACGCGGCGCGGGATCGCGCGCACGTTTCAGACGCTCCGACTGTTCCTCAACATGTCGGTTCGCGAGAACGTCATGGCTGCCGCGTACGGCCACACGAAGGCCGGTGTCTTCCGCTCGATGTTGCGCACCCCCGGGATGCGCCGTGAGGAGAAGGAGATTCGCGATCTCGCGGAGAAACGACTCGCGTTTTTCGGTGATCGGCTGATGGGCTATCGCTGGGACCAGCCTGCATACAGCCTCTCGTACGCGAACCGTCGCCGGCTCGAGATCGCTCGGGCTACGGCGACGAATCCAACGCTCCTCCTCCTCGACGAGCCCGCAGCCGGGATGAATCCCAAGGAGACGCAGGAGATCACGGAGCTGATCGAGCTCCTCCGCACGGACGGTGGCTACACGATCCTCGTGATCGAGCACGACATGCACGTCGTCGAGGGAATCTCGGATCGCGTCGTCGCTCTCGACCACGGAGTCAAGATCGCGGAGGGCTCGTTCGAGGACGTCGCGACCTCGCCGCAGGTGATCGAGGCCTATCTCGGTACCGGTGGGATGGCCAAGAAGTGAGCGAGAACGGGACACCACTCCTTCAGCTCGAGGGAATCAACACCTACTACGGGCAGATCCACATCCTCCAGGACGAGAACATCGTCGTCGCCGAGGGCGAGCTCGTCTGCCTTCTCGGTGGTAATGCGTCGGGGAAATCGACGACGCTGAAGACGATCCTGGGGCTCGTGCGGCCCCGCACCGGAACGGTGCGTCTCCTCGGTGAGGATGTGACGCAGATGCCGACGGCCCACCGGATCAAGCGTGGTCTCGCGATCGTGCCCGAGAACCGACGCCTGTTCGGTCCGATGACGGTGCTCGAGAATCTCGAGATGGGCGCCTACCTCCGCCCGAAGGCAGACCTGAAAGCGGAGTTCGAGCGCGTCTACGAGCTCTTTCCGCTGCTCTACGATCGCCGTTCGCAGCTCGCGGGAACGATGTCTGGAGGCGAGCAGCAGATGGTCGCCATGGGTCGGGCCCTCATGTCGCAGCCGAAGCTCCTCCTCATGGACGAGCCCTCGATGGGCCTTGCACCGGTGCTCGTGGAGCGAAGCTTCGAGATCATCAAGCAGGTGAACGACTCCGGCGTCGGGATGCTGATCGTGGAGCAGAACGCAAACGTCTCGCTCTCGATCGCGGACCGAGGGTACGTCCTTTCGACCGGCCGCGTCGTCCTCGAGGGAAAGGCAGCGGATCTCCTCGAGAACGAGGAGCTCCGTAAGGCGTACCTCGGCCGCTGATGGATGTCGTCAGGACAGACGGGCAGGTCGCGCCGCAGCAGGGATCAGAGCTTGCCCTCGAGACGGTTCACCTCGGGCCGGGCGAGGTGCGCGAGGTCGGCGATCCGGACCACGACGTTCTGCTTTTCACCTTCGCTGGTAGCGCGACGCTCGCCGGCGAGGCCCTCGTGGCCGGCTCGGCAGCGTTGCTCCTCGAAGGCGAGCAGGCCGCGATCGAGGCCGGGCCGGAGGGGGTCTCCTTCGTCCGCGTCACCCTCGGAGGCGCCACTGACCTCCACGCGCCGATGGGGCCGCGTGAGCACATCGTCCCGATCGCCGAGGTGGAGCCGGGCAAGGCGACCGGAAGCCGCTCCTTCCAGGTGCTCTTCGGCCCTCACAACGGCTCTACGCGCGGGACGATGTTCGTGGGCTATGTGCCTCCCGGCAAGGCCCCGTGGCACTATCACCTCTACGACGAGATCGTGTGGATCTGGCGCGGCCCCGGCATCTACCACCTCGACGAAGGCACCGAGCCGATCGAGAACGGATCCGGGTTCCGCATCACGCCGCGCGAGGTGCACATCGTCGAGAACACGAGCTCCGACCGCGAGCTCGCGATTCTCGGCATCTTCACGCCGGCGGGGAGCCCGTCGGCCGCGTATCTGATGCCGGACGTTGCGGCGAGCTATGTCGTGAGGCCGTCGTGAGCTCCGTGCCGTCGAGTCCGGACAACAGGCTGAAGCCTGTCGCCGTGGGCGGCGTCGGCGAGGCCGTGCGCGGTGAGTTCCCGATCTTCGAGCGCAAGATCTATCTCAACTCGTGCTCTCAGGGCGCCCTGTCGCATCGCGTGCGCGCCGCGTACGAGGAGTACCTCGCGGGCTGGGACGAGAACGGCGCCGAGTGGGAGTACTGGGTCGAGCGGGCCGAGGCGGCGCGCGCAGGCTTCGCAGCGCTGTTGCACGGGCATCCGGACGAGGTCGCGGTGACGACGTCGGTGTCCCAGGGAGTCAGCGGGATCGTCTCGGCGCTCCCCTTCGAGCGCGGTGGACGGAATCGGATCGTGATCAGTGAGTACGAGTTCCCCACCGTCGGGCAGATCGCGCACGCACAGGAGCTCCGCGGGGCGGAGGTAGTGCACGTTCGCCCGGATGCCGACGGCTCGATCCCCGCGGAGAGGTTCGCCGCTGCGATCGACGAGCGCACGGCCCTCGTCTGCTGCACCACGATCTCGTACAGGACGGGCCACCGCAATGACGTTGCCGCGATCGCCGAGGCAGCCCATGCGCAGGGTGCGCTCGTGCTTGCCGACAGCTACCAGGCCGTCGGCGCGATCGAGCTCGACGTGAGGACGCTCGGAGCCGACTTCGTGACGGGTGGGACGGTGAAGTACCTGCTCGCGAGCGCCGGCCTCGGTTTCCTGTGGGTTCGCGGCGAGGTGCTCGCCGGGCTCACTCCGACCCAGACCGGCTGGTTCGCCGACGAGAACATCTTCCAGATGGACATCTCCGACTACTCGCCTCACGCGACCGCGCGCCGGTTCGACTCGGGTACGCCGCCGGTGCCGAACATCTACGGAGGTGTCGCCGGGCTCGAGCTCGTACAGGAGACCGGCGTTCCGGCGATCGAGGCGCATGTGTCGGGGCTGAACACGCGCCTGATTGCGGGCCTCGAGGAACTTGGAGCCGACGTCGTCACGCCTGCCGATCCGTCGCGCCGTGGGCCGATGGTCTGCGCGCGCTCCACCGACGCACCGGCCCTCGTCGCCTCGCTCGCCGAGGAGAACTTCGCGTGCTCGCTGCGCGACGAGAACCTGCGCATCGCTTCGCATTTCTACAACACCGATGGCGATATCGATGCCTTGCTCGAAGCACTCTCGCGCCGCCGCCACCTCCTCGCCTGAGCGTGGCAACCAGGAACCTTCCGCCGGCCCGCCAGATCGCCTACGGTGACCATCCCGACCAGGTCGGCAATCTCCACCTGCCGCTCGGCGAAGGGCCGTGGCCGACCGTCGTTCTCGTTCACGGAGGCTTCTGGAAGTGGGGGTGGGACCGCACGCTGATGACCCCGCTCGCCCACGATCTCGCGCGCCGGGGAATCGCGGCCTGGAACATCGATTACCGTCGCGTCGGTCAGCCAGGAGGCGGTTGGCCCGGGACGCTCGAGGATGCAGCGGCAGCGGCCGACGCGCTTGTTGGGCTCGGCGAGGTCGACCTGGACAGGGTCGTCACCCTCGGGCACTCGGCAGGGGGGCACCTGGCTGTCTGGCTCGCCGGTCGCCATCGGCTCCCACAGGGCGTTCCAGGTGACGAACCGCGGGTGCGGCCCCGCGCCGCGGTTGCGCAGGCCGGTGTCCTCGACCTCGTCCGCGGGGCGTCCGATGGCCTCGGAAGCGGTGCGTGCGCCGCGCTCCTCGGCGGCGGACCGGACGAGGTACCGGAGCGCTATGCCAACGCATCACCGGCGGCGCTGATCCCGCTCGGTGTGCCGGTGCTGCTCGTCCACGGGGGCCGGGACGAGATCGTTCCGCCGAGCCAGAGCCGGGACTACGCGGACGTGGCGCGGCTCGCCGGCGACACGGTTGAGCTCGCAGAGTTTCCCGAGGCCGACCACTTCGACGTCGTCGAGCCCGCCCACGGAGCATGGGCGGCCGCCACCGATTGGCTGCGCACATTCGTCTCGTAGGGGCGACGCGGAGCGTCGCCCGATGCGCTCCAACCCGTAGGGGCGACGCGGAGCGTCGCCCGCGCTATGGCGTGAAACCTGCGCTCAGCAGCAGGCGGCCCGAGCTCCCGGGCTGACGAGCGGAATCTCGCGTTCTGCGAATTCGGGCTTGACGGCCTTGACGATCGCACCGTGGAGCCCGTCGGCGACCTCGTGCGTGAATGTCACGTCGATGTCGACCAGCCCCGCGCCCTCGAGCCCAGCGATCATCTCCGACCGCGAGAGAGCGCCGGCGATACAGCCGACCCACGCTCCGCGCTCCGCCCTGTCCACCTCCGTCAGGCGATCCTCGGCAACGATGTCGCTGAAGCCGATCCGCCCGCCCGGCTTGAGCACGCGTGCGATCTCGGCGAGTACCCGAGCCTTGTCGGTCGAGAGGTTGATCACGCAGTTCGAGATCACGACGTCGACGGACTCGGCCGGAAGCGGCACCCGCTCGATCTCGCCCTTGAGGAAGTGCACGTTCGTGACGCCGGCCTCCGCCTTGTTTCGCTGGGCGAGCGCGAGCATCTCGTCTGTCATGTCGAGGCCGTAGACGACTCCTGTCGGCCCGACGCGACGGGCCGAGAGAAGCACGTCGATCCCGCCGCCCGAGCCGAGGTCGAGCACAGTCTCTCCCTCGCGGAGATCGGCGACGGCCGTCGGATTGCCGCACCCGAGGCTTGCGGTCGCGGCCGTGTTCGGGAGCCCGGCTCGCTGGTCCGTGTCGTACAGCGCCTCTCCCCACAGAGCGTCGTCGTCCGGGTTCGCGCAGCAGGAGCCGCTGCCACAGCTGCCGGCGCCCGTTCGGGAGACAGCGAGGGCAGCCTCTGCGTAGCGGGCTCGAACTTCCTCACGTAGTGCATCTGCTGTTCGTGTCATTCCCTCTCCCATCGATAGTTATCGATGTGATCGAATCATACATATCGAACATTGTCAATATGAATTCAGTCGGGTAGTGGCTCGAGCTCTCCGGCCGGATCGCCCTCGGGCAGCACGTCGCGCGACCAATCCCGTCGCTTCCAGTCGGGAACCGGCGTCTCGCGATCGTCGTGTGGCACGAAGCGGGAGCGCTCGACGACCTCCATTCGGTGCACATACCGCGGACAGTTCGGCATCACGTAGGTGGCGCGTACTCGCACGATGAACTGCGCCCCGGTGTAGGAGTCGAGCAGTGGATCGTCCTCGGCGATCGAGGCGATCCCGTTCACCCGCAGCCGCTTCGGGCTCGTGAAGTCGATGAACAACAGCCCGAGCCTGGGATTGCGGAGCAGGTTGCCCATCGAGAGGTAGGTGCCGTTGCCGTCGTAGTTCGGGAACGCGAGCGTGTGCGCGTCGACGACGCGGACGAATCCCGGCTCGCCCCCCTTGTAGGAGCACTGGGGCATGCCGTGCTCGTCGGCGGTCGCGAGAAAGAACATGTCGCGTGCCTCGATGAAGGCCCGGTCGTCGGCATCGAGGGTCTTGCGGGTGATCCGCTCTTCGATCCTGTCCGCCAGCCGGCGCGTGTCGAAGCGGTCCTGTAGCGCGCGATTCCCCTCGTGGTAGAGGTCGCTCATTCAGCGATGATGCACCTCATGGCTCCCCGCGTCCACTTGAGCGAGCACGTCCCGGCGGAGGTCGTGCAGGCGCTCGCGGCGGACTTCGAGCTCGTTGCGTCGCCGGGCGAGGCGGAGGGCGTCGTGACGATGCTCACGGTCACCGTTGACGACGCGTACCTCGAAGCGGCCGGCCCGCAGCTTCGGATCGTTGCGAACTACGCCGTCGGGGTGAACAACATCGACCTCGAAGCCGCACGCCGCCGCGGGGTCGTCGTCTCCAATACGCCCGACGTGCTCACCGGGGCGACTGCCGAGCTCGCCGTGACGCTGATGTTGTCGCTACTGCGACGGGTTACGGAAGGTGACAGGTTCGTGCGTCGACAGGAGCCATGGCAGTTCTCGCTCGAGTTCATGCTCGGTGAGCGCCTTGCCGGGAAGACGGTTCTCATCGTCGGGAGCGGGAGGATCGGCTTGGAGACGGCCCGCCTGGTCGAGGCCTTTGGAGCGAAGCCCGTCCTTGCCGGGCGAGACGCCGACCTCGACTCGCTCCTCGGCGAGGCGGACATCGTCTCACTGCACGTTCCGCTGACCGCCGAGACGCGCCATCTGATCGACGCGCGGCGCCTCGGGATGATGAAAGAGAGTGCCGTGCTGATCAATACGGCGCGCGGCCCGGTCGTCGACGAGGCTGCGCTCGCCGCCGCGCTCCTGGCCGGTTCGATCGCCGGGGCCGGGCTCGATGTCTACGAGCACGAGCCGGACGTGACGGAGGCGCTGCTCGGGCTCGAGAACGTCGTCCTCGCGCCCCACCTCGGGAGCGCGACCCGCGACACGCGGGTCGCGATGGGGATGCTCTGCGTCGAGGCCCTCAGGGCAGTTCTGCTCGTGGGCCGCACGCCGGCCAATGTTGTCGTCTAGCTTCTGCGGTCGTGAGTGAGTACGGGAGCCAGGCGATGTGGGGTGATCTCGAGCGCGTGCTCGTGCGACCGCCCCTGACCGCGGATACGGGACACGTCGACCACTACGGCTGGCGCGGGGTGCCGAACGCTGCCGCCGCAGCCGTCGAGCACGAGGAGTTCCGTGCGTTGCTCGAGGCCGCGGGGGCCGAGGTGATCGTCTCCGAGCACGACCCGGGCAATCCCGATGCGATCTACGTCTACGACCCGGTGCTCGTCGGCGACCGAGGCGCCGCGCTGCTCCGACCAGGCAAGGTCGGTCGTCTCGGCGAACCTGCGCGCATTGGCGAGAGCCTCGAGGCGGCGGGCATCCCTGTCTCCTCGACGATGGACGCCCCCGCGACGGCCGAGGGAGGCGACACCGTCTGGCTGGACCATGACACGCTGCTCGTCGGCCACGGCTATCGCACGGGGACGGCGGGAATCGCTGCGCTGCGCTCGGCGTTTCCCGACGTCGAGGTGATCGCGCTCGATCTCCCCCACTGGGTCGGGGCGTCCGAGGTGATGCACCTGATGTCCCTGATCTCGCCGCTCGACCGCGACCTCGCACTCGTGTACCCGCGCCTCGCACCCGTACGGCTGATGAAGCTGCTTGCCGAGCGCGGTATCGCGGTCGTCGAAGTACCGGACGAGGAGTTCGAGTCGATGGGGTCGAATGTCCTCGCACTCGGGCCGCGTCGTGCCCTCGCTCTCGAAGGGAACGAGGTGACTCGACGGAGGCTCGAGCGAGTCGGTGTCGACGTCGTCACCTATCGCGGCGATCACATCTCGCGACTCGGTGACGGCGGACCGACGTGTCTCACGCGCCCGTTGTTGCGGGCTCGGGAGCTCCGGGCGGTACCGTCGTCGTAGGGCGTGGCGCGCTGCACCGTCCGCATGAAACTCGCGGCGTCCGTTTCGCGCCGGGCGGGCGGAGGAGGCTCCGCCTCGCCCCTACGGGTCGAACGTCAGCTGGCGGTGCTCCGAGAGCCCGGAGACGCCAACCCCGACGAGCCTGAGCGCTCCGGGCCGGTCGCGGAGGCCGCGATCGAGCAATGAGCACGCGAGCTCGGCGATCCTGTCCGCCTCGTCGATCGGAGCATGGAGGGTCGTCGAGCGGCTTCTGATCGAGAAGTCCGAGTAGCGCAGCTTGGCCGTTACGGTTCGGGCCGACAGCCCTCGCTTCACGAGACCCTCCGCCACCGACGTTGCCATCTGCCGGATCTCGGCGTGGAGCGCCGCGCGGTCCGAGATGTCGCGCTCGAACGTCTCCTCGACCGAGATCGAGACGCGTTCGGTCTCCAGCTCGAGGTCTCGGGGATCGCTGCCGAGCGCCCGGTCGCGCAGGAGCGGGCCGATCGTGCCGGGCAGCACGACGCGCAACTCGGCGTCGCCGAGCGAGGCAAGGTCACCGATCGTCTTGACCCCGGCTGCCGCGAGCCGCTGTTCGGCCTTCGGACCGACGCCGGGCAGCGCCCGCACGGGGAACGGAGCGAGGAATCTCGCCTCCGTGCCCGATGGGACGACGGTGATCCCCCCGGGCTTGCGTCGGTCGGAGGCGACCTTGGAGACCACCTTCGAGGTCGAGACGCCCAGGGAGCAGGAAAGCGAGGTCGCTGCGCGGACGGATGTCTGCACCGCCTCGGCGGCCGATCGCGCACCGCTGAAGGTCTCCACAACGGTGCCGAGGTCGAGATAGCCCTCATCGATCCCGACCTGCTCCACGCGTGGCACGACCTCGCGAATCGCGCTCCAGACAGCCTCGGAGTACTGGCGGTACAGCGCGTGTCGAGGTCGGACGAACACGACCTCGGGGCATCGCCGCAGCGCTTCCGCCGAGCTCATCGCCGAGCGGATCCCGAACGCACGGGCGACGTAGTTGGCCGTCGCCACCACCCCACGGCCCTGCGGGTTTCCGCCGACGACGAGCGGGAGAGTGCGGAGCGAGGGATCCTCGAGCTCCTCGACGGCGGCGAAGAAAGCGTCGAGATCGAGATGAGCAAGAATCGGCACAGACCGAAAGCTACGGTTCGGCCGTGATCACCGCGCCGCCACCGCCCCCCGCAATCGAGCAGCCTGCTCCGAACCAGCTCTCCTTCGGTCTGGTCTCCGGGACCGCGGCTCCGGGAACGAAGCGGCTCATCGTCCGGGTGGGGTCCCGGACGGCGGCGGACGTGCCGCTCCGACGGCGCCGCTTTTACGTGCGAGTCAGGCTCCCGGCCGGTGAGTCGAGCGTGCGCGTCGTCACGGTCTCGCGCACCGGCCGCCGTAGCAGCGCCACCGTGCCGCATGTCCTCGGCGCCTCGGCGACGCCTCCGCGGCCACGGGCGTTACGGAACGATGCGCTGCTCGCGCGCGAGATCCGGGGTCTCGGGCAGTCCTTCGGAGGCACGAGCGCCGTCTACGTGGAGAACCTCGAGACGGGAGCCGGCGCTGCCTGGAATGCGCGCGCCACGTTTCCCGGCGCTTCGTCTCTCAAGCTGGCAATCGCGGTGACCGCACTCGCACGCACAGAAGGGACCCCGGCATCGGGCTCGACGCTGGACGGGCTTCTGCGCCAGATGCTGACGTACTCCGACAACGAAGCGGCCAATGCGACCGAGCGGTACTTCGGCGGTTCGACGTCGGCTGCCTCCGCGCTCGTCAACGCGCTGATGCGATCGATCGGGCTCGTCGATACGGAGATGTACGGCGGCTACTTGCTCGATTCGGTCGATGATCCGCCTCGCGGGCCCCGCCGGTCGATTCCCGGCCGAGTCGACAGCCAACCGCGTGGGGCATCGGGAAGAAGACGAGCGCCCACGACCTCGCCGCGATTGCTCCGTGCCGTCTGGCTCGCGGCGGCGGCAAAGGCCCATTCCGTGCTGCCCAGCCCGGCTTCAGCGGCCGGCGATGCCCGGTATCTGCTCTATTTCCTCGTGCGCGTTCGCGACCCCGGCAAGCTCGATCGCGAGGTCGGGCGGATATCCGGGGTACGCGTGCTCCACAAGGCGGGCTGGATCGACGATGCACGCCACGACGACGGGATCGTGCTCTGGGGCGGCGGCGCGTTCGTCGTCACCGTGATGACATATCGCGCGGCTGGAGTTGGTGTTTCGGCAGACGTCCTTGCCGGACGTGTCGCTGCAGCTGCGCTGCGCCGGTTCCGCGGCTGACGTGGAGGGGTCGTCGGCCACGGGCGGCGGGCGGCCCCTTCAGGGATCGTCGCGTTTGGGAATCCAGTTAGGGATTCCCAGAACTGCGGGAAATGAGGGCGCCCGCAAGCGGGCGCCCATGTCCGCAGTCACGCCCTCGGAGTGCGCGACTGCGAGAACGGTGTCCGGTCCCGGGAGGCGATATTCGGGAAGCCGGACTCCACCAACTGAGACTCCGGGCCGGCAGAACGGTTTGTACGCGTTCCGTAAGGTTCCGGCGTCCGACGCCCGAGGGAATACCGGTACACTTTTTGTAGTTAGTACGGGTATGCCGATAACTCCGTGGACGCCAAGGAGCGTGAGCCGATCGTGAGCAAGTTGCTGCTCGTGCCTCTCGACGACATCGTCGTCTTCCCCAACATGAACGTGACTCTGACGATCGACGTCGGTGACGAAGAGCGAGTGCTGCTCGTGCCGAAGCACGACGGCGAGTTCGCCAAGGTCGGGACGGTGGCCGAGGTGACAGACCGTGTACGGCTGCCCGGTGGCGATACCGCGGTCGCGCTGAACGGGCCTCCACCGAGCGATCGCCGGCACAGCCGAGACGGATCCGCGGGGCCGTCTCTTCGTCGAGGCGGAGGAACGCGAGGATGACGACGCACCGACGGGTGATGCGTTCCGCACGCTCGAGACCGAGTACCGCGCGGTGGTCGAGGAGATCCTCGAGCTTCGAGGCGACGACGGGCGCATCGCGTCGTTCGTTCGCTCGATCTCCGATCCCGGCGCGCTCGCCGATACGTCCGGCTACTCACCTGATCTCACGTTCGAGCAGAAGGTGCGAGATCCTCGAGGCCGTCGACGTCGCCGATCGACTCGAACTCGCGCTCGCGTTCCAGCGCGAGCGTCTTGCGCTGATGCAGATCCGGCGTGCGCATCCGCGAGGACGTGAACACCGGGTATGGAAAAGCAGCAGCGCGAGTTCATCCTGCGCAAGCAGCTTGATTCGATCCGCAAGGAGCTGGGCGACGACGAGACGTCGGTCGTCGAGGAGTTCCGGAAGAAGATCGCCGAGTCGGCGATGCCCGATGACGTGCGCGAGCAGGCCGAGCGAGAGCTCGCCCGCTTCGAGCGCATGGGTGAGAGCTCGCCGGAGTCGCAGACGATCCGGAGCTACGTCGACTGGCTGCTCGCCGTGCCGTGGGGCGTGCGCTCGGAGGAGCGGCTCGATCCACAGGCCAGCCGGGAGGTGCTCGACGCCGATCACGCCGGGCTCGAGGACGTCAAGGATCGCATCGTCGAGTACATCGCGGTGCGCAAGCTCCGGCAGGAGCGAGGGATCGAGGTCGATAAGAAATCGGGCGCGATCCTGACGCTGATCGGCCCTCCGGGACGGGCAAGACGTCGATCGGGGAGTCGATCGCGCGGTCGCTGAACCGTGAGTTCGTCCGGATGTCGCTCGGCGGCATCCGCGACGAGGCCGAGATCCGGGGCCACCGGCGCACGTACATCGGCGCCCTGCCGGGGCGGCTCGTTCGCGCCCTCCGCGACGCGAAGACGATGAATCCCGTGATCCTGCTCGACGAGGTCGACAAGGTCGGTGCCGACTGGCGCGGCGACCCTTCGGCCGCCCTCCTCGAGGTTCTCGACCCGGCGCAGAACTCGACGTTCCGTGACCACTACCTCGATGTCGAGGTCGATCTCTCCGACGTGATCTTCATCGCGACGGCGAACCAGGCGGACACGATCCCCGGACCGCTGCTCGACCGCATGGAGGTGATTCGCTTCGACGGCTACACGACCGACGAGAAGGTCGCGATCGCGACCGACTACCTCTGGCCCCGCCAGCGGGAGCGCAACGGCCTTCGCGAGGAAGAGGTGGTTCCGGCGGACGGCGTGCTCGAGTCGATCGTCTCCGAGTACACCCGCGAGGCGGGCGTGCGTCAGCTCGAGCGGGAGCTCGGCAAGGTGCTGCGCAAGACCGCAACCCGGATCGCTTCGGAGCCTCGCCGAGGTGCCCGTGACGGTCGACCTCGACGTCGTTCGGGACGCGCTCGGACGCCAGCGGTTCTTCCGCGAGGCGGCGGAGCGCACGGCGGTTCCCGGAGTCGCCACGGGTCTGGCAGTTACCGGGATGGGCGGAGATGTCCTCTTCGTCGAGGCAACGAGCGTCCCGAGCGGCGAGAAGCTCGTGCTGACGGGTCAGCTCGGCGACGTGATGAAGGAGTCGGCGCAGATCGCGCTCTCGGCGGTTCGTGCCCGGGCCGTGGACTACGGGTTCGACGACGAGATCTTCGAGAACCGCTCCTTCCACGTCCACGTGCCTGGCGGGTGCAACGCCGAAGGACGGCCCGAGTGCCGGCATCACGATGGCAACGGCTTTCGCTTCGTTGCTCACGGGCCGCCCGGTCAGGCATACGGTCGGGATGACCGGGCGAGATCACGCTGCAGGGCCGCGTGCTTCCGATCGGCGGTCTGAAGCAGAAGGTGCTCGCTGCGCACGCGGCGGGGTTGACGGACGTGATCATTCCCGAGCGCAATCGGGCAGACATCGACGACGTTCCGCAGCACGTTCGCGACCGAGATGACGTTCCATCCCGTGATGGCACTGTCCGAGGTGCTCGAGCTCGCGCTCGAGCCGGTCGCCCAGTCGCTCGATGTCTCGGTGTAGACACTGTCGGCCCGTCCCCGAGGGGGTTCGCCAGGCGGCGGGCCTCCTCGAGCGGCGCTGGACAGTGTCGATCCTCTGGGCCTCGTACGAAGGGAGCATCTCGGTTCAACGAGTTCAAGCAGTCGGTCGGAGAGATCCCCCCGCGGACGCTGGCGCTTCGACTCGTCGAGCTCGAAGCGGCGGGCGTGCTCGAGCGGCGCGTGGTCGATGCCCGGCCGCCGCGCGTCGAGTACACGCTGACGTCGGAAGGCCGACGACTCCAGGCGGTCGTCGACGCGCTCGTGCTGTACGCGGCAACGTAGGCGCCGGGGAAAGGCGTCGAGCCTCTGTCTCGCCGCCCGTGTGGTCCGTCGGCCCGTCGGCCGATCTGAAATAGGCTCTATACCTCGATCGAGTGTCTGCCGATAGGACGGATATGGAGGCACAGTCGATTGCGAAATCGCGCCTGATCGGAGCGGTCCTGATCGAAACGGGCCTCATTACGGGCGAGCAGCTCGAAGCGAGCTCTCGCCCTGCAGGAAAAGACCGGAGAGCGATTGGGCGAGATCGTCGTTGCCGAGTTCGGCGTATCCCGTCTCGAGCTTGCCGGCGTGCTTGCCGAGCAGTGGGCCGAGCTCGATGCCGCGAATCTCCAGGTCCGCCGGCCGCGGCCCCCGTGTTGAAGATCGTCGAGCCGCTCACGCCGGATGAGGTACAGATTCGCCGTCCCCGTCGGCGAGATCTTCGTCGAGCTCGGGTTCATCAGCGACGACCAGCTCGAGTCGGCGCTCGAGGCCCAGCGTCGAGTCGGGCGCGCGGATTGGCGAGATCCTCGTCGAGCAGGGCAGCCTGTCGCGGCTCGATCTCGCGAGCGCGCTCGCCGAGCAATGGTCGGCGTTGCAGAAGCTTCGCCCGCCGGCGCCGCCGGCCGATCCGCAGCCGTGGCAGAACGGAGCGCCAATCGTGCCGGCGAGTCGGCAGGACGAGCCGGCCGCGGACACGACGTTGAAAGCCCTCGAGGAGCGTCTCCTTCTTGATCGAACGCGCAACCACATCATCGCTTTCCCAGGCGGATCTCAACCGCGCCCAGCTCGATCTGCGGGCCGCAATCGCCGCCGTCGAGGAGCGTCTCGAGGCTGTCGCCGAGAGCGCGGCAGTCGATGGACTGACCGGCGCGCTCGAACAGCTGACGACGCGGCTCGGGGCGCTCGAGACCTCGTCGGTATCGACTGATCTGGCGGCGCTTCGCATGGAGCTCGGGCAGCTCCGGGATCAGCCGTCCTCGATCGACGCGCTGGCCGACTTGAGCGCGGCAGTTGAACGTCTCGAACGGCGACCCGAACGCGCCGATGAGATCGACCGGCTCTCCGCCGAGCTCGGTGCGCTTACGAGCCGGCTGGACGATCTCGCCGACCTGGGTGAGTTGCGCGAGCGGCTCGACGCAACGGCCGGGCAGGCGGAGTCCGCCGAGACAGAGGTTCGGAGTCTCGCGAGCCGGCTCGATGCGCTCGGAGACCTCGAGTCCCGGCTCGACGAGGTTGCTGCGTCCCGTGCCGCTGACGACGGTGCAGAAACCTCGGGGAGCAGTGAGGAGATCTCGGCCCTCGCTTTCCGTGTCGACGAGCTCGTCGCACGGGTCGGGCATGTCGCCGACGCGCCCCCGGTTGACCTTACGCCGAAGGTGGATGAGCTGGCCGCACGACTCGATGAGGTGGCTGCCGCGATCCCCGTATCGCAGACGGATGACCTCGGAGCCAGGATCTCTTCACTCGAGGAGAGGGGCAGGGAGGGCGACGGAGCGCTCGACCAGCTCGGCGCAGAACTCGCGGAGCTCGGCGAGCGCACGCGCGCTCGGCTCGACGCTCTCGGCGATCACAAGGCTGACGCGGCGACCCTCGCCGAACTGCAGCGCCGACTCGACGAGCTCGCGGCCGTGGCGGAGCGCGCTCTTGATACAGCCTCGATAGACGAGCTCCGAGCGCGGCTCGACGACCTCGCGGCGACGAGTGAGGCGGCGGTGGAACCCGGCGGCTCTCGAGGCTCTTCGCGCCAGCGTGTCTGCGCTCTCCGAACAGGGGAGCTCGGTGGAAGCCCTCGAGAGCAGGATCGGCGATCTCGAGCGTCAGCTCGTCGAGCTGCCACCGGCAGGGGAGCTTCGTGACGAACTGCGGAGCGTCTCGGAAGGGGCTGCGGCGAAGCGCGCAGCGCTTGCCGATGCCCTTTCCGCCGAGGTGGCCGAGCTTCGGTCGCGGCTCGATGGGCTTTCGTCTTTGCCGGCCGAGGATGCTGCGCTGAGCGAGCGGGTCGACGGGATCGCCGATCGGTTTGCGGGTGTCGAGGCTGCGCTCGAGTCGTTGCAGGGTCTGGAGTCGGGTGTCCGTGAGGGCATCGATCGTGCTGTTGCGAGCGGGACGGGCCCGCTGGTTCGGCGGCTCGATTCGGCGGAGTCGCGGCTCGAGGTGTTGGCCGAGTTCGAGGGGCGGCTGTCGGCGCTCGCGGTTGAGTTGGAGCGGAAGCCGAACGGTGATGTGTTCGCCGCCGAGGTGGCCGAGCTTCGGTCGCGGCTCGATGAGCTTTCGTCTTTGCCGGCCGAGGATGCTGCGCTGAGCGAGCGGGTCGACGCGGTCGCGTCCCGCCTCGAGTCGCTCGACTCGCTCGAGTCGTCGCTCGCCGAGGTTCGTGATCTGATCGCGGAGACGGAGTCCGTCCGCGTGGCAGACGCTCTCGCGACCGGGGCCCGCCTCGGCGGCCTCGAGGCCTCGGCGGACTCTCGACATGAGGCTCTCGAGGAGCGCCTCTCAACGCTTGCGGCCGAGCTCGAACGGCGCCTCGACGATGGCGTTCAGGCGAGCGACGTGGCGGACGTTCGTGAGAGGATCGAGACCCTGGCGTCGCGCACCGTCACAGACGATCTCAACGATCGGGTCGCGGAGCTGGCGAGGCGCGCTGAGAGGATCACGGAAGATGTGCGGTCTAGCCTCGAGGAGCCTGTCGGTGCGCTGAATGGTCGCCTCGACGACCTGGCTCACGCACTCGGCTCACAGCTCGACGAGTTGACCGGGCGCGTGGACGGCCTCGTCGGGCGCGACGAGCTGGACGCCGCGGCTGCGAAGCACGTCGAGTGGTTCCAGGGTGAACTGGCTGCCGTTCGTGAGGTCGGTGACAGGCGAGTTGAGCAGCTCGAGCAGCAGCTCGCTGAACTGGCCGGCCACGGAGCGCAGCTGGAGCAACTGCGTGCCGACCGCGCGGAGGAGCGTGCCTCTGTAGGCCGGCTGGAGTCACTCCTCGAGGAGGGCCTCGCCGCCCTCTCGAGCCGCATGACGGACGAGGTCGCTGCTGCCCGCGAGGCGGCCGAAGAGGAGGTCGCGGTCGTACGGAGCGAGGCCGGGTCGCTGAGCTCGCGGATCGACGAGATCCTCGGAATGCGGTACGTGGACCTTCAGGCGGCGCGGCTGGCAGACGAGCGCCTTTCAGAGCAGCTCGACGCACTGACCGAGCTTCACGAGAATGATGCGGAGGCAGCGCGACTCGGTGCCGCCGATCTCGCCGCGCGGTTGGATCGCCTCGCGGGGTCACTCCAGGCAGACACGGCAGCTGTCCGCGCGATCGCGGAGGGCGCTGGCGAGAAGCTGGACGCCGTGCAGCGCCGGCGGCTCGAAGATCTTGCGGCTGCGGAGATGGCCGGCGGTGAGATCGCCGCGCGGATCGATGATCTCGCGATGCGCTCGGCTGCGTCGGCCGCCGAGGTCGAACACGCCCTCCGCAGCGAGCTCGGTGCCCTTGCTGCCCGCTTCGACGAGATCGATGCTGCGGGGATCGAGTCGCGGGAGGAGCTGCGCGGTGAGCTGGAGAGGCTTGCGTCGTCGATGGGCTGGAGACTCGAGAAGATCGAGGAGTCGCTTGCGGCAGACGACGCGGCAGCCCTCCGGGAGACCGTCGCCGATCTCGAGCGTCGACTCGAAGGGCAGTCCGCTCTCGGAGAGGAGCAGGTCCGGGTCACGGAACGCGCGCTCCGCAAGGGCCTTGCGTCCCTCGGAGAGCGC
>CAVOVG010000003.1:0-270179 GCA_963699795.1 uncultured Thermoleophilia bacterium
CGGACGGACCCGCGCCGGAATAGCAAGCGGATCGTCGTCTCCATCACGACTTGAGCCTCGTCTGGAGGACGCGGAAACGAAACGGGGAGGCAGCAGCTGCCTCCCCGTTTCGACAACGATGCGCCAGAGCGCTAGCGGCGGTTCCGGTCGCGGCCACCACGGTCGTCGCGCGGCGGGCGCGGCTCACGCGGTGGGGCGTCCTTCGCCCGCTCGATGAGCACGTCGGGCATCACGAGCCCACCGTCCTCGTGCTTGGCGACCAGCTTGAGGCCGATGCGACCCCTGTCCTTGTCGACCTCCTGCACGATGACGTCGACGACGTCACCACGAGCCATGACATCCTCGATGTGCGCGACGCGACCCGGCCCGACGTTCGAGACGTGGAGCAGGCCGTCCGTGCCCTTCTTCAGCTCGACGAAGGCACCGAACTCGGTCGTCTTGACGACCTTGCCCGTGTAGGTGTCCCCCACCTCGGGCGACTTCGTGAGGGCGGTGATTGCGGCCACTGCGGCGTCGCCCTTCGTGCCCTCGGTCGCGTAGACGAGGATCGTGCCGTCTTCGCCGATGTCGATCTGCACGTCGTAGTCGGCCTCGAGGCCACGGATCGTCTCGCCACCCTTGCCGATCACCATGCCGATGAACTCGGGGTTGATCTGCACCGACGAGATGCGCGGCGCATGATCCGCGAGCTCGGCTCGCGGCTCGGAGATCGCCTCTCCCATCTTGGCGAGGATCTCCGTGCGTGCCCGCTTCGCCTGCTGCAAGGCATCACGCATGATCTCCTGCGTGACGCCGGTGATCTTGATGTCCATTTGCAGAGCCGTGATCCCGTCTTCCGTTCCGGCGACCTTGAAGTCCATGTCACCGAGATGATCCTCGGCGCCCTGGATGTCGGTGAGGATGACGTAGTCGTCACCCTCCTTGACGAGGCCCATGGCGATACCGGAGACCGGAGCCTTGATCGGCACGCCGGCATCCATCATCGACATCGTGGAGCCGCAGACCGAACCCATCGATGAGGATCCGTTCGACTCGAGCGTCTCCGAGACGAGGCGGATCGTGTAGGGGAACTCCTCCGGGCCCGGGACGACGGCCTCGAGCGCCCGCTGTGCCAGAGCACCATGACCGATGTCGCGGCGCTTCGGTCCCCGCATGAACCCGGTCTCTCCGACCGAATAGGGCGGGAAGTTGTAGTGATGGATGTAGTGGCGATCCTGCTCGAGCGAGAGGTCGTCGATCCGCTGACCCTCCTTCGCCGTGCCGAGCGTGCAGAGCGTCAGGATCTGCGTCTCGCCGCGGGTGAACAGGCCGGAGCCGTGCGTCCGCGGAGCGAAGCCGACCTCGACGTTGATCGGCCGGATCTCCTCGGTGCCGCGACCGTCGAGGCGCCGCTTGTCGACCGCGATGTTCTTGCGGACGATGTCCTTGTAGACCGAGTCGGCCGCCTTCTTCACCCATGACTTCGTGGTCGCGTCCTTCTCGCCCGAGTCTCCATCGGAGGCCGGGAACGGCAGGGAGACGCCCTCGACGATGCTGTCGAAGAGGATGCCGCGCTTGCGCGACTTGAGGTACTTGCTGTCCGACTCCGCGTCGGTCAGCGACCGGAGCTGGGCCTCGAACTGCTCCCGCACCGGTCCTTCCACCGCAACGAGCCGCTGCTTGTCGAGCACCAGCGTGAGGCCACCCTTGACCTGCATCTCGCGCACCATGTCGTCCTCGGTGGAGTCCATGGTGACGTCCGGGCAGACTTCGTCCGACGATCTCGCCGACGATCGCCTCGGCCGCCTTCAGGCCTTGCGCCTGGATGCGCTGCCAGATCATGTCGCCGTGCGTGGCCTCGAGCTCGGCTGTGAGCGCCGGATCGACCCACTTCGGCTTGCCGACCTGCTCGCGCAGGTCGTCGATGACGTCGCAGATCCGCTTGATCTCGCGGTGAGCGAGCTCGAAGGCCTGCAGCATGACGTCCTCGGGGATCTGATCTGCGCCGGCCTCGATCATCGTGAGGGCGTCACGCGTCCCGACGACGATCAGGTCGAGATCGGAATCCTCGTCGGCCTCGATGAGAGTCGGGTTGACGACGAGCTCACCGTCGATGCGCGCCACGCGAACCGCCCCGACCGGGCCGAGGAACGGCAGCGGTGAGATGGCCAGAGCCGCAGACGCGCCGTTGATGCAGAGCACGTCGTGGCCGTGGATCATGTCTGCGGAGAGGACGGTGCAGATGACCTGCACCTCGTTCCGGAAGCCCTTGGGCCACAACGGCCGGATCGGGCGGTCGATCATGCGCGCCGTCAGGGTCGCCCGCTCGGACGCCTTCCCCTCGCGCTTGAAGAAGCCGCCCGGAATCTTGCCGGCGGCGTACATCCGCTCCTCGACGTCGATCGTCAGCGGGAAGAAGTCCGCGTCAGGGCGGGCCTCCTGCCGACCGACGGCCGTTGCGAGAATCATCGTGTCGCCTGAGCGGACGACGACTGCGCCGTCGGCCTGCTTGGCAACCTTGCCGGTCTCGAAGGTGATCTCCTGACCACCGATCTCGACCGACACCGTGGCTTGACGCCCGGTTGCGATGCTCATATGTGTGTTCCCTTCCTTCTTCTGTTTCGGAAGGTGGAAGTTTGAGCCAACCGTGTTCCCTGGGCACGGCTCGATCAAACACCCACCTCCCGCCGGTGGGACGTGCGCCCTGATCTAGCGGCGCAGGCCCAGTTCCTTGATGAGGGCGCGATAGCCCTCGAGGTCGTTCTTCTGCATGTACGTGAGGAACCGCCGACGGCGCCCGACGAGCTTCAACAGCCCCCGACGCGAGTGATGATCCTTCGCGTGCGTGCGAAGATGCTCCGTCAGGTCGTTGATGCGCTTCGTCAGCATCGCAATCTGCACCTCTGGCGAGCCCGTATCGGTCGCCGTGCGGCCATGCTTGTCGATCAGTTCCTGCTTGACTTCCTTGGTGAGGGGCATGCGTCCTCCTTGTGTTGAGATTCCACACTCCAAGCGCGGCGTGAAGGAAGACACGGCCGGCCGAGAGAGGGTCGGGCGAAATCGTAGCATCCATGCGGGATTTCGACGTCGATCGACGCCCCGCGGAACCCTCGACCGGTTCGACTAGGGTCGCCCCATGCGCGTCGTCGTGATGGAGGACTACCAGGGTGCCGTCGAGCGGCTCCGCTGCTTCTCAGCAGTGTCGCAACACGACATCACCGTGCACACGCGGCGGTCGACCGATCTGCTCGAACGGGCCCGCCAGATCGGCAATGCAGAGGCGCTCGTGCTCATTCGCGAGCGGACGCCGATCGACGCGCCGCTACTCGACCTGCTCCCGGAGCTGCGCCTGATCTGCCAGACGGGCCGCGGGATCCCACACATCGACGTCGACGCGTGCACCGACCGCGGGATCGTCATCTGCACCGGCTCGGGGTCGTCGTTTGCCCCTGCCGAGCTGACGCTGGCGCTCATCCTCGCGTCTTCGCGGCGGATAGTCGAGGACGCGATGGCGCTCCGCTCAGGCACGTGGCAGACGACGGTCGGCACGGAGCTTCACGGTAGGACGCTCGGCATCGTCGGCTACGGGGCGATCGGAGCGCTCGTCGCGCGCTACGGCCGCGCGCTCGACATGCACGTTCTCGCCTGGGGTCGAACTGGATCCCTCGAGCGCGCCGCGGCCGACGGGTGCGAGCCCGAGCCTGATCTCGTCGCGCTCTTCGAGCAATCCGACGTCGTCAGCCTGCATCTGAAGCTGTCAACCGCGACGCGCGCAATCGTGACACCCGCACATCTCGCAGTGATGAGGAGCGATGGTCTGCTCGTCAACACCGCGCGGGCCGGATTGATCGAGCCGGGAGCGCTCGCCGCCGCGCTCGCCGCCGGAAGACCCGCGCGAGCCGCGATCGACGTCTTCGACGAGGAGCCCGCGACGAACGACCCGGCGCTGCACCATCCCTCGCTCCTCGCGACGCCTCACCTCGGTTACGTGACCTGGGAGACGTACGAGAGCTATTTCGGGCAGGCGTTCGCCCAGCTCGATGCGTTCGCCGCGGGCGCACCGGAGGGCGTGCTCAATCCAGAGGCGCTGGCACACGGGTAGGCCGAGACCACGCTACGTCGCCGTCGGCGGACGGATGGCCGCGCGCGTCGCATCGACGTCACGGCCGATCTGGGCGACGAGATCCTCCTCCGAGGCGAAGGCCTTCTCGTCCCTGAGGCGCTCCCACACCTCGACGACGAGCCGCTCGCCGTAGAGATCACCTTCGAAATCGAGCAGATACGGCTCGATTCGCCTTTCCGTGCCCCCGTAATGCGGATTTGTCCCGATCGAGACGGCCGCGCGATGACCGAGCGCAGCGCCCGCGTAGATCCCGAAGAGCGGGCACGCGGCGTGTGGCTCGAGCGCGAGGTTCGCTGTCGGATACCCGAGCGTGCCACCGCGCTGATCTCCGGCGACCACGATGCCGTCCAGCTCGTACGGCCGGCCGAGCATCGCGGCGGCAGCGCGCACGTCTCCTTCCTGCACCGCCTGCCTGATCGCGGACGAGGAGACGTCCGGGACCATCTCGACCGCGAGAATCTCGAATCCGAGACGCTCGAGCATCGCGAGGTCACCCCTTCGCCGCGCCCCGAACCGGAAGTTCTCGCCGGCTGCGACCGCTTCGGCACCGATTCCTCTCAAGTAGCGTTCGGCGAACAACTCCGGCTCGAGTGCCATGAACTCCGGGGTGAACGACGCGATCAGCGTCGCCTCCGCCCCCGCCTCGTCGAGGAGCTCCAGTCGTCGCTCCAGCGTGGAGATCAGTTCGACGTGGTTCCCGAGCGCGATCCGTGGATGAGGATCGAACGTGATCACCGTCGGAGCGAGCCCTGTATCGATCGCGGCCTGAACGACGCTCGCATGCCCCCGGTGCATGCCGTCGAAGGTGCCGATCGCGACCGCACGCGGCTGTCGCTCGAGCTGTGCGGGAGTATGCGCGATTCGCATCAGTCGCCGCCTGCTGATCCGCGCGGTGGGCTATCCGCCCCCTCGCGGGCCGGTTCCGCCACCTGCCGCGTCAGTTCGCCTTCGGCCTGCCCCACCGCTTGCCCCGCCGTCTGCTCGGCCGCCGCTCGCTCAGCCGCACGGCTGCGGTCGCTCTCGGCGCGGCTCCGGCGATCCGCGTCGGCCTCGGCGAGGGTCAGGCCCACGCGACCGAGAGCCTCCTCCAGTGGGACAACGCGCTCAGCGTCAGCTTCCGCAACCGCGAACGGCCCGACTTCCGTTCGCCGGAGAGTGGCGCAGTGCCCGCCGAGCACGTCGGCGATGGAACGGATATAGGTACCCGAGCTGACGAGGACGTCAAGGGTTGCGATCCCGCCGGTATACGCGATGACGTCGAGCACGTCGACACGCGAGCTGCGCACGGGCATGTCCACGGCGATGCCCTTGCGATGCAAGCGGTACGCGCGCTCACCACCGATCTTGACGGCCGAGGCCGTGGGGATCGGGAGCTCGACCTCCCCGCGGAGGGTCTCGAGCGACGCGTCGAGCTCGGCCAGGCTCGGTGGATTCCGCTCCTCGAGCGTGTCGCCTTCGTGATCGCCAGTCGTGGTCCGACGCGACAGGTCGACGTCGGTGAGATAGCGCTTCGGCAGTCCGACAAAGCATGAAGCAAGTCTAGTTGCCCTACCGGACAACAGAAGCAGGAGCCCCGTCGCAAACGGATCCAGGGTTCCGGCATGCCCCGTCTTGGCGCGTGTTCGGGAGCGCACACCCGCCAGCACGGCGAACGACGACGGGCCGGCCGGCTTGTCGACGAGGATCACGCCGGTCGGCTCGAGTCCCTTCGGAATCGCCATGACGCCTGTGGTTCCGCTACCCGGACGCGGCCAGGAGTGCCTCGTACTCCGAGACGATGAAGGCGATCACCCCGTCGAGCGGGAGGTCGCTCGAGAACCCGGCGGCCTGCCGATGCCCTCCGCCATTCGACTTGCGTGCGATCACCGAGACATCGACAAGCGGGGTCGAGGATCGCAACGACACCTTCCGAGCAGGCCCGCCGGTTCCCGGAGGCTCCCGGACAAGAGCGGTGAGCTGGGCGCCGTCGACCGCGCGCAAGAAGTCGATGATTCCCTCTGACTGCGACTCGTCGGCTCCAACCTCGGCGAAGTCGTTCAGCAGGAGGAAGGAGATGACGACCTGACCGTCGACCTCGCGTGATGCGCGCTCGAGCGCGCGGGCGAGGAGCTTCAGCTTCGAAAAGGGCATGGATTCGTAAACCGCCTGGAAGATGCGCTGCGGATCCGCGCGCGCCTCGACGAGCTCCGCGGCGAGGCGAAGAGCCTTTGGCGTCGTGTTCGAGTACTGGAACCGCCCTGTATCGGTGACGATCCCTGTATAGAGCGCCTCGGCGATGGCCGGCGTCAACGACAACCCGATCGCCGCGAAGACGTCCGCCAGCACCTCCGCCGTCGAGGACGCCCCGTCGGCCACGAGATTCACCGAGCCGAAGCGGGTGTTGTCGTGGTGATGGTCGATGTTGACGACGATCGGCGCCTCGAGCAGGACGGCGTCAGTGAGCCGCGTCTCTTGCGCGCAGTCGACCGCGACGAGCACCCGCTCCGACCGGTCGGCCGGGAGGTCTGACCGGAGTCCCGCGCCCACGAGATCGAGAAAGCCGTACTCACTCGGAAGGGTCGCATCGCCGGCGAGAACCATCACGCTGTCCTTCCCCAGCTCGACGAGTGCGAGGTGCATGGCGAGCAGAGATCCGAAGGCGTCGCCGTCCGGGTTCTCGTGGGACGTAACGAGGAAGCGATCGTGCGCGCGCAGTACCTCGACGACGGCGCCGATCTCAGTTGTCGTCGTCATCGCTGCTCATCTCTTCAGGGCCTGGATCGAGTTCGTCGATCAGCTTCGACATGCGAACGCCGTCCTCGACGGACGGATCGTATTGGAAGATGAGCTGCGGCGTTCTCCTCAGGCGGAGGGCAGAATTCACCCTGGACTGAAGGATGCCCGCAGCACCGTCCAACGCCGTCAAGGTCGCCTGCCGCCGCTTCTCTCCTCCGTAGACACTAAGCCACACGGTCGCCTGGGCGAGGTCGGATGTCGTGACGACGCCCGTCACGGTGACGAAGCCGATTCGCGGATCCTTCAACGTCGGGATCGTCTCGGAGACGACCGCCTTGATCGCCTCGTCGACGCGTCGCATCCGCGGAGACCGTGATGGGTTTCGCGTCATCGGGCCTGACTACAGAGGCGCAGCCTGCATCGCGTCGAAGGCAAACCCGCGTAGGGGGACGGCGCAGCCTGTCCCGGGAGCGCTCGGATGCCCCACCTTCCTGGGGGGTAGACGGGCAAGACGGGTTGAGGCGCGGCCCTAATCATCGAGCGTCACGAGATCGCGTTGGCGTGAGAGCAACTCGAAGTCCTGGCCGGCGAGCCAGCGCTCCGCCGTGTCGACGAGTCGTTCAGCCTCGCCCGCCTCACGCGTGACGCACGCGAGAGTCAGGCGGGTGCGCTGCCAGACATCATGGTGGTCGACCTCGGCGATCGAGCAGGAGACGCGATTGACGAGCTGGGCCTTGACCGAGCGGAGGATCATCCGCTTGTCCTTCAGCGAGTGGCTTTGGGGGAAGTGGAGCTCGAAGGAGTAGATGCCGATGAAACCGGTCGCCATGCCCCTATTGAACCGATCGCGACGGCCGTTTCGGCGCGAGCCCGTCGTGCGAGAGCGAGGAAGACCTGATCGCGTGAGAGCCGACACTCGAGGCAGCCGGGGGCGTGAGCGTGGCTCTGGAGGGCTCGTGGCCGCCCAGGCGGCCGGCCCTGTCACTCGTCGTCGGCGTCGTCGTCAGCCGGTGCTTCAGCCGGCTCGACCGCGGCCGACGGCGCGCGGACCGCTTCAGCGAGATTCGTCCGTTCGACCTGCTTTGTCTCGTAGGCCTCGAGGATGTCACCCTCCTTGAGGTCGTTGTATCCCTCGAGCAGGATCCCGCACTCGAAGCCCTCGGTGACCTCGCGCGCGTCGTCCTTGAAGCGCTTCAGCTGCGAGATCGACGTGTCGTAGATCTCGGTGCCGTCACGCACGACTCGTACCTGCGCGTTACGACGAATCGTGCCTGTGGTGACCATGCAGCCCGCGATCGTGCCCAGGCGCGAGACCTTGAACAGCGCACGCACCTCTGCCTCGCCCATCGTCTCCTCGGTCTGAACCGGGCTGAGCATGCCGACGAGAGCCTGCTGGATCTCGTCGGTCAGCTGATAGATGACGCGATAGGTTCGAATATCGACCCCTTCGCGGTCGGCGAGCGCGCGAGCCTCTGCGCTCGGACGGACGTTGAAGCCGATCACGAGAGCGTTCGAGGCCGACGCAAGGTTGATGTCGTTCTCGGTGATACCGCCGACCCCGGTGTGGATCACGTTGACGCGCACCTCGGAGTGCTGGATCTTGCCGAGCTCCCCGAGCAGCGCTTCGACGGAGCCCTGAACGTCGCCCTTGAGCACGATGTTGAGGTCCTGAACGATGCCTTCCTGCATCTGGGTGAAAAGGCTCTCGAGGGAAACGCCGCGCTTCGACCGCTGCGCAAGCTGCTCGCGACGAAGACGACCGGCCCGCTTCTGGGCGATGTCCTTGGCGAGTCGCTCATGCTCGACGACCCGGGCGAGCTCCCCTGCCGGTGGCGGGCGATCGAAACCGAGAATCTCGACCGGCTCGCCGGGGGCGGCCTCTTTCACCTTCACGCCGGTGTAGTCGTAGAGCGCTCGGACCTTTCCCGAGGCATCGCCGGCAACGATTGCGTCACCCACGTGCAGGGTCCCACGATGAACGAGCATCGTTGCGACAGGCCCACGGCCGACGTCGAGTCGCGATTCGATGATCGGGCCAGATGCCTCCACCGACGGGTTCGCGCGGAGATCGAGCTCGGCGTCCGCGACGAGCAGGAGCTTCTCGAGCAACTCGTCGAGGTTGAGCCTCTGCTTGGCCGACACCTCTGCGAACTGGGTCGTGCCACCCCACTCCTCGGGCTGGAGCCCTTCCGTCGCAAGCTCCGAGCGAACGCGGTCGAGGTTGGCGTTCGGAACGTCGATCTTGTTGACGGCGACGACGATCGGCACCCCGGCTGCCCGCGCGTGCGAGATCGACTCGCGCGTCTGTGGCATCACGCCGTCGTCGGCCGCGACGACGAGGATCGCGATGTCGGTCACCTTCGCGCCGCGGGCGCGCATGGCCGTGAAGGCCTCGTGCCCAGGGGTATCGAGGAACGTGATCCGGCGGCCGTCGAGAACCGCCTGATACGCACCGATATGCTGCGTGATCCCGCCGGCCTCGGTGTCGACGACGGATGTCTCGCGTATTGCATCGAGAAGCGTGGTCTTGCCGTGGTCGACGTGACCCATGATGGTGACCACCGGCGGACGCGCCGCGAGGTCGGCCTCCGCATCCTCGTAGACCTCGGGCTCGGAATCGTCATCGGCCGCATGCTTGATCACGACCTCCCGTTCGACCTCGGTCGCGATCAGCAGCACCGAGTCGTCACTGAGTGACTGCGTGATCGTGACCATCTCGCCGAGACCCATCATGATCTTGATGATCTGCGCAACCGTGATCCCGAGCGCGGCGGAGAGATCCTTGACACTGACACCCGACGGAACGGTGACAGGCCCGGTCGGAGCGGCGGCCGGCTGCTGCCGGGGCTGAGTCTCCTGGGCTGCTCCTCGATCACGCGCCTGACGACCGTCGCGACCACGGGTGTTGCCGCCGTCGATCACGACGCGGCGCTTGCGCCCGGACGGTCCGCCACGAGGGCGGATCGGGCGACTCGGCTTGTTGGGTTCGTCGGCCATCAGCTGTCAGTGTAGTGGCGCACGAGCGCCGGATCGACGAGCACTGTGCGACGAAGCACACGGTTGAAGCCGCGCGAGGCGACCGCCCTCTCGAAGCAGACGAGCCGCCGACACGTGTATGCGCCCCTGCCGGGGACTCTGCGACCGAGCGTCAACTGCCCGTCGACCGAGCCAAAGCGCAGCAGTGCGGACTGTCGGGCCTTTCGCCCGCAGCCCACACACGTCCTCTCGGGCGAAGCGGTCATGCGTCAGGAGACTCGTCCTCCTCGGCCATCTCGACGACGACGGCCGCGATCTCCTCCGCGGCAACCTCGACGGCTGCGTCTTCGATCGCCTCTTCCAATTCGACAGCCTGCTCGACGGTTATGTCACCAGCGATTACCGCATCCTCGACGATCGAGTCGAGGACGGCTTCTTCCTCGGCGACCTCGACGACGATTTCGTCGACGGCCTCCTCGATCTCGTAGGCCGCGTCATCCTCGGGCAGGGACGCCGGAGGCGCCGTCCCGTGCAGCTCCTGGTGAGCCGGCACGCCGCAGTAGTGCGAACCGGGCAACGCTGCGTTCGGGCAACGCTTGCCGTTCGTGAGCATCGCGGCGCAACGGCCGGAGAACTCCTGCGTGTCGTCCTCGCCGGCGTAGGCGGCTTCCGCCTCTGCCTTAGCGAACTCGGTGTCCGACTGGATGTCGACCTTCCACCCCGTCAGACGCGCCGCCAGCCGGGCGTTCAGCCCCTCCTTGCCGATTGCAAGTGCGAGCTGGTCATCCGGGACGACGACGGTTGCCTCACGGGTGTCGTCATCGATGTAGACCTCGCGCACACGGGCCGGTGAGAGCGCCTTGGCGACGAAGCGTGCAGGCTCCGAGTTCCAGGGGATGATGTCGATCTTCTCGCCACGAAGCTCGGAGACGACCATCCGGACACGTGACCCTCGCGGCCCGACACACGCGCCGACCGGATCGACGCCCTGCGTGTGGGACTCGACCGCGATCTTCGACCGGTACCCGGGCTCGCGAGCAACGCCGCGGATCTCGACGAGGCCATCGGCGATCTCGGGAACCTCGAGCTCGAAGAGAGTCTTGATCAACTCGGGATCGCGTCGCGAGAGGATCACCTGTGGCCCCTTGGTGCCCGATCGAACCTCGGTGATGACGGCCTTGATCCGAGAACCCTGCTCGTATCGCTCGCCGTCGACCTGCTCCGAGCGCGGAAGCAACGCCTCGACGCGACCGAGATCGACGAGAACGTTGTTGCGATCTCCCGCCTGCTGGACGATGCCGGTGACGACCTCACCCTGGCGATCGATGTACTCGTCGTACATCATCATGCGCTCCGCCTCGCGGATGCGCTGCTGGATGACCTGCTTCGCCGTCATCGCGGCGATGCGCCCGAACCCCTCGGGCGTCGCGTCGGCCCGGACCATCAGCTCCTCGGGAACCTGCGCCCAGTCCAGCTCGAGATCGGCGTCGCTGACCAGCGTGTGCTGTCGCTCGCCCGTCTCCTCCTCGATCCGCTCGAGCTCGTCGATCGCAGCCTCGCGCGCCTCGTCGACGAGCCGCTCCTCGAGGTCCGCCGGAATCTCGATCGAGAAGACCCTGAAGTCCCCCTCCTCGTCGAGAATGACCTCTGCGTGACGGGAAGCACCCGGCGTCTTCTTGTACGCGGCAAGCAGCGCGTCCTCGAGCGCCGCCACGAGGGTGCCGGCTTCGATGCCTTTCTCGCGCTCAATCGTGCGAATGCCTTCCATGATTTCCTGGGTCATGACGTCACCTATCCCTCATCGATCAGGTTGCCCCGGACGATCGCCTCGTACGGGATGTCGAGCTCCGCGTCGCCGTCGGCGATCCGGAGGCTCCGGTCCGACGCGGCCACAACCGGGCCGCGAAACTTCTTCTTGCCGGAGATCTCCCCAGCCGTGCGAATCTGAACATCCTGACCGATCACGGCACGGAAGTGCTCCGGGCGGCGGAGTGGCCTGTCGAGCCCCGGCGACGAAACATCGATCGCGTACGTGCCTCGGTAATCCGACAGGATCTCGGTTACCCGCGCGCACAACGCGTGATCGACTCCGGCGGCGTGATCGACGTAGACGCAGAACCTGCCGGGCGAGAGCAGCTCGACAGCGAGCACCTCGACGCCGGGTACGGCGCGCTCGACCGCCGGGACGATGTCCCGTGAGAGCTTCCGTTCCGTTGCGACCATGTCTGCCATCCTGTCTCCTCGTTCGCCCGAGACGACGTTTCCTCAACAAAAATGGGCGCTCTTGCGCCCATTTCGTCAAGCCATGAAATGCGGTACCGGAAGGATAGCACCGCCCGGACGCACGGGTGGCGACGGCGGCCGAATCAGCCGAGCACGATCGTGACGGGCCCATCGTTGACGAGCTCAACGTGCATCCGTGCCCCGAACCTGCCCGTGGCCACAGCGACTCCCTGTGCCGCCAGGGTGGCGCAGAATCGCTCGACCAGCGACCTCGCGTGATCGGGGTGAGCAGCTTTCGAGAAGCTCGGCCGATTTCCACGTGATGTATCGGCAATCAGAGTGAACTGGCTGACGACCAGCGCTCCTCCGCCGACGTCCACGATCGAGTGATCGAACCTCCCGTCCTCGTTCTCGAAGATGCGGAGCCGAGCAATCTTGACGGCCAGAGCATCCGCATCCTCGACCTCGTCGCCGGTTGCGACGCCGACGAGGATCAGCAGCCCTGGGCCACACTCTCCGACAACCGCCGCTCCGACCGCGACGGAGGCGCTCGTGACGCGTTGGACGACGGCTCGCATTCCGTCAGTCTCCCCGAAGTGAGCCCTGTGTGCGAAATCCCTCAACCAGGGGAGTAACGCTGCCGATACGGGTGGAATGGAGGCAGCCAGGAATCCGTGGCCCGCTCTCGGGACGCTACTCGTGCGCGACGGCGCGGTGACTCCTGAGCAGCTCGAGATCGCCCTGCTGGAGAAGCGGCTCAAGCCCGAGCTTCGACTTGGTGAGATCCTCGTCACGAACGGCTTTGCATCCAGGTTGCAGGTGACACGCGTTCTCGCCGAGCAGCACGACCTGGAGTTCATCGAGCTCGACATCGCCGCGATCGAACTCGAGGCTGCGCTGCTGTTGCCGGAACCGCTCGCACGCCGGTACGGGGCGATTCCGATCAAGATCATGGAGGACGGCTACGTACTCGTGGCTGTCTCCGATCCGACCAACGTGATGTTCTCGGATGACCTGCGGCTTGCCCTGGGGATGCCGGTGCGGGTGTGCGTGGCATCTCCGGAGGCAATCGCGACTGCGATCACGCGGCTGAACGACAGCGCGACGATCGAGATCGAGGACGTCGTCACGACCGCGGCGGAGACCGAGGATGACGCGACCGTGCTCGACCTGAATCACGACACCCCGGCCGTCGTCTTCATCAACCGCTCGATCGCCAAGGCCCTCGATCTCGGCGCGTCCGACATTCACTTCACACCGCAGCAGCGACGCCTCTTCGTGAGGGTGCGAGTGGACGGCGTCATGCGCGAACTCACCTCGATCGCGGGGACGCAGGGCGCCGCTGTGGCGAGCAGGCTGAAGATCATGGGCGGGCTCGACATCGCCGAACGCCGTGCACCACAGGATGGTCGTGTGGCGATCAAGCGCGACGGCGAATCGATCGACGTTCGGATGGCAGTCCTCCCGACGACCCACGGTGAAAAAGTGACGCTGCGCATACTCTCGCAAGGCGAGGCACCCGACTCTCTCGATGCTCTCGGTATGTGGCCGCGGAGCCGTGCCGCCCTCGAGCGCGCAATCGCTCAACCGTTCGGTGCGGTCGTCGTCGTCGGGCCGACCGGCTCCGGCAAGACAACCACGCTCTACACGTGTCTGCAGGTGCTCAACACGCCTGACCGCCAGCTCACGACGATCGAGGATCCGGTCGAGTATCGGGCAGCCGGCCTCGATCAGATCGAGGTCAATCCTCGGGCCGGCCTGAGCTTCGCGAACGGCCTCCGAACAGTTCTTCGCTCTGATCCCGACGTTCTTCTCGTCGGCGAGATACGCGACGAGGAAACCGCTCAGATCGCGTTTCGGGCAGCGATGACCGGCCACCTCGTGCTCACCACCCTGCACGCTCAGACGGCCGCAGCCGCGATCCAGCGACTGAGGGACATGAACATCGAGCCGAGCATCCTCGCGACGTCGATCAACTGCATCATCGGACAGCGCCTGGCCCGTCGCGTCTGCCAGACGTGTTGCGAGCCGACGACTCCGGATCCGTCGATGATGGAGGCTCTCCGGGTTCCGGCAAACTTCGGCGAGCTCGACCTCTACAAGGCGGTCGGATGCGACGAATGCGGTGGGACCGGGTACCGCGGCCGGGTTCCGCTCTTCGAGGTGCTGTCGATGACCGATGAGATCTCCTATCTCATCGGGGCCCCGACCCGCGAGATCGAGGCAATGGCGATCTCCCAGGGCATGTTCACGCTCCGGGAGGACGGCGTCCGGCTCGCGGTCGCGGGGATCACGACGCTCGAAGAGGTCCGCAGAGTCGCGGGCGACGCAGTCTCCTGAGCTACGCGCACCGGCCGCACGACTACCCTCCCTCCCGATGCCGGTTGTCGTTGTGGAGGACCGCGAGCGACTTGCCTCCTTCTTTCGCCGCAACGCGTCCGCCCACGAGCTCGGCGACCTCGACGACTTCGACTGGCCGCGCACTCGCTGGTTCGGCTGGGAGGTCGATGGAAGCCTCCAACAGGTAGCGCTGCTCTACAGCCAGCCCGAGATACCGGTGCTCGTTGCAATCGCCGACCCTCCGGCTGCCTCGATGGAGCCGCTTCTCGCCGCGATCCTCGATGCTCTTCCTCCGACCCTCTACGCCCACGCGACTGCACCACTGCTCGCGACGCTGGCAAACTCAGAGGACCGGGGCTTGCGCGCGACGCATGCGCAGCACTCTGTCGGCTCCTCCTCGACGACGGGATCGAGACGATCGCGCTGAATGTCCGTGCAGACAACGCTGCCGCGATCCGATCGTACGAGCGGCTCGGGTTCGAGCCGGCGGCGGAGTACGTGGAGCCAGCCTCGTTGCGCGATAGGGGCTAGCGACTGCCGAAATGATGTGCGCGCGGGAGCGCTGCGCCAACATCGAGATCGGCAACGCCGCGGGCCAGTGCAGCCAGGGTCTCGATCGACGAGACGAGGATGTTCCGGTTCTCTCCCACCCTCTCGTAGCGGCCGCGAGCAAGGAGCAGCGACTCGTTGCGGACGATAGCCCGGTATTGCTCGTAGACGTCCTTCGGGACGATCAGGTTCACCTGGCCGCACTCGTCCTCCAGCAGCATGAACACGATGCCGTTCGCCGTGGAGGGTCGCTGCCTTGCGATAGCGAGACCCGCGTAGGCCACGCTCGACCGATGCGCCGCGCGATGCAGCTCGTCACTCCGCAGCGTTCCGCCTGGTAGATGCGGCCGCAGGAGCAGAAGTGGATGAACGCCGACCGATAACCCGGTGAGCCGGTAGTCGGCCGCCATCCGCTCCCAGCGCGTGAGATCTCGGAGCTCCGGAGTCGCCGCCGTCGGATCGAGCGAGAGCGTGAGTTGCCTGGCCGTGCCCTGCGTTCCCGGAACAGACGTGGGCCGGGATGCGAGACCGAGCTCCCAGAGGAGATCCCGTCGCTTCGTCTTCGCAGGCTCGGCGCCGAAGCCGTCACATGCTCCTCCCTCGACGAGCGCCACGAGGCCATCCTGCGAGAGCGGGACACGACGTGCGAGGTCACCGACGTCCTTGTAGGGCCCGTTTGAGGCCCGCTCCTCCACCAGAGCAGCGGCATCGTCCTTGCCCACTGACTGGACGTACGCGAGACCGATCCGCACCGCCTGCGGAGCTTGTGTTGATTCAACACAATGTTCGGCGGTAGGGGTGAGCGAGCACTGAGCCTCGCTCAGGTTCACGTCGGGGGAGAGCACCTCCACGCCTCGCCGCTGGGCATCGCGGACGAGGCTGGCCGGCGGGTAGAAGCCCATCGGCTGAGCATTGAGCAGCGAGCAGAGGAACTCGGCGGGATAGTGATGGCGCAGCCATTGCGACTGGTAGGCGAGCAGGCCGAACGCGGCAGCATGTGACTTCGGGAAGCCGAAGCCGGAGAAGCCGACGAGCTTGTCGTAGACGAGATCCGCAACCTTCTCCTCGACGCTGTTTCGCATGGCGCCCTCGATGAACCGCATCCGATGGGATTCGAGCGCCGCCCGGCTGCGCTTGCGGCTCATCGCTCGACGCAGCCCCTCGGCCTCCCCCACCGTGAAGCCTGCGAGCGCGATCGCGACGTCGAGCACCTGATCCTGGAAGACGACGACGCCGAGCGTGGAGCGAAGCGGCTCCCGCAACGCCTCGTGATCGACCGGGTAGACGAACGTCGGGTCCTCGCGCAGCCTTCGTCGGTTCTCGATGTAGGGGTGCACTGCCTTGCCCTGGATCGGCCCCGGCCGCACGAGCGCAACCTGCACCGTGAGGTCGTCGATCGTCTCCGGCTTCGTGCGTAGCAGGCTTTGCATCTGGGCCCGGCTCTCGATCTGGAAGGTGCCGACCGTGTCCGCCCGCTGGATCTCCGCGAACACGGCCGCGTCGTCGAGCGGGATGCGCGAGAGGTCGATCGGCGATCCGTAGGCCTCGGCGATGCTCTCGACACATTCTTCGACGGCGGAGAGCATCCCCAGCCCGAGCAGGTCGATCTTGAGAAATCCGGCATCGGCACAGGAGTCCTTGTCCCACTGACAGAGCTGTCGCCCCGCCATCGCGGCGGGCTGAACCGGGACGAGATCGATAAGCGGGCGCGATGAGATCACCATGCCGCCCGGATGCTGGGAGATGTGACGCGGCAGACCGGCGATCTCGGTGGAGAGGAACTGGAACGCCCGCCACCGCTTCGAGACGAGCTTGCGCTCGGCGTCGGGCAGGCCCGCCACCTCCTCGGCGATACGGGAGGCGTCCCAGCCGTCGGTCAGACGGGCGAGACGCTCGAGCTCCGCCTGCGGCAGGCCGAGCGCCTTGCCCACGTCGCGGATCGCACCGCGCGAGCGATAGGTGGAGAAGCTCGCGACGAGCGAGGCATGCTCGTTGCCGTACCGCTCCGTGACGGCGACGATCAGCTTCTCGCGGATGTCGCGGGGGAAATCGAGATCGATGTCCGGGACCGAGGCCAGCTCGCGGTTGAGAAAGCGTCCGAGCGAGAGCTCGTTCGCGACCGGGTCGACGTGCGAGAGGCCTGTGAGATAACAGACGATCGAGCCGACCGAGCTGCCACGCCCACGCCCCGGCGGCAGGAAGCGGCGGGGTGAGCCGCGCCCGCGCACCTGGAGGGCGCATTGCCGCGCCAGTTCGAGCACCTCCCAGTGAAGCAGGAAGAACCCGCCAAGTCCGAGCTCGTCGATGAGCTCGAGCTCGGTCTCGAGGCGGGTGCGCGCCCGCCGGAGTAACTTCTGGTTGCTTGGCGGATAGCGATCGGCGAACGTGTCGTTGCAGATTTCCGCAAGTTGCCGGATCGCCGTTTCCTCGCCGTCCGAGAAATCGGGATAGCGATAGCCGAGCTCCTGGGTGAGATCGAACTGCAGGCGCTCCGCTATCTCGATGGTGCGGGCAGCAGCAGCCGGATCGATGTCAGCGAAACGCTCGGCCGCCTCCACCGGGGATCGCAGGATGCTCTCGCGGTTACCGCGTCGCTCCTGCTCGCAGCCGTCGAGTGAGGTACGACAGCGAATCGCCACGAGCGTGTCCTGGAGGAGGGTGCGCCGGGACGCGTGAGCGTGAACATTGCCGGTGGCGATCGTGTCGACACCGAGATGCTCGGCGAGGTCACGAAGTGCCGTGTTACGACGAAGGTCACCGCGTTCGTACGGACGCTGCAGTTCGACGAGGAAGTGCTCGCGACCGAAGGCGCGCGCCAGCCTGGCTGCTGCATTCGGGTTGTGCACGGCAAGACCGGCGCGAGCACAGCCGGAGAGGCAGACGAGACCCTCTGCGTGTTCCTCGACGAACTCCTGGTCCGCGGAAGGGGCGAGTGGGTCGCGATTCTCATGACCTTCCCGCCGGGTGCCCGCGTGCGCCTCGGTGAGGATCCGGCAGAGATTTGCATAGCCTCGACTGGTCTCGACGAGGAGCGTGATGTGCTCACCTCCGGCAAGCGTCACCTCGGCGCCGGTGATCGGTCTCACTCCGAGAGCCTTGGCGGCATGAGCGAACTCGAGCGAGCCGTAGACACCGTCGTGGTCGGTGAGAGCGAGAGACGGGTAGCCGAGCTCGGCGGCACGGGCGGCAAGCTCCTCGGGCAGCGAGGCGCCGTCGAGAAACGAGTACGAGGAGTGACAATGGAGCTCGACGTATTTCATATGCTGCCCTCGTGTTCGAGCCGATCGTGATCACCGACAGGCCGGGACGGCAGCTGAGCATTCGCCTCGCTCTCGAGCACGTGATGTTCACCGAGTCGAGGTACGGCGCCGGCGAGCGCGGGCCCGACCCGCATGTGCACCGAATGCACACCGACTGCTTCTACGTCCTCGACGGTGCGCTTACGCTCTCGCTCGTCGACGGCGAGCGGGTGTTCGGGCCCGGCACCTTCGCCCTCGTTCCACCGAATGTCGTGCACGGCTTCCGGATCGACGGCCCCGACGAGACGCGCTACCTCAACTTCCATGCGCCCAACACGGGCTTCGACCACTACGTACAGGCGATCTCGGGCACCGGCGAGGAGTTCCGAGTCGATCTCGCTGCACGCCACGACCAGTACCCTCCGCCGGAGGACGGTGGGCACGATCCGGCCTCGGTGATCGTACGCACGGCTATGACCGACGCGGTGCACATCGCCGGAGTCGGGGTCGAGATCGGTTTTCTCGCGAACGCCGACGAGGCCCTCGGCGCAATCGGACTGATCGAATACACGGCGCCGCCGTCCTTCCCCGGTCCCCCACCCCACGTTCACGACCACACCTGGGACGTCTACTACGTTCTCGAAGGCCGACTCGCCGTACGAAGCGGCGACGCGCACTACGACCTCGAGGCAGGTGACGTGGCAACGGTGCCGCCCGGCACCGTGCACGGCTTCTCCAATACAAGCGACGCTTCCACCCGGTTCCTCGATATCCATGCTCCAGGTGGTTTCGAGAACTACTTCCGCGAGCTCTCCGTCGCGCTCGGCAGCGGTCAGCCCGAGCCGGAAGTGATGGCACGAATTGCTTCCCGCTACGACATCAGGCTCGCCTGAGCACTGGCCCCCCGTCGCCCGAGGGCCGATACTTCCACCATGAACCGAAACACGCTCGTCGAGCCCGAGGAACAGGCGACTTGACGTGAACACGCCACCGCCCTTCTCCGACCACAGGTAGGCGACACCCTGGACTCGCGCGAACGGTACGAGGACATCGTCGACGCGATCTGCGCCTGGCACGACGACGCACGCGCCGGGAAGCTGTTCGGAATGCCGTGCGTGAAACGCTCCGGCAAGCTCGTGTTCGGCTTCTCCCGTACGGGAATGGTGTTCAAGTTGACCGATCCGGATGTCCACGCGCGGGCCCTGGCGTTGCCCGGCGCGCACCTCTTCGATCCGTCTGGCCGAGGCGAGGTGTTCAGGCAGTGGGTGGTCGTTCCCCCCGAGCAGGTCGACGAGTGGGAGGCGCTCGCCTACGAGGCGCTTGGCCAGGATCACGGGGTGCCGCCGGAGGCGCTCGGGATGTGACGCAGGGGTGCAACCAGAACGCGACTCTCGAAGTAGGGGCGGGCGACACTTCGCGTCGCCCCTACGAGCTTGCCACCGTCGCACCTCATCCCCGCTGCGTGAACCAGCAGCCACGCTCCCGGTCGCGGTAGACACACACGTTCTGCCCCGACTCGAGCACGACCTCGTAGTAGCGGCGGTCGATCGGCTCCTCCGTCCACCAACGGTCGACGACGCGCCACTCCTCGCGCACGAACGCGACCTGCTCGCGATTGACGATGCAGGGAGTGCCGTCGACGCCGTTCTCCACGAGCGCCGGACGGGGGGTATTGAGGCGCCCCGCCGTCGCACGCAGCAGCGCATGCGGCCGGCTGGCCCAGGAGCCACCGACGGCGCTCACGACTCACCCCAGAGGGAACCCCGGGCGACAGGCTGAAGCCCGTCGCCGCCGGCATCAGCCGTCACACGTCGCGGGGGACGACGAGCGCCCGCGATTCCGGAATACGCGACCACGGCGCCACCTCCACCACTGCGCACACCGAGCCCGAGCCGGTGCTGGCCCGTATCTGGCGCAGTCCCTCACGCAATCGTCCGTCCATCTCCTCTCCCTCCGGGGGAACGAGCGCGAGCTGATGACCCACGTGGTCGGCAAGCTCTACCGCCTCGAGTCGCAGCTCCAGCACGGGCCCCGGAATCTCGAGCAACTTGGGCCCGAGCGCTGCCCGTAGCCGGCCTCGTTCGGCAGTCGCCTCGCGCAATGTCGTCGCCCGCCGCCAGGAGCCTCCACCCACGAGCCGGGCCGACACCGCCACCTTGCGCAGCGGCCTTCCTGCCCGCTCCGGCCGTGAGAGCAGCCGGTCGAGAAGCGCCCCGAATGCACGCCGCAACGTCAGCTCGTTCGCGATCGCCTCGGGGAAGGAGAGGACCTCGGCCAGCTCTGCCGCAGGCGATCGCCCACGCACACGGGGTTGCGCATTCTGACGCTCCCCGCCTGCGAGGCTCCACGCCCGCTTCCCCTCCGGCCCCAGCCGCTCCTCGACGGCGCCGCCGGGAAGCGACGCCAGCTCGCCGAGTCGACGCACCCCGAGCCCTTCGAGCTCGGCGTACCGGTTCGACGGAAGCGGCAAGAGCGAGAGGGGGAGCGGCTCCAGGAAGCCCTGCTCCTCCTTCCCCTCGACGATCACTACCTGCCCGGGTCGTGCCACGCTCGCCGCTGCCAGGGCGACGAAACGGCGCGCGCCCACACCTGCGCGTGGGTCCCAGGCAGATCCAACGGAGGCGAGCGCCTTCGCAAGCGCCGCCTCTACTCCACCGTAGAGCCGTTCGACACCATCGGTCTGGAACGTGACAAGGCCCGGCTCGGTGGATTCCACGGCGAAGCCTGCACCCTCGAGCCGGCGCAGCACTCCTTCCCACTCCTGCTCGACCGCGGCCGGATCCTGTTCGATGAGCACGAGCTCCGGGCAGGTCGCAAGCGCCTCCCCCATCCGCATGCCGACCTGCACGCCGGCAGCCTCGGCGGCTGCCGTGACAGGCCCGATGAGCGCCTCCTTGCCGGGCTCCGGTGCGAGCGCTGCAGGTTCGAGTGCGAGCCTCGGTCGGGAGCGCAGTGCGGCCCGCAGCGCAAATCCGGGGATGAGGAGGCAGGCGATCACTGAGCTGTCAGTTGTACACGAACATATGTTCGTATGTCAAGATGTCCCCTCGAGACAGGCCCAGGGGTTGCTGCTCCTACCCTTGGGCCCCCGGCTGGGACTCGCCTCTGGCCGAGCTCCGAATCGCCGTGACAACGATCTCGACGTACGACCGGACCTGCGGCTCGAGGTCGTCCCACCGTTCTTCCTCGTCGCCGAGATAGATCGCACGTGCACGGGCCAGAGGAGACCGCAACTCCTCCGGAAGTCGTGTGAGCGCCCAGTCCGCGGCAGCGTCCTTCGAGCGAATGACGCCGGTGGAGGCGGTGCTCCAGATGCGAGCCAGTGTCAGGATCACATTCCGCGTATCGTCGCCGTCGAGACCGGCAACGATGTCGTCGAGGTGCCCGACGGTCGCATCGAGAAGATCCTGGTGCGGAACGGAATCGAGTACGGCGGCCGGCGGTCGCCCGAGCAGCGGTGTGTCGCCGAGCAGGGCCATCGTGACGAGCGGCGCCAGGTCATGGTTCTCCGTCGCGAGCCACGGCCCGGGGTCTCCGGACGCGAACGCACCACGCAACCAGTCACCGTACTGGAAGTCCATGAGTGGCGGGTAGCGCCATGGCCTGATCTCCGGTTCCACGACGATCGTCACCTCGACGCGCCGCCAGCGGCCCTCGGGAGCCTGCAGCCCCGAGATCGCGATCAGCCTCTCGACGAGTTGTTCCTTTTCCTCCCGGGTTGACGGTCGGTTTGTGACGACCAGCACGTCGAGGTCGCTATCCGGTCTGAGCCCTCCGAGCACGGCCGACCCGAAGAGATACGCGCCGACCACCTCGCGGCCGAGCACCGCTTGCAGGATCTCCACGACTCGATCCAGTTGCTCCTGGTCTGCGTCGCTTAGCACCGACACGTCTCAGAGCCGCACCGCTCGGAAGCACTCGGCGAGATACGGAAGGCGGACGACGCCGTCCTGCTCTTGGAGATCGAAGAGATCGTCGACCCTTCTGAAGATGGGTGCGCGCTCCTCGTCGGAGAGAATGGCGCAGTAGCTCCGGGAGAGCACGAGCTCCTTCAGCGTCTTCCGACCAACCTCCTGGACATGGGGCCCGAAGGTCAACTGGTCGACAGGCCCGAATAATCCGCTCGCATCGATCCGCTCGCCAGCACCCGCATCGACCCTGGTTCTCCCGACCATCGCATCACTGAGCTCCGCGACCCATTCCTCGCTCTCGTCACGAAGGTTCCAGATAAGAGCGAGCCGTCCACCCGGCCGCAGCACCCGCGCGATCTCGCGCAGCGCCGGGTTCTGATCGAACCAGTGGAACGCCTGGGCACAGACGACGACGTCGGCGCTCTCATCCGGAAGCGGGATCGCCTCCGCCCCACCTTCGAGCGTCTGCACGCCGGGTACGACCTCCTCGAGCCGCGAGAGCATCTCGGGTAACGGCTCGACGGCGGTCACCCGGTGCCCGAGCGAAACGAGCGTGCGTGTGAGCTTGCCCGTGCCCGCACCGAGATCGACGACCGCGAGCGGTTCGTCGCCGACGAGCCACCGCACCGCATCCTCCGGGTAACCGGGCCGTGACCGCTCGTACGCTTCGGCAACCGCAGCGAAAGACATGGCGCGACGCTGCCTCTCCCCGGGATCGATCGTCATCTCCCCAGGCTAGCCCAGCCCTCGGCGGCTCCTGAACGCCTCGACCGCAGTCGCGTGATCGACGATCGGCCCGGGATACGACGGCGCCAGCAGGCCCGGCTCGGCGATGGCCCGGGCGGGCACGTCCGCGAGTTCGTACACGTAGCGCCGCACGTACTCTCCTTGGGGGTCGAGCTTCTTCAGCTGTGCCGTCGGGTTGTAGATGCGATTCGGGCGCGTGTCGACGCCGGTTCCGGCCACCCACTGCCAGTTGCCGATGTTCTGCGCCACGTCGCCGTCGAGCAGGAGGTCGAAGAAGTGCCGCGCACCCTCCCGCCAGTCGATCCCGAGATCCTTGACGAGGAACGAGGCGGCGACCATCCGGGCACGATTGTGCATCCACCCCTCTTTGCGCAGCTGCCGCATTCCAGCGTCGACGAGCGGGTAACCCGTCATCCCCTCCTTCCAGGCCGTGAGTGCCTCGTGGTCGTCGACCCAGCGATCGCCACGTGGTCGCATGTCGTCCACCTGGGTACGGGGTCGTGCGAAGAGGATCTGGGCGTAGAAGTCGCGCCAGCAGAGCTGTCGCACGAACGTCCCCCCACCGCGCTCCTGCGCGCGGACGGCGAGAGCCCGCGCCGAGACGCAGCCAAAGTGGAGGTAGGGCGAGAGCCGAGAGGTCGCATCGGCCGCAATCGCGTCGTGTCCACCGGTGCCGTAGCCCTCGAGATGAAACCGCAACCAGGTCTCCGCTCGCTCGACACCCGCACGCTCTCCGCCCCGGATCGGGGCGTCGCTCGCAGCCACTGGAACCGGGCGGGGCTCGACGCCGCCGGGAAGGCGAATTGTGGTGGGGGCGGCTTCGGGTGTGCCGGGTAGCACCTGCGACCAGGTGCGATAGTAGGGCGAGAAGACCTGATAGTGGTCGTTGCCCGTGGGCGTCACCTCGCCTGCCGGAACGACGAAGTTGCTGTCGACGAGACGAAGGTCGACCTCGGCTCGGAGTCGCCTCTCTCGCGCAACGGCATACGGACTGACGTCAGCGCTTGCGAAGACCGTGGTGGCCCCCACCTCGCGCGCCGCACGCACGGTCTCTGCGACGACGTCGCCCGCGCGTACATCGAGTGCCCCGCCGAGCGAGCGGAGTGATGCGTCGAGATCCGCTAGCGCCTCGAGGAGGAAGGATCGGCGGTTCTCGGCGCCGCCGTAGCGCGTTCGACCGATTCCCTCATCGAGCACGAATATCGGCAGAACAGCCTCGGCCTCCTCGACTGCCCTCGAGAGGGTGGGATTGTCGTAGACGCGAAGGTCGCGGGTGAAGAGAACGATCGCGACGCGCATGCGGCGGCGCCTACGCGCGGATCTCGGCCGCGACGCCCTGCATCCCGGTGAGGCGCGGCACGACGTCGAGCACGCTCTCACGGGCGCAGTACGGGATGTCGGCCTCGAGCTCGGGGCCGTGGTTGATCAGGTTGCGTCCGCTGCGGGAGGCACGGAAGGCCTCCACTGCCGTGGGATACGACGCGGCCAGCCGGGCTGCGGCCTCGGCAGCATCACTCCGGTCGTCGCCGAGTCGATCGACGATCCGGCCGGCGACGTAGCTGTCGTCGAGTGCGAACGAGCCCTTCACTCCCGCACAGAAGATCGCCACGTCGTCCCCGTGCGCGCGGGCCGCCTCGATCACTGCGCCGAGGTTGAGGAGCGACGCGATCAGCACGCGCTCGCAGCGCTCGGCCGCGGTGACGATCGCCCGCGTGCCGTTCGTCGTGGACATGGCCAGAGTCGGCGAGCGCACTGTGAGGTACTCCCGGGGCGAGTTCCCGAGATCGAAGCCCTCGATCAGCAAGCCGAGGCGCTCGCCTCCGAGAGTCACGCCTCCGAGCGCCGAAAGGGCGCGTGCGTCCTCCACCTCGGCCGCGCACAGGACACGCTCGTAGCCCGTCGCAAGCGCCTGGCAGATCGTGGACGTCGCCCTGATCACGTCGATCACGACGCCCGTCGGGGCGGCGGCGATCTCGTCGGGAGTGAAGGCGACGTGAACGTGCACGTCGCTACGCTAGCCGTCCATGTCGGACACGCCACACTGCTACCGCCACCCTGACCGCGAGACGCTCGTCTCGTGCTCGGAGTGCGGGCGTCCGATTTGCCAGGATTGCATGACGTTCGCTCCCGTCGGGATCCGTTGTCCCGATCACGCGAATCTCGGGGCAGTCAAGTCGACACCTACGCGCACGATTCAGAGCGCACAGCGCAGGACGCGCTCTGCCGCGGCTCCTGCGACGATGGTGCTGATCGCGATCAACGTCGTCGTCTACGTGATCACCGCGGCGCAAGGAGGCGGGCCGAGCCTTCCCGGTGGCCAGCTGTTCGCCGACTGGGCGCTGCAGGGCGCCATCATCTCGACGGGCGAATGGTGGCGGCTCGTGACAGCGATGTTCCTGCACGGCAGCCTCCTCCATCTCGGCTTCAACATGTTCGCTCTCTTCTGGCTCGGGCGCATCATCGAGGACGCGCTCGGAACGCCGCGTTTCCTCCTCGTCTACGTCGTCTCCGGCCTTGCGGGCTCTGCGGGTGCGCTCTGGTTCAGCTCGGCGTTTGCCGTCACCGTCGGAGCGTCTGGCGCGATCTTCGGCCTCATCGGGGCGCTGCTCATTCTCGAGTACCTGGCCACCGGGTCGTTCATGGGGCAGGCGATGATCCTGATTCTCGTCAACTTCGCCTTCACGTTCGCAGTTCCCGGAATCTCCAAGGGCGGCCACATCGGCGGCCTCATCGGCGGCATCATCGCCACCTACGCCCTGATGCGGTACCGCCACGGATCTCGCCAGAAGCTCGGGATTCTCGTGGCCGTCGGTGTCGGCGTGCTCAGTCTCGTGCTCGCGTACGTGCGGGTCGAGAGCTACGTGCTGTAGCCCGTTGCTCCCTCAGCCTCCGATGACGAGCGCCGTTACACCGGACTCGGCGAGAGCCGCCTGTGCGGCTGCAAGGCGCGCCAGCGGCACGCGATAGGGCGAGCAGCTGACGTAGTCGAGTCCGAGGCGGTGGCAGAAGGCGACCGACCGTGGCTCGCCGCCGTGCTCGCCACAGATGCCCATCTTGAGCTCGGGCTTGACGCTCCGACCTCGTTCGATCGCGATGCGCATGAGGTCGCCGACGCCCTCCTGGTCGAGCACCTCGAACGGGTTGTGCTCGAGAATCCCGTGCTCGAGGTAGTACGTGAGGAACTTGCCTTCGGCGTCGTCGCGCGAGAACCCGAGCGCCGTCTGGGTCAGATCGTTCGTCCCGAACGAGCAGAAGTCGGCCACCTCGGCGATCTCGTTGGCGCGAATGCATGCGCGTGGGAGCTCGATCATCGTGCCGCACAGATAGGCGACGGAGGGCTCCTCTGCCGCGATGCGCTCGGTCAGCTCACGGAGACGAGCGAGCTCCTCGCGAAAACCGACGAGGGGATGCATGATCTCGACGAGCGGCGCCTCACCGCCGCGGGCCTCGACAGCCGCGGCGGCCCGAACGATTGCGCGCACCTGCATCTCGTAGATCTCCGGGAACTGGAGCCCGAGTCGGCAGCCCCGGGTCCCGAGCATCGGGTTCGCCTCGTGCAGATCGAAGATGCGCTGGCGCATCGCATCCGTCGTCGCCTCCTCCGGCGTCGGGAGGAACTCGTGTAATGGTGGGTCGAGCAATCGGATCGTGACCGGGAACCCGGCCATCGCCTCGAAGATCCCCTCGAAGTCCGCCTGCTGAACAGGCAGGAGCCGATCGAGGGCCGCCCGCCGGTCCGACTCGGTGACGGCCATGATCATCTCCTGCACGATCGGCAGCCGCTCGGGCGCCATGAACATGTGCTCGGTGCGGCAGAGCCCGATGCCGGTCGCCCCGAACTCGCGCGCCTTGGCAGCATCCTCGGGCGTGTCGGCGTTCGCACGGACACGCAGACGACCGAATTCGTCCGCCCAGCTCAGGATCGTGCCGAAGTTCTCGTCGATCGCGGGCGGGACGAGGCGGACGGCGCCGATGATCACGCGTCCCGTCGCTCCGTCGATCGTGATCACGTCTCCGACTCTGAGGATCTGCTCGCCGATCGTGACCGTGCCGGCCCGCTCGTCTATCGAGAGCCCTTCGCACGCCGTGACGCACGGTTTGCCCATCCCACGTGCGACCACGGCAGCGTGCGAGGTCAAGCCTCCGTGCGCAGTCAGCACGCCGCGCGCCTCGATGAGGCCGTGGATGTCGTCCGGCGACGTCTCCCAGCGCACGAGGATCACGTCGTCTCCGGCCTTCCCGCGCTCCTCGGCGGTATCGGCGTCGAGGACGATCGCGCCAGACGCTGCACCCGGCGAGGCATTCAGCCCCTTCGCCGCGACCTCGACCGCGACAGTCGGATCGAGCATCGGATGCAGAAGCTGCTCGAGCTGATCGATATCCGTGCGGGCCACCGCCTCGCCACGGCTGATCAGGCCCTCCTCCGTCATCTCGACGGCGATCCGGAGCGCTGCGGTCGCGGTGCGCTTCCCGGTCCGGGTCTGCAGGAGATAGAGCTTGCCCTCCTCGACCGTGAACTCGATGTCCTGCATATCGCGGTAGTGAGCCTCGAGCAACTCGAACGCGGCGGTCAGCTCCACGTAGGCCTCCGGCAGCCGTTCGTGCATCGCAGAGATCGGCTCGGGCGTCCGCGTCCCGGCGACGACATCTTCCCCCTGAGCGTTGATGAGGAACTCGCCGTAGTACTGCGCCTCGCCCGTCGACGGATCACGGGTGAAGCAGACCCCGGTACCGGAGCTCTCCCCCTTGTTGCCGTACACCATCTGCACGACGTTGACGGCCGTGCCGATGTCGTCCGGGATCCCGTACAGGCCGCGGTAGACGTTCGCCCGGGGCGCATCCCACGAATCGAAGACGGCGCGGTAGGCGCGGCGCAGCTGCTCGCGCGGGTCCTGAGGAAAGGGCACGCCGACCTCGTCCTCGTAGATTCGCTGGAACGTGTCGACCAGCTCGCGCAGGTCGTCGGCGCCCAGATCGAGATCGCCCGTGACGCCGCGTGCCGCTTTCAGATCGTCGATCGCGCTCTCGAACCGATGCCCGCCGACGCCGTCCACGACCTCGCCGTACATCTGGATCAGGCGCCGATACGAGTCGTAGGCGAACCGGGAATTCTTCGTCGACAGGGCCTGCCCTTCCACCGCGACGTCGTTCAGCCCCAGGTTCAGGATCGTGTCCATCATCCCCGGCATCGACACCGCGGCACCCGAGCGCACGGAGACGAGAAGCGGGTCCGACGCGTCACCGAACCGCTTTCCCGACTGCTGTTCGAGGGCGGCGATGTGCTTGCCGACCTCGTCGTCGAGCCCTTCCGGCACGACCTTGCCGCCCGCCATGTAGGCGCGACATGCATCGGTGGTGATCGTGAACCCGGCCGGAACGGGAACGCCGAGCGCCGTCATTTCCGCAAGGCCGATTCCCTTGCCACCCAGAAGCTCTCGACCGCCCGGAGCCTCCTCGGAGTAGTCGTAGACGTAGCGCACGCCGCGATCCTCGCACAAGCCGGCCCCCGCGCGGAGGGTCATCTGTCGAGATCCCCTCCCGTCCCCGCTACGGCGATCGATCTGCGACAATCGCCACCGTGCGGGGACACGTGGTGGCGATGGGTGGTGGGGGCTTTCTCTCCGGCGACCTTCGATCCCCGCTCGACGACCTGCTCCTCGCCCTTTCTCCTCGTCCGCGCCCACGGGTCGTGTTCCTGCCGACGGCCGTCGGCGATGCCGAGCGGGTGAGCGTGGCCTTCCACGCGGCGTTCGCGCCTCGCGACTGCGAGCCGGAGACCGTGACGGTCTTCGGGATCCCCGATCGCCCGGCCGAGCGCGTTGCAAACGCCGACGTGGTCGTGGTCGCCGGTGGCAACACCGCCAACATGCTTGCGCTGTGGCGGTTGCACGGAATCGACGCTGCCCTCCGTCATGCCTGGGATCGTGGGGCTACGCTCGGCGGCGTCTCGGCCGGCGCGAACTGCTGGTTCGAGGCGTGCGTCACCGACTCGTTCTCTGTCGAGCTCGACGGCCTCGACGACGGCCTCGGCTTCCTCGCGGGCAGCTACTGCCCTCACTTCGATGGCGAGGAACGCCGCCGCCCTGTCTACACGCGCCTCGTCGCCGGAGGATTCCCGCCCGGAATAGCCTGCGACGACGGCGCCGCGGCGGTGTACCAGGGCACCGAGCTCGGCGAGATCGTGAGCGACCGGGCGGAGGCTCGCGGGTACGTGGTGTCGCGCGACGGAGCGGAGCCGATAGCGACACGCCTGCTGTGATGCGGAAGGTCTCCGTGACGGCCTCTGCGAGCGGAAACGGCAAGACGACGGTGGGCCGCGAGCTCGCCCGCCGGCTCGAGGTGCCGTTCGTCGAGCTCGACGGCCTCGTTCACGGCCGGAACTGGCGGGAGATATCCAACAACGAACTTCGCCTCCTGCTCGAGCCGGTGCTCGCAGGGGACGGTTGGGTGATCGACGGCGGCTACCGGGGGAAGATCGGCGATCTCGTGTTCGCGCAAGCCGACGTCGTGCTCTGGCTCGATCTCCCGGTGGGCGTCTGGCTCCCTCGACTCGCACGGCGCACGGCGCGGCGGATACGTGGCGGCGAGGAGCTGTGGAACGGCAACCGCGAGACCCTCCGCGGTGCTGTGTGGGGCCGTGACGCCCTGATCCCGTATGCGCTCCGTGCGCATTACCGCCGTCGTCGGGAGTATCCGGTCGAGCTCGCAGGGTTCCCCGTTGTCCGGCTGCGCACCCAGGCGGACGTCGACCAATTCGTCAGCGGCGCCGGCAGCTCGGCGAGATCGTAGGCGACCGACAGACCGAGTTCGAGGACATGAAGGTGCGCCACGGCCTCGCCGACCATCGCGCCTACCTCCAGTCGACGCCCGACGGCAACTATCTCGTGCCCGTGATTCACGACGTGCCGGGTGGGGACGGCGTTCTCCACAGCGTGTCGTCCTCTGATCACGAGTTCGACCGCTGGTTCCTGACGCCTGTCGCCGATCTGCCCGGGATTGACATGAGCGGGCCGCCGCCTCTGACCGAGCGCAGGTTGGAGGGCCTTCGATCTCCCGCGGCGGCGTCAGTGCCCGTTGTGGGAGAAGTGCATGTAGTCCTTCGTGTCGCCGCTCCAGCTGCCGCCCCAGCCCCAGCCGATCGAGCGGAAGGCCGCGACGACCGCGGGCGTGACCATGCCCTTGCGTACGCGCGAGCGGTCGAGGAAGGGGAGGCTCGCCTTGTTGCGGCTGCTGCCGCAACCGACGTAGGGGTTCTCGGTCGGGTTCAGGTCGATCGCGAGGCCGTAGGCGTGATTCGACCAGTGGCCGGTGCCGGTTGCGGTTCCCTTCGAGCACGGGGAGGGGACGGCCTGGCGGCACTCGAACGAGCCGCTGATGTCGCCGTCGGCGGGTAGCGCGTCGGGCGGTCCGTACACCTCGGTCGCGTCAAGGTGGCGGATCGGGAAGCGGAGCTCGTAGAGCTTGGCGAACACGCGCACAAGCGGCGTGGCGGCCTTGGAATTGACGACGAGGGTGCCGGTGTGCGGCTTTCGGTCGAAGCCCCAGTGCTTGACCGTGAGGAGTCGCAGCCCCTTCAGCGGCACCGGGCAGCCTGCGTGCCAGTAGCGGCCGTCGATGTCCGCCTTGAGCGGTGCAGGCAGCGGCTTGATCGAGGCGGTGAGAGAGAGGGCAGCGAGTGGGATTGCGATGAGCGCGAGCATGGGGTGAGGCGAATGCTATCCCGCGATCCACGTCAGCCTGTCGCACGGCGATTGACGCGGAAGCTCAGCTGTCGTACGTTCCGACACTTCCGTCGCCCGGGGAAGCGGATTCGGTTTTCGTCATTGCGCCGCCGGCCGGCTTCAGGCACCGTGAGCTCGTGAGCGACGCCCAGAGATCCGTCGGCCGGTTTCGGGCCGAAGCCGTGACGCACATGCTCGTCGTGTCAGACGCCGCCGCCAGCCGCGACTGGTACGTCGAGGTGCTCGATGCGACCGTCTACGGTGAGTACGGCGGAACCTCGGTCGTGCTCGACCTGCTCGGAACGTGGGTGCTCCTCGTCACCGGCGGCGGACCGACGCCGGACAAGCCGGGCGTGACCCTCGACGTGCCCGCGGACACGAACCGGGTGAGCAGCCAGCTCATCTTCCGGGTCGACGACTGCCGAGCAACCTACGAGCTGTTGCGGTCGCGTGGCGCGCAGTTCGTGACGCCCCCCGTGGATCGGGGCACTGAGATCCGTGCATTCTTCCGCGATCCCGACGGGCACCTGTTCGAGATCTCCGAGTTGACGGACGAGACCGACGCCGCGTAGCCGTCGCGGGTGGAGGCGGCGGGCTGTGGACGAGTCGCGCCTCGCGCAGCGTCAGAGCGTGCAGGCGTGCCACGCGCCTCCATGGTCCATCAGCCTTTGGATGTGTGCCGCCACGTCAACCAGGGAGGCGCAACGGCAATCGCACGGATCATCGAGTCCGGATCACGCCGGCGGCGTACGACCGGATGCCGACTTCTCTCGGGATCACCGACACCCCATCGCCCAGAGGTTTCTTCCACGTAGCAGCCATGGCCGAAGACGGCAACATGCGCATCGTCGAGGCCTGGGACTCCCGCAAGCAGGCGGAGGCGTGAGCCGAGAAGGTCGCGCGGCGCGCAGCGGGGGATCCGTCGGGTCCCTCCGTCGATCGAGCGCCTGGACGTCCACAGCATCGTTCAGCGGTATTCCCTGGCCGCCAGGTCGCGCCAAGTCCGCGCGCATGGCGGGGTGGCGGATGACCGAGCCTCGCCGGGACGTGTGGGGTCGGGTCGCGAAAGCCCGCCGCTCGTCACCGCCAGTCGAAGTGCTCTCTGTGGATGTGCTTGCGCCGCACGCCCGCCGATCCGAGCTCTCTCTGGAAGGTGCCGAGCATCGCGCCCGGCCCGCACATGAATACCGAGAGACCCCGCAGGTCGCCGTTCGTGGCGGCGAGGACGCGCTCGGGCGTCAGCCGGCCCTCGACGCTCGTGTCGATCAGGTGCGCGTAAAGGGAGGCGTGGCGATCTGCTATTGCGTGAACCTCGTCGGCGAACGGCGGCACTCCGTCCGCGGTGTAGAAGAACTGGACGTCGTGGGGCAGGTGACCGTCGAGAGCGCGGAGCCAGCTGAGGAACGGCGCAACGCCGACGCCGCCTGCGATCCAGACCTGCCTGTCCGTACCGCGCCAGTGGCTGAAGCGTCCATGTGGGCCACCGATCACGGCGGGCATGCCTGGCTCGACAAGTGTCTGGAGTTGTGAGGTGTAGTCGCCGAGCGCCTTCACAGTGATTCGCACGGCGTCCTCGTGCGGTGCGCTCGCGATCGTGAACGGATGGCGATGCCAGCCGTCCTTGGCCTCCAGGTACACCATCGCGAACTGTCCCGGGATGAAGCCGACGGGGCGGCCGAGCGGCCGCATTGCGATCTCGACGAGACCGTCATCGATCTCTCGGACGGCGTCGACCTGGTAGTCGTGGAGCGAGAGGAAGAACCGCGCGAACAACTCGCGGTAGACGTAGAACGCGAGCCCGACGCCGCCAATCGCGACGTAGCTCCAGCGCAGGATCGGTGCCCCGTTGAACGGCGTCCCGTCGAGCAGCCCATGGAAGAAGCCGGCACCGACGAACAGTCCCGTGGTGCGGTGCAACATCCGCCAGCGGTCGTACCCCCCGAAGATGCGACGCACGTTCGCGACGAGTGGGGCATCGCGCAGAGCGAGGACGGCACCCCGTAGCGGCCCCGGCACCACGGACTGCCATCGTGGCAGGATCGCCCATAACGCGAGCGCCACTAGCCCGATCGCGCCGACCAGGCCGAGCGGCCCCCCGAGCGTCGTGCTCGCGCTGCTCGATGACATCAGGATGTGCGGAGCCAGTAGCACGAGACCTGCGATCGCGACCCGGCGGTGCCAGATCGCGGCGCGATCGATCCCGTCAAACCAGTGCTCCACCCACGGCAACATGCTGACGAGTACGAGCCCGAGCGAGAGAAGGAGGATCGACTCCGCGCCGAGGAGTTGGCCGACGTACGAGGACGCCGGCTGCCCCATCGGTCGTGCGAGCATCCAGAGCACCGCTAGGGCGACGGCGAGGGAATAGATCGTCCAGGGCCCGACATCGCGAACGAGGAGTCTGGCCCGCACGACCACACCTTACTCAGCAGGGCGTCGCGAGGATTCAGGCTGACCCGTGTCTGGAGCAGGCGAAGAGCACGGAGGTCAGCGACGCCGGCGCGACCTGAACTCCGCCACCCACGCCGCAACGCGAAGGCCGATCCAGACGGGCGTGAGGATCACGTAGAACAGCACCACCGCGAGCCCGAGGAGGGAGCCCCAGAGCACCCAGAAGCGAAGCGGAGCCCAACCCTTCTCCTCGATCGACCGCCCCTCCGGACGCCAGACGCTCCGGCCACTCACGACTTCTGCCGCCGCTCACGCTGGCGGTCTGCGACGAGCTTGATCACGCGCATGGCGGTCTCCTCGACAGAGAGATCCGAGACATCCAGCACCGGGCACGCGAGACGCCGATGGATCGCCGTCGCCTCGTCGAGCTCCTCGTAGACGTCGAGCAGGCCGGCGTAGCGCTTCTTGGGACCGCCCATCGTCGCGACGCGGTTCGAGCGGATCTCGGACAGGCGCTCGGCCTCGATCGTCAGCCCGACGATCTTGGCAGGATCGATCTCGAAGAGCGCGGCGGGCGGCTTGATCCCTTTCACGATCGGCACGTTCGCCGCCTTGTGGCCAAGGTACCCGAGGTAGATCGAGAGCGGGGTCTTCGACGTCCGGGAGACTCCAACGAGCACGACGTCCGCCTCGTCGAGGCCGCTCCCGACCCCGTCGTCGTACTTGACCGCGAATTCGATCGCCTCGATCCGCTTGAAGTACGTCTGATCGAGCGGCGGGCGCGCTCCGGGCGTCATCTGCGCAGCCGCCCCGGAGACGCGTGCGATCGAGTCGATCGGGTGCCCGAGCAGATCGCAGTAGTGGACGCGGGCGCGACGACAGAGCTGGCGCATCGCCTCGCGCAGCCCCGGTTCGACGAGCGTGTACACCATCACTGCCGGACGGCCACGCGCGGTGGCAACCGCAAGTTGCAGGTCGTCGACGGACTCGACCCGTGGGTGTCGGATCTCGTTGAATTCCTGTTCGGGGAACTGGGCTTCGAGCGCGAGCACGAGACGCGCCGCAGTCTCGCCCGTCGAGTCCGAGACGATGTGGAGCTCGACCGGGGTCTGTTCTGTGGTCACGCGCGGGAGGGTATCCGGTGTGGCCGGGCGCGGGATACGATCACAGGCGTGACCGGTCCGGATCTCCCCGTTTCTCTGAGCGAGATCGAGGCGGCAGCGCACCGCCTCGACGGTGTCGCCGTTCGCACCCCCCTCCTACGGCTCCCTCTCGACGACGATGTCTTCGTCAAGCCGGAGAGCCTCCAGCGGACGGGGTCATTCAAGTTCAGGGGTGCGTACAACGCGCTCGCGTCGACACCGTTCGAGACGATCGAGCGCGGCGTGGTGGCGGACTCGAGCGGCAACCACGCGCAGGGCGTCGCGGCCGCAGCAGCACTTCATGGGGTGCCGGCGACGATCGTGATGCCGGAAAACGCCGCTCCCGTGAAGGTCGCCCGGACGGCGGCCTGGGGTGCCGAGATCGTCCGCTGCGCAAACGCGAGCGACGAACGACAGCGCGCGGCGGCGGAGATCCGCGACTCCCGCTCGCTCGAGTACATCCCGCCGTTCGACGACGCACGGATCATTGCCGGGCAGGGAACCGTCGGACTCGAGGTGGCCCAGACGCTGCCCGATGTGTCGACCGTCATCGTCTGCATCGGCGGCGGTGGCCTCATCTCGGGTGTCGCAACTGCGGTCAAGTCGCTCTGCCCGAACGCGCGCGTGATCGGCGTCGAGCCCGAGCTGGCCGCCGACGCGCAGGAATCTCTTCGCCAGGGGCGCATCGTGAGCTGGCCTGCGGCAGACGTGACGCGAACGATCTGCGACGGTGTGCGCACACAGGAGATCGGCGCGATGAACTTCGCCATCATCTCGGCGCTCGTTGATGAGATCGTCACCGTCTCGGAGGACGCCGTTCTCGAGGCGATGCGCTGGCTCGCACTCGAGGCGAAGCTCCTCGTCGAGCCGACGGGTGCTCTCACGCTTGCGGCCTTCCGGACAGGCGCGGTGGTGGCTGATGGGCCGACGGTTCTCGTCGTCTCGGGCGGCAACGTCGATCCTGCGTTCGCGGCGACGGTCATCGCCGGAGGCTGACGCCAGCCGACGTGCCACTCCGGGGCGCCGCCAGGGCGGCGGAGCTCCGAGCCGCACTCAGCGGTGGGCGGCGATCGACGAAACTCGCCCGCCCGTGAGCGCAAGCAGGTCGGACGGCGACAGCTCGATCTCGAGCCCCCTGCGGCCGGCGCTCACGTGGATCGTCTCGTACGCGAGCGCAGAGTCGTCGAGGACGGTCGGTAGGCGCCTCCGCTGACCGAGTGGGCTGATCCCACCGGTCACGTACCCGGTCGTCCGCTCTGCGAGCTTGAGATCGGCCATCGCGACGCGCTTCCCGAGCACCTTCAGGTCGAGCTGCGCCTCGACCGGCACGATCGCAACCGTGAGCGCGCCGCCGACATCAGCCACCAGTGTCTTGAAGACCCGCGCGGGATCGACGCCGAGCTTGTCGGCAGCCTCGAGACCAAACGACGGAGCCTTCGGATCGTGCTCGTACTCGTGCACGGTGAACGCGATCCCGGCGCGCTCCGCCGCCACGATCGCCGGCGTGCCCTTCCCCGCCACGGGCCTCTAGCGAAGGACGTCGAGCGTCGTCCGCGCGAAGACGGCGATCCCGTCGCGAAGTGCAGCCTCATCGATGTCGAAGCGCGGATGGTGGTGAGGGAACATCGTCTCGAGCTCCTCGTTCCCTGACCCGATCCAGAAGAACGCCGAAGGCGCGACCGCTGCGTACGCCGAGAAATCCTCCCCGCCCATCACCGGAGGAAACTCGACGAGAGCGCTCTCTCCGAGCTCTGCCACGGCAGCCCTGCGAACGGCGGCGGAGGCGTCAAAATCGTTCACGACCGGGTCGTATCCAACCTCGAAGGCGAAGTCGTAGGTGGCTCGATGGGCGGATGTGACGCCTGCGATCACGCGCTCGATGGCGTCGCGAACCTCTACTCGTCGGGAGGTCGACAGCGTCCTCACGGTTCCTCCGAGTCGAACCGAGCCGGGAATGACGTTCCGTGCGCTACCTGCGGACAGCGTCGTCACCGAGACGACGACGGAATCGAAGGGGTCCGTCTCACGGGCGACGACCTGCTGCAGGTTCGTGATCACCTGCGCCGCCACGACAACCGGGTCGACCGTCTCGTGCGGGCTCGCCCCATGGCCACCGCGCCCGATGATGTCGAGCGTGAACAGGTCGGCCGCAGCCATGACGGGACCGGGAACCGAAGAGACCTTGCCCGTCTCGAGCCCGGAGAGAACGTGCACGCCGATGACGAGTGCGGCGCCCTCGATCACGCCCGAGTCGACAACGGCGCGGGCTCCACCGGGCGGCGACTCCTCGGCGTGCTGGAAGACGAATCGAACCTCGCCGGCGATCTCGTCGCGGCGCTCACAGAGGAGCTGCGCAGCGCCGAGGAGCATTGCCGTGTGCCCATCGTGGCCACACGCATGCATCACACCGGGGCGCGTCGAGACGTGGGGAACGTCGTTCTCCTCCTGGATGGGCAGGGCATCCATGTCGGCACGGAGAACGACGACCTTGCCGGGCTTCGCACAGTGCAGGCGCGCGACGACCGCCGTTCCGGCAGGGCGCTCGATCTCGAGCCCACCGAACGATCGCAGCGTCTGCTCGACGAACGCCGACGTCTCGTGCTCCTCGAACGACAGCTCGGGGTTTGCGTGCAGGTGCCTGCGCCACGCGATCGCGCGGGCCTCGAGGTCGTCGGAAACGAGGCGGGAGCTCGCTGCAGTCGTCGTCATCCGCACGGAAGCTACCGGGAACATCGGCCGTTGTGCGCGGGTAAGGTCACGCGCATGGCCGACGCCGTCACGATGGACAAGATCGTCTCGCTCTGCAAGCGGCGCGGCTTCGTCTTCCCCTCGTCGGAGATCTACGGAGGGCTCGGGTCAGCGTACGACTACGGGCACTACGGTGTCTTGCTGAAGGACAACATCAAGCAGCGCTGGATGTCAGCGATGGTGCAGGAACGGGAAGACATCGTCGCCCTTGATTCCTCGATCATCCTGCACCCCGAGGTGTGGAAGGCATCCGGCCACGTTGGCGGCTTCTCCGACCCGCTCGTCGACTGCAAGTTCTGCAAGAAGCGCTATCGCGCCGACCATCTCGAGGACGCACAGTGCGGCCAGCGGCCGAGCAAGCGGCCGGGCGAGGCGTCCGACTGCGACCTCACCGAGGCGCGCCAGTTCAACCTCATGTTCGAGACGCGGGTCGGTGCGATGGAGGAGACAGGCGTGCCCGTCTACCTCCGGCCCGAGACGGCGCAGGGAATCTTCATCAACTTCAAGAACGTCGCCGGGATCGCTCGACGCAAGCCGCCGTTCGGGATCGCCCAGATCGGCAAGTCGTTCCGCAACGAGATCACCCCGGGCAACTTCATCTTCCGGACTCTCGAGTTCGAGCAGATGGAGATGGAGTTCTTCGTCCCACCCGCCGAGGCCGACGAGTGGTATCGCTACTGGGTCGACGAGCGCTACGCCTGGCATCGCCGGTACGGGATCCGCGAGAGCCACCTGCGGATTCGCCCGCACGACGCAGACGAGTTGTCGCACTACTCGAGCGGAACGAGCGACCTCGAGTACCTCTTCCCGATCGGCTGGTCAGAGCTGGAGGGCATTGCCAACCGTGGCGATTTCGATCTCTCGGCGCACACGGCGGCGTCGGGAACGAAGCTCGAATGGGTCGAGCAGGACGGCAGCCGCTACACGCCGCACGTGATCGAGCCCGCTCTCGGCGTCAACCGGTCGATGCTCGCGTTCCTCGTCGACGCCTACGACGAGGAGATCGTCGCGGAGCGAGAGCGCACGGTTCTCCGCCTCCATCCGCAGCTTGCGCCTGTGAAGGCGGCCGTGCTGCCGCTGATCGGCAAGAGCGACGACATGGCAAGCCGCGCACGGAAGCTCTACGAGGAGTTGCGCCAGCTGATCTCGGTCGAGTACGACGACGGTGGCCAGATTGGCCGGCGCTATCGCAGGCACGACGAGATCGGCACGCCCTTTGCCCTCACGATCGACGACCAGACGCTCGAGGACGATACGATCACGATCCGCGAGCGCGACTCGCTCGCCCAGGAGCGGATCTCGATCGCTCGTGCGCGCGAGCACCTGCTTGATCGCCTGGCCCAACCGTGGAGCTCACCGAAGGTCGATTCGGCCTAGAAGCGTCCGAAGCGGTCGCGGGCCGCGAACGATGCTCAGCAGGACGGCCGTCGTTCCATCGCCCTCCCATCGGGGATGGCGAAGCCGACTCTGGCGTAGAGCCGATGCATGTCGCGGGTGTGCAGCAGCCACTTGGTCTCTGCGAGCGAGCCGCCGTCGACCGTGAACCGAACGAGCTCGAGGCCCAGGCCGCGGCCACGGAACTCCTCGAGCACGTAGACGTCCGCGAGATAGGACACGGTGCGGAAATCGGAGACGACTCGCGCGAAGCCGACCTGGCTGCCGTCAGGGGTGTACAGGCCGACCACTCGCGCAGCGGTCGCGATGAGCTCGTCGATCAGATCGCGACGGCGGCCCTCGGCCCAGTACGAGGTCGTAAGGAACTCGTGCACCGCGGTTCGATCGATGCGATCCCGATCGTCATCGAGGGCGAATCCCCCATCGAGTTGGACTTCCACGCCGACCATCCTGCCCGTCAGCTGCCGCGTTCGCACCGGTACCGTCGTACGAATGGGAAGGATCGGGATCATGCTCTGTGTGGCGCTACCGCTTGCGGCGGTGGACCTGCTCGTGAAAGTACGCATCCCAACCGAGCCATGGGCCTACCACGAACGCTCGCTCGGTTGGCTCGCGTTGTCGGTCATCGTGTTCGCGAGCATGATCGCCGTCGCCCGGATACCGTCGGCTCTCGTCGCGCCGGCTGCGGGGATCTTCGCCGCAGGTCTACTCGGGAACAGCCTTTCCGCAGCGTGGAACGGCATGGCAGGTGCCGAACCCGTTCATCGCCGGCGGCGATCGCGGCGTTGTCGCCTTCAATCTGGCAGACGTCTTCGCCCTAGCCGGCATCTTTGCCCTCGTCCTCGTGATCGGCGTCTGGCTGATCCGAAACCGGACGCTCATACCACCTCCGGACGAGGTGCGGACAACCCGAGAACGGGCGTTTCGGCGCCTGCTCGGGTAACCGACCCGGTTTATTGGACAATATCTCGACACAGTGTCCACTGTTTCGCGTAAGATGATGGGCGTGTCGATAAGCACCGAGCCTGTCTTTGTCCCCGCACTCTCCTCGCTCGACGGGATGATTCCCCACGATGGCCTCCTGACGCCGGAAGAGCTCGAGGATGTCGCCAGTCGATTCGCTGCGAGGCCCGACCTCTGGGAGCCGCTCGTCCACGACGATGCGACGCACCGACGCTACGAGCTCGTCTACGAGGATGAGCGCATGGACGCGTGGGTCCTCTCCTGGATGCCGGGTCAGGGAACGGGCTTCCACGACCACTACATCTCCGGCGTCGGACTCTGCGTGGCGCGCGGCTGTGTCCGCGAGGATCTGATGGTGTACGGCGCCGAGCACCGATCGCGGGAGCTCCGTAAGGGAGACACGCGCAGGGGTGGGCCGGGCTACATCCACCGTGTCAGTCACGAGGACGGCCTGCCGGCGGCAACCGTTCACGTGTACTCGCCGCCACTCGACTGGGTCGGCCAGTACCGCCTCGCGAGCGACGGCGTCGTGCAGCGTGAGGTGCGCCCCGGCCGCATGGAGCTCACCGAGCAGCTGGTTGCCGACGGGGCCCTCCAGAACGTGCTCGAGCGCTTCTGAGCAGCTTCCTCCCCACCACCGACCCGCAGGACGAGTTGTTCGACGTTCTCGACGCAGCCGGTCGCCCGACGGGCACCGTCAAGAGCGCGAGGTGACGTCCACCGCGACGGCGACTGGCACGGCGCACTCCACATCTGGGTCGGAGGCGTCGACGGAGGCGGCGGGCGTTGCCGTCTTCCAGAGGCGCTCGCTGTCGAAGGACACGTGGCCGGGAGCGCTCGACGTGGCCGTCGGAGGGCACCTCCGTGCCGGCGAGACGCTCGCGACGGCGATCCGCGAGGCAGAGGAGGAGATAGGGCTCGAGATCGCACTGTCCGACCTGACGCGCCTCGGTCGCCGCTTCACCACGGGAGCGGGCGGAGCCGACAATGAGGTCCAGGACGTTTTCGCCGTCCGGTCCGACCTTCCGCTCGACCGGTACAGGCTCCATCCGGACGAGGTGGCGACGGTGGTCTCGATCCCTCTGGCAGATGCCCTCGAATTGTTCGGGGGGCGCCGGACGGAGGTTGCCGGCGACGAGTGCGCACGAGGAGAGCACACACCGCATGCCGTTTCGGTCACCGTTCACGACTTCGCCGCCGGCGAGGTCGACGGCTACGCGGCTCATGCTCTGCGAGGGCTACTCGACGTCGTCGAGGGACGATCACCCGAACCGTTCGAATGGCGATAGAGGTCAGGCCGAGACGGTCTTGAGCCGGAATCCCCCGTGGTACTCGTATGACGCGGTTACGACCGCGAGCGCGTCACGCTCGGCCCGCTCCCCGATGCCCGCGGTCGATGCCGCCGCGATCGGGGAATGGAGTAATACCCGCATGCCGTGAACCCCCTCCGGCGAGAGCGAGATCCCACCCTGATCACACGCGGCACAGGCGCCACCGCCCGCCGAGGGAAGGAACGCGACGAGCGGTTCCGTCGCGCCGCACTCGACGCACGTCTCGAGGTGCGGCATGTAGCCGGAGACCCACAGCAGCTTGAGCTGAAAAGAGAGGACGACGGGATCGAGAGCCGGTCGCGCCCCGGGCCGCGGTGCGACCTCGTCCAGAGCGTCGAGGAACCGCGTCAGTGCGGTGAACGCCTTCTCGTTCGCCTCTTGCTCCGTGAAGAGCTTGAGCATCGCCTCGAGCGCAATCATCCCGACCTGCAGACGGTACGGCTCCGAGCGGATTCGGTCGTGGGATCGAACGAGTGACGCACCCGTAACCGTGTCGAGATCGCCGCGGCCCTGATGCAGCACGACCTCGACGTGAGAGAACGGCTCGAGCCTCCCGCCGAAGCGCGACTTCGTCTTGCGGACTCCCTTCGCAACCGCAGCCACGCGTCCCCGCTCCTCGGTGTAGAGGTGCAGGATACGGTCCGCCTCACCGAGGCGGAACGACCGGAGGACGACCGCCTCGGTGGTTGTCGAACGAGCCATGGCTCCAGTGTACGAGGGTCCGTGGCCGGAGCAGACACGGCGGAGCGGGCCAGAAGGGGAATACCCCCCGCTCTGCAGGCGTTAATGCGTCTGGTGCCCGAAATCGTCCTCTACACCACGGAGTGGTGCGGGTACTGCGTCCGCGCAAGGGCGCTCCTCGACTCGCTCGCCCTCGACTACGACCTCGTCGCTCTCGATGACGACCCGGCTTTTCGACAGCGCGTCCACGACCTCGGCGGTCGGTGGACGGTGCCGCTTGTAATGATCGACGGCCAGCCGATCGGCGGCTACGACGAGCTCGCCGCCCTCAACCGCTCGGGCGTGCTCGCCGAGCGCTTCGCGGCATAGTCAGACGCTCGACGTCAGCCCGACCCTGGTCGCCAGGATCTGGGTCGGCAGCGTCTGGCAGTCCGGGCAGTACGTCGTCGTCCGGCCGCTGACGACGATGCGGGTCAGGGGCGCACCGCAGCGGTCACACGGCTCTCCCCCACGCCCGTAGGCCCGGAACTCGTCCTGCATCGAGCCGTAGCTTCCGTCGGGCTGCGCGTAGTCCCGGAGCGTCGATCCCTGACGCTCGATCGCCTTGCGCAGGACGCGGCGGATCGCCCGGTGGAGCCGACCGAGCTCCACCGTATCGAGACTGCCCGCGACGCGCAGAGGATGCAGGCAGCTGATACCACAGCGCCTCATCGACGTAGATGTTCCCGAGCCCCGCGATCGTGCGCTGATCGAGCAACGCCGACTTGAGCGGAGCCCGGCGCCCCTCGATTCTCTCCCCGAGCTGCGCAGCCGAGAGCCGGCCGAGCGGCTCCGGCCCGAGGCGCGCCTCCAGATACGGACGGAGGTCACCGTGCTCGAAGAGCTCCCAGGTACCGAAGCGACGAACGTCTCGATACGCGACATCCGAACCATTGTCTAATCTGAGAACAGCGCGCAGGTGAGGGTCGTCGGCCAACGCTCCTCGCTCCGCGAATCGCAACGATCCCGTCATCCGGAGGTGCACGAGCAGAGACCGACCAGAGTCGAACCCCACGATCAAGTATTTCCCACGCCGGCCCACCCCCGCCACGCGCTCCCCGACGAGCGCCTCGGCGACGATAGCCGGGTCGAACGGCCGAACCAGACGCGGATCGCGAATCTCGACGTGTTCGAGGCCAGCCCCCTCGAGGATCGGCGCGATAGCTCTACGAACGGTCTCGACCTCGGGAAGTTCGGGCATAGGCTCAGTCTAGGTCCGGCGGCCGTGCTCGTTCACGGAGTCCTCATTCAGGATTCCTCGCTCAGAGCCGTCGCTCAGGAGACGACTTCGAGAACGATGCCGCGCGCGGCGGGAGCTTCGTCGGCAATCGTGTAGGCCGCGAGGATCGCGTTTGCGGCGACCGCAGCGGCAGCGTCGTCTCGCGCATGCACCTCGGCGAGATCGTCTCCCGCGAGCACCGTGTCACCGCACTTGGCGAAGCAGAGTACGCCCACTGCGGGGTCGATCGTGTCTGCCTTTGTCCAGCGACCGGCACCGAGTTCGAGTACAGCAACGCCCACGGCAAGAGCGCCGAGGCGTGCGACGACACCATCCCTTGGGGCCGTGACGACGAGCCGCACGGGCGCGTCGGGGAGCTGGTGCGGGTCGGGATCGCCCCCCTGCGCCCGGATCCATCGTTCGTAGGTCGCGTACGCCGTGCCGTCAGCGACCGCAGCCTCGGCCCGCCGTCGGCCTTCCTCGATGTCGATCCCCAGGTCGGAGTATGCGAGCAGACGCGCACATGCGTCGAGCACGAGTTCCGTGAAGTCGGCCGGACCCTCGCCGCGCACCGTATCGATTGCTTCCCGAATCTCGAGTGCGTTGCCGACGGCCCGTCCGAGAGGCTGATCCATATCGGTGAGGAGGCACGCGACCTCAATGCCGGCGCGGTGGCCGAGCTCGAGCATCTCGTGCGCGAGCACCCGCGCATCTTCGACCGTCTTCATCCAGGCGCCGTCCCCGACCTTGATATCGAGCACGACGGCGTTACCGCCTGCCGCGATCTTCTTGGACATGATCGACGACGCGATCAAGGGCACGATGTCGACCGTCGCCGTCACGTCGCGAAGGGCGTAGAGCTTCTTGTCGGCGGGAACGAGATTGGCACTCTGGCCGACGATCGCCACGCCGACAGCGCGGAGCTGCGCGACCATCTCCTCGGTGGTCAACTCGACTCGAAAACCCGGGATCGACTCCAGCTTGTCGAGCGTCCCGCCGGTGTGTCCGAGCCCCCTACCGCTCATCTTTCCGAGCGGAACTCCACAGGCGGCAACGATCGGTCCGACCGCAATCGACGTCTTGTCGCCCACGCCCCCGGTCGAATGCTTGTCAACGACCTTGCGCCCGATGGCAGCCCCTAGGTCGACCGTCTCTCCAGAGCGGACCATTGCATCGGTGAGCGAAAACGTCTCGGCCGACGTCAGTCCCTTGAAATAGACCGCCATACACCAGGCAGCCATCTGGTATTCGGGTACCTCGTCACGCGCATACGCCAGCACGAACTCTGCAAGCTCGTCGGGGGGAAGCTCTTCGCCGTCGCGCTTCCGCTCGATCAGGTCAAGAGGATGTATCACCGATTCCGTTCTAACAGAGGTGCTACACGAGCCGCGGAAGGTACCGCTCTCGTTTACGCCGCGACGAACACGGTGACCCGCATTCCGGCGCGCACCGGGCCGACGTCGTCGGACACGCGACCAACGTTCGACTCCCCGGGGGAGGCTCATGGCTCGATGATTGGCGACCCCGGAGCACCCTTGCCGGGGTGCTTCGCACCGAGCCACGCGCAGATCGTCGCTCCGACGTCGGCGAACTCCCCGTCCTCGTGGATGCGCCCCGCAGCGTTCCGCCCTGCCGCATAGGCGAGCAGCATTGCGTACTCCCGCGAGTGGTCGCTCGAGGGCGTGGTCGGATCGCACCCGTGATCCGAGGTAATGACGAGGAGATCGCCCTCCCGGAGAGTCTCGAGAATGTCCGGCAGCCGCCGATCGAAATCCTGAAGGCATCGGTGGAAGTTGACAGGGTCGTTGCGGTGACCCCATAGCTGATCGGTCTCGACGAGATTCGTGAAGACAAAGCCTTCGTCGATGTTCTCGAGCAGCTCGATCGTGCGGTTGATGCCCTCGACGTTCGACTTCGACGGGAACGACTCGTCGATGTCGCAGCCCGCAAAGATGTCGGAGATCTTCCCCACGCCGTACGTCGTGTACCCGGCAGCGCGGAGCGCGCTCAGGTAGTTCGGACGCCTTGGTTCGAGCGAGAAATCGTGTCGGTTCGGTGTGCGCTCGTACTTTCCGGGCGTGCCCGTGAACGGGCGCGCGATCACCCGCCCGACGGCGTGCTTGCCGGTGAGGATCTCTCGCGCCGCCCGGCAGGCGTCGTACAGCTCCTCGAGCGGGATCGTCTCCTCGTGCGCGGCAATCTGGAACACGGAATCTGCCGACGTGTAGACGATCCACTTCCCCGTCTTCTGGTGCTGCTCGCCGTACTCGAGGATCACCTCGGTGCCGGAGGCGGGCTTGTTGCAGAGGACGCCTCGAGCGGTGCGATTCATGAACGGATCGATCACCTCGTCCGGGAAGCCGTAGGGGTACGTCGGGAACGCGACCGCCGTGACGATGCCCATCAGCTCCCAGTGTCCGGCGGTCGTGTCCTTGCCGTTCGAACGCTCGAGCAGCCTTCCGGCGACGGCGGGCGCTCCCGGCTGCGGCGGGCAGCCTTCGAGCGGCTCGACGTTCCCGAGCCCGAGCGCCTCGAGATTGGGCAGGTCGAGACCTCCGACGGCACGAGCGACGTTCCCCAGCGTGTCCGAGCCTTCATCTCCCCACTCGGCTGCATCTGGCAACTCACCCGCACCGACGGCATCGAGCACGATCACGCAGGCCCGCGGCATGCCGGTAGTCTACGCACGACATGCGAACTGCTCTCGGACTGATCGAGCTGGTGTTCTACGTCTGCTCGATCCTCGCCCTCTCGGCCGCGGTCACGTACCTCGTGGTCAGGATCTCGCCGATGAAGTCGGCGAAGCGCCAACCTGACAAGACCTAGGGGCGCAACCTCCCGGACCTTGTCGCCGGTTGCGATGATCGCACCGCGCTGAGGCCGACATGAACGCCACGGGCCCATACGGGATCGACCACTCGGCGCCCTCGACCACGCTGCGCTCGTCGTACCGGTACCCGCGGGTCGCTACGTCACCGAGTTCACCCCCGGTAGCCCGCCACGGGGGGCGACCAGGAGCCGGTCCGGCGGGCGCCTCCGGATCTTCCGCTACGCAGTCTCATCCGGTGCCCTCGTTGGAGACTGGCGTCTTTGAGAACACCAGCCTCCAAGGAGACCCGGATGAACAACGCTCCCAGGAACTACATCTCGAGAGCGCCGACGAGCGGAACGTAGTCGAGATCGTGCGCCTGCGCGACGGCCTCGTACGTGATCTTGCCGCCGACGACGTTGACTCCCCGAGCCAGGGATGGATCGTCGCCGATCGCTCGAACGAACCCCTTGTCGGCGAGCGCCTCGACGTATGGCAGCGTCACGTTGGTGAGCGCCTTTGTTGCGGTCACCGGAACCGCACCCGGCATGTTCGCGACGCAGTAATGAACGATACCGTCCACGTCGAATACGGGATCATCGTGGGTTGTAGCGCGCGATGTCTCGAAGCATCCGCCCTGGTCGATCGCGACGTCCACGAGGACGGAGCCCGGCCGCATGAGGCCGAGCATCTCGCGCGTGACGAGCTTCGGCGCGATGGCGCCTGGGACGAGCACGGCCCCGATCACCATGTCCGCATCCGCCAGGACCTCCTCGATCTGGAGTCGATTCGACATTGCGAGGGTGACCCGGCCGTCGAGCGCTATCTCCAGATCGCGCATCCGCTCGACCGACTTGTCGAGCACCCACACGTCGGCCTGCATCCCGAGAGCGATAATCGCGGCGTTCAGGCCGACGACGCCGCCACCCAGGATCACGACCCGAGCGGGCGGCACTCCGGGAACCCCGCCGAGCAGGATTCCCCGGCCACCGTGCGCCTTCTCGAGCGACCACGCGCCCATCTGCGGTGCAAGCCGCCCCGCGACCTCGCTCATCGGCGCCAGCAACGGGAGCTGCCGATCGGCCCTCTCGACCGTCTCGTACGCGATCGCGGTGACGCCCGAGTCGACGAGCGCGCGCGTCAGGGGCTCGTTCGCAGCAATGTGCAGATACGTGAAAAGCGTCAGGCCTTCACGGAGTCGACCGTACTCCTCCGCGACCGGCTCCTTGACCTTGAGCAGCAGGTCGGCATCTCCCCAGACGTTCTGGACAGACTCGATCCGGGCACCGACAGCTTCGTACGACGCGTCGGAGAATCCGGAGCCTGAACCGGCCCCCTGTTCGATGAGTACCTCATGTCCGCGCCGCACGAGCTCGAGCGCACAGGCGGGTGTCAAGGCAACGCGATACTCACGCCTCTTGATCTCTCGAGCGACTCCGATCCGCATCGACGGAGGACGATACCGGAAGCAATATCGGCGGGCCGAAACCGCTCAGCTCTTCAGGTGCCGACGAGCGCCTCGACAACGCGTCGCTCGTCGGGACGAAACTGTAACCCGAGACCGGCGGCAGCGTTCTCGCGTGCGCGCTCGGGCTTGGAGGTCGCCGGAATCACCAGATCGACCCGAGGATCGGCCAGGCACCACTTCAGGAGGGCCTGTGCCCACGTCTCGACGCCGAAGGGATGCAACGGCGCGAGCGCCTCCGAGCTCGGCCCGGATCGCAACGTCCTGTCGCGCGCGCCGCCGAGCGGTCTCATCACGATCACGGCCAACCCGAGCTCTTCGGCGAGAGGCAGGATCCTCTTCTCGCACTCGCGCTCGAGCGGGTTGAGCGGAATCTGGATGCAGTCGAATCGTCCACTCCGCATCGCCCGTTCGAAGTCGTCGACCGCGGCGGCGTCGAAGTGTGTGACTCCGATTCGCTCGATCCGACCGGCGTCACGCTCCTCCTCGATCCATGGGAGCTGCTCCTCCCAGGCGACGAGGTTGTGCACCTGCTGGATGTCGACGCGGCCGAAGAAGCGAACCTGCGCCTGATACTGCCGGCGGCCTTCTTCGACGGACTCGGCCCAGATCTTCGTCGCCACGACCGCATGATCCCTCCGGCCGCCCAGTGCCTCCCCGAGCGACGCTTCCGCGGGCCCGTACATCGGGGACGAATCGAACACCGTGGAACCGGCGCCGAGCGCCGAGCCCACCACAGCCGTCGCGAGCTCCACGTCGTCCATGAACGTCTGGTACGTCCCCAGGCCAACGACCGGCCCCAGGCGCCTCTCCTCCATCACGCGAGAAGCGCGCGCGCATGCCTGCCGGCGGCGAACGCAGATGCGAAGAACCAGGGATCTTCCGCCGGCCCCCGCCCCATGTGCCTGAGCGGGATGCCCGAGCACGCCTCCTGCCACCCGTCGACCTCGATCTCGACGACGGAGCCGAGATCGTCGTCCAGGCCGAGGCCGGCCGGCCAGGGGATGTCGCGTGGGCCGAGGGTCAGCCGAAGTGCCGAGCGCGTGTGGTGGGAGACACCCCGATGGCGTTCGCGGGGATCGGCGCCCGAGTACCGTACGACGATCACCGGACGACCTCCGAGAGCCGCTGCCGTGTTCGCGGCCTCCGCGACGGAGACGGCGCCATGACCGAAGATCGATCTCGTGCCGACGACACCGGGGCCGATCCCGCAGACGACCACGTCGAACCCCCGAGCCTGAGCCCACGCGAGTGCAGATGCAACGGTCACTGCCTGAACGTCCCCGTCGAGGCACGGCGAGACGGCGATCGCCGTCTCGAGCAACTGTCTCGTCTTGAGCGTGCGAACGGTGTCGGAGAACGCAACCGGCAGGGCTCCGCCCGCCAGCTGCGCATACGCGACGCGCACCCCGGCGCCGATCCCCGCGACGACCGGTGGAATCTGGCTATGGAGCCCGCAACACACGACAGGCATCCCACCCAGGTCGTCGGCGAGCCTGTCGTGCTCCTCGACGCACGCGACGGCAGCCTGACCCGTCGTGTACGGCAACGTCATCACGTGGGCCAAGTGTGGAGGCGACAAACCGAGCCCACGCGTCATGTTCGCGTAGAGCACATCGAAGCCGCCCGAGCCAAGCTCGAGATCCTTCGCCTGCGTGTTCACGAGGACGGTATCTCCGACCTCCACCGAGCCCGTCTGACGGGGGTAGGCGACGCAGTCGCGACCATCGACGGTGCACCGGATCAGATCGTCGAGTCGCTGCGTGACAGCCGTCACCGTCCCCCAGCGCAGCGTCAGCGCCATCTCACGGCTCCCGGGCCGCCTCGATGATGGCGAGCGTCACCTCGACCATTCCCTCGAGGTCGGCTACCGCGATGCGCTCGTCCGGGGTGTGGATATCGGTCATCCCGTTCCCGAGGTTCACGCAGGCGAGGCCCCGCTCGTTGAAGACGTTCGCATCCGCCCCGCCCCCCGAGAACGCGGTCGCCGGCTCGTACCCCGCACGGCGGAGTCCCTCGGCAGCGAGAACGACGGCGGGCTCGTCCTCGGCGAAGGTGTAGCCGCGATACGTCTCCTCGATCTCCGTCTCCGCAGTGCAATCCGACGTGCTGGCTGCGAAACCGATCGCGTCGAGCATCTCCTGCATGAGAACCCCGAGCGTCTTCGGGTCGCGCGAGCGCGCCTCCGCCTCGAAGGAGCACCACTCCGGGACGATGTTGCGTGCAGTGCCTCCGGAGATGACACCGACGTTCGCACTCGACTGATGGTCGATTCGACCGAGTCGCATATCCGCGATCGCTCGGGCTGCGGCAAAGATCGCCGACCGTCCATCCTCCGGAAACATCCCTGCGTGTGCGGCACGCCCGTGGAAGCGCGCGTGGATCGCACTCTGTGACGGCGCCCCGAGAATGATCTCCCCGATCGGCGCCGCCTGGTCGTACACGTAGCCGAGCCGCGCCTCGAGCCGCGTGTGATCGAAGGCGTACGCCCCGCGGAGGCCAACCTCCTCCTTCGGCGTGAAAAGCAGCTCGATGCCTGCGTGGGGCCTGCCGCCTGTTACGAGCCGACGCACCGCTTCGAGCATCACGACGACCGCGGCCTTGTCGTCAGCGCCCAGGATCGTGCCACCGGCGTTCCGGACGATCCCGTCCTCGACAACGGGATCGATAGGACCGTCGGGAGGCACCGTGTCGAGATGAGCGCAAAGGAAGATCGGCGTTCCATCACCTGTCCGGCCGGGTACGCGGGAGAGGATGTTGCCCATCGTCGAGCCGACTGCCGCGCCGGCGTCGTCCTCGTCCCAGGCGAGACCGATCGCCTCCAGCTCGGCGATCACACGGTCGGCGACCAGCCGCTCGTCACCCGGCGGGCTCGGGATCGCGGCCAGCTCGAGAAAGAGACGGGTGACGTCGCTCAGCGAAGGACCTCGGCGGCGACGGCGTCACGAGCGCGTGCGCGCTCGAGCGCGGCACCGACGAAGCCCGTGAAGAGCGGTGCCGGCCGGGTCGGGCGCGACTTGAACTCCGGATGGAACTGGCTCGCGACGAACCACGGATGATCCGGAAGCTCGACGATCTCGACGAGTCGTCCCTCCTGGAACGTGCCCGAGATGACGAGGCCGCCCGCAACGAGCTGGTCGCGGAACTGATTGTTGACCTCGTAGCGGTGGCGGTGTCGCTCCTGCACCGTCGACTCGCCGTAGATCTCGCGTGCGCGCGTGCCCTCGCCGAGCTCGACCGCCTGAGCGCCGAGACGCATCGTGCCACCGAGATCTTCGATCTCCTTCTGCTCCGGTAGGAGGTCGATCACGGGGTAGGGTGTCTCGGGGTCCATCTCGGTCGAGTTTGCCCCGTCGAGACCGACGACGTGACGGGCGAATTCCGAGACCGCCACGTGCATGCCGAGGCAGATGCCGAGATACGGGATCCTCTCCTCGCGGGCCACGCGGCAGGCGAGTATCTTCCCCTCCCACCCGCGCGAGCCGAACCCGCCGGGCACGAGCACCCCGTCGACGCTCTCGAGCTCCTCGACCGCTTCCTCGTATGTCATGTTCTCGGAGTCGAACCAGCGAACGTGAACCTTCGCACCCTGGTGCATCCCGGCGTGCTTGAGCGCCTCGTGCACGGAGAGGTACGCGTCGTGCAACTTGATGTACTTCCCCACGAGGGCGATCTCGACGTTCTCACGCCGTTTCACGATCAGATCCGTGAGATCCTTCCATTCGCCGAGCACGGCGGGCGGCGCGTCGAGCCCGAGGCGCGTACAGACGAGATCGTCGAGGCCTTCACGTTGGAGTCGCTCGGGCACGAGGTACACGTCTGGCACGTCGGGCGACCCGATCACCGCTTTCGCGTCGACGTCGGCAAAGAGGGCGATCTTCTCCCGGATGTCGTCGGAGAGCTCTTCGTGCGATCGACAGACGACGATGTCGGGATGGATACCGATGCGCCGGAGCTCGTTGACCGAGTGCTGAGTCGGCTTCGTCTTCAGCTCACCGGCCGCCTCGATGAAGGGAACGAGCGTGACGTGAAGGTAGAGGACGTTCTCGGGGCCGACCTCGCGGCGGAACTGGCGAATCGCCTCGAGGAACGGCAGGGACTCGATGTCGCCGACGGTACCGCCGATCTCGGAGATGACGACGTCGGTCGGCTGAGCGCTCGCGCCCCGTCGAATGCGCGCCTTGATCTCGTTCGTGATGTGCGGGATCACCTGGACGGTGGCACCGAGGAAGTCGCCCTTGCGCTCCTTGCGGAGGACGGTCTCCCATACCGCGCCGGCGCTGTGGCTCGAGTTGCGCGAGAGGTTCTCGTCGATGAACCGCTCGTAGTGACCGAGGTCGAGGTCGGTCTCGGCGCCGTCCTCGGTGACGAAGACCTCGCCGTGCTGGAACGGGCTCATCGTGCCCGGATCGACATTCAGGTACGGATCGAACTTCTGCGCCTGCACGCGGAGACCGCGAGACTTGAGCAGGCGCCCGAGCGATGCGGCGACGATGCCCTTGCCCAGAGCCGAGACGACGCCGCCGGTGACGAAGACGAACTTCGTCTGCTGCTCGCTCATGCGAACCTACCGAGGCGATCGAGGTCACGCAACACCGGTGTCGACTCGATCAGATCGCCGAGAGAGCGCCGCTCGCCGACGACGGTCAGGAGAGAGAGCGCTCCGATCGCACTCCATCGTCTCCATCCCGTGAGCCTCTCCACGGAAGAGAAACCTAGCACGGCTCCAAGAGCGTTCGAGCCCGCATCCCCCAGCATCGCCATCTCCTGCAGATCGTAAGGGGCAAGCAGGACGGCCACCGCGGCGGCCTTCCTCGGTGCTCCGCCCACGAGAAGCGAGCCCAGGCCGAAGGCCTTCAGAGCCCGTCCAGGACGGGTATCGAGCTGGTTGACCGCGTTCGCCGCGAGGCCCACGAGGAGCGCCCCGGACAACGAGCGCGTCCGCGCCAGGGCGAAGAGAGGGATGCCGACGAGCTTCAGCGTCCCCGTCGTCACCCCGGTGCCGAGATGCGCCCTGAACCCTCGTTCGGGCCCGCTCCAGAGATCGTCGGCGAGCCCGATCAGCGCAACCGGCAAGACGGGCGGCACGGCGGCCCCGACGAGCACGCCGACGAGCGGGAGCCGCAGGCCGCGGTGGTTGACCGCCTGGGGCCCACAGGCAAGGACGAGCTCGACGAGCTGCCGGCCTCGGTGGGCGAATCCGCGCACGTCCCTCCCCGTGGAACGGTGTTCGAGCTCCAGCTCGACCTCTTCGATCACGAGCCCTGCCCGGGCGGCGTCGATCGTCATCCGAGTCTCCACCCCGAACCCCATCGCGACCGGGAAGACGGCGTCGCGCGTCTTCTGGGAGAGCCACCTCTGCCCCGACAGTGGCTCGCGGGCGACGAATCCCGCGCGCGCCGCGATCAGCGATCTGGCGGCGCGCTTGGCGAGGCCGAAACCCCCGCTCCCTGTTGCCCTGAACACCGCGACCGCGAGGTCGGCGTCGGTCTCGGTCAGCACTCGCAGGTCGCCGACGAGATCCGCGTCTACGAGAAGCAACGGCCCCGGCCCGAGCTCCTGCTCCGCCAGGGTCAGCGCCTGGCCCTTACCGCGACGTGCAAGCCGGATGACTCGGGCTCCGGCCGCCGTGGCCATCTCAGCGGTTCGGTCGCGCGAACCGTCATCGGCGACCACGACATCCGCACCGGGGAACCGCGAACCGAGCGCCTCGATCGTCGCGACGATCCGCTCCTCCTCGTCACGGGCGGCGACGAGAATGGTGAGCCGGCCGCTCACCCCTGCGACGGTAGAGGAGCGACCGGCGGCATGATGCCGTCCGCAGCGGTCTCCTCGAGGCCGTAGCTTCCGGGAGCGGCTCCACCGAGCAGCAGCACGAGGCCGAGCCGGCCGGCCGAGCTGTCGACGGAGTCGACGGTCGACAGGCCCGCCGACGCGAAGACCGGGGTCGCGCTCGGGAAGGTGCCTGCAGGCTCGACGCCGACAGCAGGTGCTCCCGAGCGGGCGAGGCCCGAATACACGCCGGAGAGAAACGCCTTGGTCGGACCACGCTGTGGATCAGCGGTGCGCACGATCACGACCGCGTCGACGGGAGGCGCCGAGCGGCCCTCGCGTTCGAGGACGATCGACTCTCCGAGCGCGTCCCAGAGCGGCGTTGCCTCTCCGTCGACGAACTCCCGGGCAAGGGCGCCGCCGAGATCACCGAGCTGGGCGGCACCCGCAAGCTGGCGGAAGGTCGGCTGGCGTTTGAGGATGTCCTGCACCCGTGCCGCCTCGAGCGGCACACGAATCGAACGGGTCCGGACGACCGTGCCGCCTGCGTCCCCGACGGCCCTGCGGACCGTAAACGAGGTGCCCCCGTCGATCGGCCCGACGAAGAGAACGGCCACTCTCTTGCCCTTCAGCCTTCCGGGCACCACCACCGGATACGTCTCATCGGCAAAGCGGCGCAATGCCTCCTCGACCCGAGCAGCGGAATCGAGCGATCCGCCGGCGGCATCGACCTCGCTCTGCAGGTCGGCGATCTGGCTCGTGAGATTGTCCCGCTCGGCGTCGTTGACGAAGCCCCTGCCCGAGAGGCCGACCCCGACGAGGATGCCGATAACGAGCGCAACGAAGACCGCCGTCAATGACGCGACGTGGTAACGAAGGTCGAACACGACAGGGAGTGTAGGGCGCCCGATGCCGCCACCGGCTGCCTTTCGAGTCAGAAGCCGAGCGCGTTCCCCATCGAGCGTCCGATCGACTGGATCACGTTCCGGAGCGCAGGCGAGACCAGAACGGCGACGGCAATCGCGCCGACCCCGGCCGCCGCGAACGTGACGAGCGGCCAGATTCCGACGCGCGGTGAGACAAGTCGCGAAACGCCTTTTGCATCAACGAGCGACTCCCCCACCTTGAGGCGCGTCACGAAGGTCGACGCCATGCCGAAGCGGTCGCGCTCGAGGAACTCGACGAGGTTGAAGTGGGTTCCCACAGCGACGATCAGCTCGGCGCCGCGCTCGTGTGCGAGAAGGAGCGCGATGTCCTCGCTGATTCCGGGAGCCGAGACGGTGGAGTAGGGAAGTCCGAGGCTCCTGAGACGCTCGGCCCCGGGCGCGCGTCCGTCGGAATACGCGTGCACCAGTAACTCGGCGCCCGAGGTGAGAGCGGAATCGGTGGCCGAGTCGAAATCGCCGACGATCACGTCGGGCCGCAGGCCGATCTCGAGGAGCGCATCCGCCCCTCCGTCGACGGCGACCAGCACCGGCTTGAAGTTCCTGATGTACGAGCGCACGATCCGGAGATCGCTCTTGTAGCCGGGGCCGCGCGCGACGACGACGGCATGGCGATCGCGAAATCGTGTCGTCAGCGGCGGGAAGTCGATACCGGTCGCCAGGATGCGACCCTCGTCACGGAGGTGCCGGAGCGTGTTGTCCGCGAACGCCTCCAGTGCCTCCGTAACGCGCTCCTGCTGATCAGCAAGGGCCACCACGAGCATCGCCTCCGTAAGCTCCAAGCCTTCTGTGAGGCGCGTGCCGTTTCGCCAGAGGGAGCCACCTCGCACGGTGACCGTCTCGCCGTCGGAGACCTGCGAGAACAGATCGGATCCGGGGGCATCGACGAGGCACACCCCTCCGCGCACGAGCTCGAGAGGCCCCGGATTGGGAAACCGCCCCGAGTTCGACGGAGCGACGTTGACGACCGCACGCACGCCCGACTCGACGAGCTCTTCGGCCGACACACGATCGAGATCGATGTGATCGATGATCGCGAGATCGCCGGACCCGAGGCGCTTGATGAGATCCTTGGTGCGCTTCCCGAGTCGCGCTGTGCCGACGATCTCGGTCATGAACGGGGCTCCGAAGCGATCCCCGAGAGGAACTCCTCCCCGCCGAGCATGCGCTCGAGCTCCGAGCGGCGATCGGTGGCCGAGAGCAGCTCGATGCGGGTGTGCGTCGGATCCCCGGGAACCTTCTCCACTCGGAAGTGGGTCGTTGCGACGCTCGCGATCTGGGGCAAGTGCGTGATCGTGATGACCTGCGCCCGGTCCGCGAGGCGGGCGAGCGTCTCGGCCACACGGTGCGCCGTCACGCCTCCGATCCCGGCATCGATCTCGTCGAAGACGAGCGTTTCGCCTCCGGCCACGACGGCAAGTGCGAGAGCGACGCGGGAGAGCTCGCCGCCCGACGCCGTCTCGGCAACGAGGCCCACCGGCATGCCGGGATTGGGACGGATCAGGAAGACCGCCTCATCGACTCCGGTCGGGCCCGGTTCTCGGCCTCGCAGCTCGACCTGGAATTCCCCCTCCCCCATACCGACACCCCTGAGGTTCTCCGCAACCGCTTCGGCGAGCGCTCCTGCCGCTCGCTCCCTCGCGTCGTGGAGCGCGGCCGCGAGGCGCACGAACTGCTTCTCGGCCTCCGCGAGCGCAGAGGCTGCAGCCGCCAGACGGTCGACGCCCGAGTCGAGTGCGTCGAGCTCGACGACAGCCGCGTCGCGACGCTCGAGCAGCTCGTCGGTGGTCCGGGCAGCGAACCGTCGACGGGCGTCCGCAATCAGATCGAGTCGCTCCTCGACCGATTCCACCCGCGCCGGATCCGCTTCGAGCGAGGCAACGAACCGATGCAGGTCGCCGCCGACCTCGCTCAACCGGTGCGCCAGGTCGCGAAGCTCGGCCGCCGTTCCTTCGAGCTCGGGCGCGAACTGGATGAGCGGCGCGAGAGAGCGCTCCGCGGCAGCAGCGAGCGACGCGGCACCCTCCCCATCGTCTGGCGCAACCGCGGTCGTCGCCGCCGCCGCACCGGCGGCAAGCTCGGCCGCGTGGCGCATCCGCTCGCGTTCGCTCCGCAGGGACTCCTCCTCCCCGCGCTCGAACGCTTCCGTGCGCTCGACGAGCTCGCGCAGACCTGCAAGGCGCGCCTCCTCGGCTCCGGCGTCCACCGCGACCTCGTCGTGTCGGCGACGGGCGGCCGTGAGTGCACGCCACGCCTCACGCGCGTCTCGTCGACGCAGAGCCTGCTCATCACCGACGAAAGCATCCAGGACGTCGAGCTGATACGCGGGCCGGGCGAGCCGCCGTTGCTCGAACTGCCCTGACATCGCGATCAGCCGCTCGGTCGCCGCCGCGAGGTCTTCGCGCGCGATCGCACGCCCCCACGCGTATGCCCGTGTGCGTCCGTCTGCGAACACCCGGCGCGCGAGGACGACTCCGGGCTCGTCCTCGGGTCGCAGCTCGGCAAAGGCCCCCAGGTCGGCGTCGTCGAAGAACCCATCCTTCACGTCGAACTCGGCTTCGACGTACGCCTCCTTCGCCGCGGGGCCGACCGCCGCCACATCACCCTTGACGCCGAGAAGGAGCCCGATTGCCTGGGCGAAGATCGTCTTGCCCGCGCCCGTCTCCCCGCTGAGGACGTTGAGACCCGGTCCGAGCTCGAGCTCGGCGTCACGAATGAGGACGAGGTTCTCGATCCGGAGGCGGCGCAGCATCCTGGGGATGGTAGACCGGAGACGCGCGCTGCACACGTGTCCGCGCGAGCCCCGGTAGCCCGGGCTCGAGCTACGAGCTCCCGAAGCTCTGTCGGTACCGGCGAACGAACGTCGCCTCGGGGAGCGTGCCGAGCAACGACCGCGCCGAACCGAGGCCGATCGACACGTGATCCCCGGGCCGACAGTCGGCAACTCGATGGCCGTCAACGAGGACGGCACAGCCGACGGCAGCCGTTCGGTTCCAGACGAGAAGCTCGCGGCCGCGTGGGACGACGAAGGGGCGCGCCCGCAGATCATGAGGAGCAACGAACGTCAGTGCCATCGCGTCGAGCCCCCACATGAGCACGGGGCCTCCGTTCGAGAGGTTGTAGGCGGTCGACCCCGACGGCGTCGAGCAGATCAACCCGTCACAGGGAACGCGCCCGAAGTCCTCGCCACCGACCGACCACTCGATCTCCACCATGCGGCCGAGCTCGCCGCTCGTGACGACCGCGTCGTTCAGAGCCACGAACCGCTCTCCCCCGATCTCGACCTCGAGCGTCGCGAGCTCGACGACCTCGAGCTCGCCACCGAAGACCCGCGCAACGCCCGCCTCCAGCTCGTCCCCGGGAATCGAGCTCAGGAAGCCGACCCTGCCGAAGTTGACCCCGATCACCGGTATCCCCGTGCCGAGGAACCGCTGCAGAGCCCGGAGCATCGTCCCGTCGCCTCCGAGGGCGATCGCCAGGTCGACCTCTCCCGGCGTGATCGCCTCGTCGCCTGCGATGACGAGCTCGACTCCCTCCCGCTGCGCCACTGCCTCGAGCTGCGCGAGACCGGACCCGAACGCCTCGGGTCGGCCGTGAAGCACGACGGCAGCGCGCCTGACACGGCTACCCGATGGCATCGTCGATCCAGCGTTCGAGCTCATCGGCGTCGGTCGGCTCCGGACTGTCGATCAGGTGGACGAGGAACTCCCGGTTGCCCTTGGGGCCGGGAAGACCGGAGTCTACGACGCCCGCGACCTTCGAGCTCCAGGAAGGGGCCGCCGCGCAGATGTCGCGCAGGACCCGGCGTCGCACCTCGGGGTCGCGCACGACACCCTTCGGCGTATCGGCACGACCCGCTTCGAACTGGGGCTTCACGAGCACGAGCGCCTCCCAGCCGGGCGCTGCGAGCCGGAGCGACGGCGGCAAAGCGGTTTTCACGGAGATGAACGAGACGTCACACACGATCACCTCGGGCGGGAACGGGAGGCTCGTCACGTTGCGTGCGTTGACGCGCTCGAGCACGGTGACGCGGCCGTCCGCGCGGAGCCGCGGATGCAGTTGCCCGTAGCCGACGTCGAGGGCGATAACCCGCGCAGCGCCGAATTGGAGAAGGCAGTCCGTGAAGCCGCCCGTCGAGGCTCCGACGTCGAGGCAGTCCTTGCCCGTGGGATCGAGGGGAAGCAACTCGAGGGCGTGGGCCAGCTTCTCACCGCCGCGAGAGACGAAGCGCGGAAGACGATCGACCTCGAGCGGCACGGACTCCTCGAGCTGGGTGCCGGGTTTGTCGTACCCCGGTACGAGGCCGGCTATCACGAGCGCCTGCGCCTGGCTGCGGGTCTCCGCCAGGCCACGCTCCACGAGCAGCATGTCGAGCCGCTTCTTCATCTTGCTGGCAGGCTAGCCGCATGCGCGAAGAGCGGATCCAGATCGCCGGCCGCAGGCTCGTCATCGCGTGTCCTGACGATCCCGAGGCTCTCATCGACGAGTCCCGGTTCGACGCGGACGAGTTCCTGCCGTACTGGGCCGAGCTGTGGCCGAGCGGGATCGCCCTGGCGCATCATCTCGAAGGATTCGACCTGCGTGGCGCAAGCGTGCTCGAGGTCGGCTGCGGGCTTGCGCTGCCGTCGTTTGCAGCCGCACTCGGCGGCGCGGATGTCGTCGCGAGCGACTGGGCGCCCGAGGCGCTCACGCTCGTGGAACGGAACGCGGCCGCCAACGGGCTCGGCGTCAGCGTCGACGTGCGGGACTGGGCCGCGGCCCCCGACCCCGATGGGCGGGTCTTCGATCTCGTGATCGGCGCAGACATCCTCTATGAGGAACGCAACAGGCAGCCGCTCCTCGAGCTCCTCGCGACGGCTGTCGCGCCCGGCGGAGAGGCGCTCATCGCTGACCCCGGTCGCCGACATGCGCCGGCCTTCTTCGACCGGGCGCGTGCGGAAGGCTGGTCGGTCGAGCACACCAAGGTTTCGTCGCTGCCTGCCGGTGGCATTGCTCGGCTCAACCGCACGGCCCGCTGACACGTCCTCCCGCCGAGAGACGGCAGGAGGCAGGGCACTACGCCGTGCGGACGAGCAGGCTGTCGACGATCACGCCGAGCACCGACGTATCGGCGGAGATCCGCTCCAGGGCCCCATGAGCGCGCTCAGCTGCCTCATGGGCGACCTCACGAGCGGCATCGACGCCGAGCCGCGCCGCATACCCGTCGCCGTCGAGGACGTCGTCGACGACCTGGAACAGCAGGCCCAGCTCCTCACCGAACGCCCGCCACGGAGCCTGCTCGACCTCCGGAACGGCGGCGACCCACAGGGCAAGGCCGACGGACGCTGCAAAGAGCCGTCCGGTCTTCAACCGATGGAGCTCAGCGAGGTCGGGTTCGGCCCCGGCGATATCGAGATACTGGCCGCCGATCATCCCGATGGTTGCTTCGGCCAGCTCACGCGCCGGCGCGGGCGTCGGGCACTCGAGCACGAGACGAAACGCCTCCGCAAGCAGCGCATCACCTGCGAGCAGCGCCACGCCCTCACCGAAGGCGACATGCGCGCTCGCCCGGCCGCGACGCTCGTCGTCGTCATCGAGAGCGGGCAGGTCATCGTGGACGAGCGAGAAGGCATGGACGAGCTCGAGCGCTGCGGCAGCGGGGAGAGCTTCGACGGGATCGATGCCGGCAGCCTCAGCGGTCGCAAGGCAGATGACGGCCCGGATCCTCTTGCCGCCCTCCAGCGCGTATCGCATCGACACCCGCTGTGCGCCGAGCTCGGCGGTCAGCTCGATCCCTCCGAGATACTCCTCCGTCAGCTCGAAGAGTGCGTCAGGTGCCCGCATCGGCGCTCGCGCGAGCTCGCTGCACCTCGGCCTCGATCTGCTTGGCCAGCTCGGCGATCTCGGCGAGATCGTCCACTGCGGCGTCGACGTCTCCTGCCTCGGCCAGCCGCTCGAGATTGTCGAGCCTGGAGCGCAGTCGCTCGGCCAGCTCCTGTGCGCGACCGAGGCTCTCGTTGGCACTCATGAGATCTCCTCCCGCTGAACGCGACCGAGGATCCCGTTCACGAGGCGGGCAGCATCTTCCGTCGCATATCGCTTCGCGAGCACGACAGCTTCGTTGATCGCCACTTCGGCCGGCACGGTTCCCTCCTCGAGCTCGTAGACCCCGATACGCAAGACGTTGCGCTCGAGCGTACCGAGCCGATCGGCCGCCCACGCGTCAGAGGCGGCCGTGATGCGCTCGTCGAGTTGTGGGGCGCGCTCGGCGATCGTCTCGGCGAGCCCGAGCGCGAAGTCGTCGGGCGTGCCGTCGTACAGCGAGGCGAGAGGCTGACCGGTGAGGTCCCACTGGTAGAGAAGGAAGAGCGCGGTGCGCCGCGACTGCCGCCTGCCGACCTTCGCGACGGTCACGAGACTGCCTCGAACGTGACGTCGACGCGCGTCGGCAGCCCCGTGGAGTCGGTGACGGCGCTGGCGATCGAACGCTGGATGGACTCGCCGACCTCGGGGAGCATGGCACCCGGCCATGCCTCGACGCCGATCTCGACGTGGATCCCATTCGACTCCACCGTGATACTCGGACGGCGGCGTGAGCGGCGCACGCGGACGCGCTCGACGGCCTCGGCGGAACGGGCGACGAGTGATGCGAGGGCCGCTCCCGTGAGCTCGACCCGCCCCAGAGGGCCGTCGACGACGAAAGGTTGTTGGATCATGCTGGCAGCATCGACGGCAGACGGCCTTCCATCTCGGCAAGGTAGCTGGTGGAGTAGGAGCCCCCCTTGAACTCGCGCGAACGAAGGATGTCGATCGCGAGCCCTCGAGTCGTGGGAATCCCTTCGATCTCGAGCTCCTCGAGCGCCCGGATCGCACGGGCGATGGCAGCATCGCGCGAGTCGTCGTGGACGATCACCTTGGCGATCATCGAGTCGTAGAACGGTGGGATCGAGGCGCCCTCGACAACCGCCGTATCGACCCTCACCCCGGGGCCGAGAGGGGGCCGAAACCGCGTGATCAGGCCCGGCGCCGGTGCGAAGTCGCGGCGCGGATCCTCGGCGTTGATCCTGATCTCGATCGCATGCCCCGATCGAGGTGCGCGACCGGTCATGGAGAGCGGCTCGCCGGCCGCGATTCGAAGCTGCTCACGCACGATGTCGATCCCGGTCGTCATCTCGGTCACCGGGTGCTCGACCTGCAGGCGGCAGTTCACCTCGATGAAGGATGGGGCACCATCAGGCCCGAGCAGGAACTCGAAGGTGCCCGCATTGACGTACCCGAGCTGCCGACACGCCCGCTCGACGGACGCCTCCATCGCCTCACGGGCCTCGGGCGTCAGCGCTGCGGACGGCGATTCCTCGATCAGCTTCTGATGGCGTCGCTGGATCGAGCACTCACGTTCTCCGAGCGTGAGCACGCCCCCCTGAGCGTCACAGAGGACCTGAATCTCGACGTGTCGTGCAGGCACGAGCGCCTTCTCCAGGTACATCGACCCGTCGCCGAAGGCAGCGTCGGCCTCGGCGCTCGCCGAGCGATACCCCGCCTCGAGGTCTTCGGCCTTCCCGACGAGCCGCATCCCCTTTCCGCCACCGCCTGCAGTTGCCTTGAGGAGAACGGGAAAGCCGATCTCCGCAGCGGCACTGCGAATCCCCTCGAGGGTCGCTGCCCCTTCGGTCCCGGGTACGAGCGGCACACCGGCGGCACGCATCTCGGCCTTGGCGCGAGCCTTGTCGCCGGTCTTCTCGATCACGTCGGCAGGCGGGCCGACGAAGACGAGATTGTTCTCGACGCAGGCACGAACGAAAGCCGGATTCTCCGAGAGGAAGCCGAAGCCGGGATGGACGGCCTCGCACCCGGTCGTTTCCGCGGCCGCGATCACGTTCGCGATGCGGAGATAGCTGTCGGTGGCTGCCGGGGGCCCGATGCAGACAGCGCTATCCGCCAACTGAACGTGCAGTGCGTCCCTGTCTGCGGTCGAGTAGATCGCCACCGCCTCGACGTCGAGCTCGTGAAGCGCACGGATGATGCGCACCGCGATCTCGCCTCGGTTCGCGACGAGGACGCGAGAGAACACCGTTAGACGATCGGTTGGGTGTCGACCGCTTCGAGTTCGAAGAGGAGCTGCCCGAACTCCACGGGCTGGCCGCTCTCGATGTGGATCGCCTTCACGCGTCCCTCGTGCTCGGCCTTCAGCTCGTTGAAGAGCTTCATCGCCTCGAGCAGGCAAAGCGTCTGGCCGACGGAGACCACGTCGTCGACTTCCACGAAGGGCGGACCGCCGGCGACGACGATCGGTAGAAGACCCCCACCATGGGAGACTCGACCCGCACTGCGCCGCGTGATGACGACTGCGGCAGCTCGCCCTCCGATGTCTCGGCGATCGCGGCGAACGGCGCCCCCGAGCCACCTGCCTCCTCCGCGCGGCGTACCGACACCCGCATCCCGTCATCCTCGATCTCGATCTCGCCGACACCTGACTCCTGGACGATCTTGACGAGCTCTCTGATCCGCTCGCCGCGAGTGGCATCGACGTCACCGAGCAGGAGGGAGGACTCGCGCGAGTGCCTCCGCCGAATCGATCGCAGGAGCATCTCTGCCTCGTCGCCGAACATCGCGAGGAGGACGAGGTCCTCCTCGCTTGCGGCGAGCCCCTCGGCCGCCTCGCGCACATGCTCGGCGCTCGGTGGGTCGTCCTCGAGCCGGGCGCCCGTCCCCGTCATCAGTCCCACCACGCGCGAAACCGAGTCCTCGATCGGGGCGGGTGTCGTGCCGTAGCTTCCCTCGACGAGCATCCGGAACTCGTCGAGAACGGTTCCGTAGCGGCGCGCCGAGAGAATGTTGAGCAGCGCCTGGGAGGCGAGAATCTGCCCGATCGGTGCTGCGAGCGGCGGCCATCCCGATTCCTCGCGGATGCGGGCCACCTCGGAGAGCGTGTCGAGCAGCCGGTCACCGGCGGCGTGGGCGCGAAGATGCAGGTCGAGCGCGGCCACGAGCCCGGCAGGCAGATCGTACTCGGCGGCCCGAACCGCGATCCTCGGAGCGACCGGGGCAACCGGCTCGTCGCCGATGTGCTCGTCGATCAGATCGGAGGCCGCCCACAGGTGCGTCGTGGTCACCCCGGTGTCGCGCCCGAGGCCGTGGAGCGCATCGACGAGCGACTCGCCGGACACCCGATGCAGCGTGAGCGCGAGCGGATAGACGGCCGTCGCGATCAGATCCGCTCCAACGCGCGTCGCGACGACAGCGTTCAGAAGGCCGGTACCGGCGGCTCCCTGGACGAAGAGCCCGACCGGCAGCCCCGTCGACTCGCGGATCCGCTCGACGAGCTCCTCCGTGAGGTGCGGAAGCAGCGCGTCGGTCGGATCGTTGATGATCACGCGTGAAGCGCCGAGATCGGGGATCTGCTTCGCGCGCTCCACGAGCGCGTCCAGCTCGCCGTCGCGACCGGCGCTGTACACGAGCCCGACGTGGAACTCCTTGCCGGCGTCGATGATCGCCTCGCCGGCCTCCTTCAGGTTGGAGACGTCGTTCAGCGGATCGTGGAGGCGGAAGAGGTCGATGCCGTTCGCTGCCGCACAGGTGATGAAGCGGCGGACGATGTCCTCGGAGACCGGCTTCGAGCCCACGAGGAAGCGACCGCGGAGCGCGAGCCCGAGAGGCGTCGCCGTGCGTGCGTCGATCGCGCGAATCCGCTCCCACGGGCTCTCGACGGCGCGTCGCACGGCGGAGTCGAAGACCCCGCCACCCGAGACCTCGAGATACGCGAATCCCGCCTTGTCGAGGATCTCCGCGATTCGCAGTACCTCGCCGGTAGGCAACTTGCCCGCGAGCGGCTCCTGCGACAGCAGGCGAATGGTGGTGTCGACGATCTGTGGCATCTCGGGTTGGACCTTACCGTGGCCTCGGTCGCAAGGCTTTGGACTCTGTCGAACTCAGGCGCGCGAGATGTAGCGCGCCTCGGCCGGGTCGACCTTGATCCGGTCGCCGACATTCACGAACAGCGGAACTTGCACGACCGCTCCCGTCTCGAGGGTCGCGGGCTTCGTCACGTTCGAGACCGTATCGCCCTTGACGCCGGGCTCGGTCTCGGCGACGGCCAGCTCGACCGACGAGGGAAGCTGGATGGCCGTGGGCTTGCCGTTGACAGCAAGGATCTGCACGATCGACGAGGGCAGGATGTAGGTCAGCTCGTCCTCGACCTCCGATCGCGGCAGTGCGAACTGCTCGTACGTCTGCTCGTCCATGAAGTGCGCCTCGGAGCCGTCGTCGTAGAGGAACTGGACGTTCTTCGTCTCGGTGTGCACGCGCGCGAACTTCTCTCCGGCGCGGAACGTGTCGTCGACCACGGCTCCGGTCTCGAGGTTCTTCAGCTTCGTTCGAACGAACGCACCACCCTTGCCCGGCTTGACGTGCTGGAAGTCGACGATCCGCCACATCGAGCCACGGTGCTCGATATGCATGCCCGTCTTGAACTGGTTGGTGCTGATGACGTCGGCCATTCGGCGGCGCACGATACCTGTCGCCGACCCCTGCAACGTGCAGTCCGACCCGTCATCCGACCGTGAGCATCTCCTTCGTGAAGTCGGTGAGGATCTCGCAGCCCGTCTCGGTGACAACGACCAGATCCTCGATGCGACAGCCTCCGACGCCGGGGTGATAGAGGCCGGGCTCGACCGTGACGAGATTGCGCGGGGCGAGCACGTCCGTCGACTCGGGTCGCAGCACCGGCGACTCGTGCACCTCCATTCCGACCCCGTGTCCGAGCCCGTGCCCGTAGTACTCGGCCATCCCGGCTGCAGCGATCGCCGTTCGCGACGCCGCATCGACGTCGACCGCGGTCTCGCCCGCCCGAACTGCGGCGAGCCCGTCGAGCTGCGCCTGGGCAACCAGTCCGTAGATCTCGAGGAGCTGTTCGGAGACGTCGCCTGCGGCGAAGGTGCGGGTGCAGTCGGAGCAGTACCCGTCGACGACGAAACCCATGTCGATCGTGACGAGCACGCCGTCTGCGATCACGGTGTCACCCGCGTGGGCGTGCGGTGAAGCGCCGTTCAGGCCGGACGCCACGATCGACTCGAACGCGAGCGCGTCTGCGCCGAGCTCACGGGATGTTCGCTCGATCCACCAGGCGAGCTCGCGCTCGGTGCGCCCGACGAATCGCTCGTCTGCAAGTGCCGCATAGACCGCGTCGGAGATCGCCGCAGCACGACGGATCGCGTCGAGCTCGGCGTCATCCTTGACGAGGCGGAGGGATTCGACGAGCCCGCGGGTCTCGACGAGCTCGGCCCCGCCGGCGGCGATCGTCTGCCACTGGGAATAGGAGATCCGGGAGGCCTCGAACCCGACGCGCCTCATCGCCATCAGTTCGGCTAGTGCCCCCGCGACATCGCGACGGGTCTGGACGAGCTCGACGCCCTCGACGGCCCGAGCCGCCTCGAGATAACGGAAGTCGGTATAGAGCGTCGCGGCCCCGTCCGGCTCGACGAGAACGGCGCAGTTCGAACTCTGGAAACCGATCAGATAGCGAACATTGATTCCGTAGGTGACGAGAAGCGGCTCGGTGAGGGCGGCCGCCAGGCGGGCGATACGACTCATGGGCGTCGCTCTGCGAGCAGTCCGAGCGCCTCGCGATACCCGTCGAATCCCTTGCCGGCGACCTTCATCCCACCGAGGCCCGCGAGCACCGAGTGACGACGCCACTCTTCTCGCTCGTCGACGTTGGAGATATGCACCTCCACGAATGGCACCGTGAAAGGTTCGAGCGCATCGTGAATCGCCCAGGAGTAGTGGGTCCAGGCCCCGGGGTTGACGATCAGGCCGTCGGCGGTTCCGAGCGCCTGGTGGAGGAAGCCGATGTACTCGCCCTCGTGGTTCGTCTGTCTGCAGCGAACCTGCAGGTCGAGGTCGCGCGCCCACGCGTAGATCTGCGTCTCGAGGTCCTGGATCGACTGATCGCCGTACGTCGCCTGATCGCGCCGACCGAGCAGGTTGAGGTTGACTCCGTTCAGGACATCGATTCGCATCCGTCCGACTCTACTCAGCTATCAGGCTGTCGAGCGCCGCTCGGATCTCGTTGGGGGAGACCTCGTTGTCCCACGTCGGCTCGCCGTTCTTCTCGAGGAGAACGAGCCGGGGCACTCCGTCGACGGATTTCTTGTCGCGGGCGAGTGCCGCCCAGGCCGCGTCGCGATCGACCCTGACCGGCTTCGGATCGAGCTCGCTCCTGACCGCGGAGAGCGCCTCCTCGTTCCCCGAGAGACGGAGTGCGGCGACGAGCCCGAGTGCGACAGCCTTCCCGTGTGGGAGGTCGTATCCGGCGGCTGCCTCCAGCGCGTGGGCGAACGTGTGCCCCAGATTGAGCTGATTGCGCGGCCCGCGGTCGTGCGGGTCGGCGAGACACACGGCGGCCTTGAACGATGCGCAGCGGCGAACGAGCTCCGCGAGCGGCTGCTCCCAGACAGGACTGCCCATCAGGAGGCCCGTCTTCACGACCTCCGCCATCCCGTTCCTCATCTCCGAGTCGGGCAGGGTCTCGAGCGCGCAAGGATCGATCACGACGCGGGCGGGCCAGTGGAAGGCTCCCACGAGGTTCTTCCCGCCGGGAAGGTCGATAGCCGTCTTACCGCCGATCGCAGCGTCGACCTGACCGACGAGCGTCGTCGGAACGGCCGCCCACGCGACGCCCCGCTTCCAGGCCGCTGCGGCAAACCCGACCAGGTCGGTCGTGCATCCACCTCCGAGCGCGACGAGCGTGCCGTCTCTCCCGATCCGGAGAGACCGCCAGAGCTGATCGAGAACGCCGATCGCCTTGGCCGACTCCCCCGCCGGCACCTCATGCATTGCGACATCACGGGCGCCAAGTGCGAGCTGCGCATCGACCCCGTGGATGCCGGCCACCGTTGCGTCGGCGACGATCTCGATCGGACCCGTCCCGGGAACGAGCTCGGCGAGAACGCCGATCGCGCCGTCGCGAACGGCAATGCCTGCCGCCGCCAGGACGACGCCGTCGATGTCACGAGCGCTGGCATCGGCGGTCTCGCGGTAGATCTGGAGTCGCTCCTCGAACAGCGCGTGGAACGACTGCTCGTCCGTGGCCAAGGGCCGGTCGCTCCGCGAGACCCTCTTCCACGCGGTGTCAGGATCGACGTCGACCAACACGGTGAAGGCGCGTTGCCGGAGCCGTTTTCGCGTCTCGGCGGAGAGAACAGCACCGCCGCCAAGTGCGAGAACCGCCGGTTCGCCAACGTCGAGAACGGATGCGACGATCGACTCCTCGAGTGCCCTGAACGCCGCCTCGCCGTCGCGGGCGAAGAGCTCCTTGATCGTCGCGCCCGCCCTGACTTCGATCTCACGGTCGAGATCGATGAACCGGCGACGCAGTCGGCGCGCGGCGTACGCACCCAATGTCGACTTACCCGCGCCCATGAACCCGGTGAGCGCGAGGTGGCGGTTTAGAGCGTGCGCGGCCACCGGATACGCTCGAGGTAGGAGCGGTGAGCGGCGACGAAGTCACCTATCGCGTCGCCACCGAACTTGTCCTTCGCGCTGCACGCGAGCTCCCAGGCGACGGCTGCTTCGGCTACGACGGCGAGCGCCTCGACGGCCTGAACGTCGCTGCGCTCGACAAGAGCCTGCGCGGCCTCTCCCGTTTCGAGGTCGACCGAGTCGAGCGGCTTCATGAGCGTTGGCAGCGGCTTCATCGCGGCTCGCACGATGACGGGCTCACCATTCGTCACCCCGGCTTCGAGGCCGCCCGCATGATTGGTGCGCCGCACGAGGCCGGGGTCGATCTCATCATGGGCCTCGGAGCCGCGTATGCGCGCGAGAGCGAACCCGTCACCGATCTCCACACCCTTCACGGCCTGGATCCCCATCAATGCGAATGCGAGGCGAGCGTCGAGCCGATCCGACTTCTCGGCATACGAGCCGAGGCCCGGGGGGCACCCCTCGACGACGACCTCGACGATGCCTCCGAGCGTGTCGCGATCCTTGCGCGCGGCATCCGTTGCTTCGCGCATTCCCTCGTCCCCGCTCACGCCGCCGACCTCCAGGGGTCGCCCGGAGACGGCGATCCCGATCGTGGCGAGCAGGGCCTTGGCGACCGCGCCGGCGGCGACATGGGCCGCCGTGTGACGCGCACTCGCCCGCTCGAGCGAGTTGCGGACGTCGTCGTGCCCGTACTTGAGCACGCCCGCGAGATCCGCGTGGCCGGGGCGCGGCAGCGTCACGACCTTGACACCCTTCCCCTGTGGCTCGCCCTCGGGCTCGAAGGGGCTCATCCCCCATGTCCAGTTCTTGTGATCGAGGTTACGGACGACGAGGGTCAGTGGGGTGCCGAGCGCTGCACCGTGTCGGAGGCCGGAGAGCACCTCGACCGTGTCGGTCTCGAGTTGCTGCCTGGGGCTCCGCCCGTAGCCGAGTTGGCGCCGCCGCAGGTCGCCGTCGATCGCCGCTCTATCGAGCCGCAGTCCCGCGGGCAGGCCGGTGAGCACGGCCACGAGAGCGGGACCGTGCGACTCGCCTGCGGTAACGAGGCCGAGTGCCATGCCGCAAGCCTAGACGCCAGCCCCACGGGGGTCGCCCTCTTGTCTCCGGATCGGGCACGAGCGATTCACGTCGTGCCCGATGGACGCAGTCCGGCTCGGCTACCTAGGCGTGCTCACGCCGGCCGACGACCACGCCGGCGAGCAGGATGATCGCGAAGATCACGACGCCAAGGACAATGCCTATCGTCTCGTACCGGTTCATCCCGTTGCCTCCGATCGCTCCGTTGTCGAAGCCAGGATACTCCGACCGCCTACGCGTTGCGGAGCGCATCGCGCATGGCGACGAGCGGCGCAGGCAGACCGGTCCAGCGCTCGAACGCGGCAGCACCCTGGAACAGCAGCACATCGCGGCCGTCGACAACGACCTCGCAGCCTTCACTCCGCGCGGCGGCGACGAGTGCGGTGTCGCGGCCGTCCGGGCGGTACGCGAGATCAACGACCTGCATCCCTTCGTGCGGTGCCACGATCAACTCATCCTTGACCGGCGTCGCGTTCACGAGCACGTCGAAGCCGTCGGCAGCAGGCGGCCATCCTTGCTCACGACGACTCGCCGTGGTCACCTCGGCGCCTGCGCGCTCGAGGGCCTCGACAGCGGCGAGCGCAGCGCCACCGGCCCCGAGCACGAGCGTCTTGCGGCCGGCCGCGTCGATCTGCGCGGTCACCGCATCTCCATCTGTCGACGAGCCCAGAACCCGGCCGTCGTCGAAGACGAGCGTGTTGACCGATCCGGCCGCCCGGGCGATGTCGTCGAGCTCGTCGCAGAGCTCGATGACCGCCTGCTTGTGAGGAATCGTCACGTTCGCGCCCGCGAACCCAACCGCCCGAAGGCCTCGCACGGCGTCCCCGAGCAACTCCGGCGGCGCCGGCAGCGGCACGTACGCCCAGTCGAGCCCGAGTGCCGCGAAGCCCGCGTTCTGCATCGGTGGCGAGAGCGAATGGGACGTCGGCCATCCGAGCAGGCCGACGAGCGTCGTGGTTCCGCGCAATTCGATCACGAAACGGAGTATCGCGCGATCGGCCGACGGCAGTCGCGCGTCTGGCGGCCATCACCGTCCGAACGCGCCGATCAGGTTCGCTCCGCGGCGATGGGCCCGGTCAGCTGCAGGCGTAGCCGAACTCGCACACCTTGCGCAGGAACTCGCTCTCGCTTGCCGTGAAGAAGTGCCGCTTCGTCCCCGGGATTCGGACGTAGTAGAGGTAGTCGACCGCCGCAGGGTGCGCCGCGGCCCTGATCGAGGCGAGGCCCGGGTTCGCGACGGGCGTGGGCGGCAACCCCGGGAATCTCCGGCTGTTGTAGGGGCTGTCGCTCCTGAGCGCCTCCTTCGTGAGCGACTTCGTGCCGGGGATGCCGAGCCCGTAGCGGATTGTCGCGTCGATCCCGAGCGGCATCTTGTTGCGCAGCCGGTTGTAGATCACGGCCGAGACGATCTTCCGCTCACTCGGTGCGACCGTTTCCTTCTCGATCATCGAGGCGATCTTGAGCACGTCATAGGGCGTCAGGTTCTTGGAGCGGGCATACGAGAGGTTGACGCGGGCGAATGCCTTGCGGAAGGCCCCGATCTGATCGGAGACGAGCTTCTTCCCGTCCGTGAACTGCGTGAACTCGTACAGCGCGGGGAAGAGGAAGCCCTCCATCGAGCCCGGTTTCCAGTCCTTCAGAAACGGCTTCGGTGGACGACCCTCGGAGACGGCCACGAGGTAGCGCGCTCGCGTCAGTTTCGGCGTCACGCCGCGCTTCGCGATCGCAATCTCGCGAACGGCCGCGACGCGATCGCCCATCTCGCGGACGTTCAGCCCCTCGGGAAAGATGATCCTCAGGCGCTCGACCGTGGGCGCCGCCTCGGTCGTCACCGGAGGCGGCGCGTCATCCCCACCGCAGCCCGCGAGCAGCGCAGCCGCTGCCAGAATCGTCATTGCCGACCGTCTCATCGACGAGCCCCGGCGTCCAGCCAGCCCTGCAGCAGGTGGGCGGCTGCGACGGCGTCTTCCGGCGCACGCCCGCCGAACCGCTGTGCGAGAGCCGTTGTGAACCGCTCGTCGGCCGTCTCGACCGGGACTGCGATGAGATCTCGCAGAGTGGTCACGAACACCTCGGTCTCGGCTGCCTGCTTGCCGTGCTCACCACGCAGCGTCAGTGGGAGGCCGACGACGACGTGCTCCACCTCGTTCTCGGCGATCAGCCTCGCGATCTCGGCGAGCCCCGCCTCGGAGGAAGCCTTCCTGACGACGCAGACCGGACGGGCGAGCGTGGCGCTCGCGTCGGAGATCGCGACGCCCGTGCGCGCCGAGCCATAGTCGAGCGCAAGAACCCTCACACGGCTCAGATGGCGTCGAGAATCATGCGCTCGGCTTCGGCGAGTGCCTCCGAGAGCCGCTCGGGCTCCTTGCCGCCTGCGCGGGCCATCGTGCGCCGTCCGCCGCCGCCACCGCCGACGAGCGCGGCGGCGCTCTTGACGACGTCCGCTGCGCTGATGCGTTCGGCCACCGAGTCGTCGAAGTTGACGATCAACGTCACCTTCCCGTCCTCGACGCCGCCGAGCACGACGGCTGCGGGGGCGTAACGCTGCTTGTACCTGTCGGAGAGGTCGAGGAGTGCGTCTCCGTCGAGCCCGGGCACGGCCTGGACGATCAGGTTGGCGCCGTTCACGGCACGTAACTCTGCTTCGGGATCTCCCCCTCCCCTATCTTGGGCCGGCTTTCGCTTGAGCTCCTTCCTGACCTCGTCGAGTTCGACGCGGAGTGCATCGAGCTCGCGGGAATGACCGTGGAGCAGCGCCCAGGCCTCGCCCGAGGTGACCGCCTCGATCCGCCGGGCGCCGGATCCCACCGAGCCCTCGGAGAGGATCGTGAAGGCCCCGATCTCAGCGGTCGAACGCACGTGCGTACCCCCGCAGAGCTCGCGCGAGACGCCTTCGATCTCGACGACGCGGACGATCTCGCCGTACTTCTCGCCGAACAACATCATGGCGCCGAGCTTGCGCGCTTCGTCGATCGGCGTCTCGAAGATTCGGAGGGGATGGTTCTCGAAGATCGCGCGGTTGACCCGGTGCTCGATCTCCTCCCGCTGTTCGGCTGTGAGCTGCTGAGAGTGGGTGAAGTCGAACCGCAGCTTGTCCGATCGAACCGAGGAGCCCGCCTGCTTCACGTGGTCACCGAGCACATCGCGCAGCGCCTGCTGGAGGAGGTGGGTTGCAGTGTGGTTCGCCATTGTCGGGAACCGGACGCTCCACGGGACAACTGCTCGGACGCGGCTGCCGGAACTGAAGCCCTCGCCCCGGAACACGAGTACCTGGTCGTCGCCGACCCGGTGCGCCTGCAGGAGCGAGGCGCGCACACCGGCATCTCCATCGAGCTCGATGTATCCCTCGTCGGAGACCTGGCCTCCGCCGGCCGGGTAGAACGGCGACTCGCGCAGCTTGGCGAGAAACGTGCCGCCGCCGAGATCCTCGTGCGCATGCAGCTCCGTCAGGACGTCGTGCTTGTGGTAGCCGACGAACGTCGTCGGATCGGCCGCCCGCGCGAAGTCCGCCGCGCGCTGCGTATCGGATTCGCCGCCCGCGCGCGAGATAGCGCGATGCTCGGCCATCCGCTGGCGATAGGAATCGACGTCGACCGGCTGCCCCCGTTCCTCTGCGAGCTCGACGGTGAGCTCGAGCGGGAACCCATAGGTGGCGGCGAGCGTGAACGCCTCGTCTCCCGAGATCGAATCGCGATCGGCGAGCTCTTCGAAGACCTTCAGCCCGCGCTCGAGCGTCTCTCGGAAGCGCTCCTCCTCCGCCTTGACCACGCGTTCGATCTCGTCCGCGTGCTCTACGAGCTCGGGGTACCAGGGGCCGACCTGTCCGACGACGATCGCCGGGAGACGGTAGACCCCCTCGAGCCCGATCCTGCGGGCCTGGACGACGGCACGCCGGATCAGGCGCCGCAGGACGTAGCCTCGACCTTCGTTACCGGGCACGACGCCCTCGGCGATCAGGAACGTCATCCCACGACCGTGGTCACTCAGGACGCGGTGCGCTTTGGTGGCTGCCTGAGACGACCCGTACCCGACGCCGGACTCCTGCTCGATCCAGTCCATGATCAGCCGGAAGCCGTCGGTGTCGAAGATCGAATCGGCCCGCTGGAGGAGCATGGCGCCCCGCTCGAGCCCGAGCCCCGTGTCGATATTCTGCTTGGGCAGTGGCGTCAGCTTCCCGTCATCGTCGAGGTCGTACTCCATGAAGACGAGGTTCCAGAACTCGAGGAACCGTTCGCAGCGATCACAGCCTGGCGCGCAGTCGGTCTCGCCGCAGCCGAGCTCCTCACCGCGGTCGTAGTTGAGCTCGGAACAGGGGCCGCAAGGGCCGGTTGCGCCTGCCGGGCCCCAGAAGTTCTCGGAGCGCGGCAGGCCGATGATGCGCTCGCGTGAGACGCCCTTTCGAAGCCAGCCCTGAACCGCCTCGTCGTCCTCGCCGAGCCCGAGCTCCGGGTCGCCGGCGAACACCGTCGGCCAGATGCGTTCGGGCTCGAGGCCCATCTTCTCGGTTGCGAACTCCCAGGCGAGGTCGATCGCGCCGTTCTTGAAGTAGTCGCCGAACGAGAAGTTCCCGAGCATCTCGAACATCGACGCGTGGCGCGCCGTCAACCCCACCTCGTCGAGATCGGTGTCCTTCCCTCCAGCCCTCAGCACCTTTTGCACGGTGGTGAAGCGAGGCGCAGGTGGGTCCTTCTGACCCGAGAAATAGGGTTTCAGCGGCTGCATTCCGGCCGAGATGAACAGCGTCGAGGGATCCTCTGGCGGCGGAAGCAGCGACCAGGACGGGAAGCGCAGGTGGCCCCGCTCTTCGAAGAACGAGAGGAACCCTTCCCGAAGCTCGGCCGTCGTGCGCATCACGCGATCGTAGCCGCGATCAAGCGATTCCCCGACGTTCGGCCCAGTCGCCGATGAGGTCTCCAAGACCTTCGCCGAGCTCCGTGAACAGCGAGTGCGTGGCGCCGTCGACGTGTGCGACCTCTACGTCCGGCCATGCCTGTTGGAACGCGGGAGCGAACAGCCGATTCGTCCGGTCGGTCTCCTCGGGAACGGTTGCCAGGAGAAGGAGTCCCGGAGTGCCTGCATCCTGAAGCAAGGGCCAGGCGGTGCTCGGGCGCGCGTGAACGAGCCCGTGAAGCGCTGCGCCGCGAACCTCTGCCGGGGCAATGGCCAGCACGCGGCCGTCGGGCGCGATGCGTGTTCCGGCGCGGAAGAAGTCGAGCACCCAATCGCGCCCGGGGTATGCGGCCTCCACCTCGGCCTCGAGCTCGGCCCACGAAGCGGCTACCACATCGCCCGCCCGGGCGGCGTCGACCAACTCCTCCACCGTTGCGGCGGGCTTCGCCGCCGGCCAATCGGCGTAGTCAGCGTGACCCGCATCGAGAAGAGCGACCCCCGCAACCCCCGCGGGGTTCCGTCGGGCGGCCTCGAGGACGACCGCGGCACCCCACGAATGCCCGACCAGCACGGGTCGTTCGAGACGGAGCGCGGCGGCGGCCTCGAGCAGGAGATCGGCCATCCGGTCGACGGTGTACTCGGTCGTCGCAAGAGTCGAGGATTCGCCGAACCCGGGCGCGTCAACGGCGAACGGGCGAAGGCCATGGGCTCCGAGGCGCGTGGCGATTGTCTCCGCGAAGGCACCGGACGCTGCCTGTCCGAGCGCGTGCCAGATCAGCAGAGGCCTTTCGCCCCCGGGCCACTCGCGCACAGCCAGTGTCCCGCCTGCGAGGTCGAGCGGATGGATGTCCATCAGGACGTTGCTAGGCGGCGGTCGACTCGTCCGGCGGCTCGGGCACCGGCTCCGGTTTGGGCACCGGATCGGGCTTTGCTACCGGATCGGGCTTCGGCTCGGCCTCGGGGCGCGGTTGGGATGCGGGCCGCTCGGTCTCCATCGGCGTGCGGCCGGCCGTGCGCAGGTCCTCGCGGAGGTCGGCTTCGCGCTCGCGCGCCGCCTCCTTGGCGGCAGTCGTCGCGTCTCCGAAATTCTTCGACTTGCGGAACTGCGAGAAGCCGTGGGTGATTCCGGCGGCGAGGCCGGTCACCTTCTCGACAGGGGTCGTGATGGCCGTCGAGATCGCTCGAACGGCGGTGTCTGCGCTGTCGGCCATCGAGACCGCGCTATCGGTCACCGTGTCGAGCTTGTCGAGCTCGTAGTTGACGCGGTCGACGGTCCCGCCGGCCTTCACGATGACGGGTAGTAGGTCGCGTTCGGTGCCCTTGATGAACGACGAGAGGCGCTCGAAGGACTGCCCAAGGCGAAACAGCATGAAGGCAGAAGCGAGACCGATCGCAATCAGGAAGATCGCGAGGCCCCAGTACGCGGCATCTCCGGCAGTTGATGCAAGCACCGTCATCGCGAGAGATCCTACCGGGTTGCGCCGACGATGACGCCGGCTCCCACTACCGCATCGTCGTCGTACAGGACCGCAACCTGGCCCGGAGCCACCGCAGACGCGGGCTGATCCAGCGTGAGCGAAAACCCGCCCTCTGTCGGTGCAACGTCGGCGAGCGTCGCAACCGAGCGATAACGCAGCTTCGCCTCGGCCCGTTCGACGGGCAGGTAGAGCCGACCTCGCACGGCGACTTTCCTCACATCGAGAGCTTCGCGCGGGCCGACAACGAGCGTGTTCGTGCGCGGATCGGAGCGGAGCGCATACACGGGATCGGGCGTGGCGAGCCCGATTCCGCGACGCTGACCCGGCGTGTAGCGCCAAACGCCGTCGTGTCGTCCGAGGACGTTCCCGTTCTCATCGACGATCGATCCTGGTTGGCGTGCGAGGCCCTGCCGCTCCAGAAACGAGCGGTAGTCGTCGCCGGCGAGGAAGCATGCCTCCTGGCTCTCGACCCGCTCGGCGACCGCGAGGCCTGCGGCTGCGGCTTCGCCGCGCGTGCTGCTCTTGCCCTGCTCTCCGAGGGGGAATGCGACGCGGTCGAGGAGGCCCGGGTCGACCGTCGCGAGCATGTAGGACTGGTCCTTGGCGGCGTCGGTTCCCCGGCGAATCAGCCGGATCCCGTCGCGCTCGACGATTCGCGCGTAGTGGCCCGTCCAGAGGATGTCCGCTCCGGCACGCGCTGTGAAGTCAACGAGCGCGTCGAACCGAAACCGGCCGTTGCAACGCATGCACGGGTTTGGCGTCAGACCGTCCGCGTAGCCGTCGACGAAGGGCTGCACAACGATCGCTCGGAACGCGTCTCGCAGATCGAGCGTGACGTGAGGAAGTCCTAGCCGGTGGCAAGTCTCTCGAGCCGCAATCACGGCATCTGGCGAGCAGCATGCGCGCTCGGAGCTCGGACCGTGTGGGTCGAGCCAGAGGCGCAGCGTGACGCCGATCGCATTCGGAGCGGCCCGGAGCAACGCGACCGCACTGTCGACGCCACCACTCATCGCAACTGCGATGCGGCCTAGTGTGGGCGCGGCTGTGAAGACCGGGGCGATCGCGTTCGCAAGCGCGTCGGCGGCCAGCGTCTCGCCGGGGACGGCAGCTGCCTCGATGAGCGAGAGGCCCTCGAGAGATCGCTCGAGACCGGGCGCGTCAGCGGCGACGATGAGGTCTTCCTCCAGGGAGAGCCGAACGGCGGCGTACTCCTCGCCGCGGGCGGAGTCACCGATCAGCTCGCGGCGGGCCATTCCCGGAGGCTACCGGCAGGGTGCCGAGTCACCCGAGGGCCGCTCGTGGAATCGAGCCGCCTCGATGAGAGCCTCTCGCCGCACAGAGCTCTTCCGAGCGAGCGTTATGTGGAGCGAGCCGTCTAGCAGCAACCCGAGCCCCTCTCGACTCACGCATCCCCAACCTGACCCCTGCCCCAACCTCCCCCAGGGGGGCACCGAGATGCCCTGAAGGCACGCTAGCGCTGGAACGGTCACGCTCGGGTGACGAATCTGCACCGGAAACGCACCAACTCGCCCTGAAGCACGAAGCGGCCCCGAGACCAGGTCACCCCACCCTCGATACCACGCCGGTGGACGCCGCAACACCCCGCTGCGCTCAGTCGTGCGCGAGCTTGCCTCGAACCACTAGCTCGCGACGGAGGCGACGACCTCGAGCCGGTTTCCCCACGGGTCGCTGAGATGAAAGCGCCGTTGCGTCGGGATCTCGGCGTCGTCGGCCCATCGGACCTCGACGCCCGCCTTTCCGAGAGCCGATGCAAGCTCCTCGAGCGCCGCGACCGACTCGACGGAGAGCGCGGGGTGCGCCTTCTCGGCCGGCGCGAAGGGATCCTCGACGCCGACGTGCAACTCCCCTGCTCCTGCGCTGAACCAGCACCCTCCACGCCGTTCGAGGATTGGAGGCTTCTCGATCTCGGTGAGCCCGAGCAAGCCGCCGTAGAAGGACCGCGCAGCCTTCTCGCACCCAGGTGGCGCCGCAACCTGAACGTGATGAACACCCGTGATCGGGGTCAAAGTGACAAGCGGCCGTCGTATTCCGGAAGAGGCTTCCCCGCCACGACGATGTACGTGACACCGCCCGAGCCTGCCGTCATGCGTCGCGTCGACGCCGCGTCGATACGGAGGTAGTCGCCGGTCACGAGGGCAACGGCGTCACCGTCCACCGTCATCGTGCCGCTCCCCTCGATCACGATGAAGACCTCCTCGTGCCCGGTCTCCACCTCGTCGTGCTCGAAGCCCTCGAGGCCGGCGGGGAGCCTGACCTCATTCAGTCCGAATGCAGTCGTGCCGAGCGCGCGCCGCATCTTGAAGAAGGCGCCGCGGAACGTTTCGACTGACGGATCGTCGCGATTGACAAGCGTGTAACCCACGCGAGAACACTACAGCGGCGCCGCGGGTCACGGTTCGGCCGCGGCCCACGAGCGCGAGCCCGACACTCCTCGGCCCGAGCCGATATTGGACCGAAGATCGCCCCACCCTGCCGATGAATCCCGGAGCCAATTGAGAACCTGGCGAACCAGGTGGGTGCGCTACCAGCCTCTGGCAAAGCCTCCGCCGGACACACGCTCCCTTGATGAGTCTTGGTTCACGTTGAAACTCCGGGCCACGCACAGGGTCGAGCCCGATGAATTCTAGACGAATCCAACCGTGGCGGGCAGTCGTCGGACCTCGGGTTCTACTACCCCTCCGGCCGGGCAGCAAACCGCCAGTCGATCTCCTGCGTGCCGTCGAGGCCGAGATCGCGCGCGAGTCGCTCGGTGAGCTCGAACTGGCGGCCCGGGCTCTTCAGCTTGTTGTCGATCACCTCGGTGAAGAAGGTGTCGCCCGCGAACCGGATGAGCAGCTTGGCGCCGCACGGGAGAACGGGATGGGAGACACCGTACGAGTTACCGGTCAGGATCAGGCCGCAGGACGTGCGCTCTGCGTCGCCGGCCTGTCCCCGTGATGCGGCGAGGGCCGTGTACCAGCCGCCACCGACTGCAACGGCACCTGTGGGCGCCGCTGCAGCTCCCGCGTCCTCGCTCCGCCGCTCGATCACGGCCAGCGCGATCACTCCCCCGAGCAGCGCGACTGCCGCGAGTCCGAGGAGCCGCTGCGCCACCGCGGCCGACACGTCAGAGCCCGGGCGCCTTCGGGGGCTCGACGACTCGCAGGCCGAGCTCCGCGAGCTGGAGGTCGGTGATCGCGGACGGCGCCCCGCTCATCGGATCGAGTCCCGCCTGATTCTTGGGAAACGCGATCACGTCACGAAGATTCGCCTCGCCGGCGAGCACCATCGTCATCCGATCGATCCCAAGAGCGATGCCGCCGTGTGGAGGAGCACCCATGGCGAGCGCGTCCAGAAGGAAGCCGAACTTCGCCCGCTGATCTTCGGGGCTCATCGCGAGCAGATCGAACACCTTCGCCTGGACGTCCGGCTCGTGGATCCGGAAGGATCCGCCACCGAGCTCGTTCCCGTTGACGACGAGATCGTAGGCGTATGCGAGCGCATTGCCAGGATCGTCCGCGAACGACTCCAGCCACTCGTCCGTCGGCCGGGTGAACGGATGATGGACGGCCGTCCACCTCGACTCGTCCTCGTCCCACTCGAACATCGGGAACTCGGTTACCCAGAGAAACGTGAACGCATCCTCGTCGATGAGCCCGAGATCGGCTCCGAGCTGGAGGCGCAACGCGCCGAGGACCCGCGATGTCATGGCACGCGTGTCGGCGGCGAAGAGCAGCGTCTCGCCGGCGGCGAGCGCAAGCGCCTCGATCTCTCCTTCGGAGAGGAACTTCGCGATCGGAGAGCGGATCTCGCCCGACTCGTCTCGGATCACGTAGGCAAGCCCCTTGGCCCCGAGCTCCTTCGCCCGTTCCTCGAGCGTCGCGACCTCCGATCGAGAGAACACTCGGGGCACGCGCAGAAAGCGCACGGCTTCTGCACCGGCGAAGACGCCGAATTCCGAGCCTCGTGTTGCCTCCGTAGCGTTCTCGATCTCGAGTGCGAAGCGCATGTCGGGCTTGTCCGAGCCGAAGCGGCGGTCGGCCTCCGCGTGCGTCATGTGCGGGAACGGGCGCGGGATCTCGATTCCGAGGCACTCGCGCCACACCGATGCGAAGGTCTCCTCCATCAACTGGAACAGCTCGTCTCGGTCCGGGAAGGCCGTCTCCATGTCGAGCTGCGTGATCTCCTGCACCCGGTCGGCCCGGAGATCCTCGTCGCGGAAGCAGATTGCGATCTGGTAGTACCGGTCGAATCCGGCGATCATGAGCAGCTGCTTCAGCAGCTGCGGGCTCTGGGGCAGCGCGAAGAACGAGCCCTTGTGCAACCTGCTCGGAACGACGAAATCGCGCGCCCCCTCGGGCGTCGACTTGTAGAGCACGGGCGTCTGGATATCCAGGTACCCCGCGGCTTCCATCTGCCGGCGGATGATCCCGACCATCCGCCCCCGAAGACCGATGTTCCGCTGGAGCTTCTCGCGCCGCAGGTCGAGCCAGCGGTAGCGCAGGCGAAGCGTCTCGTCGACGTTCTCCTCGTCGAGCTGGAACGGGAGTGGCGTCGAACGAGAGACGATTCGTAGGGTCGCGACCTGCACCTCGACGCCACCGGTCGGCAGGTTGGGGTTGATCGCGTCGGCGGCGCGGGCGACGACTTCCCCCTCGGCCTGGAGGACGAACTCGTTACGAATCTCCTTCGCCAACTCCGCGGCCTCCGGCGCGTTCGCAGGGTTGATCACGAGCTGCGTGACGCCGGTGCGGTCGCGCAGGTCGACGAAGACGAGGCCGCCGTGATCGCGCCGCCGTCCAACCCACCCGGCCAGGGTCGTTCGCGAACCAACGTGCTCCTCGCGAAGCTCGCCGCACATCATGTCTCGCCAGCTCATGCAGACAGTCTGCCGACGACGTCGGAGTGGGTGAGCAGTTCGTCGGCGTGCCCCTGGCGCCGCAGAGTCGCGCCGTCTGGTCGAACGATCACCGTTGTTGCCGCTCCAAGCCGAGCCGCCTGAGTCAGCTGCCCTTTCAGCGAGCGTCCCGCGAAGTCGGTATCGGCCGCGATACCGAACCGGCGCAGATCGGCAAGCCAGGCAGCCACCTCCTGCCGCGCTACGCCGCCCTCGAGTGCGATGAAGACGTCGATCGACGGGGCGTCGGCCGTGGCACCCGCATCCTCCATCGCGAGCAGGAGCCGCTCGAGGCCGGCGCCGAATCCGACGCCGGGCGTCGGCGGCCCACCGATCTCCTCCACGAGCCCGTCGTACCGTCCACCACCCGAGATCGTCGAGTTCTCGTTGTCCATCGGCCCGATGAACTCCCATGTCGTGCGCGTGTAGTAGTCGAGTCCGCGGACGAGCGTCGGAACGAGCTCGTACGCGACGCCCGTCGCATCGAGGTCGGCGCACACGGCCGCGAAGTGGCGCACGCATTCTTCGCACAGTGACTCACCGATCTTTGGGGCCTCATCCAGAGCGGCGCGGACGACCTCCGGCTTCGCGAGGTAGTTGTCGAACACGCGGAGTGGGCTCGTTTCGATCTTCGCCCGGGTGTCCGGATCGAGACGACTGTCGTTGCTCGCGAGCCAGGCACGCAGCGTTTCGAGGTATGCGGGCCGGCAGGTGCGGCAGCCCGTCGAGTTCAGCTCGAGGTGGTACGCCGACACGCCGAGGCGGTGCAGCAACGTGTCGTAGAGCTGCAAGAGCTCTGCGTCGATCGATGGATCGTCGGAGCCGATCGCCTCCACCGAAGCCTGCCAGTGCTCGCGGAATCGCCCCTTGCCGGGGGCGCCATAGCGATACATCGGTGCGATCGTGAAGAGCTTCAGCGGCTGCGGGTCGCGATGCAACCCGTGCTCGACGTAGGCGCGGCAGATCGGGGCTGTGCCTTCGGGGCGAAGCGTGAGGGGTCGGTCCGAGCGATCCGTGAAGCTGTACATCTCCTTCTGTACGACATCCGAGCCCTGGCCCGACGTGCGCGCGAACAGCGCCGTGTCTTCGAACACCGGAGTCAGAATCTTCCGATACCCGTAGAGCCCGCAGAGCCGTTCGACCTCCCCCGTCACCCGCTGCCAGAGGGGCATCTCGGCGGGAACGACGTCATGGGTTCCCTTCGGCCGCTCGATCTTGCCGCTCATTCGGCGGCCCGTGCAGCCCGGAGGTCGGCGAGGAACGGGTTCGACTGAAGCTCATCACCGAGCGTTGTGTCGGGGCCGTGCCCGGGATGGACGACCGTCTCGGGTGGATACCGGTCGAGAAGCGATCCGATCGACGCCTCGAGGACATTCCAGTCGCTTCCAGGGAAGTCGGTGCGCCCGACCGAGCCGGCGAAGAGCACGTCGCCCGAGAAGAGCTCGCCCGCGGCGTAGTACGCAACGTGGGCCGGTGAATGACCGGGAACGAGCGTTACCGCGAACGACATACCCGCAGCGTCGATCGTCTCGCCGCCGTTCAGCCAGACATCTGCCGTTGCCGCAGGAACGCGGATTCCGGGTGGGGTGAACGCGTCGGGCTCCTCGAGCAGGACCCGTTCGCCGGAGGGCGCATAGACGAGAGCACCGGTCAGATCAGCGAGGTCGGCGAGACTCACGATGTGGTCGAAGTGACCGTGGGTGACGAGGATCGCGGCACACCGAGCCCCGACCGCGTCGATCGCGCGCGCGATCGTTCCCGCGTCGCCACTCGGATCGACGACCACCGCGTCGGTGGCCGCTGCCGACGATCGCACGATGTACGTGTTCGTCCCGATCGGGCCGAGCTCGAGCTGATCGACGGCGAGTGACATCGCAGCCGAGTCTAAAGGCTCACCGCTCGGAAGCGGTGCGACGGCGGCGAGCTCTCCGGTTCGATTCCCTCATCCGACTGGGGTTTCGCCCGCCCGCGCGATACGGTGCTCGTGTGCAGTTGTGGAATCTCCTCGAGATCGAGGCGCCGGGAGGAATTCGCACTCCCTCGGTACTCCATTCCGGCGACGCCCGGGCGATCGTGCTGACGCTCGAGCCTGGACAGACGCTCGGCGATCATCAGGTGCGCGAGCGAGCCTGGGTGACGGTCGTCCAGGGCGAGGTCGAGGTCGTCTGCGGCGACGAGCGCACGACTACGGGAACGGGAATGCTCGTCATGTTCGAGCCGGGCGAGCGTCACTCTGTGGCGAGTGTCGATGGAGCCCGGCTCCTGTTACTCCTCGCGCCGTGGCCCGCGACGGGGCACTACGCGCAAGACGAGAGCTCGCAACAGTCGGTGTGATCTCGTTGGCTCGCCGGAGCAGGCGCAAGTGCAGGTCGGCTACCCGTTGTTGAGGCGCTTCTGCTGCTTGCGCCAGACGAGCCCGTCCATGAAGTAGCTGAATGGGACGAAGACGACGAGCAGCAGGCAGGTCTGGACGAGAGCACCGGCGTAGCTCATCTTGCCACCGCCGAGGAGGAGCACCGTGGCGAAAAAGATCGGCGCGAAGATCGCGCCACGCTTCGAGACCTTGCGCCACGAGGGCGGTTGGCTCACGCGGGCCGACCGAGAGCCTCGACCGGCCGATGTCTTTTTCGGCCCTTTCGCTCCGGTCGCCTTGCTGCCACGACCCACGGGCTTTCGCGGCTCCTCCCGCTCGACGGGGCGCTCGACACCCTCCTCGTCGACATAGAGGAGCTCGTAGTCGTGCCGTTTCTCCTTGGCGCGCCTTCGGCGTTGCTTCTGCGTTGCCATCAGCTGGAGTATGCCGTGCGCCGGAATACGACGGTGCCCTTCTCGATCACGGTGTGCACGACATCGCCCGCGAGGTGGTAGGCGACGTGGCGCCAGTCGGGAGCGTCGAGGAGCACGACGTCCGCAGCGAAGCCAGGGTTGAGCCGACCGAGCCGGTCGGCCCGATCGAGCACGTGGGCCGCGTTGACCGTGGCCGCGACGAGCGCCTCCTCGGGCGCGAGATGGAGCTGCGTACAGGCGAGGGAGAGAACGAGCGGGAGGCTGTCGCAGAAAGCGCTTCCCGGGTTGAAGTCCGTGGCGAGCGCGATGAGTCCACCGGCATCCGCAAGCGCCCGAGCGGGCGGCATGGGCCGACCGAGGAACAGAGCGCTCGCGGGCAGGAGAACCCCGGTAACGTCGCTCGCAGCGAGCGTCGCGACGCCGAGCGGACCCGTTGCCTCGAGGTGATCGACGGAGCGCGCGCCAAGGTCGATCGCAAGCTCGATCGATCCCGATTCCGTGAACTGATCGCCGTGCAGCCGCAACGCCAGGCCGGCGGCGCCGCATGCTTCGAGGTACCGGCGAGCCTGAGCGGCGTTGAACGATCCACGCTCGAGGAAGACATCGGCTGCCTCCGCGAACTCGGCCGCCTCCGGCAGGACCTCGGTAAGGAGAAAATCGAGGTAGGCGTCCGCGTCGGCGAACTCCGGTGGCACCGTGTGCGCTCCGAGCCAGGTCGGAACGCCGCCCGCCGCACGGATGGCGCGTAGCTGCGCCAGCTCCGTGTCGTGGTCGAGTCCGTACCCGGACTTCGCCTCGAAGGTCGTCGTGCCGTGAGCGAGCATCCACGAGCGATGACGCCTGGTGATCCGGGTCAGCTCGTCCTCATCCGCGGCACGGGTTGCTCGCACCGTGGAGAGAATGCCGCCACCCGCCGCGTGAAGCTCCTCGTACGAGGCACCGCCGGCGCGTAACGAGAACTCGTTGACGCGATCGCCGCCGAAGCATGCGTGTGTGTGGCAGTCGACGAGGCCGGGGATCGCGCAGAGACCACGGCCGTCGATCTCCTGCGCGCCAGCAGCCAGATCACGCGACAGCTCCGCCATCGGCCCGACGCGCTGGACGCAGCCGTCGCGGCAAAGAACGTACGCGTCCTCGACGACGCGAACGTCGCGAAGGCCCACACCGCGCAGCGGCCCACCGCTCCCCGCCGGCGTCACCACCTGGGAGAGGTCGCAAATCAGCAAGTCGGTCAAAGGCCCTCGGTTGGCGCAGCGCCGGGTGCCCCGCTCTGCTGGACGCTCGGAAGGTCGAGGCCGCCGGTGCGGGCGGCGTCGAGCGCCTCGTCATAGCCGGCGTCGGCGTGGCGCATCACGCCGGTGCCGGGGTCGGCTGTGAGGACACGCTCGAGTCGCGCGGCAGCCGAGGCCGTTCCGTCGGCCAGGACGACCATGCCGCTGTGGATCGAGTTGCCGATTCCGACGCCCCCGCCGTGATGAACGCTGACCCACGTCGCTCCGGCAGCCGTGTTGAGAAGCGCGTTGAGGACCGGCCAGTCCGCGATCGCGTCCGAGCCATCCTTCATCGCCTCCGTCTCGCGATAGGGCGACGCGACGGAGCCGGAGTCGAGGTGATCGCGGCCGATCACCACCGGCGCCGAGACAACGCCCTTCCGCACGAGCTCGTTGATTGCGAGGCCCGCAAGAGCCCGATCGCCGTAGCCGAGCCAGCAGATTCGCGCCGGAAGGCCCTGAAACGCCACCTTCTCGGGCGCCATCGCCAACCATCGCTGCAGGAGGATGTCGTCGGGGAACAGGCCCTGCAACTCGCGGTCGATTGCATCGATGTCGGCCGGGTCGCCGGAGAGGACAGCCCACCGGAACGGGCCGATCCCGCGGCAGAAGAGCGGCCGGATATAGGCCGGGACGAAGCCCGGGTATGAGAACGCCTCGGTCAGGCCCCCCGCATATGCCTCCCCTCGCAGATTGTTGCCATAATCGAAAACATAACAACCCATCCGGACGAAGTCGCACATGGCGCGGACGTGTGTCACGATCGACTGTGACGCGAGCTCGAGATAGCGGCTCGGGTCGCGCGCGCGCAGCGCCGCGGCCTCCTCGAACGGCACTTCGGCCGGCACATAGCCCGTCAGTGGGTCGTGAGCCGCTGTCTGGTCGGTGACGAGGTCGAAGTGCTCCCCCCGCGCGACGAGCTCGGGGAAGACGTCGGCCGCGTTCCCGAGGAGGGCCACCGACAGCGGGGTGCCTGCGGCCGCAGCCGCACGCACCTGCGCGATCGCGTCATCGAGCGACGAGGCCTGCTCGTCGACGTAGCGAGTCGCGAGCCGTCGGTCGATCGACCGCTGGTCGACCTCGACGCAGAGAATCGCCGCCCCGGCCATCGTGGCACCGAGGGGCTGGGCTCCGCCCATCCCGCCGAGTCCCGCCGTCAGGACGGTGCGACCCGAGAGATCCGCCGAGCCGAAATGCAGCTCGCCCGCAGCACAGAACGTCTGGTAGGTGCCCTGCAGGATCCCCTGGGTACCGATGTAGATCCACGAGCCGGCCGTCATCTGACCGAACATCGTCAACCCCTCGGCCTCGAGCCGACGAAACTCGTCCCACGTCGCCCACTTCGGCACGAGAAGGGCGTTTGCGATCAGCACCCGAGGTGCCCCATCGTGGGTGCGGAATACGCCGACGGGCTTTCCCGATTGCACGAGGAGCGTCTCGTCATCGCGCAGCCGGAGGAGCGTCCCGACGATGTCGCGCAGTGCCTGGTGTGACCGCGCCGCCCGTCCAGAGCCGCCGTACACGACCAGATCCTCCGGATGCTCTGCAACCTCTGGGTCGAGATTGTTGAGCAGCATCCGCAACGGCGCCTCGGTCTGCCACGAGAGCGCGTTGAGCTCACGGCCGCGCGGCGCGCGAATCGCAGACAGATCCCCGCAGAGCTCGTCGATCCGTTCGTCGATCGCTCTCATTGCTCGCCGCCCACGCGCCCGTTCCCGTTTCCGTTGACAGCGCCATGTACTACGCCACCTGTAGGCCCGACCGGGGGCTCACGATCGGGCAGGTCCTCGGCTCGTGCCGGATCCGCCGGCGCGGCCTCGCGCGCATCGCGCTCCCTGATCCGCACTCTGAACTTCCACCACGTCCACACCGTCGCGATGGAGAAGAACCCCACGCCCGCCACCACCGCCCGCGACAGGCTTCCTCCCGTCAGACCCGCAACCAGGACGAGGAGAGCGGTCAGGACCGCGTACACGATCGCGGTGTCACGATACGGATGAGCGGGGATCGGCCGCTCGGCTGCTTCGCGGCGGCGAGCCATCAGCGGATCTCCCCACACGCGCGCTCGACCGCCGTGAGCAGGCGACCGTCACGAATCGAACCGGCCACGCGCTCGATGTCGGCCGCGAGCGAGCGATCTTCGCGCAGCCGCTCCGACAGCGTGCGGACGTGAGCGCGAGCGGCGGCGACGCCATTCCCCGGTTCGAGCGGAGCGAGGAACTCGACGGCCTGCGCTCCCGCCAGCAGCTCGATCGCGAGAGACTGCTCGGCGTTCGAGAGGACCTGGAGCGCCTTGAGGCCCGCGGCGTTTCCCATCGAGACGTGATCCTCCTGCCCGGCACTCGTGGGGATGGAGTCCACGCTTGCCGGATGCGCGAGGACCTTGTTCTCGGAGACGAGCGACGCCGAGACGTACTGGAGGATCATCATCCCCGAATTGATACCGCCTTCACGCGTGAGGAACGCGGGAAGGCCGTCGGAGAGACTCGGATTGACCATGCGCTCGACGCGGCGCTCGGAGATGCTGGCCAGCTCGGCGACGGCGATGGCGAGACAGTCGAGCGCGAATGCGACAGGCTGCCCGTGGAAGTTGCCGTTCGAGACGATCAAACGTTCGTCGAGCAGCACGAGCGGATTGTCCGTCGCGGCGTTGATCTCGATCGAGACGGTGCGAGCGACGTAGTCGAGCAGGTCACGACTCGCACCGTGCACCTGGGCGGCGCACCGAAGTGAGTACGCGTCCTGCACCTTGTCACACCACCGATGCGACTCGAGAATCGCTGAGCCTGCAAGCAGAGACCTGACGTTCGCAGCGGAGGCGATCTGACCTGCGTGCGGCCGGGCGGCATGGATCGCGGGATGGAAGCTCGTCAGAGAGCCCTGGAGTGCCTCGAGTGACATCGCGCAGGCAACATCGGCCGTCCGGCTGAGTCGGAGGGCGCGGGTGAGCCCGAGGGCGGCCATTGCGCACATGAACTGCGTTCCATTGATCAGCGAGAGCCCTTCCTTCGCCTGGAGCCGAACGGGCTCGAGCCCGGCCGCTGCGAGAGCCTCCGCCCCCTGCATCCTGACACCATCGAGGAGGGCCTCACCCTCGCCGACGAGCGGGAGCGCCAGGTGTGCGAGTGGAGCGAGATCTCCGCTCGCGCCCACCGACCCGCGCGCGGGAACGTAGGGAACGATCCCCGAATTCAGCACGTCGAGGAGCAACTCCACCGTCTCGACGCGCGCACCGGAAAAGCCCTTGGCGATAGCGTTCGCCCGCAGCACCATCGCCGCGCGCACGACCTCGTCGGGATACGGCGTGCCGACCCCGCAGGCGTGACTGCGCAGGAGCCGCAGCTGGAGCTCCTCTGCCTGGTCGTCCGGGATCGACTCGGAGACGAACCGACCGAAACCGGTGTTCACGCCGTACGTGTGCTCGCCGCGCAGCTCGTCGAGCAGCCCACGCGAACGACGCATCCGATCGACGGCACTCGGTGCGAGCGCGACGGCCCTCCGCTCGATCGCGACATGCCAAACGTCATCGACCGTGAGGTCGTCACCGGTCAGGAGTAGCGGGTCGGTCACCACGAGCGAGTCTATTCGCACGACTCGCTCAGCGGAATGTCACCGCTTCGAAAGCTGATCGGCCGTGGCCGACCGACGGTCGGCGGCGACCCTCTCGGCTCGATCGCGCGTCGGCGCGTGCCCCGTGACCGCGACGAGGAAGACGTCGCGCTCGATCGAGAGCAGCCGCCCGTCCGACACCGCTGTGACCGTCGCGATTCGCGGGACGTCGTGAACGAGTGCAATCTCGCCGAACCCCTCCCCTCGCCCGAGGGTGTTCACGTGGACACCTTCGCGCCGCACCTCGACGGTTCCGTCAGCGATGGCGTAGTAGCGATCACCGACGTCACCCTCGCGGAGGATCGTCACTCCCGCTGAAACCGGCACGTCGACGGCGCTGTGGGCAATGCCCTCGAGGGCCGGTACCGGGAGAGCACGGAAGATGCCGACCGAGCGGAGGAGCGCGATGGTGACGGCGGGCACCGTGGCGGCCGCATCGACTGCAAGAAGCGGCCGGAAACGAAGAGCGACAACGACGGGAACAATCGCACCGGTGAAGAACAGGGCCCCTCTGATTCCGGCGAATGCGATGACGATCGGCACGCAAACCGACCCGGCACCCCATGCGGCCATGGCGAGCCCCTCCTTGAACGCGAAGACCCGAGCGAGGATCGCTGTCGAGGTGACCCGTTGCAGCAGCGTCTGCCCTGATACCTCCAGCAGGCTGCGTGAGATACCCGTGACCGCGGCGACGGCGAACGCGACGCCGATGGAGATCGAGAGCCCGAGAACGATGAACGCGCCGGCCGCGACGAGCGCCGCACCGAGCATGACGGGGACGAGCCGAGCACGCCCGACGAGCGCGAGAGACATCGCCGCGCCGACCACCGCACCGGCTCCGTGCGCGGCCGTCAGGTACCCCGCACCGGACTCTCCGATGCCCAGCGATCCGACCGCGAGCACGACGATGAGCACATCGAGCGCGCCGACCATCAGGAACGTGGCGGCGAGCACGATCACCACCTCTCGCGGTGCAGCCGCGCGCGCCAGCGCCCGGGCGCCCTCTTCCAGTTCGCGAAGCGCCCCGGAAACGGACGCTTCCGCCTCGTTCGCGAGCGGAGGGACGATGTCCCGGAGCGGCAGCACGAGCATCGCGGCAACGAGGACACACAGCGCACCGGCCGCGTAGACGGCGCCGGGCGTCGAGACTGCGAGAATCAGTCCCGCGCAGGCCGGAGCAACCACAAGCCCGATACTCAAGATCCAGCCCGTGATCGCATTCAGCGCGACGAGCTCACCGGCCGTTCTGGCGATCCCGGGCGATACGACAGCGTGAGCCGGATGTGTGACGACAAGGCACATCGCGGTGAGTGCACCGAAGGCGTAGCTGACCGGGGCCGGCGCGCCAGAGAGGAGCGACGTCGCAGTAGCACCCATGGCGACGGCCTGCGCGACGTACGCGCCAACAAGAACGCGACTCGCTCCGAACCGATCGATCAACGGCCCGGCAAACGGAGCAACGAGCGCCGTCGGCGCGAGCAGCGCCAGCGATACGACGCCGGTCGCCGTAGCGCCACCCTCCGAGTACGCATACACCAGCATCGCGACCCACGGACCGAACTCGGCCATGCGATAGAGACCGAGGGCCGCAGCCTCGCGGCGCATGTCGGGACTGGAGATGAGGGAGCGGAGCGGCGAAGGCTGGGCGGCGCTCACGGATCGTGAGCCTAGCGTCGTGGGAGACTATTGTCGACCACCGGCCCGAGCCTCAGATCCGACGTTCGAGCACCCTGTCGTCTGAGAGAGCCTCGAGACCGAGCACCGCCGGCTCCGCAACAGCGATCTCGGGCAGCAGGCCCACGAGCTCACTCGGACCGACCTCGGCGCCGCGCTCCGCCGCAGCCTGCCGCACACACGCGACGACGTCGGCGAGAGAAGCTGCCTCGACGTCGATGATGTTGAGCGACACCTGGATGCGTCCGCTTGCAGGCAGGAGGAGCCCGAGCGCCTGGACGCCCGGCATGCCTCCACTCGACTCGCGCACCGACGCTGCTATGGCCTGAGCGTCGTCGAGAGTCCCCGCGGCCAGATCGATGTTGAACGCGATCAGGAGCGGGCGGGCGCCGATCAGAACGCCACCTGCGCGCGGATCGAGACGCGCAGGTCCGAAGGACGGCTCCACCTCACCGGCATCCATGCGCCGCTGCAACTCCGCCGGGCCCCCTCGCCTGAAGAATGCCGGCCGTTTCCCCGAGCCGCTCGACCCGTAGAGAAAGACGGGCAGTCCGAGCTCACTGCCGACGCGCTGCCCTAGCTCGAGGGCAGCTTCACGGGCGAGATCCATCTGGCCCGGTCGGATCGGCACGATCGGCACAACGTCCGTGGCGCCGATTCTCGGGTGGATGCCGTCATGGGCACGAAGGTCGATGAGCTCGGCCGCCCGAGCGATGCCGCCCAGGAGACAGGCAACGATGTTCTCTGCTGCGGCGACGACGGTGAGAACGGAGCGGTGATGATCGGCATCCGAGTGGATGTCGAGCACCCGCCCCTGGCCACGCAGCGCCTGCGCCACGGAGTCGATGACGACCGCATCCCGGCCCTCGGAGATATTCGGAACGGATTCTAGGAGCACGGAACTACTCTACGGTGGCCGAGATGCAATCCAAGCCCGTAGAACCACGGCAGGAGCCGACGAGGCGCTACCGATCGATCGCGGCGCTCCACCGCGATCTCGCGAGCTGCCGTCGCTGCGCTGAAACAGGCTTCTCGATCGAGTCGCTTCCGGTAGTTCAGGGGGCACCAGGACGACGTGCCTACCTGTATGGACAGGCGCCCGGGATCGTGGAAGGAGCCGCGGGAGCGCCGTGGCAAGGTCGCGCAGGCCGGACGCTCAGAGGCTGGCTCGAGCTCGACGAGGACGCCTTCGAGTCGACGTTCTACTGTGCGTCGGTAACCCGTTGCTATCCGGGGCGCGGGTCGGGTCGCGGGGATCGAACGCCCACGCCGGCCGAGCGGCGGCTCTGCTCGCACTGGAGAACCGAGGAGCTGCGGCTGCTCCGCCCCAGGCTGATTCTCACCGTCGGCGCCCTCGCGGCGAAGGCCGTCATCGGCGCGAGCACACTCGCGGACTGCGTCGGCAAGAGCTACCTCGACAACGACGCGATCGTGATCCCTCTACCCCACCCTTCGGGCGCGAGCGCCTGGCTGAACGACTCCGTCAATCGTCGCCGGTTGGGCAAGGCGCTGACTCACGCCCGCCGCGAGGTCGAGCGTCTCGACGATCGTGACTGACTGCCCGACGCTCGTGTGCGACGATGCCCGTGATGCCTTCTCCTCCCGCTCCAGACGAAGACGTCGGCCCGCTCGACCCCGAGATCGAGCAGCTGATCGACGGTCCCGTCTCGGCCGAGGCCGTCCGTGAGACGCGCCTCACCCCGGCCGAGGCGATTTCCGGCATGCGCATTCGGCTGCCGGAAAGGGGAAACCGGAAGCTCCGCCGCGTTCTCGATCGCGCGAACGCCGACCCACAGCTGAAGGCGTGGTGGCACGTCTCCAACGTGAACGCGGTCGCGAGGATGCAGATCAACGATCACTCGTGGGTTCACATCCAGATCGTTGTCAACATTGCGCTGAAGCTGCTCCGGCAGCTCACGAAGCACGGGGTCGAGCCCTCGGCGGTGCGCGACTACGGGATGACGGACGAGGACGCCGAGGTGATCGTCGTCCTCTCCGCTCTGATGCATTGCGTCGGCATGTCGGTGCACCGGCGGGGGCACGAGGACTTCAGCCTCTTCCTCTCCGAGCCGAAGATGCGCGAGCTCCTTGACGGGATCTATAACGAGCCCGAACGCACGGTGATCATCTCCGAGGTGCTGCAGGCGATCACGAGCCACCGCTCCGACGGCGAGCCGCTCGCTCTCGAGGCGGGCATCCTCCGGGTGGCGGACGCCCTCGACATGGCGAAGGGCCGCTCACGCATCCCGTTCGAAGCGGGCTCCGTCACGATGCACTCGCTCTCTGCAGCCGCGATCGAGGAGGTCACGATCGAGGACGGCGAGGAGCGCCCGGTGAAGATCGAGATCCTGATGAACAACTCGTCGGGCCTCTTTCAGGTGGACGGCCTCCTGAAGGCGAAGTTGCGCGGCTCCGGGCTCGAGCCGTACGTCGAGGTGATCGCCCACATCGACACCGAGAGCGAGAAGAGGCTTGTGCTCGGTGTACCGGCTCGATCTCTGACCGCGAGAGACGGGATTGCTACGATCTCGCGCGAGCCCTGCGGGATCGTCTAATGGTAGGACGCCGGATTCTGGTTCCGGAAGTTGGGGTTCGAGTCCCTGTCCCGCAGCTCTTCCAATCGACCTGAACGCCCCCGCAAGGGGGTTTTTTCGTTGTTCAATACGACAACGCTCGTAACAGCATTTTCAAGGATTTTGTAAGGGTTTCAACCTCTCCTTGTGCGCTGTTCGCTACCGTCCTTGCAGCGAGAGACACGAGCGGCCCGCTTTCGCGCGGCGCCGTGAGCCCTGTCCCCGAGATGGAGGTCAGATCTGAGAACCCTAGCGATGACTGCGTGTGCCCTGGTTCTGCTGGCCCTGCCGGCGACGGCACAGCCCCAGCCCAGTGCGGGTCTCGGTGCGCAGCTGACGCACCACCTCAGCACCATGAAGAAAGACAAGCAGGTGCTCCGATTTCTCGAGAAACACGCCTGGCTCCTGGATGACCCCCGCTTTGCCGTCGACGCAAAGCGCCAGCTTCGCCTTCACACGCTGAGCCTCGAGCGTGCCGAGCGGAGGGCCGACGCGACGCGAATCTCGCTCACGCGCCGGGCAAAGGTGCGACGGCTCGCGGCCGTCGCTGCAACGAGCCCGCCGCAGGTGATCTGCCGGGTCTTCGGCGACTATTGCGAGCAGGCACTCACCGTCTCACGCTGTGAGTCGGGTCACCGGACGGATGCCCAGAACGGACAGTACCTGGGACTCTTCCAGATGGGCTCGAACGAGCGTCGGATCTTCGGTCATGGCTCGTCGGCGATCGAACAGGCCAAGGCCGCGCACCGGTACTTCGTCGCGTCGGGCCGCAACTGGGGCCCTTGGTCCTGCAAGCCCTGGACGTAGCGGCGCCAAAGGTTTCCTGTGCAAAGTGCGGTACCCGTCCTCGCGGCCGGGTTCCCATGCAGGCCGGAACGTGCTAGGTGTCTGGTGGTGGCATGGCTTCGACGCAATAGTGAGCGCCTGAGACCGCTCGATGAGGCGGCCGCGTACGCGCGCTGTCATGGCGATCGCGACGAGACAGTACGGATCGTCAAACTCCCCCCGCGTCGCGCACGCTACGACGCGCTGCTCATGACGGGTGAGGAGATCCGACGAGGCCTCGAGGCCCGGATCGACGGACGCGATGGCGACGGAAACCCGATCTCGGCGCCGTAGAAGCCGCCCGGCCCGCGTTGCCAGGGCGCTCGCCGTGGGGTTCGGTACACTGCTTTGCCGCACGGCCCATTCGTCTAGTGGCCTAGGACACCGCCCTCTCACGGCGGCGGCACGGGTTCGAATCCCGTATGGGCTATAGGACGGTACATTCTGGAAGAACCGCAAACCCGTCTGAATGGCGGGTTTCGGCTTTCTAGAGTCAGCTTGGGCCGTGGTCAGGGCGTGTCGGAGACGTGATTCCGCTCCATACGGGAAGGGAGCGGTGCGTGAATCGGTGCGTGTACGCAGATCGCACACCCATGCGAACGCCAACGCGCAGGGATCGCCTACGCGGGCCGCTACGCTCGACCTGTGGTGAACGTTCCCGTCGTAGAGATCCGTTTCTTTGAGGGCTGTCCGAATCACGACGCTGCATGCGACCTCGTCGAGCGCGTCTCAGCCGAACTTGGCGTCCACCCTGGCGTGCGGCTCGTAGACGTACGAGACGCCCGACGACGCCCGACGGTTTCGGTTTCTCGGCTCACCCACGATCCGCGCCATCGGTCACGACGTGGAGCCCGGGGCGGACGAACGTCACGACTTCGCCCAGTCATGTCGTGTCTACCGGACAAGCTCTAAGTCCAAGGGCATCCGGATGCGTCGTGGGTACGGGACGCTCTCACCGTCGGGTCGGGCTGAACGGTCGAACTGCCGCTGCCAGCACTCCGGGCAGAACGGGGTGGAAGTACGGGGTTTCCCTGATGCGCGGTGGCTGAGGCGGTTGTATGAATGAGCGCAGCGAGCCAAGTCGCGCGAACACGCCCTCCTGAGGCAGCCACGCTCTGCTGTGGCCTCTGCGACGCCGAGCCCTCTTTTCTCGCTGAGCAGCGTCTTGCTGCACACATGTGAGACACGCGGACACATGTGAGCCAAGCGGGTTATTCCCGCCGTCGTGAGTGAAGGAGACCCTCATGAGCGAAAGTCAGGATCACTCTGACGCCGAAATGATTCGGCAAACTCTGGCTTCCTGCTGCGGAGATGAAGCGTTCTCGCCGCACGATTGGATGATTCATCACAGCGCGACGGGTACAGACGACCAAACCCTGATCGCCTTGGGCGCCCTGGATCGCCTTGTGGCCGAGAACGCCTGGCTGCGGGAGGCGCTAGCGACGCATCACCGTCCCGACCTGAGTCGCGTCCCCGCTCGTGGTGTGTGAGCCGCTCCTAAGCTCGTAGAAGGGGGCACAAGGTACCGCGCGCCAGCCGTCCGGGGGAACCCGGGATGCGAGGTGCTTGGAGAGTTCCGGCACTCCGGCCAGAACACGAACCCTTGCGATCTGCCCCTGCTCGCCTACAACTGAGAAGGCGGGCGGGAATGCAGCGAGTCCAGGGGGTTCGCGCCGAGCCGCTGCTAGAGCGGCTCGTCATCACCGTTGAAGTAGGGCATCACGTACTTCCGTATCAGCCAGAATCCGAGCACGAGGACGAACAGGCGCTTGAACATCGGTCATCTCCTTTGCGATCAACGAAACGGGTCTCGCCGCCTGCGCCGCTGTGGCACGGAGACCTTAGCGGGTCGGGTGCGCCGACTCACCTCCAGCATTCGCGCCCCGCGTAGCTCGGCGAGGCCGCCAACCGGGCTGTGCGAGCCGTTTCCTACACGTCATGGCCGGAGCCGGAACGGCGGGTACTCGTCGCGCAGCAGGGTCACGTAGGCGAGCACTCTGAACGCCCAGCGGTTGAGCCCGATTACGAGCTCGAAGATGTCGCGCGGATAGCGTCCCACGAAGAGGAGCGTCACAGCGCCGAACAGGACGAGCAGCCCGATGAGCCCCGGCTGCGGCAGCCCGACCACGATCATGGACGGGGCCCCCCAGCCGTCATCCCAGGTTCCCCACCAGCCCCGTGCGTACCAGCCGCCGCCGACGAAGATGCCGACGACGAGGTATTGGGGGATTGCGAGCAGCCACCACTTGACGAGCACGAGGCCGCGGGAAAGCCGCTCCGGGTACGGGATCTCCACGCGCGCCGGGTAGTCGGCCTCACCCAACGTGAAGGGCGGGTAGCGGTCGGTACCGAGGGCGCTGTAGGCGTAGAAAGCGACCCGCCACGTCCACCGCACGACTCCGACGTTGAACTCGAAGATCGATCGTGGGTAGCGCCCGGTGAACAGGATCGCGAAGAATGCGATTACGGTCAGCACCCAAAACGCCATCCAGAGGAAGACCAGCACGACGTAGTGCGGGATCGCGAGCAGCCACTTCACGAGCCAGAGTGCGCGGGAGAGGTGCTGCTCGTCGAGCTCGCCCTCGAGCGAGACCGGGTACTCGCCTCGCGATACACGCTCCTCGGCGGCACCGCCGAGGGCGGCTGTCTCACCGGGCGGTCGCGGCCCGGCGGGCTGAGGCTCGGGGCGGCTGCGGACGCCGAGCCAGATCAGAAGCCCGGCAAGGACCAGGCCGAGGCCGCCAACGATCAGCAGCCCGGTGGCGACCTCCTCGAGGAACCCGACCTTCACTCCCACGGAGAGCTCCACACCGACGCCGTCGGTTCCATCGGCGTTCATCACGACAACGGCCCACGACCCGGACGCGACGTCCCAGACGAGCGTCTGCGCGCCGGGGCCTGACGCCTGGGCCACCCAGAACGACTGGTCGGTCGGCGGCTCGGGCAGGCGCGTGCCGGCGCGGCGTGCGTAGCGGACGTCGAACGGGTCGAACTCGAGGTCGCTCACCTCGTCGTGAGCGACCCCCGTGAGATAGAGGTCAACCGCGTCCTGGGGCCCGACGCCCACGAAGACGTCGCGGCCCGAATCGCCTGGGCTGACTCGGACGCGAAGATCGGCGATCCCGCCCTCTCCGAACAGCCAGTCCGGCACGTCCTCCGCGATCGACAGTCCCTCCGAGGTGAGCGCGTACGTCGACGTGTCGAGCCGCTCGGGGCCGGCCGTGAAGAACCCCTGCGTGTCGCGGGCCCACTCGTTGACCGCCAGCGTGGCGCACCCGCCGGCGAGCAGCACCGCCGAGACCAATGCGCCCACGCTGCCAAAGAGGATCAGGAGGATCCGTCCGGGCTTCACTGCTCCAGCCTCCCACGACCCGGCCCCGGGCACCACAGGCATTCCCCGCAAATCGATACGGTCTTTCCCTGATCGACCCGCCGGTCATCGCCGACTACGCGAACACCTCGGCACCTCGCCCGGGAGTCGCAGACGATGTGTCGCCTGCTCAGCCTGCCGTCGAGTTCCGGGCCGCCCGGACTGCGGCGAGAGGCCGCAGTGTCCGAAACATCAGCATCAGGGCGGTGAGGCCGACGAGCGAGTTCACGGTCGTGATCCCCACTTGCATGCCGATCGAGAACGAGAGCGCGGCGGCCGTCGAGGCGGTCTGCTGAAGTGCGAACACGAGGAGTACCTGCTGGGTCCCGGCACCGCCCGGCGTCGGAATCAGCGTCGACAGGCCACCTGCCACGACGACCAGGAGCGCGAGCGGCACGGTCGCCGGGAGGCCGAAGGCCGAGAGGAGACTGAAGGCAACAGCGGTGCGGCAGACCCAACCGCCGAGCTGCAGCAGGACGACCCCGCGGAAATATCGGGCGGGCGTTCTCAGGATGGCCCCTCCCTGCTCGATGCTCAGCCAGAGCCGGCGCGCCCAGCGGGCGAGCGGCTCCGCCACGAGGGCAGATACGACGATGAGAACGACGGCGAGCACCCCCATCACGAGGAGATGAGTAGAGGTGACGCTGAACGACGGGAGCTTTGGAGACGGCAACGACGGCAGCAGCCCGAGCCCAAGAGCACCACCGATCAGCGATGCCCCTATCACCGCATCGAGAACGGTCAAGAGCGCTCCACCCGAGACGAGCGTCGGCACCGACGAGCCGGGAATGCGCAGCCGCAGCAGCGCGATCTTCAGAGCCTCACCGCCACGGGCGGGCGCGAACGCGTTGAGTGCGACGCCCGCAGCGTACGCGCCACCCACAGTCCACCCCGAGATCCGCTTCTCCGGGTAGGCCGCGGCAACCACGTTGCGAAGCGCCAGCGATCGAAGAGCGAGGTTCCCGAGCTGGAATGCCATCGCCACGATGACGAAGCGCAGGTCAAGCGCGACGAACTGACCCGCGGCCGACTCGAGCGACTCGAGCACGGCGGCCGGCGAGACGCCGGTCACGCGCGCGCCTCGACGGACGGACCAGACACGCTGAGCTCGCGTGCGAGGTCCAACCGGTCGGTGATCAGCCCGTCGACCCCCATCGCGATCAGCTCAAGGGCGCGGCCCGCCGCATTCGCGGGCCAGGTCAGAACGAGGTCGGCGACCCCGCGGAGCTCGGCGACGGTAGCCGCGTCGAGGAGCCGCTCGTGGATCGAGATTCCCTGCAGGCGGCGGTGGCGCCCGATGCGTAGAAGCGCGTGTAGCTGCCGGGCGGTGCCCACCGAGTGCACCGTGCGGACGCCCGGAAGGGTCTCGAACGGTTCGAGGAGCGGCCACGCCCGCGCGCAGACCGTCACGCGCCTGCGGCCCAGCGTCGGACGCAATCGGTCGGCAACCTCCGTCGCGAGTCGTGGGTTGCGGCCCTTGAGGTCGAGCATCAGCTCGGTCCGCGGTCCGGTCTCCGCGAGAAGCTCCTCCAGTTGTAGACGGGGTGCAAACGGGTTAGCCAGCTCCCACCTGTCCCAGAGAACAGGGATCCGGCCGAGGGTCTTCAGGTGGCGCACCTCGAGGCGTCCCCGGAAGAGCCGCACGTCGGCCTCGACCAGAGCCACGCCGAGCTGCTCCGCAGCGCGCAGCTGCACGAGGTCATTTCCTGCCCTGTGCGCGACGAAAAAAGGAGACTCTTGCCGTCGCGCTCCACCACTGGCGGCGCGCGAGTTCACTGAGCTCAGTGTAGCCGCGGCCTGATCGCCTGATTGTTTGGATTCCGAGCGACCCGTTCCGTGCCGTCAGCGGCGGCTTGGCGTCGTTTCAGCGCAATGGCTACGGCGAGTCCGACGCATGCGACGACCACGGCGACAAGGACGTCGAGAACGAAATGGTTTGCCGTGGCCACGACCGCAAATGCCATCGCGGCAGGCATCAGAACGGCGATGGCGCGGATCGCGAGACCCGTGAACGCGGCGAAGAGCACGATGCCTACGAGGAGATTCCAGCCGAAGTGGAGACTGGGCATCGCTGCGTACTGGTTCGTCAGGGACGGTGGCTGAAGCGTGCGGTACGCGCTGGAGCGCTCGAGCACAGTGTCCGATAGCCCGAGGGAGACGAGGCGAGGCGGTGCGGTCGGCATGGCGTAGAAGAACCCGAAGCCGATGAGACCGGATGCGATCATGCTGTTGCGCAGCAGGAGGTAATGGCTCGGCCGCTTGACATAGAGCACCGCGGCGGCGGCGATGATCACCGGCCAGTGGCCGAAGATGTACATCCAGTTCGCGAGCGTGACGAATGTTTCCCTGCCGAAGATGAGGGACTGGGCCGCAGCCTCCCAGGAGATCCCGAGCGAGCGTTCGAGACGGTTCACGGCCTCGGCGTTTACGACGGCCTGCTCAACGCTTCCCTCGCTCGCGACGCGGACGCCCCCGTAGACGGCTGCAGCGAAGCAGACGAGGCCAATCTCTCTCGCCACTCCGCGCATCGCCGTCGTTCGCGCCCTCATCGAGTCACACCTCCATACGTCGGGAAGCCACGGCACCTGATGCGTCGATGAAGTGCCGCTCGGGCCGCGGCCGCTGGGCTCGGATTTCTCTTTCGCTCGGATGTCCTTCCTCGATGTTGCGTACGGATGTCCTTCCTCAATGTTGCCTGCCAGTGTCCGCACGCACATCAGGCACGCTACTGACAGGCCTTTCGGCCAAGTACGCGATCGTGCCCTCTCCCTGAGGCCCGGCTCAGGGAGATGAGACCCTGCACGCACGCCCATCCCACGAGCCGCAGCTCCGAGCGGAACGCACCGCTGAACCCCGCGCGCGACTCTTCTGTTCCGTCGCCTGGCCAACGACGGTACGCCTCCGCGCGACCTTCACCGCGCCGCCTGGCGCGGTCATGGCTCGCTACCCGCCGAGCCCTTGCACCCAGAGATCCCAGTCGTCGTACGCGGCGAACTCGACCTGATCCTCGGCCGGCGGGGTGCCCCAGTCGCTCGCGGAGGGCGGCTTGATCGAGAGATGGCATGCCTCGCCGTACGGCGTCGCGCCGTGCCAGTGCCAGACGCTCGCGGGAATCACGACCATCTCCCCGGGCGACAGAAGCCTCCTCAGTGGACCGACTCCGACGGCGATCTCACCCTCGGTGACGACGAGGAGCTGATCGACCTCGTGGGTATGACAGTTCGTCCGTCCGCCGGCCGGGAACCAGACTGAGAGAACCTCGATCTCGGTCTCTCCGCCGGTCACGTTGTGGTTCCGGACGTCGCCCTGGAAGTTCTCGGCGGGGCTCGGTCGGGAGAGCGCTCTCGAAGGGCGGAGGGGCCGAGCGTACATCACTCGAACCTACCGCTTCACACGCGACCCCGCCACGGGTGCGAGCGTGACTTACTACCGCACGTATCGGGCACGCTACCGCGGTATCGGGCACGAACCACCCGGTTGCTACGATCAGCGGCCCCGCTCACCCGCCCCGGGAGAGCACCACCGAGAGCCAATGACCACCGACTCAGACTCACTCTTCCCATCGGGTCCCACCACCCGCCGGGGCCTCCTCTCCGCGTTCAGCCGGCGGGCAGCCGAGGCCGTCCCGATCCCCGATGTCCTCTCCCTTCCCGACGCTGTCGACCACTTCGCGGAGGAGACGCCGGACTGGATCTCGCCCGCCGTTTCCGACGACGACCTGATCGCTGACATCGAGGCGGCGAAGGAGGAGACCGGCATGCACATCTGGTGGCTCGGGCAGAGCGGGTTCCTGGTGCAGATCACAGGCCGGCACATCCTCCTCGACCCCTACCTCTCCGACTCGCTGACGACGGCCTACGCCGGCTCCGACACGCCGTTCGAGCGCATCACCGCCCGAGTCGTCGAGCCCTCCCTCCTCTCCTTCGTCGACGTCGTCACGTCGAGTCATGCCCACATGGATCACCTCGACCCGGAGACACTGCCGGACGTGCTCTCGGGCGACGCGGCCTTGGTGTGCGCGGCCGGTAGCGAGGAACTCGCGGCCGAACGCGTCGGACGACACCCGGACGCAGTGCTCGGGGTCGACGATGTCGCGGAGTTCAGCTGCTTCACGATTCATGCCGTGCCGGCGTACCACAAGGGGGCCCCGGAGGCGGTCGGGTACGTCGTGCGAAGCGGCGCGTATGTCTTCTATCACGCGGGCGACACGCGGCGCGTCGAGGGAGTGGCCGAAGCGGTCCAGCCCCATTGCGCCGACGTCGCGTTCGTCCCGATCAGCGGCAAGCGCGGCAACATGGACGGCACCGATGCTGCCCGGCTGGCGTACGAATCGGGTGCGCCGATCGCGATCCCGTGCCATTACGAGATGTTCAAGAGCGACACCGCGAACACCCGTCGCTTCGTCGCCGAGTGCTCCAGGCTCGGACAGGAATTCCGGCTCCCCCGCCCGGGAGAGCGCATCACGATCGACTACGGCTTCTGACGCGAACCCGCACCGTGTTTCACGGGCCGCCGCGCACGTAGATCACCTGGCCGCTGACGTACGCGGCGTCGGTCGAGCAGAGGAACGCGACCACGCCTGCGATGTCCTCGGGCTCGCCGACCCGTCGGGCGGGCGTCTGCGAGGCGATCGACTCCTTGAAATCGTCGAACGAGACTCCCAACCTCTCCGCTGTCTGGATCGTCATCCCGGTCGCGATGAAGCCCGGCGCGACCGAGTTGACGGTGATTCCGAAGGGCCCGAGCTCGATCGCGAGCGTCTTGGCCAGACCCTGGATTCCGGCCTTCGCCGCGGAATAGTTCGCCTGACCGCGGTTCCCGAGGGCCGAGATCGACGAGATCAACACCATCGAGCCACTACCCTGCGCGACCATCACCCGCTGCGCGGCCTGCACCGCGAGAAATGTGCCGCGCAAGTGGGTGTCGATCACCGCCTCCCAGTCGTCATCCGTCATCTTGTGCACGAGGTTGTCGCGCAGGATTCCGGCACAGGTGACGAGGATGTCGAGCCGCCCTGTCGGCGCTGCAGCAAAATCAACCGCAGCCTCGACCTCCTCGCGCGAGGTGACATCGCAGCGGACGGCCCTGCCGCCGATCGCCGCTGCCGTCTCCTCCGCGGCTGCAGAATCGAAGTCGGAGACGACGACATCCGCTCCCTCGGCTGCGAACCGCGCTGCGGTTGCCGCGCCGATGCCACGCGCGCCGCCGGTGATCAGGGCCGTCTTGCCGGTAAACCGGCCGGGCGCGCTCATTGCATCCTCCGGATCACGATCTCGGCGACGCACACGGGCTTCTCGCTCCCTTCACGCTCGACGGTCGTCACGAGGACCGCCTGCTCGCCGCCCGGCACCTCGTCGATCGATGCCACCGTGACCCGCGCGCGGATCCGCGAGCCAGCGGGCACCGGCGCAGGAAAGCGCACCCTGTTGACGCCGTAGTTGATGCTCAGTGACGAGTCGGTGAGGCCAGCCAACGCCTCGGCCAGGAGCGGCGCACACAACGAGAGCGTCAGGTATCCGTGCGCGATCGTCGTGCCGAACGGCCCCTCCGCCGCGCGCACCGGATCGACATGGATCCACTGGTGGTCGCCGGTCGCCTGCGCAAACGTGTCGATCCGCTCCTGCGAGACGTCGAGCCAGCCGGTCGGCTCCAGTTCCTTCCCGATCATGCTTCGCAGCGCGCTCATGTCGGCCACATCGTACGACGCCCGCCGCCCCCCGGGTCGGTTCGCTCTCTATGCCTCCGCGAGCGCGGCGCCGTCGAGCAAGCGCGTGAGCGCGAGATCGCGGCCCAGGAGCTCGAGGCTCTCGTACAGACCCGGAGAGATCCGCGAGCCGGTTGCTGCGACGCGGACCGGCAGGTAGACAGTCTTCGGCTTCGCCTCGAGGCGCTCGCAAAGAGCCTTCAACGCGACCTCTAGCGTCGCGGCGTCCCACGGCTCGACGGTCTCGAGCTGCGCCGCCGCCTCGGTCAGCACCCGTGCGTCGAGGAGGGTTGGATCCGGGTGTACGTCCTCGAAGAGGAAGCCGGCGAACCCTGCGAACTCACTGAGGCGGCCTATCTTCTCCTGCACGATCGGCGCGACCTCGCGCACCCTCGCGTCGCTCCACGTGCTGCCCTGCTCGTTCAGAAAGGTGACGAGCGCATCGGCGTACGCGTCGGGGCTCAAGTCGCGCAGATAGACACCGTTCATCCAGTCGAGCTTCGCGTAGTCGAACGTTGCGGGGCTCGAGCCCACCTTCTCGAGCGAGAATCGCTCAACGAGCTCGTCGGGGGACATGATCGTCGTCTCCCCGTCGGGAGCCCACCCGAGAAGCGCGAGGAAGTTCATCAGCGCGGGCGCGATGTAGCCGGCGTCACGGAACTCGCCCACCGACACGGCACCGTGGCGCTTCGAGAGCTTCTTACCGTCCTCGCCGAAGACGTTCGGGGCGTGCGCGTAGACGGGCAGGTCGGCGCCGAGAGCCTCGAGCACCACGATCTGCTTGGGCGTGTTCGAGACGTGGTCGTCGCCGCGGATGACGTGGGTGATCCCGTCGACCCAGTCGTCGACCGGAGAGGCGTAGTTGTACACGGGACGACCGTCGGAGCGAAGGATGACCATGTCCTCCAGCTTGTCGGCGGGGAACTCGATCCGGCCCTTGATCGCGTCATCCCAGCCGACCACCCCCTCCTTGGGCATCCGGATCCGGATCGCGCCGTCGTCCTCGTACGCCTTGCCCTCGGCCACGAGGCGGGCTGCCTCGACCCGGCAACGCTCGGCGCCGTCGAGCTGGAAGCGCGTCTCGCCGTCCCAGTCGATTCCGAGCCAGCGAAGCGACCGCTCGATCTGCTCCACCGACTCGGCCACCTCTCGGCCGGTGTCGGTGTTCTCGATCCGCAGCAGGCACTCGCCGCCGTGACCGCGCGCGAACAGCCAGTTGAAGAGGAACGTGCGGACGCCCCCGATGTGGAGGAAGCCTGTCGGACTGGGTGCCATGCGGACGCGAACGCTCATCAGGTGGCCATTGTAGGGGCGGACGGCGCGGCTGCCGCGGGCGCTCGGATCGCCCACACGGACGGGATCGCCGCGATTATCGCGGTCGCCGCGAGGAAGATGGCAACCGCAAGCCAGAGGGTCTGATCGATGCCGATCGCGGCAGCGGTGGGTGCGGCGAGCGCCATCCCGACCGGGATCAGCACGAACGAGGCGAGCGCGTCGTACGAGCTGACGCGCGACTGCGCCTGTTCCGGAATCTCCCGCTGGAAGACCGTGAACCAGAGCGTCAGATGAATCGACAGCCCCATCCCGCCGAGAGCAGCGACGGCCGCGATGAGCCAGACGGGCCATTCGAGGGCGAGGCCAACGAGCTGCAACACGAGCGGCAAGGGAGCCAGCACCGACACGAAGAGCGGGCGAGACGGCCTGATCCGTATCGCGACGAGGCTCCCGAGCACAGCTCCAACACCACCGGCGGACAGAATCACAGCCCACGTCGCTGCCCCGTTGTACTCGGCGTTTGCGATCTCGGGGCCGAGGACGGCGAAGCAGCCGACGAAGAACATGTTGGAGACGCCAAAGATCGCGACGGTCGACCACAGCCAGGAGTGCGACGCGAACTCGCGCCACCCGGCGCGCAGCTCACTGAAATAGCCCTTACGTACCTCGTGCTCAGCCCTGGGAGCAATCCGAATGCGCGCGAGGAGCGCCGCGCAGACGACGAAGGAGGCGGCGTCCGCACCGAGGGCGATCCCGGGGCTCCCTACCGCCACGAGTATCCCTCCGACGGCAGGGCCGAGTACTCCGATGACGTTTCTCGACAGGCCCTGGAGCGCGTTCGCCTGCTGTAGGCGTATCGCACTGACCGTCTGGGGAACGAGACCCACTTCTGCCGGGATCACCAGGCCTGCACCAATCCCGTACAGGGCCTGCAGGACTAGCAGCCAGCTGAGGGACGCGTGGCCCGTGAGAATGACGACTGCCGTGGCCGCCTGTGCCGCACCCTGCAGGAGTGATGCGCCCACCAGAACGAGGTTGCGTGGCAGGCGATCCGAGAGAACACCACCGAGGACGAGGACAAGAGCCTCGACGCCCTGGCGCACGCCGAGAACGATGCCGAGATCGGTGGCCGAGCCGAGGTCGAGGACGGCGAACACGAGCGCGATGCCCGCGATCCGGTCGCCGGCGGTGGTGATCGTGGTTCCGAAGAAGAGCAGCCGGAAGTCTCGCTCCTGGAGCGCGCCGAACCTCTCTCGCATCCGAATCGTCATCGCCGGATAGCGTATGCGGATGCTCTTCGGCGCGCATGTCTCGTCGTCAGGCGGCATCTGGCAGGCGATCGACCGGGCCGAGGCGGTCGGCTGCGATGCCGTGCAGGTCTTCACACAGAGTCCCCGGATGTGGAGGCCGACGAATCACACGCCCGAGGCCGTCGCTCGCTTCCGGGAGCGTCGCGAGGAGGCCGGGATCGAGAACGTCGTCTGTCACGCGCTCTATCTCGTCAACCTCGCGAGTCCGGATCCGGTGATCTACGGGAAGTCCGTCGCCGCGATGCGATCTTCGCTCGAAGCTGCCTCGGCGATCGGGGCGGACGGCGTCATCTTCCACGTCGGCTCGCACCTCGGTGCCGGTTTCGGGGCCGGGCTCGAGCACGTCGTGCCTGCACTTCGGGAGTTGCTGGAGCTGACCACCGACGACCTGTGGCTGTTGATGGAGAACTCGGCCGGAGCCGGTGGCACGATCGGTCGCTCCACCGACGAGCTGGCCGCCATCCACGACGCTCTCGACCACCATCCCCGCCTCGGGCTCTGCCTCGACACGTGCCACTGGTACGTCTCCGGTGTCGACGTGAGCGACAAGGCCGTGCTCGATGCGGCGGTTGCGGAGATCGACGACCGGATCGGGCTCGATCGCCTTCGCTGCCTCCACGTCAACGACTCGAAGGCGCCCCTCGGCTCCAACCTCGACCGCCACGAGACGACGGGAGCCGGCCTGATCGGCGACGACGGCCTGCGAACGTTCCTCGCGCACCCCGCGTTTCAGGAGCTCCCGGCCATCCTCGAGACGCCGGGCCCGGACGGCCACGGGCCTGACGCGGCCGAGGTCGCGCATCTGCGTGCGTTGCACGGAGCGTAGGCTCGGGCGGGCGTCGCAGGGCCCGGCGACAGGCTGAGGCCCAGCGCCAACGCCCGAACGAGCTGCGCCGACGAGCGACTCAGAGTGTGGGGTCCAGCTGCGCGAACACGCGGAAGCTCGGGCTCGGGACGGGCATCTCGAAGAACTCGGGATTGCGGCAGCCGACCTCGTCGCCGCGCTGCTCGTAGCAGGACGCGACCTCTGCGTGGCACATCGGCAGCGGCGTTCGCCGCGCAACCACGGCACCGAACCCCTCGGATCGCTCCTCGGCCGCCCGGAGCAGGTCGAGGTCGATCTCGACATCGAACACCCGTTGCATGCACCCCATGTAGGTGTGCCCGAAGGCCTCGTAGGCGTAGACGAACGCGCACGCGCGCTCGACGCAGGCTCCGGGGTAGACGACCTTGTCGCAGTGAACCTCGCAACGACTGCACGAAACCTCGTCCTGCGGTCGCAGTGGGAGGTCGACCGCGGTCGTCGGCAGAGAAGCGTCACTCATACCGGGAACAGTGCAGGAGGCTATCGCTCCCCGCAAGACTTGACAACGAGGCAGTTTTCAGGTTGTCCCCGCGGCTCCCATCGATCGGCGAGAGCGACCGCCGTTAGGGTGGGGGTCGCCCGTGATACGACGCATCCTCTTCGCCGGCCTGGCTCTCGGCCCCGCCGTCATCGCTCTCCACAACCTGACTCATATCGGCGACACCGCCCTCTTCGTGCTGTCGGCGCTGGCCCTGATCCCGCTCGCCTGGCTGATCGGCGAAGCCACGGAGCACGCGGCGGTGCATACCGGGCCTGGAATCGGCGGCTTCCTCAACGCCACCTTCGGGAACGCACCCGAGCTGATCATCGCGCTGATCGCCGTTCACGAAGGCCTCACCCAGGTCGTCCGGGGATCGCTCGTGGGATCCGTCGTCGGGAACCTGCTGCTCGTACTCGGCTTCTCCCTCTTCGCCGGAGGGCGCGGGGAGATCGAGCGCTGGTCGAGCTTCCTCTCGTTCGGGGTGATCGGACTGGCGATCGGGCTGTTCCTGATTCCCTCGATCCCGAGCTGGTCGGGAGATCCCGACGCACAGCGGATCGTCGACCTCTCTATTCCCGTCTCGATCGCGCTCCTCGTCGTCTATGCCGCGGTCACCATTTACTCTCTACGGCGCCATCACGTCGTGCACGTCTCGAGCGACTCGGACATCAGCGCGTGGTCGTTCAAGGCTGCTCTCGCCACACTCGGCGTCGCCACCGTCGTCACGGCGCTCGTTGCCGAAACGCTCGTGGGCTCGCTCGAGGCGTTCGCCGAGAAGGCAGGGCTCTCCGACTTCTTCGTGGCCGCGGTCATCGTGGCGATCGTCGGCAACGCAGCCGAGCACGGCGGGGCAGTCATCGTGGCCTACCGGGGCAAGATCAAGCTTGCCGCCGAGATCGCGTTGTCATCGTCGGCGCAGGTGGCCGTGTTCCTGATCCCCGCGGTAACGCTTCTCTCGTGGCTGATCGACCCGCTCGCGCTCGGCTTCCGCAAGGTCGAGATCGGCGCCCTTGCCCTGTCGCTCGGCATCGTCATGGTGACGATCTGGACCGGCGTCTCCTCGCGGCTGCGCGGCACGATCCTGATCGCCGCCTACATCGGTGTGGCGGCCATGTTCTTCGTCGCAGGCGACGGCTAGCCGAACGTCGAAGGCGCCCGCGTGAGGGGATACGTCGCGAAGTACAGCTTCGTCACTGCACCGTCCTCGTCTCGGGCGGCGCGCAACAGCTCACCCCGCTCGCGCCCCTCAACGACGCGCCAGCGATCCGGGCCATCGGGCTCGAAGTACGAGACCGTGCTCCCCGGCGGCCCCCCGCGGAGCTCCGCCTGGAAGCGGCCGCCCGGCACGGACAGGATCATCTCCTCCCCCTCCGTCCACCACGGCCCGAGCATGCCGTCGAGCTCCCTTGGGACGGCGTCCGCAGGCGTCCACGGGGCCGGAATGCGCGGGAGAGCGTCGAGCGTCGCGCAGGCAAGGTCAAGAGCGACAAGGGTCGGGTCGACGTTTGCGCCGGTGTTCATCAGCACCGCCGCGCCCGTGCGCTCACCCCGATCCACGACGAGGCCCGCAAGGAACCCGGGCATCGCGCCTCCGTGGCCGGCAAATACTCTGTCCCCACGCCGAAACAGCTCCAGCCCGAGCCCCCACCCGAGACTCCAGCTCTTCTCGTCCGCCATCGTGCGCACGCGTGCCATCAGGTCGAGCGTCGCCTTCGGGAGCACTCCTTCGGCGCCGTCGGCGAGAAACGTTCCCCACCGCGCGAGATCGGCAGAGGTCGACCACAGCCAGCCGGCGGCGGCCGTCGTGTCCGTCACCTCCGGGTCGGGCTCGTCGCGCACGATGTCGGTGTACGGATCGACGTAGTAAGGGCTCGCCTTCGGCTCGTCCGGCCGGAGGCTCGTCCGGGTCAGGCCGAGTGGATCGAGGATTCGCCGCTGAAGCAGCTCCTCGTACGACGACGCGCCGGTGCGCAGCACGATCTCGCCGAGGAGCGCGAAAACGAGGTTCGAGTAGTGCCACTGCTCGCCGGGCCGCAGGACGAGCTCGGCGTCTTCGAGCCCTGCGATCAGCTCCTCGCGCGACGGTGGCTCCATCGACTCCCAGATCTCGCCCGGAGGCTCCCGCTGCACCCCGGTGAGATGGCTGAGGGCCATCCTCATAGTCGGCCCGACCGGGGCCTCGGGGAGATACGCACGGAGCTGCGCGTCGAGCTCGATGCGGCCCTCGCCGACGAGCTGCATGACGAGAACGGCCGTGAAGGTCTTCGTGATCGAGCCGATGCGATACGCATCGTCTGCCGTCGCGGCACGCCCCGAGTAGACGTCGGCGACGCCGAGCACGCTCTCCCAGATGACCTCACCGTCACGGAAGACGCACGCCTGAACGGAGGGCATCCGCTTCGCCGCCTGCGCGGTCGCGAGCAACCGGTCGAGCTCGCCGATGAGCCGATCGTCAGGCAAGCGCGTACACCGCAAGAGCGTCGGGGACGATCTCGAGTGCGGCCTCGATGTCCGCATCGTCGAGGTCGAGATGGGTGACCGCGCGGATGTGGGTTTGCCCGAACGTCGGCGAGACCCCTACGCCGGCCTCACGCAGAGTCGCGACGACATCGCCCTGCGAGAGCGAGAGGCGGGACGTGTCGATCTGGACGAAGTTCGTCTCGACCCGATCGAGCTCGACCGGAAGGCCCGCCGCGTGCCATCCATCGGCAAGCCGTCGCGCTCGCTCATGGTCGACGGCCAGTCGCTCGACGTGATGATCGAGCGCGTAGAGCGCTGCCGCCGCGATGATCCCGGCCTGGCGCATCGCCCCGCCGAAGAGGAACTTCTGGCGCCAGGCAGCCTCGATCAGCTCCGCCGGGCCGGCGAGGATCGCGCCGAGCGGGCAGCCAAGCCCCTTCGACAGGCACAACGTCACGGTGTCCACGCTTGACCCGATCGCCGCTGCGGGCACAGCGAGCGCCACCGCGGCGTTCATGAGCCTCGCGCCGTCCATGTGCACGCCGAGGCCGCCGGCATGTGCCGCCGCGACCACCGCGTCGAGCTCCCCGAGCGGCCACACACGGCCGCCGGCAATGTTGTGGGTGTTCTCGAGCACGAGGACGGCGGGCTGCTGATCGACGACGTCCTGCGCACTCGCAGCCGCCGCAGCGACCTGGGCGGCGCTCAGCCTTCCGGCGGTACCGGGAAGCCCAACCGTGATCAACCCGGCGTGGACAGCAGGGCCTCCGAACTCGTAGGTGACGATGTGGGAGTGCTCGTGCGCGATGAGCACGTCTCCGGGGCGACTGTGCAGCTTCAGGGCGATCTGATTCGCCATCGTCGCCGTCGGGAGGAAGAGAGCGCGCTCCTGTCCGAGCAGCAGTGCCGCCCGCTCCTGCAGCTCGTTGACCGAGGGATCCTCGCGCATCTGCTCGTCGCCGACGTCCGCTGCGGCTATCGCCGCGCGCATGCCCGGAGTCGGGCGGGTGACGGTGTCGGAGCGGAGATCGATCACGTCGCCCATTCTGCACACCCCGTCGAGATGCGGCGGAACCACGGCTACCCTCCAGGGATGGACCTCGCCCTCCTCGATACCCACTTGAGCGAACGCGGCGAGCCCGCCTACCGCGCCCGTCAGGTATGGGGCTGGGCGGCGCGAGGCGTCGGCGGCTACGACGCGATGACGAACGTCCCGGCGCCGCTCCGCCAGGGGCTCGACGACGCCGTCCCGTTCTCGACCCTCACCGTCACGAGCGAGCAGCAGGCGAAGGACGGCACCCTCAAGACGCTTTTCCGCACCCACGACGGCCACCCGGTCGAGGCCGTCCTGATGCGCTACCGCGACGGACGCCGCTCGATCTGCGTCTCGTCCCAGTCGGGGTGCCCGCTGACGTGCACCTTCTGCGCGACGGGGATGATGCAGTTCGGCCGCAACCTGACCGCATCGGAGATCCTTGATCAGGCCCTGCATTTTCGCCGTCTCGAGGAGATCGACCACTGCGTCTTCATGGGGATGGGCGAGCCGTTCATGAACATCGACAAGGTGATCGAGGCCGCGCGACGGCTGCCGGACGTCGGGATCACGGCCCGGCGAACGACGATCTCCACCGTCGGCTGGCTGCCCGGCCTGACGCGGTTCATCGACGAGGTCGACGAGCCGATCCGCCTCGCGCTGTCACTCCACGCGGCGAACCCCTCCCTGCGGTCGCAGCTGATGCCCGTGAACGACCGCTATCCGCTGGCCGACGTTCTCGCCGAATGCACGCGCTACGTCGAGCTACGGCGACGCAAGGTCTACATCGAGTACGTGATGCTCGAGGGAGTCAACGACACGCCCCGCCACGCAGCCGAGCTGGCCGCGATCCTCGACCCGAAGGCCTTCAAGGTGAACCTGATTCCGTACAACCCGACCGGGGCATACGGTGGCTCGTCACGCGACGCGATCGCCGCGTTCAAGCACGTGCTCGACCGGGCACGGATCCCCGCCACGGTGCGCCTCACGCGTGGCCGGGACATCGCCGCGGCGTGCGGGCAACTCGCTGCTTCCGGATGACGCTGAGGCTTTCTTTGCGGAGATCGGGGTCGTTCCAGGCGCAATCCGGCAAGGGGTAGCCATAGACGTGGCGGCTACGGCGGTGATGCCCACGAGGCGTCGGCCGCGAGGCGTCGCCATTGGCCTCTCGAGACCCGAGAGGGCGAGCGTCCTGCTAGGCGGCGCTCCGACGCGGAGACGCGAGCGCCGCAAGACGCTGGCGTCGTTCGAGAGCGAGCTCGACGATCTGCTCCTGAACGAGTGACCGGCGCTCAGCAATCTCTCGTTCCTCGCATCTCAGGGCATCACTGACAGCTGCACCAACCCCCTCCGGGTCATGGATGCTTTCGATCAGGTCGCGCAGCCGTTCCTGCCGGCTCGACATCGAACTCTCGGCCGCCTCGAGGTCGACGAGATGCCTGGCGAGATCCGTGTTCGGGAGCGAGGCAAGATACTGACTCACACCATCAATGTTCATCGCGCGGCAGGCAGTCTGGATCCCCCGTCCGGGGGTACGCGTTTCGGTCTTTTCGCGGTGCCTCTGGAGAGCCACTTCAGACACGGGCGTCTCGCGCCGATGCCCGGGATGACATGCAACGTGCGTTGATCATCGTCTACGTGGTCGCCCTCGGCGCGTCGACCGGGCCACAGCGTGGGCTATGGTCACCGCCTCGCCTGCGTGGAAGAACTGCACCCGGGTTCAGCAGACGTACGCGCATGGCGTCGGCCGAGCAGCGGCCCGCGACAGGACGTCGGGCACCCCGGTCACGACGTTCAAGCGCAGCAACAAGCTGTACTCGATCGCGATGAGCAACAACAGCGGACTCGATCGCGACCAGGGCGGCATCGCGTGCGAACGTTCCTGACCTGAAGCTGAGAGGGAGGTCAGCCGGTGGCGGCCCACGGGAGAACGAGATCGAGCTCGGGTTCCTCCCACTCCACGCTCGGCTGCGGCTGCGCTTGCTGGACGACCGGCTCGCCGGCGGCCGTACCGCGCGTTTCGGACGCGATCCGCATGTCGGCCCACAGGCGCTCGCGGTCGCGGTCGCCCCGCGCCTCGATCCGCAGGTGACTCTCGAACCATTCGAGGAAGGCGCGGCGCTTCTCGGCTGCGGCAGCGATGGCCGCGTCGACTTCTGCCCGCCGACGCGCGGCGACGACTCTGTGTTCGGCGAGGAGCTGCTCGCGGTCGAGTCGGTGCGCCTCCGGTTCCATCCGCGGAGTATCGCTCAATCGAGGGAGCACGACAAGAGCCGCGGCGAGCCGTACCGCTGACGAGCTAGGGATCCGTTTGCGGCCGGGCTTTCGCAGCAGGCTCGAGCGCACTCGGCGTCGTCCTCAGCACCGTCGCGATCCACTTCGGCAGCCACCAGTTCCAGCGGCCGAGGAGCTGCATCGAGGACGGCACGAGCAGCAGGCGGATCAGCGTCGCGTCGATGATCACGCCGGCGGCGAGGCCGATCCCGAACTGCTTGATGTCGAGGCCCGGCCCGGTCGAGAGTGCGAAGAACGCGAACATCAGAACGAGCGCCGCGCTCGTCACGAGCTTGCCGGTACGCGCGAGCCCGAGAGAGATCGCCGACTTCGTGTCGTGCGTCTCGTCGTAGCTCTCGCGGATCCTCGTGATCATGAACACCTCGTAGTCCATCGAGATCCCGAACAGGAACGCGAAGATCATGAGCGGGATCCACGAGATCACGACGCCGGTCGCCTGCACGTTCCAGATCGCCTCGCTGCCGTGACCCTGCTGGAAGATGAAGACGACGACGCCGTAGGCGCAGCCGAGCGAGATCAGGTTGAGGATGACGGCCTTCGCCGGCAGCACGATCGATCGGAAGGCGCGCGTGAGAAGAATGAAGGTGAGCACGATGACGAACAAGAGGACGTAGGGGAAGTTGCCATAGACGGCGTGCACGAAGTCCCGCTCCTCGGGCGCCGCTCCGCCGAGGGTGAGGGTGACGCCCGGGCCTGCGCTTGCCTGGAGGGCCGGCAGAACGCGGTCTTGCAGGTCGGAGATGGTCGAGCGGCTCGCATTCGACGACGCATCTCCGGCCGAGAACGCCTCGACGAGCGCGTTGTCGCCCCGACGCCAGCCTGGGCCGGGCGGAGCCTGCGCTCCGGCGATCCCGTCCGTGCGGCGGAGCTCGTCTGCAACCCCGTCGAGGAGCGCCGGGTCGGACGTCCCTTCGACGAGCACGATAAACGGCTTGAAGACCCCGGCCGTGATTCCGGCGTCCGCAAGGATCTGACGTCCGCGATCGGCGTCGCCGGCCGCTGGTTGATCGGCGACCTGCGCTTCGCTCGGGTTCATCTGTGACGCGGGGATCAAGAGCGCCACGACGATCGCCATCCCGACGAGAAAGATCACGAGCGGGCGCTTCGCCACCACACGAGCCCATCTCGTCCAGAACCCTGCCTCGGCATCGTCGGGCGACAGCAACCGCTTCGGCATGATGCGGATCCGGTTGATCCGGTGACCGAGAATCCGCAACATTGCCACGGTCAGTGTGATCGAGGCGATGACCGAGACCGCGGGGATCAGCATCCCACCGATTCCGATCGAGCGGATGAACGGCACAGGGAGGATCAGCATGCTGAGCAGGCCGATGGCAACGGTCGAGCCCGACACGATCACCGAGCGCCCGGCGTGCTGCATCGTCTCCATGAGTGCGTCGTCGACCTCGCGGCCCTGTCTGAGCTCCTCGCGAAACCGGAAGATCATCAGGAGCGAGTAGTCGATCGCCAGCCCGAGCCCGACGAGCGCGACGAGGAACTGAACGACGAGCGAGACATCGGTCACGAACGTCAATCCGTAGATGAGAAGGAACGTGGTCAGAATCGATGCCGCTGCCGACAACAGCGGCACGAGAACGGCAGGCAGCGTCCCGAAGACGAACATCAAGATCACGAGCGCGCCTATCGCACCGAGCATGGTCTCGGCGAACACGCTCGGCCCCGCGCTCTCGCCCTGGGCCTGGAGAATCGCGTCGACTCCGGTCACGGACGCTGTCACGCCCGCCGGCAGCGCGGCCTGGATCGCCGCCCGCGTCTCGTCGAACGGCAAGACGATCTCGAAGGTCGATTCGCCTGCCGGATAGATCTCCGCGAACATCGTGTGCCCGTCCTCCGACACGTACGCATCGCTCCGTGTCGAGAACCAGGAGCTCGTCGACGAGCCTTCGTTGACCGCGGCGCCGGCAGCCAGCGCATCCTCGATTGCACTCTGCTCGCGAATGTCGCCGTCCTTCGTCTGGAACGCGACCACGAGCGGGTAGCGGCGGCCGGTTCCGAATGCCTCGAGCGTTCGCTCGTTCGCCTCGTAGGCCGAGAAGCCCGGAATCGTGAACTGCTGGTACCAACGATCGGTGAGCTTGCCGGCCGCGACGGCCCCTGCGATTGTCAGCAGCAGCCACAGGATGACGACGACCCATCGGGCCCGGATCACGGTGCGCGCGAGATGCTCCACGACGCGTGACCTTACAGCATGAACAGGGCGTGTCCGGACACGCCCGCGAAGCCCAGCCGGGAGGGGCCGTTCGTGGGTTGCCGCGCCCTCAGCTCGCGGTCAAGGACTCCAGCTGCCCTCGAGCACCGAAGTCGTACTTCACGTCCGGCTCCTTCGCCGCCTTGACCTCGTCGAGGCGGCGAACGGGGCGCGCGTGCGGCGCGTTCTTCAGCAGCTCCGGATCCTCCGCCGCCTCCCGGGCGATCGCCTTCATCGCGGCGATGAACGCGTCCAGGCGCTCCTTCGGCTCGGTCTCGGTCGGCTCGATCATCAGGGCCTCGGGGACGACGAGCGGGAAGTAGATCGTCGGCGGGTGGACGCCGTAGTCCATCAGTCGCTTCGCGATGTCGAGCGCAGTGATGCCGTACTCCTTCTTGAGCTGCCGCGCGGAGAGCACGAACTCGTGCATGCAGAGCCGGTCGTAGGCGAACTCGTAGTCGTCCTTCAGCCCCGCGAGGACGTAGTTCGCGTTCAGCACCGCCGTCTCGGACATCGCCTGCAGGTCGGGCCCGTAGCGCTCGCATGTAGGCGTACGAGCGCACGAAGACGCCGAACGGCCCGGCGAACCCGCGAACGCGCCCGATCGACTTCGGGCGATCGTGATCGAGTCGGAAGGCATCGCCCGTCGCGCACGACCTGCGGTGAGGGCAGGAACGGCTCCAGGTCGGCGCGCACTGCGACCGGCCCGCCGCCCGGCCCGCCGCCGCCGTGCGGCTGCGAGAAGGTCTTGTGCAGGTTGTAGTGGACGATGTCGAAGCCCATGTCGCCCGGCCGCGAGCGGCCGACGACCGCGTTCAGGTTCGCTCCGTCGTAGTAGAGGAGCGCGCCCCGCTCGTGGAAGATGTCCGCCACCTCTGCGATGCCCTCGTCGAAGAGGCCGACCGTGGAGGGGTTCGTCAGCATCAGGCCGGCCGTGCGCTCGTTCACCTTCGCGCGCAGATCGTCGAGGTCGAGGTTGCCGCGCTCGGTCGTCGCGACCTTCTCGAGCTTGTAGCCGGCCATCGTCACGCTCGCCGGATTCGTGCCGTGCGCCGTGTCGGCCGTGATGATCGTGTCGCGCTGCTCACCCTCGCCGCGATCGGCGAAGTAGGCCCGCATCAGCATCAGGCCCGTGAGCTCCCCCTGCGAGCCCGCGGCGGGCTGCAGCGTCACCGCCGGAAGGCCCGCGACCTCGGCCAGGATCTGCTGCAGCTCCCACATCAGCTCGAGCGCCCCCTGGGCGCCGTCGTCCTCCTGATGCGGGTGGAGGTTCGCGAAGCCGGGAAGCGCGACGACGCGCTCGTTGACGCGCGGGTTGTACTTCATCGTGCACGAGCCGAGCGGGTAGAAGCCCGTGTCGATCCCGAAGTTCCGGTCTGCGAGGTTCGTGAAGTGGCGCACGATCTCGTTCTCGGCGAGCTCAGGCAGCCTCGGCGGGCTCTTCCGCGCGAGCGCGGTCGGCACCTCGGGCACGGGCAGGCCGTAGCTCGGCACCCTGCCGGCCCTTCGTCCTGCCTGGCTCTTCTCGTAGATCAGCTCCATTCGGATCCACTCCTCGTCGTCTCGTGCAGATCCCTGCGGGGGACCGGCGTCTCGCGCAGATCCCCGTAGGGGACAGGCGAACGCCTGTCCCGGATGCGGCTGGAACCGTGGCGAGCGACGGGTGCAGGTCGGCGCATCGAACGACAGGGCCGCACTAGCCACACACCTCCTCGAGGACGGCCGCGAGGCGGTCGATGTCGGCCGGGGTGCGTTGCTCGGTGACTGCGACGAGAAGCACGTCGTCCATTCCCTCGTAGTCGCGGCCGAGGCCGTAGCCCGGATGCACACCCTTCGCACGGGCGTCGCGAATGACGTCGCGGGCGGGCCGCGGGGTGCGGAACGCAACCTCCTTGAAGAACGGCTGCTCGAATGCGACCGGCAGCGAGATGCGCTCCTTCGCGTAGGCGGCGAGCGACATGCAGGTCTCGCCGACCTCGCGCAGGCCCTGTGGCCCGAGCCACGCGAGCGTGACGAGGCCGCCGAGCGCGAGGAGCGTCTGGTTCGTCGTCATGTTGGAGGTCGCCTTCTCGCGGCGGATGTGCTGCTCGCGCGTCTGCAGCGTGAGCACGAAGCCGCGGTCGCCGTCGAGGTCGGTGGTCTGACCCACGATCCGGCCGGGCATCCGCCGGATGAAGTCGGTGCGCGCTGCCAGGAAGCCGTAGTGCGGGCCACCGTAGCTCTGCGCGTTGCCGATGCTCTGTCCCTCGCCGATCGCCATGTCGCAGCCGTACGCGCCCGGCGCCTCGAGTACGCCGAGTGAGCTCGGGTCGACGTGTGCGACGGCGAGCGCGCCCGCCTCCCGAGCGGCTGCTGCGAGCGCGGGCGCATCCTCGAGGCAGCCGAAGAAGTTCGGCTGCGGGAAGATGACCGCTGCCGCGCCGTCGGCGGCCGCGGCGACACGAGCCGGGTCGGTGACGCCGTCCGTGTGAGGCACCTCGACGACCTCGAGGCCGAATCCGGGCGCGTAGGTCTTGACGACCTCGCGCACCTGAGGATTGAGCGTCTCGGCAAGGACGATCTTCGTGCGGCCGGTGGCGTGCTTCGCGATGAAGCAGGCGTCTGCCGCGACCGTGAAGCCGTCGTAGCCGGACGCGTTCGACACATCCATGCCCGTGAGCTCACAGATCGCGGTCTGGTACTCGAAGATCGCCTGCAGGATTCCCTGGCTCATCTCGGGCTGGTAGGGCGTGTAGGCGGTCAGGAACTCGCCACGCTGCAGGATCGTGTCGACGATCGCGGGGACGTAGTGGTCGTAGATCCCTGCCCCGAGAAAGGACAGCTCGACGCCCGTGTGGACGTTCTTCGCTGCCAGCCCCTCGAAGTACCGAACGAGCTCTGCCTCGCTGAGCGCCGGAGGGACGTTCAGCTCGCGTGTGAACCGCACGGACTCGGGGATCTGCTCGAACAGGTCGTCGATCGACGAGACGCCGATCGCTGCGAGCATCTCGTCGCGATCCTGATCGGTGAGCGAGAGGTACCCGGCGGTCATTGCTCTGCCACGACGGCCCGGTACGCCTCGACGTCGAGGAGGTCGTTGAGCTCGGTCTGGTCGGAGAGGCGGATCCGGACGAGCCAGCCGTCGCCGTACGGGTCGTCGTTGATCGTCTCGGGCTCGTCGACGGCCTTCTCGTTGACCTCGAGGATCTCCCCGGACAGGGGCGAGATCACGTCCGAGACGGCCTTGACCGACTCGACCTCGCCGTAGGCCTCGTCCTTTACGGCCATGCCACCAACGGCCGGCGCCTCGAAGTGCACGAGCTCGCCGAGCGCGTCCTGCGCCCACCACGTGATTCCGAGCACCGCCTCGTCGCCCTCGACGCGCGCCCAGTCGTGCTCGGGGTGGTACTTCAGATCCTCGGGATACGACTCCGTACCTGCCACCTAACTCTCCTCCTTCACGTAGATCGGTTTCTTCACGACGTGCGCCCGCTTCGACTTGCCACGGACATCGATCACGAGCTCCGTGCCGGGAGTTGCCGTAGCGCTCGGGACGTAGCCCATCCCGATCCCGACATCGAGCATCGGCGAGTGGGTGCCCGACGTCACGTTGCCGCCTCCCACGATCGGCATGCCCTGCCTCGGCACGGCCCTCTCGTCCATCACGAACGCGACGAGCCTGCTCGCCGGCCCTTTCTCCTTGATCCGGCGCAACTCGGCCACGCCGGAGAACTCCTTGTCGAGCGCGCAGGTCCAGCCGAGACCTGCCGAGATCGCATCCGTTTCGCCCGTGATGTCGTTGCCGTGCAGCGGATAACAGACCTCGAGCCGAAGCGTGTCTCGCGCGCCAAGGCCGCACGGAGTCGTCCCCGTGGCGACGATAGCGTCCCAGAGGTCAACCGCATCCTCGGCAGGGCACATCAGCTCGACGCCCCGCTCGCCGGTGTAGCCCGTACGGCAGACCATCACCTCGACGCCGAAGACCTCTCCCATCTCGTGGGTGAAAGCGGGGCCGTCGGATAGGCCGAGCGAGGCGAGCGCCTCCGGGCCTTGGACGGCGAGAAGCGCGTACTCGTCGGAGGCGTCGCGCACCTCCGAGCCTCCGATCTCGCGCTCCTTCAGCCAGGCGTAGGCGGCGTCACGATTGCCGGCGTTCACGACGAGCAGCGTGTGGAACGGGCCAAGCCGGTAGGCGATCAGGTCGTCGACGATCCCGCCGCGCTCGTTCGTCAGCAGCGTGTACTGCGCCTCACCGTCTGCCAGGCGGGAGAGATCGTTCGAGAGGAGACCCTCGAGCAGCTCCGCCTGCCGTGGCCCCTCGACGTGGAACTGACCCATGTGCGAGACGTCGAAGACTCCGCGGCCGCGGCGCACAGCCACGTGCTCGGGGATGACGCCCTCGTACTGCACGGGCATCTCCCAGCCCGCGAAGGGAACCATGCGGGCACCGAGCGCCACGTGGCGGTCGTGCAGGGGCGTCCGTCTCAGACCGGCATCGCTCACGGGCGCGACTCTACCGGCGTCGGGAGGATGACGAGGCGGGGTGAGGCGAGCCTCACCCCGCCCACTCAGTCTTCGCGCAGGAAGCTCGGGATCTCGATCTCGGTATCCGAGCTCGAGGGCCTCTCGAACCGCCGCTCGGACGCCGTGGGAGCAGCTGCTCCGGGTGCCTCGACCCGACGTCGGCGGGGCCTGCCGCCGAAGCCGGTCGCGATCACGGTGACCCTGACCTCGTCGCCCATCGACTCGTCGATCACCGCACCGAAGATCACGTTCGCATTCGGGTCGGCGTGGCCGGTGACGACCTCTGCCGCCTCGTTGACCTCGAACAGGCCGACGTTCGAGCTGCCGGTGATGTTGAGCAGCACCCCGGTCGCACCGTCGAGGGTGGTCTCGAGGAGCGGTGACGACACTGCCGCGGTCGCGGCGTCGGCCGCACGGGTCTCGCCCGACGCGGTGCCGATACCCATCAGGGCCGATCCTGCGTCACGCATGATCGTGCGCACGTCCGCGAAGTCGAGGTTCACGAGCCCCGGAACCGTGATCAGGTCGGTGATGCCCTGAACGCCCTGTCGCAGGATGTCGTCCGCGATCCGGAACGCCTCGGTGACGGGTGTCTTCTTCTCGACGACCTGGAGGAGCCTGTCGTTCTCGATCACGATCAACGTGTCGACGCGATCGCGGAGGCTCTGGATTCCGACCTCTGCCTGCTCGGCCCGTCGGCGGCCCTCGAATCCGAACGGGCGCGTCACGACGCCGACGGTGAGTGCCTCGAGCTCACGTCCGAGCTCGGCGACGACCGGTGCCGCTCCCGTGCCGGTGCCACCGCCCTCGCCGGCGGTGACGAAGATCATGTCGGCGCCCTTGAGCGCCTCCTTCAGCTCGTCTCGGGTCTCCTGTGCCGCCGCGAGGCCGACGGCAGGGTCGGCGCCGGCACCGAGGCCGCGCGTCGCCTTCGAACCGATGTGGATCTTCACGTCAGCGTCGGTCATCAGGAGCGCCTGGGCGTCCGTGTTGACGGCGATGAACTCGACCCCACTGAGGCCCGACTCGACCATGCGGTTGACCGCGTTCGTGCCGCCGCCGCCTACGCCGACGACCTTGATCACTGCGAGGTAGTTGCCACCTTGTGTACTCATGAATGTCTCACCTCAACCTGCCTGGACGTCAAGCTCTGATCGAGCTACGGAGTTTGTCTGTACCCGCTTTCGGAGCAAGGGTACGGACTCCTTGTCGGCATTGTCAACGGAAACCTCAAGGCCGAGTCGAGACTTCACCCTAAGGCTCAACCTGAGAGTTGAGAGTTCCGGATACCGGTCTTGTCGGGACGGCGACGTCGAGATAGGTCGTATCGGCCGAGAGGAGCGGGATCACCTTGCGCGCCACCGCGAGCTTGAGCGCCACGTCGAGCGGCTCTCCGAGCCGGAGCTCGAGGCCCGAGCGGAGACGAAGCGTCAGGGTCTTCGGCGTCGCCGTGACCGAGCTGACCCGGCCCGGGAAGCCCGATCCCGCGAGCGGGGTCACGGCCCCGACGGCGGTCAGGAGGTCTCCCTCGGCATGCTCCCCCACGACGAGGCTGACGTCGCGCTTGATCCAGATCCGCGCGAGCGAGGGCCGGTCCGTGCGCTTCGCGATCGCGATCACCCTCCCGCTCTCGGCGACCAGGTACGAACTCGCGCCCTGGCGCACGACCGCGACCGGCCGCTCGGGGACGACAGTGATCCGAAGCGTGTGCGGAAAGGCCCGGTCGAAGTGGGCGCTCGCGACCGCGGGCAGCGCCCGGACGGTCTGGATCGAGGCGTCGACGTCGAACTTGAGGAGGCTCGTCCCCTCGTTCGAGCGGAGCGATCGCCTCACTCGCGCCGACAAACCCGGCGAGGCCCCCTCCACCTCGATCGTCCTCACCGCGAAAACGGGGGTCTCGCGCGCGGCGATCCACGCGATCCCTGCGCCGAACACGATCAGGATTGCCGTGAGGAGCGAGCGCCCGGTCGGGATGAAGCGCGCCAGTTCGACACGCTCCGCCGAGATGCGATGCGGCGTCGGAGCGACAACGGCCTGTGGGCGCGCACGTTCACGCGATCCACGCTCGTTTCGTCCCCCGTCGGCCACGCAGCCGTTTTCGCCGCGCGGCGGCGGCCTCCTACGTCGCGGGCAGCGAGAGATCACCCAGGAATACGACCTCGTGCTCGAGATCGGCGCCGTATTCCGCCAGTGCGCGTCGTCGAGCCTCGGCCATCAGCGCGAGGCAGTCGGCCGTCGTCGCATTCCCCGCGTTCTCGATGAAGTTCGCGTGCATCGGAGAAATCACGGCTCCGCCGTGCCGATATCCCTTGAGCCCGCAGAGCTCCAGCATCCGCCCCGCCCCGAGCTCTCCCTCCGGGTTCTTGAACACGGATCCGAACGTCCGCTTGGTCGTCGGTTGCGTCTCCTTGCGGCGCGCCACGAGTTGCTTGACCTCCGCCCGGATCTCGACCGGATCGCGCCTGGCGAGCTGATACTCGACCGCCGCGACGACGTGGCCGTGCTCGAGATTCGAATGCCGATACGCGAGCCCGAGGTCTGCGGGCGTGAGCCAGCCCGTTCCGTCCGCGGTTGCAACGAGCGCGCGCACGAGGATGGCGCTCCAGTCGCTCCCGTACGCACCCGCGTTCATCCACACACCGCCTCCAGCCGTGCCGGGAATGGCACATGCGAACTCGAACCCGCCGAGCCCGGCCTCACGCGCGCGGTGCAGACAGACCGCGTTCGTCGCCCCGCCGCCCGCCACGAGCGTCGTCCCCTCGGCTCTCACCACCGCGAGCTCACCGATCAGCCGCAGAACGAGCCGATCGACGCCCGCGTCCGCGGCGAGCACGTTCGAGCCGAGCCCGACCGTTGCGATCTCGAGGCCGCGCTCTGCTGCCGCGAACAGCGTCTGCTCGAGCTCCGCGAGCGTGGCGGGCTCGGCGTAGGCACGCGCGCGCCCGCCCGTTCCGATCGTGGTGAGTCGCGAGAGCGGGACGTCTTCACGGAACGGCGGCAGGCTCCCGGTCATCGGGGCAGCCCGTCGACGATCGCACGCGCGATCTTCCACGGCTCTCCCACGCCGAACGTGATCACGAGGTCTCCGGGACGCGCCCACGCCAGTGCCAGGGTGGCGGCGTCGTTCGGCGTCGGCGCCCAGCCGGCGCGAACGTGAGGCGGCAGCGCATCGACGACCAGCTTGCCGGTCACGCCCTCTCGCGGAGCGTCGCGCGCGCCGATGATGTCCGTCACGATCGCCGCGTCGGCGAGCCCGAGGGCGGCACCGAGCTCGACATGCAGCTGCCGCGTGCGCTCGACGACATGCGGCTGGTAGACGGCGATCACCCGGCCGCTCGTCAGCGACCGGGCTACCTGCAGCGTCACCTCGAGCTCGGTCGGGTTGTGGCCATAGTCGTCGTACACGGTGATGCCCCCGTGGGCGCCGACGAGCTCGAATCTCCGTCCGACGCCCGCGAACTGCACGATTGCCGCCTCGGCATCCGTGCGAGGAACGCCGGCGAGCTCGAGGGCAGCAAGCGCCGCGGCGGCGTTCTGGCGATTGTGGTCGCCCGGCACGGAGAGCTCGAGCGCAACAGGCGGCAGCTCCCAGCTGCGAACGACGTTCGGGACGCTCTCGAGCCAGTCGTCGAAGAACATCGTGAGCTCCGCCTCGGAGGCGTAGGTCGCGTGGTGGTCGAGCTCGATGTTGGTGACGACGGCGATCTGTGGAGCGAGAGCGCCGATCGACCGATCCGATTCATCGCCCTCGACGACGAGCCAGCCGGCGCCCGTGCCGGCGTTCCCGCCGAGCTGGGGAACAAGGCCGCCGATGATCCACGCAGGGTCGCGACCCGTCTCTCGCAGGACGTACGCGATCATCGCGGCCGTCGTCGTCTTGCCGTGAGCGCCGCCGACTACGATCGACGGCTGCGCGGCGACGAGCTCGGCGAGGAACGCCGCCCTCGGCATCCCGTCGATCCGGTGCGTGTGCGCGGTCGAGACGACGACCTCGAAGCCCGCCGGGGGCGTCGGCTCACCGCCGAGGTCGACGTCGACTCCCTCGAGCGAGCCCATGAAGATCGTGTCACCGATATCCCAACCCCGGACCTCGGCTCCGAGCGCGCGCGCGATGTTGGCGTAGGCCGACATCCCCGACCCCCCGATGCCGACGAAGTAGAGCCGTCGCCCCGCGAGGCCTTTCTGTTGATTCAACACACGCGATCCACGGTCGTCAGCGGCGGGCAAGCTCGATCAACCCCTCTGCGATCCGGTCGGCTGCGTCGACCCGTGCCATGGAGAGCATGGCCGCCCTCATGTCGGCGAGGCGCGCCGGGTCGGCGAGGAGCGTCGGCCACGAGGGCCGGCACGGTGTCGATCTCGTCGTTCGGCACGACGATCGCGCCGCCTCCCCGCTCGAAGTGGCGGGCGTTGAGCGTCTGGTGATCCGCGGTCGCATGCGGGTAGGGGACGAGGATCGACGGTGTCCCCGCCGCGGCGAGCTCCCAGACGGTGCCACCGGCCCGGGAGACGGCAACGTCGGCCGCCGCCAGCACATCCCCGAAGTGGTCGGTCTGGGACATGAGGAGATAGTCGGGACGATGCACGCGGCCCTGCAACGTCGGGAAGTCCCGCTCGCCGGAGATATGGATGACCGCCGGGCCGGCGTCTCCCCAGGAAGCGACGGCCATCTCGTTGAGCGACGTCGCCCCCGCCAGTGCCCCGAACACGGCGAGGACGGGAACGTCCGCCGAGATGCCAAAGCGCGCTCGCGCCTCCTCGCGGCTCGCGCCGAGGTGAGCGACCGGCACGGGCCGCCCTACGACCTCGACCTTCATCCCGGTCTGCCCCGGGATCTCGTAGGCGAGGAATAGGCGGGATGCAAAGGGAGCAGCAAGCCGATTTGCGAGACCGAGATGAGCGTCTGCCTCGGTCAGGGCCGCGGGAATCCGAGAGAGCCGGGCGGCAAGCACCATCGGCCCGGCGACATACCCCCCTCCGCCGAGGACGACGTCAGGCCGTCGCCGCTTCAGGATCGCTCTGCAGGCGAACGGCGCCCTCCCCGCTCGCCAGAGAGCGCGGAGCAGCGCGAACGACGGCTTCCGTGGGAAGCCGCTGATCGCGAACGGGTCGAACTCGAAGCCCGCCTCAGGAACCAGCCGCGACTCGACGCGGTCGGGGCTGCCGGCGAACGTCACGGTCGCTCCGCGCGCGCGCAGTGCCTCCCCGACTGCGAGCGCGGGCCTGATGTGACCCGCGGTTCCTCCCGCTGCGATCACGACTACGAGCTTCGACGACGCGGTCATTCACAGCGATGTTAAGGAGAACACCGACGGAAGCGAGCAGCACGATGAGAGACGAGCCTCCGTAGGAGACGAACGGGAGCGGGATTCCGGTCAGCGGAGCGATCCCGAGGACGGCGAAGAGGTTGATCGCCGCCTGACCGCAGACGAGCGTGGTGAGCCCCGCCGCGAGTCTCTTGCCGAACGGATCCCGACAGTGAAGCGCAACCCGGAACCCTGCCCACGCAAAGACCCCGAAGGCGACGATCACGGCGGTCGCGCCGATCAACCCGAGCTCCTCTCCGACGATGGCGAAGATCATGTCCGTGTGCGCCTCGGGGAGGTAGGAGATCTTCGAGACACCTTGCCCGAGCCCCTCGCCGGTGATGCCTCCCGATCCCATGCCGATGATCGCCTGCACGGTCTGGAACCCGGCACCCTGAGGATCCTGCCACGGGTCGAGGAAGCTGAGGAAGCGCTCCCTGCGGTAGGGCGCGGCGTAGATCGCCACGGCGCCGAGAGCGAAGGCGACCGAGCCGACGAGCGCGAGGAGCCGAAGCGGAACCTCGGAGACGAGCAGGATTCCGGCGACCATGACGCTGAGCGCGATCGTCGTTCCGAGGTCGGGCTGGAGCATGATCAGAGCCGAGAAGAGAATGACGACGATGCCGAGAGGCTTCATGAGCTCGCCCACCGTTCGCGGAGTCGGGCGCCGTGCAAGGAGGGCGCATGCCCACACGCAGACCGCGAGCTTCGCGAGCTCGGACGGCTGGACGCTGATCGGGCCAACGAGGAACCAGCGGCGGGCACCGTTGATCGGTGGTGCGATGGCGATCACGGCGACGCACAGGACGAGCGCTCCGACGAGGAGCATGGGTGCGAGTGCCCGCAGGCGGTGGTAGTCGAACCGGGAGGCGAGCGTGAGGAGCACGAGCCCGACGAGAGCGTAGGCACCCTGCTTGACGAGGAACGTCATCGGATCGCCGGCACCGAGGGCAGCCGATGCCGAGGTGGCGCTGAAAACCATCACGAGCCCGAACGCGACGAGCCCGAGCGTTACGAGCACGAGGAGCCGTTGCTCGAGATGGCCTTCGTGTGGTGGCTTCACCCTCTTCTGTTTCACCCCGTGAGCTTCTGCACCAGCTTCCCGAACTCCTCCCCACGCCGCTCGTAGCTCTCGAACTGATCGAAGCTGGCACAGGCCGGTGAGAGGAGGACGACGTCACCTGCTCGTGCGGCGCGGGACGCCTCGGAGACGGCGGTGGCGAGGTCGCCGGTGCGACCGAACGTCACTCCGGCCGCCTCGAGGGCGGCGGCGATCTCCTCGGTCGCCTCGCCGATCACATACGCACGATCGTCCGGCGCGAACGCCTCCGCGAGCGGCGCGTAGGGCTCGGCCTTCCCGCGGCCACCGAGAATCACGAGCTTCCGTGCCTCCGGGAACGACGCCAGGGCCTTCAGCGCGGCCGCGACGTTCGTCGCCTTGGAATCGTTGACGTACCGTACGCCGGCGATCGTCGCGACCTCCTCGATCCGGTGCTCGACGCCGGGGAAGGTCCTCAGAGCCTCGGCGATCGCGTCGTCCGGGAGGCCGGCAGCACGGGCAGCTGCCACGGCCGCTGCGGCGTTCTCACGGTTGTGGGCACCGGGGATCAGTGGCTCGGCGGGCAGCGGGTCTCCTCCATCGAACTCGAGGCGCCCCGCAGCCCCCGGCACCGGCCCGAAGCCTCGCGGAAGGACCGCAGTGTCATCGGCACCCTGGTTCTCGAAGATGCGCAGCTTCGCATCGCCGTACGCCTCGAGGCTGCCGTGTCGGTCGAGATGGTCGGGCTCGAGGTTGAGCAGGATCGCGATCCGCGGTTGCAGCGTCTCGATGTCCTCGAGCTGGAAGGACGAGAGCTCGCAGACGATCCACGCATCGGACGCCGCGGTGCCGACGAGGCTCGTCAGCGGCCGGCCGATGTTCCCCGCCACCTCGGCCGGGATCCCGGCGGCGTCGAACATCGCGCCGAGGAGCGCTGTCGTCGTCGTCTTCCCGTTCGTGCCCGTCACACCGAGGATCGGGTTCGAGAGCAACCGCGCCCCGAGCTCGATCTCGGAGATGACGGGAACGCCCGCACTCCGGGCAGCGGCGATCGGCGGCGCCTCGGATGGAACGCCCGGGCTCTTGACGACGAGGCCAACGCCCTGCAGGAAGACGTCAGACCATTCGCCGATGCGGACATCCCCGCCGATCCCAGCACGATCCACGCTCGATGCGGCGTCATAGGAGACGACGTCGACGCGCCCCTCGAGAAGAGCGGCTACGGCGGCCCGCCCGACCGCGCAAGGCCGACGACGAGAACGCGATCGGGAATCCCGAACATCAGCCAAGGGTAGGGGACGACCGCTAGGCCCGCTGCGCGATCACGACGCCACCGACGATCAGGGCGCCACCGACGACGACCGGTGAAGTGACATGCTCACCGAGCACGACCGCTGCGAGAATGACCCCCGATACGGGCTGCAGGAACTGGAACGTCGCGATCCGCTGGATCCCACCTCGATCGAGCGCCCAGTACCACCCGAAGTAGCCGAGGATCGACGTGGCGAGCGCCAGGAAGATCACCGCTGCCCAGGAGGCGGCGCCCGCGTCCGGCACGCCGTCAGTCGCAAAGATCCCGAGGACGAGCGGGCCGAGGACAACGCTGCCGAGCACGACCCCCCACAGGGTCGCGGCGAGGCTCGAGACACCCCGCGGCGGAAGCATCGCGCCCGCGACGTAGCCGGCCGTGACGATGAGCGCTGCAACGAGGACGAGAAGATCACCCGTCAGCGTTGCGTCGTTGGCCGCCGCGCCACGCCCGCCGATCAGCACGATCTCGCCTCCGACCGCGACGAAGCACCCGACGAGCCAGGCGGGCCGTGGCAGCCGCCGCGAGACGAGCGCCGCATACGCACCCGTGAACACCGGCAGAACGGCGAGGATCATCACTCCGTGCAGCGCCGATGTTCGCTCCTGCCCGATCGTGTAGATGACGGGGAACACGAGGAATCCCGTCGCCGCGGAGATGAAGAGGAGCTTGCGAGAGCGATGGCTCGTCGGCATCCCGTGCCGGCCGTGAGCGAGCAGCGGGATCGCGACGAGCCCGGCAATCACGGTCCGCAGACAGGCCACGACGAGCGGCTCGAGGTCGTCGAGTGCAAAGCGGGTGGCGATCGGCGTGGCGCCCCACACCACCATCACGCCCATCGCGACGGCGATCGGCACAAACGCGGCTCGCGCCGCCGGAGGTTGTGCCACTACAACTTGAAGCGGAGGTAGTAGCGGTAGTAGAGGACGAACCCGAACGTGCACAGGATCGCGCCGACGATCCAGAACCGCACCATGATCTTCGTCTCCGACCACGCCTTCATCTCGAAGTGGTGGTGGATCGGCGCCATCAGGAAGACCCGTCTCCCCGTGCGCTTGAAGCTCGCGACCTGGATCATCACCGAGAGCGCCTCGATCAGGTAGATGCCGCCGATGAAGACGAGCAGCACCTCGGTTTGCGTCATCACGGCAAGGCCGGCGATCGCGCCGCCGAGCGCCATCGAGCCGGTGTCACCCATGAACACCTCGGCCGGGAACGCGTTGAACCAGAGGAAGCCGATCACGCCGCCGATCAGAGCAGCCGTGAAGATCGCCACATCGAGGAAGTTGTCGCTGCGCAGGCCGACCTCCCCGGAGCGAAGCCAGGTGATCGCTGCGATCGCGAGGAAGGTCAGCAGGGAGATCGCGCACGTTCCGGCCGCGAGGCCGTCGAGACCGTCCGTCAGGTTGACGCCGTTCGCCGTTCCCGCGATGACGACGAAGAGGAAGGGGAAGTACAGCCAGCCGAGATCGATGTTGACGTCGACGACCGGGAAGTAGATCTCCGTGTCGAGGTAGCCCACCCGCGACACGACCCAGCCGACCCCGATCGTGATGAGCACGAGACCGAGCATCTTCCAGCGGCCGTTCAGACCGAGCGAGCGACGCTTGCGAACCTTGAGATAGTCGTCGGCAAACCCGATCGCCGCGCACCCGAGGGTCATCGCGAACAGCGTCAGGCCGGGCCAGGTGAAGACGGAGAGCGCAAGGAACGGAACGAGCGCCGTGGCAAGGATGAGCAGGCCGCCCATCGTCGGCGTGCCCTGCTTGACGATGTGACGCGCCGGCCCCTCCTCGCGGATCTGCTGGCCGACGCCCGTACGGCGCAGCCACTCGATGAAGGTGGGGCCGATCACGATGGCGATCACCATCGCGACGAGGCCGGCGATCAGGACTCGGACCATGCCCTTGACCGTTTCTCGATCGAGGTCGGTATGCCTTCGAGCCCGACGGATCGGGATGCCTTGACGAGGATCGCGTCACCCGGTACGAGCAGGTCGAGGGTGCCCTCGAGCGATGCGAGATCGGGAACCCACTGCCCGCGAGAGCCGCGCGCGTCACCGACATACAGCTCCGCTCCCTCACCGACCGCGATCACGAGCTCGATGCCGAGCTCGTCGACCAGTTGCCCGATCTCGGCGTGGTATCGCTCCGACGCGTCGCCGAGCTCCGCCATCGCGCCGAGGATCACCACGCGCCGTCGTGAGCCCGCCCGCTCGCCGAGGTCGAGAAGGGCAGCCCGCATCGAGGTGGGGTTCGCGTTGTAGGCGTCGTTGATGACGAGGCCACCGCCCGCGAGCGGGATCGTCTCGCCGCGCCAGCGCGACAGCCTGATCGCCTTCGCGCCGTCCTGAGCCCGCTCGAGCGACAGCCCGAGCGCTTCGTAGGCAACGAGCGCGGCGAGCGTGTTCTCCACCATGTGGCGGGCGCTGAACGGTAGCCGCAGGGAAACCTCGCGGCCCCCGACCCTGAAACGCCAGTCGTTGCCGCCTCCCTCCACCTGCGTACGGTCGAAGCGGCGAATCTCGATGTCGGCGCGTCCGAGGTGAGGCTCGAGCTCGGGAGCGTCGACGGGAACGACCGCGATCCCTCCCGGCGGGAGCGCCGCGATCGCCTCCGCGTTCGCCTCGGCCACCCGCTCCACCGTGCCGACGAGCTCGAGGTGCTCGGGGCCGATCGAGGTGACGAGGACGACGTCGGGACGCGCCACCTCACACAGCGCCGCGATCTGTCCGAGCCCGCGCATCCCCATCTCGGTGATCAGAACCGCGGTCTCCGGTTCGAGCCTGCAGACCGTGAGCGGAAGGCCTATCTCGTTGTTCTGGCTCGCCTCGGCCCAGACCGTGGGCGCCTGGGCACGGCAGAGCGCCCCGAGGATGTCCTTGGTGGAGGTCTTGCCGGTCGAACCGACCACAGCGACGACGCGGGCAGCGCTCTTCGACCGCACGAGCGACCCAAGCGCCGCAAGCGCCGCCTCCTGATCGTCCGGCACGAGCGTCGCAGCGCCGCGGGAGGCTGCGTCGGTCACGTGCTCGACGCCCGTGTTGAGCGCGACGAACAGATCGCCTGATCCGACCAGGCGGGAATCGGCCTTGATTCCGGTGATCGGACGCGCCTCCGCGCCGGACGTCGACGGACGCGAGAGCACGCCGAGCCCGAGCGCCTCGATCTCATCCCAGGCGATCGGGATCACGTGGAAAACCCGGCAGCGTGGAGAGCATCGCGCGCGACGACGCGATCGTCGAACGGCTCGATCACGCCGGCCGTCTCCTGCCCCTGCTCGTGGCCCTTGCCGGCGATAACGACGACGTCACCTTCCGCCGCGAGCCCAACGGCGCGGCGAATCGCGCTGCGTCGATCTGGGTCGATCTCCACGTCGATGCCCGCTCCCTGAAGGATGTCCTGGATGATCGCGAGCGGGTCCTCGCTGCGGGGATTGTCCGAGGTCACGATCACGTGGTCAGCACGCTGCGCGGCAACCGCTCCCATGATCGGGCGCTTGCCGCGATCGCGGTCTCCCCCGGCTCCGAACACGCAGATCAGGCGACCGTCGCCGAGCTCGCGAGCGGCCTGGAGCACGATGTCGAGCGAGTCTGCCGTGTGTGCGTAATCGACGATGAGCGCGAACGGCTGCCCTTCGTCCACGGCCTCGAACCGCCCCGTCACGCCGGTCACCGCGCGAATCCCCTCGGCGAGCGCGTCGTCGCCGAGGTCGAGGAGAAGTCCCGCAGCGACGACACCGAGCACGTTCTCGACGTTGAACCGGCCGCGGAGCGGCGTCTCGATCTCGATTCCGGCGGCGCGGAAGCGGCTCCCGTTCGGCCCCATCTCGAGCTCCTCCGCTCTCACGTCTGCCGCCTCGGTCAACCCGAAGGTGACGACCGGAGCCCGGCCCGTCTCGACGAGCTCGATCGCGAGCCTGCGCCCGTGCTCGTCGCCGACATTGACGGCCGCAGGTGGCGGCTGGGCGCCGACGAACAGGCGCCGCTTTGCCTGGAAATACTCCTCCATCGTCTCGTGCAGGTCGAGGTGGTCCTGCGTGAGGTTCGTGAAGACGAGAACGTCGAAGCGCACGCGGTCCAGCCGGCGCAGCGTCGAACCGTGTGACGACGCCTCGAGGGCAACGCTCTCGTCACCCGCGTCGAGCATCTCGCGGAAGAGGCGCTGGAGGTCGATCGCCTCGGGAGTCGTGTGCGGGGCAGGGCGGCGCGCTCCGCCGACGACCCATTCCACCGTCCCGACGAGCCCACACGAGCGCCCTGCAGCCTCGAGCACCGACCGCAGGAGAATCGTCGTGGTCGTCTTGCCGTTCGTCCCCGTGACCCCCGCGACCTCGAGAGTGCGCGTGGGCTCGCCGAAGAAGAGATCGGCCGCAACGGCCATCGACGCCCGTGCGTCCTCGACGAGGAGCTGGGGCACCTCGATTTCGAGCGGCTGCTCCACCACGAGCGCAGCCGCCCCCGCGGCGACCACCGCCTCGGCGAAGGAATGCCCGTCGACGCGTGATCCGGGGACGCAGAAGAACGCACTGCCCGGCCTCACGCGGTCCGCGCTGTAGGCGAGGTCGGTGATCTCGACGGCTCCGCGAGCGCCGGTCTCGCTCGCGGCGAGCACGCGCGTCAGGTCGTCGAGGTTCACGGAGCACCATTCTACGGAGGCCCGAGGATCGCCTTCCGCACCGGTCGTCGTCGGCCCCGCCTACGGGCTAGAAACGCCGCCCGCCTCGATCGTCTCCGGCGCGTCGGGCGGCACTTCCATGTACTGCAGGCAGAAGCGGGCGATATCTCGGAACGCCGGTGCAGCGACCACGCCTCCGTAGTTGCTCCCCTGCGGCTCGTCGACCATCACGAGGATCGCGAAGCGTGGGTTCTTGGCGGGTACGAGCCCCACGAACGAGGCCACGTACTTGCTGACGTACCGGCCGTTCTCCGCCTTCTGGGCAGTGCCCGTCTTCCCCGCGACGGTGTAGCCGGGGATCGCTGCCCCGGTCCCCGTTCCCTCGAGGACGACGTCTCGGAACATCGCCATCATCCGATCGGCCGTGTGGCGCGAGACGACTCGTGTTCCGGCCTTGCCCTTCCTCCGCTTCGATCCGATCCTCTCGATCAGCCGGGGTACGGCCCGTACGCCGCCGTTGCCGATCGTCGCGTAGGCCGAGACCATCTGCAGGGGCGTCACTGCGATGCCCTGCCCGATCGGCACGTTGCCGATCGTCGAGCCGGACCACTCGTCGAGGGGCAACACGAGGCCGGAGCTCTCGCCCGGATAGTCGACGCCGGTCTGCCTGCCGAAGCCAAATCGATCGACCCAGGACGCGAGTTGGCCGGCGCCCGATCTTCTGGGCGATCGTGATCGTTCCGACGTTCGACGACTGCGAGAGGATCCTCTGGACGCTCATGACCTCGGTCCCGCGGAGGTGGGCCTCGTGGATGACGCGGTCCGCGACCTGAATCGTCGGCGCAAGGGTGAACTGCGTCGACGGAGAGACGACGTTGTCCTCGAGCGCCCCGGCGATCGTCACGATCTTGAACGTCGAGCCCGGCTCATAGGCGTCGGTAAGAGCGCGGTTCCTCCTGGCTTCGGGAGACGAGGTGGAGAACCTGTTCGCGTTGAACGTCGGGTAGTTTGCCATCGCAAGGATCGCGCCGGTGTTCGGGTTCATGACGATCGCAGCCGCTCCGCGCGCGCCGAACTCCCGGACGGAATCCGCGAGGATCTGCTCCGCCTTCGCCTCGATCTGATGGTCGATCGTCAGCGTGACGTTCCGTCCCGGCTGCTCTTCCCTCGACGTCACGACGTCGATGGCGCGGCCGAACGGATCCTTGAGGATCGTCTCGAATCCGGGCTTTCCCGCGAGCGTCTTGTCGAGCGACATCTCGAGGCCGTCGAGACCATGGTTGTCGGTTCCGGCGAAGCCCAGGACGTGTGAGGCGACGTTCCTCTGCGGATAGGTGCGAAGCTCCTCCGGGTAGAACCCTATCCCCGGCAGATCACGCTTCTGGAGGGCGTCCGCCTTGGCCGGGTCGGTCTTGCGGGCGATGTAGACGAATCCTTTGGATCGGTCCTTCAGCATCGGGTAGAGCTCGTTCGCATCGAGCCCGAGAGTCTTGCCGACGACGACCGCTGCCCGTTGGGCGTCGACGATGTCGCGTGGATTGGCATAGACGGTCGTCGCCTGCTCTCCGATCGCAAGTGGCTCTCCGGTCCGGTCGTAGATCGTGCCGCGCCCGGCAGGCACTTTGATCGTCTCGAGGTGCTGCGTGGACGCCATCTTCGCGAACCTGTCGTGCTGGGCGGCCTGAACGTACGTGGCGCGCCCGATGGCAACGACGAAGAGAAGACCGAACATGAAGACGAGCAGGCGGATTCGATGATTCGCGCGGCGCTCTCTCACTTTGGCTCGAGCCTGACGTAGGTCGTCGTCAGAACATCAGCCTCCTGAAGGCCGAGCTCGGCGCGTGCCGCGTCCTCGATTCTGAGCTGCGACGAGGCGCTCGAGAGGCGTGAGCGCAGCAGAGCATTGTCGGCCCGGAGCTGGGCGCGCTCCCGGCTGAGGCCGTCGAACTCCATGTTCAGCTGCAAGACGAGAACGTTCACCGCCACGATCCCCGCGAGCATCACGCCGACCACGAGAATCCACGCGACGCCGCCGGCGAACGGAGCGCGCGAGCGCGCGGCCTTGGGTTTGGCGCGTCTCGCCTTTCCGGACGCAGGTGACTGGGCGATCGTCGACATCAGACCTTGACCGCAACCCGCAGGCGAGACGAAGCAGCACGGGGATTGTGGTCGAGCTCTGCGGCTGACGGCCGCACGGGGCGCTTCGTGAGCAGGCGAAGCTCTGGCTCATGGCCGCACACGCAGATCGGGAAGTCGGGAGGGCAGGTGCATCCCTTCGCTCCCGCGACCATGAACTGCTTGACGATTCGGTCCTCGAGCGAGTGGAAGCTGATCACGGCAAGGCGGCCGCCGGGACGGAGCATCGCGACCGCGGCCGGCAGCGCGGCCTCGAGCTGGCCGAGCTCGTCGTTGACCGCGATGCGGAGGGCCTGGAAGACACGCTTGGCGGGATGGCCCTCGCCGAAGCGGGCCGGCGTCGGGATCGCCATCTTGATCACGTCCACGAGATCGAGCGTGCGGAAGAACGCCCTCTCGGCTCGGCGGCGAACGATTGCTCGCGCGATCGGCCCCGCATACCGCTCCTCCCCGAACCGACGAAAGATCGTGGCGAGCTCCTTCTCGTCCCAGGTGTTGACGATCATCGCGGCAGTCAACTCACTCGACTGATCCATCCGCATGTCGAGTGGGGCGTCGGTGGCGTACGAGAACCCTCGTTCGGGCCGGTCGATCTGCATCGAGGAGACGCCGATGTCGAGCAGGATCGCGTCGGCCTTGATGTCGTTCGTCGAAAGCTGGGTGAGCACGAGGGCGAAGTCGCCCCGGAGGAACCGGACGTCGACTCCAGCCCGCGCCTTGAAGCGATCGAAGTGTGCCTTCGCGCTCGAGTCGCGGTCGATCGCAACGAGCTTGCCGCGTCCGTCGAGATCCTCGCAGAGGAGACGGGCATGACCGCCAGCGCCGAAGGTGGCATCCACGACAGTCTCGCCCGGCTGGACGGAGAGCAGGTGCCGCACCTCGTCCGCGAGGACGGGGGTGTGATCAGACGCGCTGTGCGGCAACACGTTCGGCAGCATGGTCGGCACTCCCTTCGATCCCTTCCAGGCGCTCCGCCCAGGCAGAGCGATCCCAGATCTCGAGGTGATCGTTGTTGCCGATCACCGTGACGTCCTTCGTGAGGCACCCGTAGCGGATGAGGTGGGTCGGAAGGAGCACGCGGCCCTGCTTGTCGGGGGTGTCCTCCGCCGCGCCGCCGAAGAAGAGGCGCTGCAGGGTCCGGGTCTCAGAAGCGAGTGGGTCGAGCTCGCCGATCCGCTCGGCGATCGTCTGCTGCCAGGCGCGCTTCGGGTACACGTCGACGCTGCCGTCGAGCCCCTTCGAGAGCACGACGCCGTCAGCCAGGGCATCACGGAAGCGAACCGGCAGCGTGAGCCGGCTCTTGTCGTCGATGGAATGGTCGTACTGGCCGATGAACATGCGCAAAGCTCCAGGGTCGATCCCACGTTTCCCCACTCTAAACCACTCTCCCCCACTTTGCAACCCCCTACCACCACATCCGAGTCCCCTATGCTGGCCGGAGTGGAACGGTTAGCGAGAGCACGGGATCGAGATCGGAATCGCCGACCCCGCCGACCGCAGCTACATCGAGAGCCTCGCGCCCGGAGCCGAGCGAGACGCCGTGATCGCGAGCGTCACCCGCTATCGCACCCCGGAGGCCCTCGTGCAAGGCGACCTGCTGCCGACGCTGACGGTTCGAAGCGCCGCCGATCTCGAGCCGGTCGCCGTCGCAGATCTCCATGACGGCCGGCCGCTCCTGCTCGTCTTCGGCAGCTTCACCTGACCGCCGTTTCGTCGCCGGTCAGGCGACATCGAGAGCCTCTTCCAGCGCTTCCATGGCCGCTCGGACTTCGCGTTCATCTACATCGCCGAAGCACACGCGAACGACGAGTGGCAGCTTCCCTCGAATCTCGAGGACGGCGCTGTACTGGAGCAGCAGACGACGCTCGAGGCACGGCAGCAGCAGGCGCACGAGACGGCCGAGCGTCTCGGCCTCAGCATGTCGCTCTTCCTGGACGGGATGGACAACCGTGCGAGTGCGGCGTTCGCCGCCTGGCCCGAGCGCCTCGTGCTCTCCGACGCCGCGGGGCGGATCTTCTACCCCGGAGCGCCGGGGCCATGGGGCTTCTCCCCGGAAGAGGCGGAGGAGCGACTCGTCACGCTCCTCGACGGAAGCGAGCCGGTACCCGACCTCCGCGGGTCGCGTCAGCGCGGTTGACCCACGACAACCGCACCTCGATGGTGTTGACTACGCCGATGCCTGCTCGCGCCGATCGCCGTCACCTGTCGCGGCGCTCCTTCCTCGGGGCCGCCGGCGTCGCCGCCGCCGGTGTGCTCGCACCGCGCGCTGCAGGATCGGATCTCGCAGATCGATTCCTCTCCCTAGCCGCAGCCGACCCTGCGGGACACACCTTCATCTCGCGGCCCGACCTCCGACCGCCACCCGTCGAGATCCTCGTCCCGGACAGCGGCTCCACGCGCGGCCACATCATGCTCTCTCCCTTCAGCTTTCCCAGCGTGCCCCCGTCGACCGAGGCGAGCGGCCCCCTGATCATCGACAGTAAGGGGCAGCCGCTCTGGTTTCTCCCGCGCTCAGACGTGACTGCCATCGACCTCCGGGTGCAGCGATACAGAGGTGCGCCGGTGCTCACGTGGTGGGAGGGAACCGTGTTCGGCGGCTACGGCGGACAGTTCGTGATCGCGGACACCTCGTACCGGGTGATCACCAAGCTTCAGGCGGGCAACAATCACAAGTCGGATCTGCACGAGATCGTGATCACGTCGCGCAACACCGCCTTGATCAGTATCTACAACGAGATCCGCACCGATCTCTCGAGCGTCGGCGGGGCGGTCGACGGACGCCTGGTGGAGGGCATCGTGCAGGAGATCGACATCGAATCGAAGCGCGTGCTGTTCGAGTGGCACAGCTTCGACCACATCGCGCTCGACGAGTCCTCCGAGCTCCACCTCACCGCCGCCGGAAACGTCGACTACCTCCACTTCAACTCGATCGACGTCGACACGGACGGCCACCTGCTCATCTCCGCGCGAAACACCTCGGCCGTCTACAAGGTGCATCGGCGGACGGGGAACGTGATCTGGCGTCTCGGTGGAACGCGGAGCGACTTCACGCTCGGTTCAGGCGTCGCGTTCGGATACCAGCACGACGCGCGCCGTCACCCCGACGGAACGCTGACGATCTTCGACAACGCCGCCTCGCTCCCGAACCAGAGCGGGATCGCGTCGCGTGTGGTGCGCCTCAGGCTCGACACCTCGGCGATGACGGCCACGCTGGTTCGTGACTACCAGGCACCCGAGGTTCGAACGTCGTGGGCGATGGGGAACGGTCAGCAGGTCGCCGACGGCGGCGTCTTCGTCGGCTGGGGCACCTACCCCGGCTTCAGCGAGATCGGGCCCGATGGATCCCTCCGCTTCGACGCCCGCTTCACGGGCACGTCGGTGACGTATCGCGCACACCGACAGCCGTGGGTGGGGCGCCCCGTGACCCGCCCCTCGATCGCGACGAGAACGATCGCCGACGGATCAACCATCGTCTACGCGAGCTGGAACGGTGCCACAGAGGTGGCCCGCTGGCAGGTCCGGGCCGGCTCGAGCGCGACGGACCTCAGGCCGCTGCGCACCGTTACGCGCCGCGGCTTCGAAACGTCGATCACGATCCGGGCAAAGCCACGCTTCGTTGCCGTCGCGGCCATCGACAGCAAGCGGGCGCTGCTCGGGATGTCGAAACCCGTTCGAGTAGGGGCCGCCTCCGCTCCTCTCTCAGTGTCGACGCCGAGCCCGAACCAGTAGTTGGCGCGCGCGGCGCGCCGCCCCCCGCCGAGCAGTGCAGCCTGATCCTCCGATCACCCCGGCGGCCGCGACCCGCGCGGCGTCGAAGCACCGCGCTGATCAGGGCTAGCCGGTCAACGGGGATTCGAAGCTGCCGACCACGCCGAGCCGCTGTGAGTTACACGGCTTGGCTCCGAGAATCGCGACCCGCACGATCCCGGGCTTCGTCGGCTTGATCCTCACGACGACCCTGCCGTTCTTCCCGGTACGCACCGTCGTCTTGACGCCCGGTCCGGTGATCTTCAACTTGGCGCCGGACACACGCTTCTTCCCCTTGGTCACCCTGACCGTGAACTTCTGGACGGCCCCGGTTGCGTTCAGCGTCTTCGGCCCCGCAGCGACCATGCTGCAGATCTGGGACACCGGCTTGGCCCTCGCTTTCGACTTCGTTTTCTTCTTCGGCTTCACGGTCGGCGGGGTCAACAGAGCCGTGACCTCCGTCTGGGCAGTCGCAGTGTTGTTGCTGCCGTTGGTCTCCGGCGTCTCGGTCGTGACCGTGACGGTGTTGACCTTCATGCCCGTGGCGTTGACGGTCGCGTTGATCGTGATCGCGACCCATCCACCCGCGGCCAAGCTCGAGATGCTGCAGTCGAGCGCCAGCGCGGTAGTGGTGCACGATCCTGTGGCCGTCGTAGCCGAGACGAACGTCACGTCGACGGGAGCCGAGTCGGCGACCTTCACGTTTGACGCGGCGCCGGGCCCATTGTTCGAGACGACGAGCCTGTAGGTGATCGGGACCGAGCCGCCGCCTCGCGGCAACTGCACGGCCGGCGTCGCCGACTTCGTGACCGTTATGTCCACAGGCGGGGTCGGGATCGGCGTGGGCGGCGGATTCGGCGTGGGCGGCGGATTCGGCGTGGGCGGCGGATTCGACGTCACCGTCAGCGGCTCGCACGGACCTGTTATCCCGTTGTAGGCGTCGTCGCCCGAATACACCGCCTGGAACGCGAACGCACCCACCCCAGGCGCCTGCGTGAACGACGTCGCGTCAACACTCCCGCCCGAGAGCGGGAAGGTTGCCGACGTGAGGGACGCGTTGCCCGCACACGAGCCGTTCGTGAACCACCTGAAGGTCACAGATCCCGTCGCGGTGCCCGCGGCGCCCGACACCGTGGCGGAATCGTGCACCGTAGTGCCCGCAACAACCGACGTCACCGGAGCATGCGCCGTGTTGTGGATCGTCGTCGAAACAACGGCGTCCTTCTTGCTTCCGGTGCAGTTCCCGGAAAGCTGGATACTGCTGGAGCGGTTCGCCTTGTAGCCGTCCTCCGTCCAGGTGACGGTGATGCTCGCAGAGACCGACTTCGTCGTTCCGGGCACCGACTCCGTGAAGACCTTGAACTCGGTGGTCAGGCGCGCGCCCACCGGGATTGCCGTCCGGTTCGAGGCGCTGATCTCCGGCGCAAGGGACAGGACGTCCGTCGGCCCGACCGTCCACGTCACGTCGTAGTTTCCCGTGGAGGTGTTGCACACGGCGGAGACGCTGAGTCCGCTCGAGTGCGCAAACGCGGCCGGAGCCAGGATCGCTGCGAACGCGACGGCTGCGACGACTACGAGAAGACGCCTATTCACGATCCGTGCCCACATGTGAAGCCCTCCTGTTGCATGGATTCCGTAATCTCCCGACCGCGACGCTGACGACCTGCGGCAGACCACAAGACATGCCCCCTATCGGGGGAGTCGCAACCCGTCGCACGAGCGATCTCCCCACCCGGCGGCACATCCTGGGCCTGCACCCGGACGCACGCCTTGGACCGGTAGTGGCGGGTGAACGCGAAAAGGGGCACTCGGGTCCTCTTTCGCGTTGTTTGTTCGCTTCCCTCCAGGACTTCCGCCTGCTGGCAAGCGTTGAAGCGCCGACCGGTTTGCCGCATGCTTCACGAGCAAAGCGGACCCCCGGGGCGGGTCGATGCTTCGCGGCCGGGAAATCCCACTTCCTAGCGCGGCAGTCGCACTCCGAGCTTCTCGAGCCGCGGCAGCACTTCCTGCGCGAAGTACTCGAGCTCGCCGGTGTAGTCGACGAAGCTGAGCGTCATCCCGCCGAATCCCGCATCCCAGAAGCGCTTGATCTCGGCGGCGACGTCGTCCGGCGAGCCGATCAGCGGACAGACGCCGTGCCCTCCCGCGAACCGGCCTCGGAACATCTCCAACATCTCGGGGCTGAACGACATCGCGTAGAGCCCCTGGAGCCGCATCAGGTTGTCGACCGCGTCCCAGTCGGCGTTCTCCTCGGCGTACCAGCGGTGGAACTCTTCCGCCTCCGCCTTCGTCTCGCGGCAGACGCAGTAGGACGGCGTGAACACGCCGGTCTCGCGGCTGTAGTTGTCCCGCGCGTTCGCCTTGACCGTCTCGACGACACCGGCTCCGTCCTCCGGGCCACCGACGACAGTGAAGACGACGTTCGAGTTGCGGGCCGCGAAGTCGCGCCCCTGGGTCGAGGAGCCGGCGTTGAGGATCGGCAGGAGCCCGTCGTAGGGCTTCGGCATCGACTCGGCGCCCTTCAACTGCCAGAAGCGGCCGTCGATGTCGTAGCGGCCCGGTTCGGTCCACAGGCGCTTGACGATCTCCCACCACTCCTGCGCGTAGGCGTAGCGGTCGTCGTGGTCCTGCGGCAGGTCGACGCCCATCGCGTCGTACTCCGGCTTGTTCCAGCCGGCGACGATGTTCAAGCCCGCGCGCCCCTTGCCGATCTGGTCGACCGTCGCCATCGCCTTCGCCGCGACGAGAGGGTGGTTGAATGCGGTGTGGATCGTGGCGAAGACGAAGATCCGCTCGGTTTCCGCGAGCAGGCCTGCAGCGAGCGCGACCGGGTCGAGGACACCCTCGTGGAAGTTCGTCTCGCCGCCGTAGCCGATCCAGCGCGCGATCGGGAGCATGAAGTCGATTCCGACCTCGTCGGCAAGCTTGCCGAGCCGCAGGTTGTCGTCCCAGGTCGCCTGCCAGCGATCCTCGATCTTCGTCACGGCCATGCCGGACGAGCAGTTGGCCGAGAAGAGGCCGAGCTTGAGGTCACGGCCGTCGAGCAGGGACTTGGTCACGAGGTATCTCCTTCGGGTTCGGGTACATGCGAGAGGCCGCGCATGCGGCCGGCGTGCATGACGAGCGGCAGGCGATCGGTGACGGTCGCGGCAACGACGCGCCCGACGAGGATCACGTGGTCGCCGCCGTCGTGCTGGGCATACATGACGCATTCGATCGCGGCCGAAGCACCCTCGAGAAGCGGTGCCCCCGTCAACCCACGCGAGACCGTAAGGCCATCGAACTTCTCGGCACCCTTCCGGGCGAATTGCCACGCGAGCGATTCCTGATCGGCCGCAAGCAGGTGCAGTGCATAGCCGGGAGCCTCGAGCCAGACGTCGAGACTGCCCGACCCCCGATCGACGCTCCAGAGCACGAGCGGCGGCTCCTGCGAGACGGGCGCGAGGCTCACCATCACGAGGCCTGCGTCACGTCCGTCCGGGTGGCCCGCCGTGACGACGACGACGCCGGTCGCCCACGCCCCTGTTGCCGCACGGATCGTGTCGACGTCGACCGACGGAAGCCCGGTTGCATCCATCGCCCAATACTGACATGTCACCGATGTCAGAGTGAAATCGGCTGCGGCGCGACGCCGCGGCCCGTCAGCGCCGCCGCACCGCAGCGAGCGGCGAAGGCAACCGCATCGTGCGCCTCGAGCCCCGCCCCGAGCGCGTACGTCATGCCCGCCATGAACGAGTCGCCACAGCCGTAGGAGTCCGCGCGCGGCCCAGGGACCGGCGCTGCGACGAAGGGGCCGCCCGGCTGCATCCAGCCACCGAGGGCACCCGAGGTCGTGACGACGAGCCTTGGCTCGGGGTCGAGATCGCCGGGGTGATAGCGCTCCGCCTCGTCCTCTCCGCTCCCGATCATCGCGTCGAGCTCGACACCGCCACGACGGAGGTTCTCGAGATCGCGAGTGGTGGCCGTCAACACGGGCGCCCGCCGCGCTGCGACGAGCGCGTCGACATCACCTGCGATGAACAACACCGCATCCATCTCCGCTAGGCCGGCCCAGGGCAGGCTCTCGTCGTGGCCGCGAGGGCGCACCTTCGGCCCGACGGTCGTGATCGTCCGTTCACCCCCATCGTCCACATGGGTGAAGGCCCATCGTTGTGGCCGGGGATCCACGCTCGCATGCACGTGGACGCCGCGCTCCTCGAGCTCCTCGCGGGCTCGCCGACCAAGATCGTCGTCACCGAGCGCCGTGAGCAGATGCGCCTCATCGGCCAGCAGGGCGAGCTGGATCGCCGCGACCCCTCCCCCGCCGCCCGCCTGCTCCCACTCGTCTGTCGAGTGGACGATCTCGCCCGACACGGGCGAATGCTCCACCCGGGCGAACCGGATCCACTCGACGTGTCCGACAACGGCGACCTTCATCGGGTGAAGTGTCACAGATGCCGGTCAGGCAAGGAGCCGGCAATGCACCTCGACGGTCTCGGCGGAAGGGCCGACACCCAGCTCGTCACGAAGGCGCTGACGCAGCGCCTCGTACGCGAGGAGCGCCTCGGCGCGGTTGCCGCGCGCAGCATGGATCTCCATGAGCAGGCGGGTTCCACTTTCACGGAGGGGCGCCAGCTCGACCAGCCGCTCCGCTGTGCGTTCGGCCGTCGCGAGCTCCCCACCACCGATGCGCATCGCGGCACTTCCCGCGAGCTCGAGTGCGCGAATGCGCATCGCTTCGAGCGCATGGCGGCGCGCCGCCACCCACAGGCCCGCCTCGCCCGGCAAGAAAGGACGTTCCGAGACGTGCTGGGCGACCCTGGCCGGCCCCCACGCCGACGCCCATTCACCGCGTGCGACACAGCTCTCCGCCCGATGGATCGCCTCGGAGGCCACCTCGACGTCGACCCAGGTGTCCGTCGGCAGACCGAGCCGCACTTCCGAGCGACCTTCGATCGGGACAACGTGCCGCAGCTTTGACAACAACGCGCTGAGGGCAGCATCCGCCGCCTCTGGAGGAGCCTCGCCCCAGAGGAGGTCCACGAGTGAATCCCGCGTCAGAACCGTACGCCGTCCGAGCAGGAGGTGCGCGAACAAAAGCCGCCCCTGCCGCCCGGGCAGCCGGGATTCGACACGTTCGCCCGCGACCCGGGCGACGAGCGGACCACAGAGCTGAATTCGGGTGTCACCCACGCCACCGAAACGTAGCCAGATCCCACCTCATCGCGTGCGCGACGCTCCACCAAGGTTGTGCCAAGGTTGCAGAACGTCGCGTCGCTCATACTCACTCCCACATCGACGCGAAGGAGGAACAATGGGAATGCGGATCGACTGCGAGTGTGGCGAGGTCGTCAAGGCGGAGAGCGAGGATGAGCTCGTCGCGAAGGTCGAAGCCCACGTTCTGAGCGACCATCCCGAGCTCGTCGGGAAGCTGGGCCGCGACGACGTGCTTGGGATGGCGGTCGAGGACGCCTGAGTTGCGATTCTGGATCCGCAACCTTTCGATCGGTGCCGGCGTCGGTCTCGTCGTCGGCCTGGTCGTCGGAGGCACGGGCGGCCGGATCTTCATGCGGATCCTGTTCTGGCCAGGGAGGAGAACACCGGACTCGCCACGGCGATGGGCGCCATCGGCGGCGACTTCACGCGCGAGGGGACATCCGGAATCTACGGCTTCGCGGCGATTGCGGGGGTGGCGCTCGGGCTTGCCTACGCTGCCGCCCGCCCGCTTCTGCCGTCCCGCGTGCGCCTGCGGGTGATCGTTTTCACGCTCGGGACGACAGCATTCATCGTGGGCAGATCACGCGGGCAAACCGTGATGACTTTTCCTTCCTTCCCGTCACCGTCAGCCTGTTCCTGATCGTCGAATCGGCGGCGCTGACGGCAGCCCCGTTGGCGCTCTTCGTCGAGCGCCTAGATTCCGGGTCGAGAACGTACGCCCGGGAGAGTTGCGCGCGCTGTGGTGACCCTCGGGATGGCGGGCTTCACCGTCTTCGCGGTGAGCGGCGTCGTGATCGCCTACTCGCAGCCGCCGTTCTTCTAGACCTGGGCCTCTCATCGGAGGGCCTGGATGCACTTCATGCCGACGGCGCGACTCACTCCCGGGAGAGGCCGCGACCCTCCCTACAGGGGCTTTCGGCTGACGATACGGAGAGGACGCACCGAAGCGACCTCACACATCCGCTCGTCCGGGCGTTTCATCGATGATGAGCCCCATGGCAATCCCTCCGTTCGAGAGCTTCTACGCCGAGCACAACTCCGAGGTGCTCCGGCTCCTACGACGCAAGGTCGGCCGTGATCGTGCCGACGACGCGTTCCAGGAGACGTTCCTGCGCGCGTTGCGGGCCTACGACCGCCTCGACCACGGCGAGCACCTGCGCTCCTGGGTGTTGACGATCGCCTCACGAGTCGCGATCGACGTGCACCGGCGCATGAGGCCCGCGGGCGAAATGCCCGAGATCCCCCACGAGGACAAGAGGCCGGCCTACGAGGATCTCGGCGAACTCACCGACGGCCTTCCCGCGAAGGAGCGGGCCGCCGTCGTGCTGCGCTACGGCTACGACCTCACCTACGACCAGATCGCCGCAGTGCTCGAATCGAGTCCCGACGCGGCTCGCCAGGCGGCCTCATCAGGAGTCCGCCGTCTCAGAAAGGAGGCACGACCATGACCGTTCCCAACGCTCTCGACCTCCGCTTCAGGGAGGCGGCCGCCCGCAGTGGGATGCTCGACGCCGGGTACGACACCGTCGAGAGCCCGCTCGGCCCTCTGCTCGTCGCCGCGAGCGACAGAGGCCTGCTCCGGATCTCCTTCGACGCCGACATCGAGCAGCATCTCGAGTGGCTCACCCGGGTCGCCGGGCGCAACGTGCTCCGTACGCCCCGACTGGTAGACGGAGCGCGGCGCGAGCTCGACGAGTACTTCGAGGGCCGTCGCCACGCCTTCGATCTCGCCGTCGATCTCCGCGACGTGACGCCCTTCACCGAGCGCGTGTTGCTGGAACTGGCCCGCATCCCGTTCGGCGAGACGGCAACATATGCCGAGCTAGCGACGCGGGCAGGCAATCCCAAGGCTGCGCGGGCAGTCGGGATGACCATGAACCGAAATCGCGTTCCCATCGTGCTTCCCTGTCACCGCGTGATCGGAGCAAACGGGAGTCTCGTCGGCTACGCGGGGGGGCTCGACCGCAAGGTGGCGCTGCTCACGCTCGAGGGTGTGCTGCTCTGAGCATGACCACGGGGGAACGTGGTGGCGAGGGCGGAGGCGAGGAACGCGAGGACCGCGACGCAGAGGACGATGGCGTGGAAGGCGTCAACGTCGGCGGCTCGCCCGCAAGACGAGAAATTCGGGACTCATCGAGGTCTAGGGCACCCTACCCTCTCCCCAGCGCTCATACTGTGAGCTTTCCCACGAACGAGAGGAGCCACATGGCCTTTGAGGAGCTGACCAGCCGTCACGCCGAGATCTGGAGCTCGGCCCCCTTCGAGAAGATCGCGGAGATCATCAGCGACATGCATGTCGCGCTCGTCGAGCGCCTCGATCCCGGGCACGGTGAGCACTGGCTCGACGTCGCCTGTGGCGCGGGTGACGTCGCCTTCCATGCGGCCCGGGCCGGCGCAGTCGTCACGGGCTCGGACCTCTCGGCCACGCTCGTCGAGGCTGCAGAGCGCAGGGCCGAGGAGCACGACCTCGACCTGACGCTCGAGGTGGCCGACTGCCAGGCCCTCCACTATCCAGACGCGTCGTTCGACGTCGTCTCCTCGTCGGTGGGCGCCATCTTCGCCCCCGACCACAAGCGCGTCGCCGCGGAGCTCGCGCGCGTCTGCCGACCAGGCGGGCGCGTCGGGCTCACTGCCTGGCGTAAGGACAGCGGCGTCGGCGTCATGTTCGCCGCGATGCAACCGTTCATGCCCACACCGCCCCCCGGCGCCGGGTCGGCGTTCCAGTGGGGTGACGAGGCCTACGTCGAGGAGATGCTCGGCGGCGCGTTCGAGCTGTCGTTCGAGGAGCACGACACGCGGCACGAGGGCGACCACGGCGGCGAGATGTGGGAGGTGTTCCGCGACAACTACGGCCCCGCGTTCACGCTCTGGACGTCTCTCGACGAGGAGCGTCGAGCCGAGCTCGACACAGCCATGGAGGCATACTTCGAGAGCTATCGCACCGGCGACGGGATCAGCGTCGAACGCCGCTACATCATCGTGACCGGGACTCGTCGGTAGGAGCGTCCACTACTCGAGCATCCGGTACCCCCTTCCCCAGACGTTGATCACGTACGGGAGCTCGGCTCCCGCGGCGCGGAGCTTGCGACGCAGCCGAGATGCGTGCGAATCCACGGTGCGGGTGATCAACCGCCCACCGTAGCCCCAGACGTCGCGGAGCAGCTCCTCCTTCGAGAACACGCGGTGCGGATCACGTGCGAGCCCGAAGGCAAGATCGAACTCACGTGCCGCGAGCGAGACCGGAACACCACGCACTCGAACCTGGCGCGCGCGCCTGTCGACGACGAGCTCCCCGACCTCGAGCACGTCTGCCTGTCCGGCGACCGCACGCCGCAGCACTGCGTGGATCCGCGCGACGAGCTCCGGGTACAGCTCGCGCTCGGCGACATCGTCGGCGCCCCGCTCGAAGGCGCGGACGCGCTCGACGGGATCCGCGCCCCTCGCCGTGAGGACGATGACCGGGATGTTCCGGTTCCAGCGCCGACCGGGCTCGCCTGCACGAAGGCGAGCGCACAGCTCTGCCTCCCCGACGAGCACGATGTCCGGACGCGTGCGTTCGACGATGTCGAGCGCTTGCGCGCTCCAGCCCGCCTCGACGACGTCGAAGCCGTCCGAGCGCAGGTTGCGCTCGAGGTACCCCGGACGATCAGTATCGGGGTCGGCGAGGAGGAGAGCGGCACGCATTCCTCCACGGTAGGGCCGGCTGCCCCCGGCCGCCAGATGTCCTTTCGGTCGGATGTGTGACGATCGCTCCCCAGCCGTCCGAGGCGGCTAGGCGATCGCTCTCAGCAACTCCTGCGTCCACACCTGCACCGCTTTGGCCCGCCTGTAGTACCGGTGGACGCCGCCCTCGAGAGCGAAACCGATGCCGCCGTGCACCTGCTGTACGTGTGCCGTCACCTCGCGGCAAGCACCTCCGGCCCAGAGGAGCGAGTCACGCGGGAATCGAGCCTCGGGGTCTGCAGCCGACCAGGCGGAGAGCAGCAGGCCGTCGCGCGCAAGAGCTGCGTCGGCGAGGCGTGCCTGCACAGCGGGGAGCGCCGCGAGCGGTGCCCCGAACTGCTCGCGCGCACGCGCGTGCTCGACGGCCATCCCGAGCGCACCATCGGCGAGACCCGCGAGATAGGCGAGCGTGACTGCACCCCAGGCGTGAAGCCGCGCCGGGTCCGAGGGCAGCGCCGCATCGACATCCCGCAGCGTGCCGGTGCCGTCAAGCGTCGACTCGCGCACGCCGCCCTGCACCCTTCTCTCGCCGTGACGAACGCGCCCGCCGAGCGCGAGCGGCATCCCGAGCGTCGCGTCGTCGACGAGGCTGAGAGGCGCGATCGCGCGACCGAGCTCGACGCCACCGGCAACACCGGGGCCGAGGAGCTCGGGATCGCTCCAGAGCTCGCCCCAGCCGATCTCGGCGAGGCGCGCTGCGAGCGCATCGTCCCGATCATCCTGCCACTCCCCGAAGACGGGCTCGACGGGCGCCTCCCACCCCGCAACGGCCCCGCGCACGGACTCGGCAAACAGCTCCAGCTCTGACTCGATCGTGAACCTCACGCGCCCACCTCCGCGAGCACGGCATCCGTATCGGCGCCGAGCGAAGGCGCGGGCCGCGTCGCCTCGGGGTCGGCACCGTCGAATCGGAAGACTCCACCGAGCATCGTCAACGTCCCGAGCCCGGGCTGCAGGACGTCCTGCAGCAGCCCGTTCGCGCGCACCTGGTCGTCGGCGTGCACCGACTCGCGCGCGAGCACCGGACCGGCCGGCACGCCCGCGGCGCCGAGGCGTGCGAGCCACGCCTCGACCGGTGCCGTCGCGATCGCCCACACGATTGACGAGGTGACACGCTCCTTCCCGGCCAGCACTGCGGGATCGTGAGGGACGACGTCCGGCGAGGCGATCGTCTCATCCTCGAGTCCGAACAGCCCGATGAACGCCTCGCGTTGCAGGAGGTTGAGGCAGGCGACAGCGAGGAAACCGTCGGCAGCTTCGTAACAGCGGTAGTACGGATTCATCGCGAGACCGCCCGCGATCTCCTCGGCCCGCGCCGCCATGTCCTCGCGCGTCGCGACAGTCGCTGGGCCTTCGGCCTCACCATCGAGCCAGACGAGATCCTGGACTTGCACGGCGAGAGCCGCGCCGAGGAGCGATACCTCGACGACGCGCCCGTCCCGACCCGCGCGTGCCGACACGAGCGCAGCCAACACCCCGGTCGCGAGGAGATGGCCGGCGGTCAGGTCGGCCATCGGGATCCCGCCCGCCCGCAACGGGACGCTGTCGCCAGCGGAGGCGTGAGAGGTGAGAAGCCCGGAGCGACCCTGGGCAACGAGGTCGTAAGCGGGCCGCCCGGCGAGCGGACCGTGAGGGCCGAACGACGTCGACGACGCCCACCACGAGAGCTGGATGAGCGGCGTGGAGCGTCTTCCACCCGAGCCCGAACGCCTCTGCCCGAGGGGCGGGAGCATTGTGAATGACGACGTCCGCGGTGGCGACGAGCCTCGCGAGCGCCAACCTGCCCGCTTCGGACTTGAGATCGAGCACGACCGATCGCTTGCCGCGGTTGAGCGGGACGAAGAAGCGGCCGATGCCGGGCGCGACCGGCATCACCTTGCGGTACGCATCACCGTCGGGCGGCTCTACCTTGATCACCTCGGCGCCGAGCTCGGCGAGGAGCGAGCCGGCGAGCGGGCCTGCCACGTACTGAGCGACCTCCACGACGCGCACGCCTTCGAGCGGCAGGCTCATCGGAGCCCCAGCCCACGCCGCGCGATCACGAGCTGCTGCACCTCGGCGGTTCCGCCCGCGATCGTGGAGCCGACCGAGGCGCGATAGAGCGCCGCCGCGCGACCCTGGATCGCCGCATCCGGTGAGGCGTCACCAAGGCCTTCGAGGCCGAGCAGGTCGACGGCCGCGTCCCCGATCGACTGTGCGAGCCGTGCTCCCGAGAGCTTCGCCATCGCCGACGTCGCGCTGCCGGGGAGACCGCGGTCGAGCATGTCCGCCGCCCGAAACGAGAGAAGCCGGGAGGCGTGAAGCTCGCCGCGCAGCCGTGAGATCCTCTCGAGCGCGGCACGGTCGAGCCGCGCCGTCTCGCGCAGCCTGTCTTCGACCGCATCGAGCACCCAGGCGAAGCCTCCGAGCTTCTCCGCCGTCACACGCTCGAAATCGAGGGTGTACATGAGGATGTCCCAGCCGCCGTTCACCTCGCCCACGAGGTTCGCGGCCGGAATCTCGACGCCGTCGAGAAACGTCTCGCAGAGAGAGCCGCCGCCGAGGGTCGGGAACGTCCGCACCTCGATCCCGGGGGTGTCGACGGGGCAGACGAGCACCGAGATCCCGCGATGCTTCACGTCTGCCTCCGTGCGCACGGCAAGATAGATCCAGTCGGCGAGCTGCGCGCTCGAAGTCCAGATCTTGTGGCCGTCGACGACGTAGGTGTCGCCGCGAAGCTTCGCCCGCGTCGTCAGGGAGCCAAGGTCGCTCCCCGCGCCGGGCTCGGAGAACCCCTGGCAGAAGACGAGCTCGCCCCGTGCGATCGGTGGCAGGAGCTGCTCGACGAGCTCGGGCGATCCGAAGCGCTCGATCGCCGCGCCGATCGTCTTGTACGACAGGAGATACGAAGAGAGCGGCAGCCAGTGGTAGCCGAACACCTCCTCGACGAGCGTGGCGCTGAGCCGCGAGAGCCCACGCCCACCGAGCTCGACGGGCCAGGACATCCCGATCCACCCCGCCTCACCGAGCGCCCTGTTGACGGCGACCGAGTCGCCGTCCGAGAGCATCCCCTGGCGCCACCATTCCGGATCACCCTCGAGCAGCGGCCGTAGACTCGCACTGAAAGCGGCCGCGTCGACCCGGAGGGCGTTCTGCTCGGCTGTCGGTCGCAGGTGCAACGCGGCCCGACCCTACCTGGGATGATCGACCGTGTGGAGCACCAACACGTTTTCATCACGGTCGCCGACGGTACGCGCCTTGCGGCCCAGCTGTGGCTGCCCGACGAGCGACCGGCGCCCGTCGCGCTCGAGGCGCTGCCCTACCGCATGGACGACCTGACGTCGTCGTATGCGGGCGAGTACGAGCGGCTCTGCGAGGAGGGCGGGCTTGCGGTCTGCCGCCTCGACATTCGTGGCACGGGCTCGTCCGCCGGCATCGCGACGGACGAGTACACGGCCGCCGAGCTGGACGACATCTGCCAGGTGATCGCCTGGCTGGCGAAGCAGGAGTGGTCGAACGGGCGCGTCGGTATGTACGGCACCTCCTGGTCGGGATTCAACTCGCTTCAGGTCGCATGCCTGGCCCCTCCCGCGCTGGGCGCGATCGCCCCGATCTACGCCTCGGACGACCGCTACACGGACGACGTTCACTACATGGGCGGTGCAGTCAAGGCGCTCGACCTGATCGACTGGCCGATCTACATGGTCGCCGGAAACGCCCTGCCCCCCGTGCCCGCCGTCTTCGGCGAAGGCTGGCGGGGCGAGTGGGCCCGGCGGCTCGACGACGTCGAGCCGTGGCTTCTGAACTGGTTCGAGCAGCAGACCGACGGGCCGTACTGGCGCCACGGGTCGGTGCGCCCCGACCACTCGCGGATCACCTGCCCCACGATGATCGTCGCCGGGTGGGCCGATGGCTACACGAACATCGTCTTCCGCAGCTTGGAGGCGCTCAGGTGCCCGAAGCGCGTCATTCTCGGGCCTTGGGGCCATGGGTCTACCGCCACCGCGCGCCCGGGCCCCCACATCGACCTCATTCCGGAGCTGATTCGCTGGTTCCGACGCTGGCTCGCCGACGAGGAGAACGGCATCGACACCGAGCCTCCGATCGCCGTCTTCGCGCGCCGCTCGACACGGCCGGCACCGGATCTCGCCGAGGTGAACGGTGAGTGGCGCAGCGAGGCGACATGGCCACCCGAGCGGCTCATGGAGCACGTCCTGCGGCCCGAAGGCGAGGGCCTCGAGACGATCCACGTCCGTGGCGATGTCGGACGCGCGGCCTGGATCTCATGCGCCGGTGGTGGGCCCTGGGGACTCCCCGCCGATCAGCGGTTCGACGACGCGCTGTCGCTGACCTACGACTGGGATCTCTCGGAGGCCGACCTCGACGTGATGGGCCACCCGCGCGTGAAGCTGACCGTCACCTCGCCGGTGCCCGTTGCGTACCTGTCGGTGCGGCTCTGCGATGTCTTCCCGGACGGTGCTTCCGCACTCGCAGGACGTGCGATCCTCAACCTGACGCACCGCCACGGGCACACCGAGCCGGTCGCCCTCGAGCCGGGCGTGCCGACCGAGATCGAGATCGAGCTCGAGGCGACCTCATGGGTCTTCGAGGAAGGCCACAGGGTACGCCTCGCGCTCTCCGGCGCCGACTGGCCGAACACCTGGCCGCCGCCGAGCGGCGCACCACTCGAGGTCGAGAGGAGCAGCGTGGAGCTGACGCTTCCGGTTCTCTCGGGGCCGCCCCCGCTCCCCGCACCGGTCCTCCCTCCGACGACGGGCAAGGACACCCACGCCCCGGCGAAGGAAGTCGAGCAGCCGCCGACCGTCTGGGTGATCGAGGAGGACCAGCTCGAGCACGAGACCCGCGCCGTCACGAGCTACGGCTCGATCTACGAGGCGCCGTTCGATGCACACTGCGAGGAGCACTACGAGGGAGCGGTCGGCGTCTCAGCTGGACGATCCGGCCCTCGCCTGGGCTCGCGCGACCACCGTCTATCGCATCACCTGGCCCGAGGCCGACGTCCGCACAGAGGCGCGACTCGATGTGCGGTCCGACGCGACGGCGTACCACGTCGTGATCGACCTCGTGGCCGAGGAGCTCGGGCCGACGGCGGGCGCGGAGCCGTTCCGCCGCGAGCAGCGCTTCGAGCGCAGCTTCCCCCGCCACCTGGCCTGAACCGCCATTGCTCGGTGGCTGGCTCGTAGGGGCGATGCGCAGCCTCGCGGCAGCGAGGCGAAGCGTCGCCCGTGCGGTCGCCAGGGTTCAACGACGACCACGCAACGGTTGCGGTATCCCGAGATCGGCACAGGTCTTGCGAACGAGAATGACGTCGATCTCGCGATGGCGAGGCACGGCCGTCGAGCGCTCGGCGTCAAGCCCCCAGGAGCTGTGATTGCGGCCCTCTCGCAACAACCGCGCGCCATGTGAGCGGAGATGGCGTTCGAGATCGCGCCGCTTCACGCGCCGATGACGAGCTCGAGCGATTCACAGGAGGCTACTCTAGGACCATGGAAACCGTGCGCGTGATCTACCACTCCGAGGCTGAAGGCTGGTGGGCAGAGTCGCCGGACATCGAGGGCTGGTCGGTGGCGGGCGATTCCTATGGAGAGGTGCGAGCCCTGGTCGACGCGGGCGTCGAGTTCGCCATCGACCACGCGACGTCGCGGTCGAGCACTTCGTTCCGGCCGACAGGGCGCTCTCCGCGTAAGCGCTGACGCGCCGCGGCGACAGGCTTCAGCCTGTCGCCGGGCTCACACCGGGCTCCCACGAGACGTCCGAGAGACGGGCGAGCGCGAGCAGCAGCGCCTGAGTTCCCTTACGGCCCCCACCCTGCGCACGTAGAGCGAGGTACAGCTCGTGTGCGAGCGCGAGGCCGGGAAGAGCGAGGTTCATCCGCCGCGCCTCGCCGAGCGCAATCTCCATGTCCTTGATGAAGTGCTCCACGAAGAAGCCCGGCTCGAAGTCGCCCTTCAGCATCCGGGGCGCGTAGTTCGTGAGCGACCACGATCCGGCGGCTCCGCCGGACACCGCCTCGAGTACCGTCTCGAGGTCGAGCCCGGCCTTGTAGGCGTACAGCAGCGCCTCGCAGACGCCGATCATCAGGGTCGCGATCAGGACCTGGTTGACCATCTTCGCGTGCTGCCCGGAGCCTGCAGCGCCCTGGCGGACGATCGTCTTGCCCATGATCTCGAACAACGGCCGCACACGCTCGATGGCCGCGGTATCCCCGCCCACCATGATCGAGAGCGTCGCGTTCCGCGCACCCACGTCCCCGCCCGAGACCGGCGCGTCGATCGACTCGACGCCGCGCCCGAGCGCTGCTGCGCGGATCTCCTTTGCGAGCGACGGCTCGCTCGTCGTCATGTCGACGAGGATCGATCCCGGCTGCACGCCCGCGAGCGTGCCGCGCTCGCCCAGGACGACCTCACGGACGTCAGAGGGAAATCCGACCATGGTGAAGACGACCTCGGAGCACGAGGCGACCTCGGCGGGCGTGTCGGCCCACTCGGCGCCGCACTCGATCAGGGCCGCGGCCCGTGCTCGCGTGCGCGAGAAGATCGTGACGGGATATCCCGCTTCGAGCAGGTGGCCGCACATGGAGGATCCCATCACCCCGCTGCCGATCCAGCCGAGCGACTGCCGTGACGAGCTGGCCATGCGCCTCCCTCCTCGATGTGATCTGCGTCAACACCGTATCGAGTCGGAGCAAGGGACGATTCAGACGCTTCGCTAGGGTTGCTCGCGCGACCGACCACAATGAGGAGGAGCGGCGTTGACGAGCACCGGAGGAGCGATCAGGCAGATCCCTGCGACCGAGTTCGCAGCCCGCCGCGACCGGGTGCTCGAGCACGTCCGCGCCGCAGGCCTCTCCGGGTACGTCCTCTTCGAGCAGGACTCGATCCGCTATCTCACGGGCTTCAACTTCCTCTCCAACGAGCGGCCGGTGATCTTCGCCGAGAGCGCAGCCGGAGAGCACGTCGTCTTCGTACCCGAGTTCGAGGTCGAGCGTACGCGTGCCGAGACGACGTTCGAGAGGATCGAGTCGTATCCCGAGTACCCGGGAATCGAGCATCCGATGTCCATCCTCTCGCGCATTCTCGCCGACCTCGGGATCACGGGTGCGCTCGCCGCCGACAACGACGGCTACCCCGGAATCCTGGGCTACGAGGGTCCGACGCTCAGCGCCGTAACGGGGGGTACCGTCGCGCCGCTCTCACCCTTCATCGAGAGCATGATGGTGCGAAAGAGTGCAGCCGAGGTCGAGCTGATTCGGGAGAGCGCGCGCTGGTGCGAGCGTGCGCACCGGCTGCTGCAGGAGTACACGCGAGTGGGCGCAACCGAGGCCGAGGTCAGCCTCCGCGCCGGGCACGAAGCAACGCTCGCGATGCTCGCGGTACTCGGCGACGTCGAGCAACAGGGATCGTCGGACGGTGTCTCGGCCGGCTACCGCGGCCAGATCGGTTTGCGCAGCTCCTGGGCGCACGCGGTGGCTCACAACATCGAGTTCGTGGCCGGCGATACGCTCGTCACCGAGACGAGCGCGCCGATTCGTGGCTACAACGCGGAGCTCGAGCGCGCGATGGTCATCGGGCCGCCGACCGACGAGATGCGGCACCTCTTCGGCCACGTTGTCGCCGCGCAGGACGTCGCCTTCACGGCTCTCCGCCCCGGCGTCACCTGCGCGGAGGTCGACGGGGCGGTGATGCACTACTTCGAGGAACATGACCTCCTCCCGTACTGGCGCCAGCACACGGGCCACGGGATCGGGCTCCGAAACCACGAGGCGCCCTTCCTCGACCTCGGTGACCACACCTTCGTCGAGCCCGGCATGGTCTTCACGATCGAGCCTGGTCTCTACTCGCCGACCGTCGGGGGCTTCCGTCACTCCGACACCGTCGCCGTGACCGACGACGGAATCGAGCTCCTGACCAACTATCCGCGCGATATCGAGAGCCTCACGCTTCCGGGCTGACCTCGTGACCGCCAGAGCCTTGCTCCGAAAGGAGAATGCAGGCCGCCCGGTGACCCACTCCCACACCCTTCAGCGCACGCAACTCCGGATCAGTCTCCTTGCAGCGCGCCTCGGCCACCGGGCAGCGCGGGTGGAAGCGGCAGCCCGGCGGCACGCGCACCGGGTTCGGCGTCTCGCCCGTGAGGATCTGCGGGAAGGCCTGCTCATCGGGGTCACGCCGCGGAACGACCGAGATCAAAGCCTTCGTGTACGGATGCTGCGGGTTGCGCACGACGTCCCGCGCCGGCCCCTCCTCGACGATCCGTCCCAGGTACATGACTGCGATCCGGTCGGCGAAGTGCGCCGCGGTCGAGAGGTCGTGCGTGATCATCAGCACGCCCATTCCGTCCTTGCGGAGGCCGTCGAGGAGGGCAAGGATTCCCGCACGCACCGAGACGTCGAGCATCGACACCGGCTCGTCGGCGATCAGGAGCTTCGGCTCGAGCACGAGCGCCGCCGCGATGGCCACGCGCTGGCGCTGGCCACCCGACAGCTCATGGGGATAACGGTCGATGAACAGCTCGGGCGGCGTCAGGCCGGCCCGCTCCATCGCCTCGTACACCTTCGCCTCACGATCGTCCTTCCCGGCGACGAGCGAGTGCACCCGGATCGGCTCCTCGATCGTGTCCCGCACGGTGAACCGCGGGTCGAGCGACTCGTAGGGATCCTGGTAGATGATCTGGATCTCACGCCGCAGCGGCCGCAACGCGCCGGGGCTCAATTCTCCGATCTCCGCGCCGTTGAAGCGGATCGAGCCACCCTGGTTCGCGACCATCCGGATCACCGTCTGTGCCGTCGTCGTCTTGCCGCAGCCCGACTCGCCGACGAGCGCCACCATCTCGCCAGCCGCGACCGAGAACGTCACGCCGTCGACCGCCTTCACGTTCAGCTGCGGCCGGCGCATCAACGTCCCGAGCAGGCCACGCGGCACCGGATAGTGGCTGATGAGATCCCCGACGACGAGGAGCGGAGAATCCGTTGAGGAGACCTCCGCCGTCGTCTTCTCGGCCGTCTCGCTCACGACGCAAGCTCCGTCAGCGACAGGTCGTTGAGATGGCAGCGCGCTTCATGCCCCGCGACCGGCTCCCTCCTACCAGGACGAACCGCCGAGCACGGCTCGAATGCCGAGTCACACCGGGGTCGGAACGCGCAGCCCACGATCTCGCGATCGAGGCGTGGCGGCGAGCCCGGAATCGAGATCACGTCGTCGTCACCGAGCAGATCGGGCGTCGCGGCGAAGAGCATCCGCGAGTACGGGTGGCGAGGGTTGTGGTAGATCTCGGACATCCCGCCCATCTCGACGATCTCGCCCGCGTACATCACGGCGGCGCGATCACACACCTGCGCGACGACCGGCAGGTCGTGCGTGACGAGGATCACCGTCAACCCGAGCTCCTGGCCGAGCGTCGTGCTCAGGCTGACGAGCAGTTCGAGAATCTGCGCTTGCACCATCACGTCGAGCGCGGTCGTCGGTTCGTCGGCGAGCAGCACCTTCGGTGAGCAGGCGAGCGCCATCGCGATCGCGGCCCGCTGGCGCATACCGCCGGAGAACTCGTGCGGGTACCGATCGGCCCGGTCGCCGGCGATGCCGACGAGCTCGAGCAGCTCGGCAACGCGCGACCGCGCGCCCTTCCCCGTCGCCATCCCGTGCAGCTCCATCGGCTCCGCAATTTGAGCGCCCACCGTCTTGACGGGATTGAAGGCGTTCATCGCGCCCTGGAAGACCATCGAGATGTCGCTCCAGCGGTGCGGGCTGATCGTTTCCTCGCCCCCGACGAGGATGTCCTCTCCGTCGAGCAGCACCTTGCCGGACACCGACGCCGTTGCCGGAAGGAGCCCCATCATGGCGAGGATCGTCGTCGTCTTCCCGCAGCCGGACTCGCCGACGAGCCCCATTCGCTCGCCCGAGCGCAGCTCGAACGTCACCCCCTGGACGGCATGGAGCTCGCCGCCGCCGGGCAGGTCGAACCACACGTTCAGATCCTCGACGCGGATCACAGGTGGACGGGCGCTCACTTCGGCGTCTCCGATCCCGCCCCGGAGCGAACCCGGAACCGCTTGACCGAGAGATGGCCGACCCGGAGGCGTGGATTGAGGCCGTCCTCGACAGACTGCCCGATCATCGTGCACGCGAGAATGACGATCGTCACGCAGACGCCGGGAGGCACGATCGCCCACCACGCGTTGTTGATCGTCGCCTCACCCTGAAATGCATTCTGGATCAGCCTGCCCCAGGAGATCGTGCTCGGATCCCCGAGGCCAAGGAAGGTGATGAACGTCTCGGCGAAGATCGCGAGGGCGATCATCAGCACGGTGTTCGCGATCAGGAGCGGCGCCACCTGCGGCAGTACGTGCTTGAAGATGAGCCTGCGATTTCCGGCACCGAGTGCCTGCGCGCGCTTAACGTAGACCCGCTCGCGGACACTCTTCACCTGTGCACGGATCAGCCGGGCGGTGCTCGTCCAGTAGATGATCCCGATGATGATCACGATGTTGGTCAGGCTGCGACCGAAGAGCGCAGCGGCGATGATCATCAACGGGATATCGGGGATCACGAGCATGTAGTCGGTGAAGCGCATCAGCACGGTGTCCGTGGTCCCGCCGAAGTAGCCCGAGAGGACGCCGACGGTGCCGCCGATCAGGATCGCGACGAGCGCGGCGATGAACCCGACTCCGAGCGAGACACGGCTGCCCGCAATCAGCAGTGACAGCATGTCGCCGCCACCGTCGTCCGTGCCGAGCCAGAACTCGCTGCTCGGCGGCGCGTACACCGGGCCGACCTTTTCCGTCGGGTTGTACGGCTCCAGCCAGGGCGCGAAGATCGCCACGAAGATGAAGAAGCCGAGGATCCCGAGGCCGATCATCGCGGCCCGGTTGCCGAGAATGGTCGTCCGGACGAAGCCAGGCCGACTCGTCTTCAGAATGCCGTGCGCGAGCCCGTCCTCGTCGGCAGCCTGGAGCGGCTCGATCAGACTCACGCGGTCACCCGTGGATCGAACCTGAAGTACAGCAGGTCGGCAAGGAGATTGAAGAAGATCACCGACAGCGTGAGCAGGAGGAAGATCGCCTGCAGGAGCGGGAAGTCACGTTTGTCGATCGCCTCGACGGTCAGCAACCCGAGGCCCGGATAGGAGAAGACGTACTCGACCGTGATCGAGCCTCCGATGATGAAGCCGAGCGAGAGTGCGACGAGCGTGATGATCGGCAGCATCGCGTTGCGGAGCCCGTGACTCCGCACGATCGCCCAGTTCGTCAGGCCCTTCGCCCGCGCCGTGAGGACGTAGTCCTCCCCCAGCGTCTCGAGCATCGAGGAGCGCACGATCAGGGCGTAGTCACCGTAGAGGACGAGCCCGAGGGTCAGCGCGGGCAGGATCATGTGCTTCATCCGGTCGATGAACAGGTCCCAGGTGGAGGCATCGGTGAAGAGCCCGAGTGTCGGCGTCTTGATCCCGGACGACGGTAATCCGACGGCGCTCGCGACGAAGAAGATCAGCATCAGGCCGAGCCACTGCGTCGGCATCGAGTAGAAGCCGAGCGCCGTGTAGAGGCCCCCTTTGTCGACGGCCGTCCCCCGTCGCCACGCGGAGATCACCCCCACGAGCGTGCCGAGGATGATCGCGAAGAACGTCCCGAGCGCGATCATCGGCAGCGAGTTCTTGATCGGCTCGATCGAGCTCGCCGCGTACCGGCTTCTCCGAGGGAACGGAGTTGCCGAGGTCGAAGCGGGCAGAGGTCCCGCAGGTAGAGCTTGTACTGCTGCCACTTCGACAGGTCGAGGCCGAGGTCGCGCCGCTGTGCCTCCTTGAACGCCGCGCTGCACTGCGACAGCGCAGCGCAGAGACCGCGTCGCCGGAGAGGGCGCGGAAGAGAACGAAGTTGAGGGTGATCGCGATGAAGACGGTCAGAAGCGCGAACGCTACGCGCTTCACGACGTAATCGGCACCTCTCACCTCAGCTCTCTCCCGCTCCTCTCAGGCGTGCTCATCTCAGGGTTGACGCGGTGACGTGTAGTAGACCTTGGAGTAGCCGCCGAGCTTGCGACTCGAAGTCTGTCCACTTCTTCGACGTCGCGTCGATGGCCACGTGGTTCGTGAGCTGCGTGTAGTAGAAGTTGTCGTAGACGATCTTCTGCATCGCGCCCACACGATGGTTCTTGCGCGCCTCCGGGTCGACCGTCCTGCCCTGCTTCACATACAGCTTGTCGTACGACGGGTTGTTCGCGCCCGTGTCGCTCCACGAGCACCACTGCCCCTTCGTCACGACCGAGAGCATGAAGTCCGGGTCGAGGTAGCCGACCCAGTCCCACATCGCGATGTCATAGCCCTGGTACTGCTCACCGACCGGGCCTGAGCAGTCGCCGGTCTCGATCGCGTAGGTTGCCGTCGCATCACCGCCGACCTTCTGCGTCACCTTGACGCCGAGCTTCGCAAAACCGTCCTTGACGATGTCGAAGGAGCGGTCGACGTTGAAGTCGGTCGAGGTCGGTGTGAGGATCTCGTACGTCATCTTGTGCTCGGGCTGCGCCAGCGTGCCGGTCGTAGCAGGCACGACGCGGATCCCATCCGAGCCGCGCTTGTAGCCGAGCTTGTCCAGGGCCGTGTTCGCGACGGCGCAGTCGTACTCGAGCGGCCCGAGGTTCGGGTTCTCGAGCGGCGAGATGTGCCCGACGATGCTCTCGACGGTGTTCGCGTAGCCGGCGAAGACGACGTCGATGATCTGCTCGCGGTCGACGCACATCGAGAGCGCCTTCTTCACCGCCGGGACGAGCAGCTCGCGGTTCTTGTTCTTGGCCGGGTTCGAGTTCCACGTGATGTTGGTCGTCTCGGCTCCGGGCCACTCGTTGACGGTGACGTTCTCGGCCTTCTTCACGGCGTTGACGGCCTGGAACGGCACCTGGTCGGCCCAGTCGATCTTGTCCGCCTTGAGGTCGGCGATGATCGCGTCGGCATTCGTGTAGTAGGTCAGCGCGACACCCGAGGCGTGCGAGGGCGGGCCGTAGAAGTCGGCGTACGGCTTGAACGCGGTCGTGCCCTTCTTCTCGTACTGCGTGATCGTGTACGCGCCGCCCGCTGACGATCGGCAGGTTGAGCTCCGGGCTTGTACGTCTTCAGGCCCTTGCCGTTCGCGCCCACCTTCGGCGCCCAGATGTGCTCGGGCAGGATGAAGAACTGCTCGAGCTGCGGGAGCACGTTCCCGACGGGAGACGAGTAGTGGATCACGAGCGTTGTGTCGTCCGTCGCCTCGGCGTCCTTGATGTTGGCGAGCGCCGACGCAGCGACGGCTGTCGCGTCGTCCTTGTACTTCACGGTCGTGTTGATCGTCCAGGCAGCGTCGGCAGCGGTCATCGGCTCGCCGTCGGACCACTTCGTGTCCGGGCGCAGCTTGAACGTCCAGTCCTTGCCGTCGTCTGACGTCGTCCACGACTCGGCCCAGTCACCCTCGAACTCGAAGTCGGCGTTGTACTGCACGAGCTGCGGGTAGATCATCATCATCGCCGTGTACGCCTGCGACTCGATGTAGTTGAACGGATTCAGCGAGTCGATGTAGTTGGCGGTGCCGATCCGAAGCACGTCACTCGATGACGCGCCTTCGGTGGATGTGCCGTCAGCGGAGTCGCCTCCACCGCCGCACCCGGCGGCAACTGCAAGGGCCGTGGCAACGAGGGCCACCCCCATCAGCCTTCGTAGTCTCATCTCGAGCTCTCCTCGTGTCGCGGAAACGGGAAGGCGCGGTGCGCGCCGGTTACGGTCGAGATGTCTCGTGAGCCACAACTATCGCATCCCGAGCGCGGGGATGCACGTCGCCACACGGGATGCGTGCAGTCACATCAGGTACCAGTCGAGGAATCCCTCGAGCCGCCGGTAGAAGTCGAGTTGCGGGCCGACGCGAAGAAAGCCGTGGCCCTCGGTCGGATAGGTGACGTACTCGTACGTCTTGCCGAGCCGGGTTAGCTCGGCGACGAGCTCAGTCGACTGCTCGAACGGAACGCGTCGATCGGTGTGGCCGTGGGCGACGAGGATCGGTGCCCTGACCGCGTCGAGCCGGTGCACCGGCGAGGCGGCGGCGTACTCCGCGCGATTCTCGCTCGGATGCCCCATGATCCGCATCTGCATCTGCACTCCCGCTCGATCCGCCTGAGCCCAGGTCGTGAGGGCGTCACAGTCGCCGTACTTGCAGATCGCGCACCGAAACCGGTACTCGGGGTCGTCGGTGACCGCGAGCAGGGCCATGTACGAGCCGTAGCTCGAGCCGAAGATGCCGAGCCGATTGCCGTCGATCCAGTCCACCGTCCGCAGGTAGTCGGCCGCTGCCAGGCAGTCCTTGGTGTCGTCGACGCCCCAGGCGCCATGATTCGCGCGCTCGAAATCGCTTCCGTGCCCGGTCGAGCCGCGGTAGTTGATCGCGAACCATGCGTACCCCTTGTCGACGAAGTACTGCGCGTGGCCGTCCCACTCGCCGCCGTAGCAGTCCGCTGGGCCACCGTGCGGATAGACGATCGCGGGCGCGGGACGCTCCGCCGACGCTGTCGAAGGGCGGTAGAGGAAGGCCTGCAGCTCTCGCCCGTCGAACGTGGTGTAGGTCAGCTCCTCGGCGACAACGTGGGGGGCGCGCGTGACCGCGAGCGGCGCGGGTGCATGAATCGCGACCGACTCTCCCTTCTCGGAGACGAGTCGGAGCTCGGGAGGAGTCGTGGGGCCGTCGTAGCTCGCGAAGATGCCGCCGTCCGCCGACCACCCGGGCCCGCCCCAGACGCCACCCGCTGCAAGATCGGTCACCGCTCCGTCAGCGGCGGCGACGACGACGAGATCGAAGCGGCCCGCCTTGCCACGCGTGGCCGCGAGTCGCGTGCCGTCCGGATGCCAACGCGCCTCGAGGAAGTCCGCGCTCGCGGCTGTCAGCTGACGTGCCCCACTCCCGTCAGCAGCGACGAGGTGCAGCTCGAACCATCCAGTCAGCTCGGACGCAACGGCCAGCGTCGTTCCGTCGGGAGACCAGTCGAGGGCGTAGTCGCGGATGCCCGGAGCCCCGGTCAGTGCGCGCACGGTGCCGTCGGCAACATCGGCGACCCGGATCTCGTAGCGGCTGTAGTCGCTGTGCGGAACGAAGACGTAGGCGACGGCAGAGCCGTCCGGGGAGACGATCGCCCCCTGCTCGTCACCGTGAGTATCGAGGTCACCGTGAGCGCGAGCGAGCCGCTCGGGCCAGGCCTCGGAGACTGCAACGACCGCCAGGCGGTCACACCGGTCGCGCTCGATCGAGACGAGGAGACGGTCGTTCCCGATCCACACGGGACTGCCGGCCTCGACGACCCGCCGGGGCGGACCTCCTGCCGTGGCCACGACGTACACCCAGCCATCGTCCCCATACGCGACGTGCCTTCCGTCGGGCGAGAACGCAGGCTGCGTGTCCTCCCAGTACGGTTGAGGGTCGCGCCCGGTCGTAAGACGCCTCGGGACACCGCCCGCGAGGTCGAGCAGCCAGAGATCGGACGTGTCGCGGTCCTGGATGAACACGACCGAGCGGCCGTCCGGCGCAACGGCGGGTGACCTCGGCCTCTCGGTCGCCACGACCGCCTCGAGGCGCCAGTCGGGCGGCGGCTTCACGTCCACGCGGGCCGGGCGCGGGATCCCGCCGTGCTCGTCCTTCCCGATCCACACGCTCAACGGCTCAGGCATTCAATCCCTCCAGGGTCGCGAGGACGAGCTGTCCGATCGAGCCGAGATCGTAGCCGCCCTCCTGCACGACGACGCACGGCAAGCCCTGCGTCGCAACGATCCTTCCGGCCTCGCGAAACCCCGCTTCGGTGACCTGCAGGGGGCTCTCGGGATCGCCGCCGGCAGCGTCGACCCCGAGAGCGAGCACGAGCGCCTCTGCGCCGTTACCTCGCGCCGCCTGCACGATCTCGGCGACTCCCCGCAGCCAGTCGGCGTCGCCGGCACCCGGCGGAAGGGGGACATTCAGATTCGCGCCGATCCCCTGCCCTGCTCCACGCTCGGCCGCCGTGCCGAGGTAGTGAGGAAACCAGCCGGTCGCGGGATCGACGTGTACCGATCCGACAAAGACGTCATTGCGCTCCCAGAAGATCGACTGGGCTCCGTTCCCGTGGTGCGCGTCGATGTCGACGATCCCGACGCGTGCAGCGCCGAGGTCGCGCAGCCGCGCCGCCGCAATCGCAGCGTTGTTCAGGTAACAGGAGCCTCCGTAGGCCGAACGGGTCACGTGGTGACCTGGAGGCCGGCAGCAGGCGTAGACGACGTCGCACCCACCGGAGACGAGATCGGCGGCGGTGAGCGCCGCATCGGCAGCTCCTCGAGCCGCCTCCCACGTCCCCGGGCCGATCAGCGTCATGGTGTCGAAGCAGAACGTGCCGGGACGAGCCCAGGTCGCCGCCGGCACGAGCGGCTCGAGAGGGCCGATCAGACCCGGATGCGGGAAGATGTATGGGACGACGCGATCCTGGCCTGGGTCCTCCGGTAGCCCCGCTGCCTCCCAGTCCCTCCAGGCCGAGGCGAGGAAGGCGAGCAACGCTGCATCGTGAACCGCCTCGAGCGCGGAATCGTCGTGCGGGGCAGCCGAAACGATCCCGGCGCCCGCCGCCACGAGTGCCCGGCGGATCGCATCGGCCCGCGCCGCCGTCTCTACGGCGGGCGTGCTGACGCCCACCCAGATCTCGGCATTCGGCTCGTGCAGCCGGTGGTCGTCTGACCACACGAGAGGGATCGAAAGAGTCATGGCCGCGACCCTATAGGCTCGTCCACATGGGCGAACAGACGCTGCGCCAGCGCGGTCTCCGGATCGGCGGACTCGAAGCAGGCCCCGCAAATGCGATCACCGACGTGGGAGGCGTGCGCGTCGGCCACGCCACCGTCGTGCGCGATGAGCCACCTCCTCCCGAGGGACGCGGGATTGCGCGAACCGGCGTTACCGTGGTCGTGGCCGGGGGTGGGACATCCCCGTTCCGCCACCCGATTCCCGCCGGGGCGGTAGCCCTGAACGGCGCCGGGGAGCTGACCGGGTTCCTCCAGGTCTCCGAGTGGGGCCTGATCGAGACGCCGATCTACCTCACCTCGACGATGGCCGTCGGGCGCGTCTTCGACGGGGCAGTCACCGCTGCCTGTGCGGCCGACGCGGGCGTGGGTGTCGACGACGTCGTGATCCCCGTGGTCGGCGAGTGTGACGACAGCTGGCTCAACGACGCACGCACGGTGCAGGTCGAGGCAGCGGACGCGGGCCGAGCACTCGCGGATGCTCGAGCCGGCGCTGTCGAACAGGGCTGCGTTGGGGCAGGCACCGGGATGACGGCGTTCAGCTGGAAGGGCGGTATCGGCTCGTCGAGCCGCCTCATCCCTGACGTCGAAGCAACCGTAGGTGTGCTCGTGCTTGCGAACTTCGGCTCGGCGCGTGACCTCCGGATCGACGGCGTGCCGGTCTTCCCGGCGGTCGGTGACGGGCTCGATCCTCGTCGCCCAGCAGGCAGTTGCATCGCGATCGTGGCAACAGACGCACCGCTCGAGTCCGCCCAACTGGAGAGACTCGCGCGTCGCGCCGGTCTCGGGCTGGCGCGGACGGGCTCCGTGGCCCACCACGGAAGCGGCGAGATCTTCGTGGCCCTCTCGACGGTCACGCGTGAGCGTGACGAGTCCCCTCCCGTTCGGCTCTCGCGACCTTCGGTTCCGGATGGGCACCTCGACCCGCTCTTTGCGGCAACGGTCGATGCAACCGAGGAGGCTGTGCTCAACGCTCTCTGGGCGGCAACCGATACGACCGGCCGCGAAGGGCGGCTCGTTCGCGCCCTCCCTCACGCGCCGGTGCTCGAGTTGCTCCGAAAGCACGGGCGGTTGCCGTAGCCGACGGTCGAGGCTGCGCCTCGCCCCTACGAGAACGACCGAGGCCTGCAACCGACGGAGGTAGCCCACGCGGCGAAACGAGCCCGTAGGGTGCGACGCGCACGCGTCGCCCGGGACTGCCGCGGGGATCGGAGTCGCCCTACAGCCGTCCCGAGCGGGCGATACCCCAGACGAGCCATACGGCAAACGCGGCGGAGAGCGTGAACCCCATGAAGGACAGCAGGTGGAGCCCTACGACGTGGGGCCCGTCCTTCGCGAGAACGCCGACGATGGACGAGCCGACCAGCCCGCCGAGAACGATGAGCGCCACGGCGATGCGGTTTACGGCGTGGTCGATGTGGTGGGTGAGGTCGTTGAACCCCGGATTGCGAATCTGGATCTCCAGATTCCCCTGACGCGTCTGCTCCATCACGTCTCGCATCTGATAGGGCAGGTCCCGCGCGACGCTCGCGAGCTCCCGCACCTCGGCCTGCGCGCGAAGCGACATTCGCCGCGGTGAGAATCGCTCGGCGATCAGCTGTCGCGCGTAGGGCCTTGCGACCTCGAAGACGTTGAAGTCGGGATACAACTCGACGCCGACGGCGCCGAGCGTGGCGATCGCCTTGTCGAGAGTGACGAAGCGGCTCGGCAGGCGGAGGTTCATCGAGTAGATCAGGTCGAGTCCCTCACGGATCACCTGGATCGGATCGATGTCCGAGACGCTCGAGCCGTAGTACCGGTAGAAGAGCTCCTCGATCGCCTCCTTGAGCTCCTCCTCTCGCTCCTTGGGATAGCGCAGGCCGAGCTCGGCGAGGCGTCTCGGCAGGACATCGACATTCTCCGTGGCCGCATCGATGAAGAGGCGGGTCAGGCGGGTCATGTCCTCGTCTGTCAGCCGTCCCGCCAAACCGAAGTCGACGAGTCCGATGCGTCCGTCGTCGAGAAGCAGGATGTTCGCTGGATGGGGGTCACCGTGGAAGAACCCGTGCCGGAAGATCATCGTCATCCAGGCGTCCGTCATCCGGTAGGCGAGCTCGCGGCGTTCCTCGGGTGAGCGCGACTCGAGATCGATATCGGCGAACTGGACGCCTTCGAGGTACTCCAGCGTGAGCACTCGTGCAGACGAGTAGCGCCAGATGACCTTGGGCACGGCGACGTCGGTCGACCCGCCGAAGTTGCGCCGGAACGTCTCGGCATTGCGCGCCTCGTGGTTGTAGTCGAGCTCCTGGCGAATTGCGCGCGCGAACTCGTCGACGAGAGCCTCGGTGTCGATGAAGTCGAGGGCGCGGACGCGCTCGCGGACAACCTTGGCTGCGGAGCGCATCAGCTGCAGATCCGATTCGACCTGCCGCGGCGCCTCAGGACGCTGCACCTTGACGACGACGGCGTCTCCGGTGGGCAGCGTGGCCCGATGCACCTGGCCGATCGAGGCGGCCGCGAGCGGAACCTCGTCAAAGGAGAGGAACGCCTGCTCGATCGTCAGACCGATCTCCTCCTCGACGACCCGGCGGATCTCGGAGAAGGCGATCGGCGTAACGTCGTCCTGCAGCTTCCGCAGCTCTACGACGATGTCGGGAGGCATGACATCCGGCCTCGTGGAGAGCAGCTGGCCGAACTTGACGAAGGTCGGGCCGAGCTCGTCGAGCATCTCGCGCAACCGACGGCCGCGGTCGGCGAGCTGGGTATCGTCGTTCCCGCGCCTCCGATCGATCATGTATCCGAACCCGTGGCGCGTCGCGACACGACCGATCTCGGAAAGCCGGCCGATCCTGCGCTGAGGACGCGCGGTCTCCATCGTCACATTGTTGCCGTCAGCGACGGTTTCTACAACGGGTTCTCGAGCAAGCGCACACGATGCTCGAGTTGCGCGACGCGGAGCGCGAGGTCGTCTGCCTCCTCGCGTCGCACGACGCCGAGCCGCTGGAACGCCTTGTCGGTCGTCCCGGCCGGAACGGAGCCCAGCTTCTCGGCATCCGCCCGCAAGCTCGACAGCGCGTCGCGTACGGCGGCGCGCATCTCGTCGCGCTCGATACCCACACGGCCAGCGAGTTCGTCGGCGAGTGCCTCCGAAGCTTCGATCGTGAGGGACACCCATCCGAGTGCTGCGAGGGCGAACTGCTCGAGCGAGCGTGGCACGGGGTTACCGTTGTCGTCCATCAACCCAATTCTACTGTTGCGGGTGTGTCCGGTCGACTACCGGGCGCGGCCGTGCGGGCGGTTCGAGCGGCGGGCCCGGCGGCGGTCACGGGCCGACGTGTCGGCCGACTTCGCGGGGGCCGCCGTTTCGGCAACCGGCTCCGGCGAGAGAAGCTCCTCTGCCTCCACGACGAGAGTCGCCGCCGCCGGGTCGACGAGGATCGTGCCGCCGACGGACTGGATCTCGCTGACCTCGTCGTGCTTGCGGCGCGCATACTCCGGCTCGCGCTCCTTGATCCAGTCGAGCAGCGGGGCCGCGACGAAGATCGAGGAGTACGCGCCCGAGCCGATGCCGATCAGCAGCGCGAAGGCGAAGTCGTTCAGCGTGGCGCCACCGAAGATGAGGAGCGAGGCGACCGGGAGCAGGGTGATGAAGGTTGTCGCGAGCGATCGTGGGATCGTCTCCCAGAGAGAGACGTTCGTGATCTGCCGCATGGAGGCGCGCTTCATCAGCGGGAGGTTCTCCCGGATCCGGTCGAAGATGATGATCGTGTCGTAGATCGAGTACCCGAGGACCGTCAGCACCGCGGCAACCGTCGCGGTCGATACCTCCCGGCCGAGCAACGCGTAAACGCCGACGGTGATCAGGATGTCGTGCACGAGCGCCACGATCGCGGGCACGGCGAACTGCCACTGGAACCGCAACGAGATGTAGCCGACGATCAGGAGGAGCGAGACGATGATCGCGAGAATCGCGCCCTTCGCGATCTGGCGTCCGAAGCTGGCCGAGACGTTCTTGATCCCGAACGCTTCCGCGTTCACCGTCTTCTTCAGATCGGCGGTCAGCGCGGCCGATTCCTCGGTCGTCAGCGACTCGGTGCGGATCTGGAAGCTCTTGTACTCCTCGTTCGTCGACGGGCCCCGACCCTGGATGACAGCGCTGCCCTGCCCGACCTTCGCGGCCTGGGCCCGGACCTGCGTGAGCGAGGTCGGCTGAGGCGTCTCGAACCCGATCTGCGTCCCGCCCTTGAAGTCGATCCCGAGGTTGAGCCCGAGGACGGCGAGTGCGAGCACCGACGCGGTCACGATCGATGCCGAGATGCCGAACCAGAGCCGGCGCCGACCGATGAAATCGATCTTCAACCACGACGGGATGCCGCGACCCGTGGTCCCGATCACCTTCGGGTTGTTGAGGATCTTCGAGTCGGCGAGCAACGAGAGGAGCGCGCGCGTCGCAAGAACGGCGGTGAGCATCGAGATCGCAGTACCGATCAGGAGCATGAGGGCGAAGCCGCGAACCGACGAGGTTGCGACGGCGAAGAGAACGAGCGCCGTGATCGCAGTAACGACGTTGGCGTCGACGATCGTTGCGAAGCCCTTCGTGTAACCGGTCTGGATCGCGGCCCTGGCACTCCTGCCGGCGCGCGCCTCTTCCTTGATGCGTTCGAAGATGACCACGTTCGCGTCGGCGGCCACCCCCAGCGTCAGCACGAGACCCGCGAAGCCCGGGAGCGTCAACGTCACGTTGAAGATCAGGATCGCGGCGTAGAGGAAGGCCGCGTAGATTCCGAGCCCGAGGACGGCGACGAGGCCGAGGAAGCGGTAGAAGACGAGGAGAAAGATGGCGACGAGGAGCAGGCCGACGAGGGCGGCGATCTTCGCCTCGTTGAGGGAGTCTTTCCCGAGCGTGGCCGAGATCGCGGTCTGGTCGAGCGTGACGAAGTTGACCGGCAACGCACCTGTCTGGAGAACGAGCGCAAGATCTTTCGCCTCCTGGATATCGCCGATGCCGGTGATCTGGGCGTTGCCGGAGATCCCGCCGGAGAGCGAGCTGTCCGTGTAGTCGATCTGGGGCCACGACCTGATCTCACGGTCGAGCACGATCGCGAAGTGCTGCGGCGCGTTCCTCAGCTTGCCGCGCAGATACTCGTTGCGGGTGATCTCCTGGAACCTGTCGCTCCCCTTCTTCGTGAACTCGAGAGAGACGATCGGCTGGTTCGACCTCGTGTCGAAATCCTGACGCGTACCCGAAAGCTTCAGGTCAGCACCCGTCATCTGCGGCACGGTCGGGGGCGTGTACTTGAAGAGGTAGTACGACTTCGCGGTGGGCACGCCCACACCCGGGCAGACAACGGCCTGGACGCCGCAGGAGATCACGACTGTCGAGGCAGGAGTCCCCAAGAGCTTGTATCCCTCGGGGAGCTTCCCGTCGTACTTGCTGAGCGCCTTCTGCCTCGTCGAGACGGGGCCGACAACGAGCTTCTTCTTCGTGTCGAACACCCACCACTGGTCGGACTGGCCCTGGACGAGCGCTTGCTGACCGGCAAGCAGGTCGTAGACCGAGTCACGCGGTTGAGGATTCCCGTTGATGTCGACCGACGGCGAGACGAGGCTCGTTTCCAGGTCGAAGAGCTCGAGCTGCGCCGTCTTGCCGATGATCTTCGCCGCGGCCTCCGGATCCTTGACACCGGGCAGCTGGATCGTGATCTGGTCGTCGCCCTGCGTCCTGATCTCCGGCTCGGAGACACCAAGTCGGTCGACGCGGTCGCGCATGATCGTCACGGACCGGTCGAGGTCTTCCTTCGTCAGCTTGCGGCCCTTCGGCGGCACCGCCTGCTTCGTGATCTCGAGACCACCCTGCAGGTCGAGGCCGAGCGTCGGCGTCTGGTGGAACGGCGAGGAAGGCGCGATCATCAGGGCGACGCCGACAAGCGCGGCGACGACCATGGCAACGACAACGATGGCTCTGCGATGGGTCATGGATGCGGCGGGAAGGCTAGCTGCGCTCGGGTGGTGCCGTGTCCTCCGCAGCACCCGGATTTACAGAAACTTGTTCGCCGTTAACGTCCCCTACCCCTGCCGGGGGCAATTCGGCCGCATCTTCGATGATCTCGGCCTCTCCGTCGACGACACCCTCATCGTCCGCGTCATCGTCGTCCAAGCCCTCGTCGTCCTCTTCGTCGTCCTCCGGCTTCACGACGGTGGCAAGCGCCTTACGTGCGACCCGCACGTGAATACCATCGGCGATCTCCACGACGAGGTCTCCGCCGTCCTCGTCCGGCTCGAGCTCCTGGACGATGCCGTAGATGCCGCCGACCGTGAGAATCTCGTCTCCGACGGCGACGGTGCCGAGGAGACGCTGCTGCGCCTGCGCCTTGGCACGCTGGGGGCGGATCATGAGGAAGTACATGAGTACAAAGAGAAGAACGATGATCAGCAGTCCTGGCACGAATCCTCCTGTGGGCCGCGGGCGAGCCGGGAGAGCGCCTCCACCCTGAAGTCGTCGAACGCTCCGCGGCGAATCGCATCCCGCGCGCTCGCGGTGAGTCGATGAACGAGCCATAGATTATGCAGAGAAAGCAGTCGCAGCCCGAGGATCTCGTTCTGGTTGACGAGATGACGGAGAAATGCGCGGGAGAAGCGGGTGCAGGCCGGACAGCCGCACTCGTCCTCGAGCGGCCGAGGATCGCGGGCATAGCGGGCGTTACGCAGGTTCATTCGCCCCGTCATCGTCATCGCCGTTCCCGTCCGGGCGTTCCGCGTCGGGAGCACGCAATCGAACATGTCGATCCCGGCTTCGATCACGCCGATGATCCCTTCGATATCACCGAGCCCCATGAAGTAGCGCGGACGATCGGCCGGAAGGAGCGGCGCCGCCCAGCCGACCGTCTCGAGCATCTCGGACCGGCTCTCGCCGACGGCGAGCCCACCCAGAGCGTTGCCGTCGAACCCGAGCGACACGATCCCCTCGACGGAGCGACGTCTGAGCTCGCGATCGGTGCCTCCCTGGGCGATTCCGAACCGCAGCTGACCCGGCGCCCGCGGTGCATCGACTTGCAACTGCGCCCAGAGGTGGGTGCGTCGCACTGCTTCCGCGTGATCTTCGCGAGTGGCTCCCGATGGTGGGCAGATGTCGAGGCACATGGCGATGTCGCTCCCGAGCCGACGCTGGATCTCGGCGACACCGGCGGGCGTGAATCGCTCGGCGATGCCGTCGTAGACCGAGCGGAAAGTGACGCCGCCGTCGTCGACGGAGAGCAGCGTGTCGCGGAGCGAGAAGACCTGAAACCCACCCGAATCGGTCAAGATCGGCCCCTCCCAGCCCGAGAAGGCATGAAGCCCGCCGAGCTCCTCGATCAGCTCCTCCCCGGGTCTGAAGTGGAGGTGATACGTGTTGGCGAGGACAACCGCGGCGCCCGCAGCTCGCACCTCGTCGGGATGGAGGGTCTTGACCGTCGCCTTGGTGCCGACGGGCATGAAGGCCGGGGTCGGAATGTCGCCATGGGCTGTGTGAACCGTCCCGACGCGGGCGGCGCCGTCGGTCGTGTCGAGCGTGAAGCAGGTCATGCGGGCGAGGCTAGCTTCACAGGATCAGCATCGCGTCACCGAACGAGTAGAACCTGTACTCCTCGTCGATCGCGAGTCGGTAGAGGCCCCGTACCGCATCCACGCCCGCGAAGGCCATCACGAGTGCGAGCAGGGTCGAACGCGGGAGGTGGAAGTTCGTCAGCAGGGCGTCGACCCGCTGGAATCCGAACCCGGGCAGGATGAAGAGTGACGTGCGCCCCTCGAGCTCGCCGCCTCGCGCGATCGTCTCCAGCACACGCACCGTCGTCGTACCGACCGCAAGCACACGCTCCGCCTCCTCGATCCTGGCCCAGGAATCGGGCGCGACACGGTAGCGCTCGCCGTGCAGTTCGTGGTCCTCGAGCTCGGGGACGGACAGCGGCCTGAAGGTGTCGAGGCCGACGTGGAGGGTGACTCGCTCGACGTCGAGCTGCCCGAGGAGCTCGCGCGTGAAGTGGAGGCCCGCCGTCGGCGCGGCCGCCGAGCCCACGTGCGCCGCGTAGATCGTCTGGTAGCGCGCCGCGTCCGCAAGCGGCTCGTGGATGTACGGAGGGAGCGGAGGCTCGCCCGGCGGCAAACCATCGAGGTAGACCCGCCAGCGCCCCTCACCGATGGACTCGAGCAGCTCGACGGGCCCGAGCCTCTCGCCCGGCCGCAACCGACGGGACGGTCTGGCGAGCGCCTCCCACACACCGTCGCCGAGTGGCTCGATGAGAAGCACCTCTGCCTGCCCCCCTGTCTCGCGTTGCAGCTTCAGCCGCGCCGACACGACCTTCGTATCGTTGACGACGACGAGCGCCTCGCCTATCTCTTCGGGGAGATCGGTGAACAGCCGATGCCGAACGGCGCCCGTGCCACGGTCGTATACGAGGAGCCGCGAGCCGTCCCGGCGGTCGGCCGGACGCTGCGCAATCAAGCCGGGAGGAAGGTCGTAGTCGAGCTCATCGGATCTCATCCGATGGCCAGAGTAGCCTTGCGCTCATGGATGAACAGGCACTGGAGAGAGCAAAGCAGCGAATCGCTGCTGCGCGCGAAGGCCGGAACGAGGAAGGTCGTTTCGAGGCGGCTCTGCGTCGCTCCCGCGAAGAGGTCGAGGCGCTTGGCGCCGCGGCGCTCTCGCTCGAATCGGGACTTCCCGACCGGGTCGGCGAAGCGGTTCAGGACGGGTTGCGCCGTGAGGTGCTTCCCGTCGCCCGGAACCTTGGTGAGATCAAGGGTTTGCTCAACAACGCAGTCGGTCGCCTCGAGCGACTCGAGCAGGAGCTGATCGCCGAGCGGAACGCCCGCCTCGACGACCTCACGCTCCTAGTCGACCTCATCTCATCGGGTTGGCAGGGCGTCGACCGGCGACTCGAGCGGCTCGAGCGGGGCGACTCTGCCGAGATCGTCTCGATCCACGGGCACCGCGCAGCCGCGTCGTAGCCGAAGGACAGCTTCGAGCAGGAGCCGGGGGGCAGAGACGTGGATCTCAATCCCTGGCTTCTTGCTGCCCGCGATCTCAGGTCCGTCGTTCGGGGAGCACGAGCGTGAATCGACTCCCTCGCCCGACGCTCGACTCGAGCTCGATGCGACCGCCGAGAGCGATAGCCAGCTCGCGGGCGATCGGGAGGCCGAGGCCTGTGCCGTGGTTGTCGCGTGAGATGAAGGGAACGAAGATGCGTGCCTGCTCGTCGGGCTGAATTCCGGGCCCGGTGTCGCGCACGTCGATCCGGACTTCCCCGCTCGCGGTCGCCGAGCCGATCGAGATCGTCCCGCCGTCGGGTGTCCAGCGGAACGCGTTGGCGAGCAGGTTCGTGAGGACCTGCAGGACGCGATCGCCATCAGTGACGATCGTCGGAGCGTCCGGATCCTCGTCGAGTCGGAAGGTCAGCATGCGAAGCCGAGCCTCCTCGCCGAACGTGGCATGTGCCTGCCCGACGAGCGCCCCGATGTCGACCTCCTCGGCGAGCACGGTGAACCGGTGGGCGTTCAGCTTGGCGAGATCGAGCACGTCACCGACGAGCCTCTCGAGGCGTACGGTCTCGCTTGCTACAACGTCGAGGGAGGCGAGCTCCGCCTCGCGGTCGTCGAAGAGGCCGTCGCGAATCGCGTCCACGTGCCCCTTGATCGCCGTCAACGGCGTTCGGAGCTCGTGAGAAACAGACATCAGGAACTGTCGTTCGCGCTCCTCGGTCGAGGCGAGCCGCGCCGCCATCTCGTTGAACCGTCCGGAGAGATGGCTGATCTCGTCACCGCCCCCACCCGCAGGCACTCTGACCGTGTAGTTGCCAGCCGCGATCTCGTCCGCCGCATTCGAAAGCGCGAGCACCGGCCCTGTGATTCTGCGCGACAGCCACCACGAGAGAAGTCCCGCGAGTAAAGCGCCGACCGCGAAGGCGATCGCGAGACGGCCGACGAGCGGCAGCCACTGATCGCGCAGCTCGGTTCTCGGCTTCGCGACCACGATCGCCCCGAGCGCGTCGCTCTCCGGCTCGAGGCGCACGGGGGCGGACGCGGCGAGGTAGGAACGGCGGCTCCCCGGTGGAGTGAACTCGAAGCTGACCGGCTTCGAGAGCGCACGCACCGCAAGAGGCACGGTGGCCTCGGCAAGGCGGGTCAGTCCGGTGTCCTGCCCTGGAAAGAGTGACGAGCCGATGTAAAAGATGCTGTCGCCCGTCGCGAGCTCGAGCTTGGATGCAGCGAAGTCGATCGAGCCCGACCCCTCGTCGGCCGCCCGAAGCGCGGCGTCCGCATAGAGGCTCGACAGCCCGGCGGCCTCTCGCTCGAGCTCCTGAACCGACTGATCATGCGTGTAGGTCTGGACAAGCCGAAGCGAGATCAGTGCGGCGAAGAGGCCGGCAACCACGATCCCGAGCAGGAACAGGGCCGGCAGGCGGAAACGCAGCGACCCGATCACGAAGCAAGTGTAAAGCCGAGACCCGCTCCGCGTCCGATCCGGAGAGTCACGTCAGACGGCTCAGGCCGCCGGAGTGGTGGTGCGGTCGTGGGAGACCTTGTAGCCCACGCCCCAGACGGTGACGATCGGCGATGCATCCTCGAGCTTCCGACGGATCTGGCGCACATGCACATCGACCGTCCGCGTGTCGCCAGCGAAGGTGTAGCCCCACACGCGCTCGAGCAGCTGGTCTCGGGTGAGGACGAGGCCTCGGTGATCGAGGAGCTCCCACAGCAACTCGAACTCCTTGGGTGCGAGCTGGATCTCTCGATCGCCCACCATTACCTCACGCCGCCCTGCGTTGATCGTGAGATCGCCGTGCGTTATCTCGTCACCCTCGTCACGGCGGCGATCCTGTGAAGAGCGGCGCAGCACGCTCTTGACCCGCGCAACAAGCTCGCGGGGATTGAACGGCTTCGTCAGGTAGTCGTCCGCCCCGACCTCGAGCCCGATGATCTTGTCGACGTCCTCGTCTCTCGCGGTCAGCATCAGGATCGGTACGTCGGATCCCTTTCGGACTCGCCTGCAGATCTCGATTCCGTCCATGTCGGGCAGGTTGAGATCGAGAATGATCAGCGCAGGGATCTCGGCTGCGATCGCGTTCAGCGCCGCGCCGCCGGTTCCGACCGTCTTGACAACGTAGCCTGCGTTCTTGAGATAGAGCGTCACGAACGACGCGATCGCCGCTTCATCCTCGACGACGAGGATCGACTTGGGAGTGGTCATTACGTGATCTTGACTGATCGAGACGACGACGCGTTCTCGGTGGTCGCGCCAAAGGAGGTCTTTGTTGTCTCTTCAGACACCGGAACGAGCGGTGAGTCGCCAACCCGAAACGAGCCCGCATCGCCCACCGCATCGGGGTCGCCACGCAGGACGATCTTGCCGGTTCCCCGGGCCGAGACGGAAATGCCGCTGCCGTTGGCAACGATCCGGTAGCGCCCAGCCGAGATCCGGAACGAGATGTTACGGCCCTTGAGCCACACGACCTTCCCGCGCGGAACGCCGTTCACCCACGGACTCCACTGATCCTTCGGCGTCAGGTCGACGATCTTCAGCGAGCCGTTGTCGAGACGGCCGACGATCACGCCCGTGGCCGTGATCTGCACGGAGCCCCGGCCATCCGTGATCTCCAGGGTTCCGCCGGCGGCGCCGGCGGTCCGAGTTGCAGCGGACGTGAGTCCGGCCGATGCGGTGAGAACGAGCAGGATCAGTGCCAACAGGCGCATCTGTTCGAGAGTATCGACGTCCGGGGTGAGCCGACGATGAGACACCGGTAAGGAATCTGTAAGCGTCGCACCGGCCGCACCTCAACGTAGAGTCGTGGGCGTGGATCTCGAATTCGCAGAGGCGCTGCTGCTCTTTGGCGCGCTCCTATTCGGAGCGGCGGTACTGTCGGGCTGGCTCCAGGGGACCGTCCTCTCGATCTCCGTGCTCTCGGTCGGCGCGGGCATCGCCCTGGCAGAGCTCGGCGTCCTCACTGTCGACCCGACGTCGAAGACCGTCCTCTACATCATCGAGATCGCACTGATCCTGACGCTCTTCTCGGATGGTCTGCTCGTGGAGCGTGAGCTACTGCGAGATCACTGGGGTCCCGCGGCTCTCGCGCTCGTGCTCGCCATGCCGATCACGCTCGCGTTGCTCGCCGGGGCGGCGCACGTCCTGTTCCCCTCGCTGTCGTGGCAGGAGGCCTTCCTGCTCGGCGCGGTCCTGTCACCCACCGATCCCGTTGTCACCTCTGCCGTCGTAACGTCCAAGCGGATTCCGGAGATGATCAGGCACACCCTCAATCTCGAGTCCGGACTGAACGACGGCCTCGCGCTCCCGTTCGTCCTCTTCTTCCTCGCTCTGGCAACCGGTGCCGCAGGCCCCGGGAGAGAGGCAGCTGGTCTCGCAGGCGAGGCCCTCTTCGGCGCCGGCATCGGCATCGCGCTCGCGATCGCAGGAGCAGCGCTGTTAACGCGGTTTCCCGGTGGTGTGCAGCTGAAGTACGAAGGGATCTACGCGTTCTCGATCGCCTGTCTCGCCTACGGAATCGCCGACCTGACATGGGGCAACGGGCTGATCAGCGCGTTCGTCTGCGGCATCGCGCTTGCGGTCACACGACACGAGATGCCCGACGTGTTCGCCGAGTTCAACGAGAGCGTGTCCGCGCTTCTCCAGGTGATCACGTTCACGGTCTTCGGCGCCCTGATCGTGGCGACGGGATGGGACGGCGACACGATGCGGCTCGTGGCGTTCATCGGATTCGCCCTCTTCATCGCCCGCCCGGCGGCCGTGATGATCTCGTTCGTTCGGGTGAAGGAGCGCTTCGCGAACAAGCTGTTCATGGCCTGGTTCGGTCCCAAAGGTGTCGCTTCGATGCTCTTCGCTCTCCTCGTGCTCAGCTCCTCGGAAGCGAATCGTTCCCTCGTGTTCGACATCGCGTCGTTCACGGTGCTCGCGTCGATCGTCGCACATGGGCTCACGGACACCGTGGGTGCGAACTGGCTCGAGCGCCGCCTCGCCCAGGGTGATCAGCCCAGGCCGATGACGACGACGTAAGCAAGGAGATACGCCGCGAAGCAGGCCGCCGCGCTCGTCCAGTCGTGGCGGCGACGCCAGACGAGGATCGAGCCGACGAAGAGGACGGCAGCCATCGCGTAGAGCGACCCGATGACGGCGAGCCGCGCTGTGACGCCCGCCGGCGCCACGAGCGGGCCGACGCCGATCGAGAGTGTGGCATCGACGAGTGAGCTCCCGAGCGCGTCGCCCAGCGCGATGCCAGGCGCGCCACGAGCGAGCGCCGTCAGGTCGACGGCGATCTCGGGCGCGGACGTTCCGAGAGAGGCACCGAAGAAGGCCAGGATGAACTCCGGGACACCAAACTCCTCCGCGAGCGTGACGAGCGCTCGCACGGCAAACGTTGCACCAAACCCAACCGCAACAAGGGCGCCGAGCACGATCACAACCTGCCTCCCGATACCGGAAACTCGCACCTGTGGAGGATCGTCCACTTCTCCCCCGCCGACAGTCCTCGCGACGATCGCAACCGCAATGCCCCACGCCGCGACGAGCAGCAGCCCGTCCGACCGCGAGAGATAGCCGTCGGACGCGAGGAGCGCCGTGAGACCGAGCCCCGCTGCCGTCAGTGCGGTCACGACGCCTACCTGCCGTCGTGAAATCGCGATCATGGCGATGACCAGCGGAAACAGGCCCAGTACGAAGGTGTACTGGGTCAACGCAGAGCCCACCGAATCCCCCACGTTGACGTCTGCCTCGTCCTGAAGATGCGCGGCGACCGAGTTCGCAATCTCGGGTAGATCGGTGCCGATCGAGACCAGTACGACCCCGACGAGGAAGGTGGGGGCGCCGAGAGTCGCGGCGATCGAGCGCGTGTAGCTCACCGCAAGGTCGCTTGCCAGAATCGCGACTGCGAGACCCACGACGAGGATGAGGATCTGGAAAACGATGCTCATGTCTGGGTTCGGCCACCCCGGAGTGACATTCCCTGGGATCCTAGCCTTCTCGTCGCACCCGCTTGTCAGGCGTGTTCGATTAGGCTCGTTCGGTGAACGTCGTCGCAGTGGCAATCTTCGTCGGTGCGCTCACGATGATCGCGTTCGAATGGACCCACCGCACGAAGGTCGCATTCGCGGGTGCGGCGCTGATGCTCCTTCTCGGGATCCTCGATCAGGAGCAGGCGATCGCGTCGGTGGACTTCGGTACGCTCGGCCTACTCGCGGGAATGATGGTCATCGTGGCGCTCGTCGAACCGACGGGCATCTTCACGTTCTTCGCCCTACGAGTCGCCCAACTCTCACGCGGCCGCCCGGTCGCACTGCTGTTCCTTCTGGCCGGGATGACCGGCCTCCTCTCCGCATTTCTGGACAACCTCACCGCGATTCTGATCGTCGTGCCGATCACGCTCCTGATCGCCGACGTCATGCGCATCTCCGCGATCCCCCTCGTGCTGACGGAGGTGATCGCCAGCAACATCGGCGGCACGGCAACACTGATCGGCGACCCGCCAAATATCCTGATCGGGTCGCACGTACAGGAGCTCTCGTTCAACGACTTCATCGTCAATCTTGCTCCCGTTTCGGCCGCAACCCTCGTCACCGTCACCGCGGTTCTCGCGCTCGTGTTCCGCCGCTCCCTCGTCGTGGACGCCGCACGCGTCGACGAGATCCAACGGCTCGACGCGGCGCGTGACCTACGACACGCGAAGCGCGTGAAGCGAACGCTCGCGGTCCTCGTGGGCACCATCCTCGCCTTCTTCCTCCACGGGCCCCTCCACCTCGAGCCGGCCGTCGTGGCGCTCACTGGCGCCACGGTGATGCTGTTCGTGGCGGCAGACGACGTCGAGAAGGCCCTGGAACGAGTGGAATGGGCGACGATCTTCTTCTTCATCGGACTGTTCGTGATGGTCGGTGGCCTCGTCGAGCGGGGCGTTGTTGACGACGTCGCCGACTGGCTCGCCGCGCTGACGGGCGATGCGAGCGTGACGCAGGGCATGGTGATCCTCTGGGGAGCGGCCGCCGGTTCGGCGCTCGTCGACAACATCCCGTTCACGACGGCGATGATCCCCGTGGTCGACCGCATCCAGGGCGGCGAGTTCAACGAGGGGCTCTGGTGGTCTCTGTCTCTCGGCGCCTGCTTCGGCGGGAATGCGACGTTGATCGCGGCAGCGGCCAACGTGGCAGCAACCGGCGTTCTCGAGCGCACGGGCCAGCGTATTTCGTTCGTCCGCTTCCTGTCGATCGGACTTCCCGTGACGCTATTGTCGCTCATCATCGCCTCCGCGTATCTACTCGCCTTCCAGCTCTGATGGAGATCCACAGGCTTCACCTCGTCGATGCCTCGGTGCCCGAGTCCGCGACGTTCGCCCAGGCCTCGACAGCGCTTCTTGCCGCGGGGACACCGGCAATCGCCATCCTCGCGGCCGATCGGCGCCTGGTCGGCGTTCTCACGCTCGGCGACGTGCTTCGCGCCGTCTTCCCACGATATCTCGGTGAACTTCGCCACACGTCGTTCCTGCCCGACGATCAGGACATCCTCGAGCACAGCGCCCGCCGCGTCCGAGACGAGCCCGTTCGCAGTTTCGCACGGGTCGTCGAGCCTCTCGACCAGGACGAGAGCCAGACCCATGCTGCCGAGCGGTTCATCCATACGGGCGAGTCTTCTCTCCCGGTCGTCGAGGTCGTCGGAGCATCGGAGCGCTTCGTTGGAATGCTCTCGCTGTCTGCCCTCTGCCACGCGCGGCTCGACTCCACCGAGGAGCCCAGCTCTTGACACCACAGGGTCAGTGATGCCGCTCGCGGCAGCAGTCGGAGCGGATGCGCTCGTCGATCTCTTCATCGTCCTCGTGGCCGCGAAAGTCGGTGACGAGATTTTCAAACGGGTCGGGCAGCCGACGATCATCGGTGAGATCCTGGCCGGCGTCCTCGTCGGCCCCGCGGTGTTCGGGCTCGTCGATCTCACCGAGATACTCCAGGTCTTCGCCGAGCTCGGGGTCGTGTTCCTCCTCTTCTGGGTGGGTCTCGAGACCCGGATCACCGAGCTTCGCGACGTCGGGTCGAGCGCGCTCCGCACCGGCGTCCTCGGCGTCGCGATCCCGTTCGCCGGCGGCTTCGGCCTCGGTGTCGCCCTGGGTGAAAGCACGAGTACGAGCATGTTCCTCGGCGCCGCTCTCGTTGCCACGAGCGTCGGCATCACCTCCGCCGTGTTGATCGAACTCGGTGTCCTCACTTCGCGTGCCGGACGCACGATCATCGGCGCCGCTGTCGTCGACGACATTCTGGCGATGCTGATCCTCGCCGTCGCCGTAGGGCTGGCAACGGGCGGCGCAGACATCCTCGGCCTCGTGGTCGTCGTCGCTCTTGCCGCGACATTCGTCGCGTTCTTCGCGCTCGGCGGCACTGCGGTTATGCGCAAATGGCCGGGCACGTTGGCGGCCCCGCGATTCTCCGAGTCGCCGCTTCTGCCGGCCGTGATCCTCTGCCTCGGTCTTGCAGCCCTCGCCGCCGAGATCGGCCTTGCAGCGATCATCGGTGCCTTTCTCGCCGGGATGATGGTCGCGGAGACGAAGGATCAGCATCCGGTCGAGGAGGAGGTGGCTCCGCTCTATGCGTTCTTCCCGCCGTTCTTCTTCGTCGTGATCGGGATGCAGATCGACCTCGACGCGCTGGCAGAGCCAGGAACGCTCCTCCTACTGGTCGGTGTAACGGCCCTCGCCGCCGCGACGAAATTCGGCGGCGCCTGGCTCGGCGCGCTGAGCCTCGGGAGACCGGAAGCAGCGTTTGTCGGGGCCGGCATGGTCCCTCGGGGCGAGGTCGGGATCATCGTCGCCGGTATCGGGCAGGCGAGCGGAGTGATCGGCGAGCGGGTGTTCGCCGTCGTTGTCGGCATGTCAGTGCTCACGACCCTGCTCGTACCGCCGTTGTTGCGCATTCTCGCAAGGCGTTTGCCCGACGAGACGGGCGCCGCAGCCGCTCAGTCGTAGCTGTAGAAGCCGCGACCGCTCTTCCGGCCGAGGAGACCGGCGTTCTTCATCGTCACGAGGCGCGCAGGCGGCGCCATCCGCGGATCGCGTGTACGGGCGTAGAGCGCCTCGGCCGCGTGAACGTGAACGTCGATTCCGACGAGATCGGCGAGTGCGCAGGGGCCCATGGGCCAGCCGGCGCCGTTCTTCATGGCGACATCGAGAGCCTCGGGCGTGACCCGGGCTTCGTCGAGCACGCGCACGCAGTCGTTCAGAAGCGGGATGAGCACACGGTTGACGATGAATCCCGGGGTGTCGTGACAGCTCACGACGTCCTTGCCGAAACGCGCACCTATCTCTCTCGCGACAGCCACCGTTGCATCCGAGGTGAGCTCAGCCTGGACGATCTCGAGGAGTGGCATCAGCGGGGCAGGATTGAAGAAGTGCATGCCGACGACACGTTCCGGCCGGGTCGTGGCCGCGGCGATCTCGGTCACGGAGAGCGCGGACGTGTTGGTGGCGAGAATCGCGTCGGGACGACAGATCCGATCGAGGTCCGCGAACAGCGCGCGCTTGGGCTCGAGCTCCTCGACGATCGCCTCGATCACGAGATCGCAGTCCGCGAACGCTGCGAGGTCGTCGGTCGTCTCGAGCCGCGAAACCGCCGCGTCGCGCTCCTCTGACGAGAGGAGCCCCTTGTCGACCTTGCGGCCGAGGAAGTGCGTGATCCGGGCCGCAGCCGCGGCGCCGAGCTCAGGCGTCATCTCGCGTCCGACGGTATCGAAGCCCGCCTCGATCGCAAGCTGCGCGATCCCTCCGCCCATCGCTCCGAGGCCGACAACCCCGATCTTCCGGATCTCCGTCACCGGACGATCGTACTCGTTGCGATCAGGCAGCGAGCGCGTGCAACTGGGCCGAGCGGAGTCGCAGAAGCGCAACGAGGTCCCCGGTGGCCCGGAACGGATCCGTGACGACATCCTGGGTCGAGATCGAAAGCGCGGCCACCACGGATCCATCACTCTCAGCCACGAGCAGCGGCTCGGCGGGAACGGGCCGGTCGGCGAGCTGCGCGAGTCGTCGCATCTCGGCGGCATCGCCGGGACGGGCGGAGCGAATCGCGATCTCGCTCCGCCCCCCGACCTGGCGTGCAAGGGCTGCCGGCAGGTGCTCGGTCACCCGAGGTACCTGCGCCGGCGGCCCGCCTCGTCGATCCTCGAATCCTTGCCTCCAAAGGCCGATCCGACGATGACGAAGACGATGAGGACGATCAGTGCGATTTCCATGGCTGAATCTTCGCTGAGCAGGTACCATCAGCACAAGTCGATGTTTTCATGACTTCTATTACTCGAACTGATACTTCGCTGCACGAGAACTGGTTCGGCGTCGAGATCCGCCACTTCGCCGCGCTTGAGGCTGTGGCTCGTTCGGGCTCGTTCGGCCGCGCCGCCACGGAGCTCGGCTACACCCAGTCGGCAATCAGTCAGCAGATCGCAGCGCTCGAGCGCATCGTCGGGGAGAGGCTCGTCGAGCGGCCGGGTGGCCCCCGCGCGATCTCGATGACCGAGGCCGGAACCCTGCTCCTGCGCCACGCGGAAGCGGTCGTGAACCGGCTCGACGCCGCCCGCGCCGACATGCTCGCGCTGCGGGCCGGCGAGACCGGATCACTGCGCGTCGGCACGTACCAGAGCATCGGCTCACGCGTCCTCCCCGAGGTGATGCGACGGTTCCGAACCGGCTGGCCGAAGATCGAGATCGGCCTCTCCGAGCCGACGACGGATCCGGAGCTCTACGCCGAGATCGAAAGCGGCCGCCTCGACCTCGCGTTCTGCTCGGCACCGCTACCAGACGGGCCGTTCGAGGCGCTCGACTTGATGCGAGACCCGTATGTGTTCCTCCTTCCCGCCGGGCACCCGATGGCCGAGTGTGCGTCCTGCTCGCTTTCCGAGCTGGACGGACTCAGCCTGATCGGCTCTGGGAAATGCGCAAGCGGGCTCGAGGCGGAAGAGATCTTGCGGAGTGCGGGCCACGCCGTCGAGTACGCGTTTCGTTCGGACGACAACGGCACGCTCCAGGGTCTCGTGGCGGCCGATTTCGGCGCCGCCCTCGTCCCACTCCTTGCGGTGATTCCGGGCGACGGCCGTGTGCGAACCGTCGCGATCGAGCCGCCCGTGCCCGATCGCGTGATCTCGGTCGTCTGGCACCGCGACCGTCACCGCTCGCCCGCGGCGCGCGCGTTCGTCGAAATCGCGCAGGCGGTCAGCTCGGACGTCGAGCGGGACCTCGTACGGCCGTAGGCGCCTACAGACGCTCGACGACCGCGGCGATCGCCTGGCCCTGCCCGATGCACATGCAGGCGAGGCCGTACCGTGCGTCGCGGCGGTCGAGCTCGGCAAGAAGCGTGGCCGTGATCCGGGCTCCGGTCGCACCGAGCGGGTGCCCGAGGGAGATGCCGCCACCGTTCGGGTTGACATCCCCAGCCGCCCACCGATCGTGAAGTCCCGTGTCGGCGAGAGTCTGCAATACGACGGAAGCAAAGGCCTCGTTGATCTCGATCACGGCAATGTCGTCCCAGCCGAGCCCGGCACGTCGTAGCGCGTCGGCGCAGGCCTGCGGGTTGCCGTGCAGCATGCGAAACGGATCGACGCCGGCGATGCCGAACGAGACGAAGCGAGCCCGCGGCGTCAACCCGAGGCGGGCAACGGCCGCATCGCTCGCGATCAGCATCGCTGCGGCGCCGTCGACGATCTGACTCGAGTTGCCGGCCGTCACGACCCCGTCCTCGATGAAGGCAGGCTTGAGGGAGGCAAGCTTCTCGGCGGAGGTGTCGCGACGAGGTGCCTCGTCGGTGACGAACCGGCTGCCGTCCGGAAGCGCGACGGGCACGATCTCACCCTCGAAGAGACCCCCGTCGATCGCGGCTGCGGCACGACGGTTGGACTCGAGTGCGTATTCGTCCAGTTGCTCGCGGGACAGCCCCCACTCCTTTGCGATCTCCTCGGCGGAGATCCCCTGTGGCACGATCGGCCATCGATCCCCGAGCCGCGGGTTCAGCAGGCTCCACCCGTCGTCGCCGAGGTTCGAGCCCATGGGCACACGCGACATCGACTCGACGCCTGCGGCGACGACGACATCCAGGTGACCCGCCTGAATCGCTGCCGAGGCGTTGAATGCGGCCTGCATCGATGAGCCACACTGCCGATCGACCGTCGTCGCAGCGACCGTCTCCGGCCACCCCGCCACGAGGGTCGCGACCCGGCCAACGTTGAACGACTGCTCCCCGACCTGGGTAACGCACCCCATCTGCACGTCCTCGACCTCCGCAGGGTCGAAGCCGATCCGGCCGGCGAGCGAGCCGAGCACGCCTGCCGCGAGGTCGTCGCCACGCACCGCCGCAAGCGTGCCGTTGCGGCGCCCGATCGGAGTGCGCACCGCATCGATGATGAAGGCACCGGACATCGTCGGAAGCGTATCCACAGTCGGCAACTCGCGCTCGGCGGGACTGAGCACCGACACGGATCATCTAGCCTGTAACGACGACATCGGAAAAGGAGAGGCGACATGGCTGTAGCGGCAACCGGAGTTGAAGAGCGACTACTGATCGGCGGTCAGTGGGTCGAAGCCGCAAGCGGCGCGCGATTCGACGTCACCGATCCGGCAACGGGCGATCTCGTCGGTTCCGTGCCCGACGCGGGCGACACCGACGTGCTGGCCGCGATCGATGCAGCCGCTGCAGCGTTCGAGGAGTGGAAGGCCATGCCGGCCCTTCAGCGCGCCCGCATACTCCGTCGCGCGGCGGACCTGATTCGCGAACGCCGCGACACGATCGCGCTCGTCATGACCTCCGAGCAGGGCAAGCCGCTCGCCGAAGCGGCGGGAGAGGTCGACTACGCCGCGAGCTTCCTCGAGTGGTTCGGCGGCGAGGCGGAGCGCGTGTACGGCCAGGTCGTGCCGCCGATGAACCCGACGAGCCGGGTGCTCGTCCTGCGCCAGCCCGTCGGCGTCACGGCTGCGATCACGCCGTGGAACTTCCCCGCCGCGATGATGACGCGCAAGCTCGGCCCTGCGATGGCCGCCGGTTGCACGAGCGTCGTCAAGCCGGCGAGCGCAACACCGCTGACCGCCGCACTGATCCTCCGTGCAATCGAGGATGCGGGAACGCCTCCGGGCGTCGTCAATCTGATCACCTCCCGCTCGTCGGGGATGGTCGCGCAGCAGTTGTTCTCGGACACACGGGTTCGGAAGATCTCGTTCACCGGCTCGACCGAGGTCGGCAAGGAGTTGATCCGGGCGTCGGCCGACCAGGTGAAGCGCCTGTCGCTCGAGCTCGGCGGCCACGCGCCGTACGTGATCTTCGACGACGCCGATCTCGACGAGGCCGTCGACGGCCTGATTGCGTCGAAGTTCCGCAACGCCGGGCAGACGTGTGTCTGCGCCAACCGGACCTACGTGCAGTCCGGCGTCTACGACGCCGTCGTCGCGAAGCTCGCCGAGAAGGTCACGGAGATGGTCGTGGGGCATGGCACCGGGGAAGGCGTGACGATCGGGCCGCTGATCGACGATCGTGCCGTCGACAAGGCCGACGAGCACGTCCAGGATGCGATCGCGCACGGCGCGCGACTGGTCGTCGGTGGGGAGCGGCTGAGCGGCGACGGATACGACGGCGGCTCGTTCTTCGCGCCGACCGTGCTCGAGGGCGTCACGCCGGAGATGATGATCTCGACCGAGGAGACGTTCGGCCCCGTTGCCGGGATCACCCGGTTCGAGACCGAAGAGGAGGCGATCCGCGTCGCGAACGATTCGATCTACGGGCTCGCTGCCTATTTCCACACGCGCGACTACGCACGTCTCCTCCGGGTCGCCGAGAAGCTCGAGTACGGGATCATCGGCGCGAACTCCGGGATCATCAGCGCCGCGAACGCGCCCTTTGGCGGAGTCAAGCAGTCCGGCTACGGTCGCGAGGGCGGATCCGTCGGCATCGACGAGTACGTCGACGTCAAGTACGTGCTCGTCGGCGGCGTCGGCACGTAGCCCGAGGCGCCGGGCGGCGACCTGCCGCCCGGCTATTCTCTCTCCGTGGGGCTCTTCTCAAGCAAGCCTGCTGCTCCGACTGCGAGCGACCTCCGACGCGAACGCCGCGCGCTCCTCATCCTTCGTGACGAGCGGCTCCGCGAGCTGGGCGGGCTGACGCTCGAGATGTACCGGCGCGACCACTTCAACGAGACGCTGATCATCGAGCGGTGCGCCGAGCTCGTCGCGATCGAGGCCCGGGCGAGCGAGATCGATGCGCTGCTGCAGGGTGCGCGCGGGCTCCGCCGGCAGGGCGGTGCGATCTGTGAGTGTGGCGCACCCCTCCTCATGGGGGCCCGCTTCTGTCCGAGCTGCGGCCGATCGCTCATCGACGAGGCCGAACCCGCGGAGGCATCCGGATGACGAACTGCCCGCGTTGCGGCGGAAGCGTCGCCGCGGGTCAGGAGTACTGCCTGGAGTGCGGTCTGCGACTCCCGGTTGCCGCGCGTGTCGGCTCGCTGCCTCCCGATCGCCGCAAGGCGTCCGTCGCCATTCTTCTCGCTGCCGGTGTTGCGGCAGCGGGAGCCGCTCTCGCGATCGGGCTCACGCGCGACGCTGCGACGGCAAATGCGATCGTCACGGCGACAGGTGGGAGCGAGCCCGTCAAGGAACCGGCAGTCACGAGCGCGGCGCAGCTCGAGCAGTGGCCCGCCGGGAAGGAGGGCTGGACGATCGTTCTTGTTTCGGTGCCGAAGGTCGAGGGCCGCGGCGCCGCAGTCGCACGCGCAGCGGCAGCTCGGAAGAAGGGCCTCAAGGGAGTCGGTGTGCTGGATTCCTCCCGATTTGCGAGCCTTCACCCCGGTTACTGGATGGTCTTCACGGGTTCCTACCCGAGCGAACCTGAGGCGACAAGCCACCTGCGGATCGCGAAAACCGTGCAACGTGGCGCCCGTACCGAGCGCATCAGCCAGTGATTCTGTTGTCTTTCTTGGCGATTTCGAAGTCGAGTTTGTAACACGAGCCGAAACCGGGTACACTCTGCTCGACGGGTAGGCGATTATCGCCCGTTTCTGGCCTATATCTCCCCTTTTTCAGAAAAGCGAGATCCGACCGATGGAAGAGCACGTCGTCTATTTGCAGTCATGCATGTATCAGTACTCACGGGCGATCTATCGCTCGATCAAGGATCTGATCGACCCCTACGCCGATCGTCACACGCGGCTCGAGTCACGTCGCGTGGTGCTCGAGGAGTGCGAGCTCACGATGTCGAGGCTCGCAGCCGATCCGCAGTACTTCGCGCGTCCCGATCGCGCGCTGTTCCAGGACATTCGGCGCTATTTCCCGATCACCGCACAGGCACAGGTCGCCTGGGCCGTCCGTGAAGGAGTCAGTGCGGCCATCGCATTCGTCGAGCAGCAGATCGAGGCAGGAGCGTTCGACGGCGGCATCGCCCGCTGTAAGGCGACGACCCGCAAGGGCAAGGCCTGCCAGCGCACGCCGCTGCCGAGCCGCGACTACTGCCCGTCGCATCAGCACCTCGAGGCGCGCACGTCGCTCGCCGCGTAGCCCCTCGACGCTCCGCATCGAGAACGCCCCACTCCCTCGACCCGCAGGATCGGTTGTCCGATCGCGCTTTCGCGCGCGTCGAGTGGCTGTAAGCTCGCACAACGATGTCCCACGACACCGACAAGCTCATCCGACAACTCTCGCTCGTCGCCTTCCTCATGGCCGAGCGCCGACCGCTCACCGCTCGTGACGTGAAGGGCAACGTCGAGGGGTACTCGGAGATGTCCGATGAGGCATTCGCGCGCCGCTTCTACTCCGACCGGGCCGAACTGACAGCACTCGGCGTCCCTCTCCACTCGCACCGTGACGAGTTCACCGGGGAAGAGCTCTACACCCTGCGGTCGGAGAACTACTTCCTCGACCGGCTCGACCTCAAGGACGACGAGCTCGCAGCGTTGCAGACGGCGCTGTTCTATCTCGACGGCAAGTTCGCCTATGCCGAGCCGCTCCGGCTCGCGCTCCAGAACCTCGCGCTCGGCCGGCCCGGGTTCCACGAGGCCCGCACCGATACCGCCGAGCGCGTCCGCGTCAGCGCACCCGACTACTCACCGGAGCTTGCCGGACGGCTCTCGAAGCTCGAGTCGGCGATCTCGAAGCAGCGCACGATCAAGTTCTCCTACTGGTCACCCCAGCGGGACAAGGTGGGCGAGCGTGTGCTCAACCCCTATGCCCTGCGGCTCGACGAAGGCATCTGGTATGTCGTCGGACAGGATCTCGACCGTGCCTCGGTCAGGACGTTCCGCGTCTCGCGCATCCGCAGCGACATTCGCTTCGCGACTCGGCGCGAGCGCGACTTCCGGCTGCCTCCCGAGTTCGACGTCGAGGCGCACAGGGTGCCCCGGCCCTGGCAGATCGGCGGGATCGTCGGCAGGGCGAAGATCGCGGTACAGGGCGACACGGCCTGGTGGGTCCATCGCACCCTCGCCGACGCGGGCGTGCTCGCGGATGGGGTGTTCGAGACGGACTTCGCGAGCGTCGAGCCGCTTGCCGGCTGGGTGCTTCGGCAGAACGGTCGCGCGGTACCGCTTGCGCCAAAGGCACTTCGTGACGCGGTCGCTGATGGACTGGCACGGCTCCGAGAGGGCCATGACGGCGAAAGCCCGGTGCCTGCGCGAGAGCGGCGAGTCGAGGCTCCGTCGGACCGAAGCGACCGACCGGTCGGGCCGATTGCGCCCGAACGGTTCGGCGTCCTGCAGGCACTCCTCGCCCACGTCCTCTCCGCGTGTGGCGAGGGACGAGACGCACGACTCGATGCAGACGATCTCGCGGCACGGTTCTCGATTCCCCGCGAGGAGCTCCAGGAGACGCTCTCGCTTCTCAACCTCGTCAACTTCGGAGGTGGGTGTTACACCGTCTATGCCGAGGTCGACGAGGACGAGGGAGTCGTTCGCGTCGACAAGGAGCTGTACGGCGACGTGTTCCGGCGACCGCCGAAGCTGACGCCGCTCGAGGCGCGCGCGATCCGCCTTGCCATCGACTACGTCGGCCCGACGATCGCGGCCGAGGCGCACACCCCGCTCGACCGCGTGAGAAGAAAGCTGGAGGAGACGTTCGGGCAGTTCGACCTGCCGCGCGCCGAAACGGGGGACGCGGAGGATGTCGAGGAGAAGCTCGTGCGCACGTTGTCCGACGCGGTCGAGAAGCGTCGCGTCGTCGAGATCGAATACCTCAAGGAAGGTGACGAGCAGCCCACCACACGATCGGTGGAACCGTACTCCTTCGAGCGAGAGCTCCCCGTCTGGCGTGTCCACACGTGGGACAGGACGGCCGATGGGCCACGCACGTACCGGCTCGACCGAATGCGGTCGGCGACACTGACCGACGAGTCATTCGAGCCGCGCGACGGCTTCGACCCCCGATACCTTCACGAGCAGCGCCTTGCCCGGCTCTGGCACTCGCCGGTCGTCGCACGGTGGAAGCTCGAGCGCGGAGGCCGCGCCCTGACGGACAAGTCTGCCCTCTCCGAGGTCCTCTTCAAGACCGACGAGTGGCTTCTCTCGGAGGTTCTGGCCGACGCGGGAGAGACGATCGTGCTCGACCCGGCCGACATGCGTGCGAACGTGGCTGCGCGGGCGAAGGAGCTGCAGGCAGAACTGGGCGTCACGGCGCGGCGGAGGCGCCCGGCAGCAAGAGCCTGAACGTCGAGCCCCTTCCGGGACTCGATTCCACTTCGACCTCTCCCCCGTGCTCCATCGCTACCTCACGGACAACGGCCAGCCCCAGCCCTGACCCCGGCCGCGCACCCGTCAGTCGGACGCCCGGGTCGAAGATGCGCTCGAGATCACCCGGGTCGATCCCCTCGCCTTCGTCGCTGACCGCGAGCGCGACCGACCCTCCGGCCGCGTACGCCCTCACCCTGACCCTCGAGCCGACCGGTGAGTGCCCGATCGCATTTGCGATCAGGTTGTCGAGGGCCTGTCGCAGCCTTTCGGCATCCCCGAGCACGATCAGTCCGACCTCGGCCTCGAAGACGACGGAGGCGCCTCTGACGGTCGCGGTCTCGGCGACACCGCGCGCGAGCTCTCGGACGTCGATCTGCGTCACGTCGAGCGAGGAGATGTCCGCGTCGGCGAGCAGCCGTCCCAGGCTCAGGCCGGCCGTGCGCGCCAGCACGAGAAGGCGACGTCGAGTGGGCTCGTCGGCGGCAGGGTAGGACTCCGCGATCGCGGTCAGGGCAGCCACGGGGCTTCGCAACTCATGAGCCAGCACGTCGAGTCGGTTCGCGATCACGAGACGCCCCCCCTGATCTGAGCGACGGACCAGGCTGCCGCCTCGGCGATGATCGGATCCTGACTCTCCGCGAGATCCCCCACATCCGCCAGCGACTCGCGCCCGCCGACATTGCCAAGGGCGATGAGCGCGTTTCGACGGAGCCAGCGCGGGTCGTTCCCGGGAACGTAGAGACGGTCGAGATCGCGGATGAGCTCGCCGCCGTCCCGGCTCAGCCACTCGGCGAGCGAAACGTTCGGCGTGGCGCCCTCCGGAAGCGGCCGCCCGGCGCGCCGCTTCTCCACGCCGCGATTCCAGGGGCAGACGTCCTGGCAGATGTCGCAGCCGTACACAGACGCGCCCATCTCGGCGCGAAGCTCCTCCGGCACTGCTGCAGGTGCCTGCGTCCAGTACGAGAGGCAGAGGTTCGCGTCGAGCACTCCCGGCTCATCGAGCGCCCCGGTCGGGCACGCGTCGATGCAGAGCGTGCAGCGACCGCAGTCGAGGTCGAGCACCGGCGTCGCCTCGATCTCGATGTCCGAGACGAGAGTACCGAGCACGACCCAGGAGCCGTGCTCGCGCGTGATCAGCATCGTGTTCTTGCCGTAGAAGCCGAGGCCGGCCCGACGGGCGCCCTCACGGTCGACGTGCTGATTTGCATCGACGAGAACACGATAGTTTCCTCCGAGCCGCTGCCCGAGCTCGTCCAGTCGGCTCCGCAGGAGCGCGTAGTGGTCGCGCCAGGCGTACCGGGGCAGCCGTCCCTCACCCGCACCGGGCTCGGGCCCTTCTGTCCAGTAACACAAAGCCGCGGACACGACCGACCGCGCCCGACCGTCGAGCATCGACTCTGGGTGGCACGAGATCTCGGGCTGCGCCATCGTGAACTTCATGTCGGCGAAGAGACCCCGCTCGCCCCGCTCACGGATCGCGTCCTCCGTCTCCTCGTACGCAGCCGCCGGAGCTGCGCCGACGACGTCGAGCCCGAGCTCGGCAGCGAGTTCGGCGAGTTCCGCAGCGGTCACGGCAGCGGTCGCGATCGATGGACAGACATGTGGCTACGTTCCGTGTCGATCTCCGCGATCCTGGTTCGCCGGAAGGATCGCGGCCCCCCGCGGCGTACCCGAGAGGGATGCGCGATCCGGCCTCTCGTGCCCTTGCACTCGCCGCACTCGCCGTCGCTGCGCTCGGATTCACCGGGGTCGGCGAGGCGGTGCGAGACGCCATTCTTCCCGCCGGCAGCGTCGGCACGGCCCAACTGCGCAACAATGCCGTCACGACCGGGAAGATCCGCTCGGGCGCCGTCACCGGCGCCGACATCAAGAACGGCACGATCAAGTCGGGCGATCTCGCCCCGGGGACGATTCCGGCCGGCACCGCGTTCGTCCTCCGCCGGCTGACGAAGGACATCACGACGCTCGGAGAGCATCAGCTGTTGATCCCCTGCGGCGAGGGACAGATTCCGGTCGGGGGCGGCGGGGGGTTCCTCTCGACGACGACAACCGACTACGTCGGAAACGACTTCTACGGCAGCCTGATCAACTCGGCTCCCTCGAACGGCACGAACGCCGTCGACGACCGGGCACAGGCGCAAGGCTGGATCATCACGGCCCGAAGCGCGGGCGGCAAGAAGCGTCTCGCCGGCTACGTGATCTGCGCCTACACGCCGGCTGCGGCGGCGCGGAAGCCCGCCGCACCGAAGCCGCCAAAGCCGTAGGGGCGCCGCGTCGAGTTTGGCTTCGCTACCCGAAGCCGAGAATGAACTTCGCGTCTTCCGACATCCGATCGGGAGTCCACGGCGGGTCGAACGTCAGCTCAACTTCGACGCTCTCGACGCCCGGTAGCGCCGCGACCGCGTCGTGGATGCCTTCCTGGATCATCGGCCCCGCCGGGCACCCCATCGAGGTGAGCGAGTGGATGATCTTGATGTTCGGGCCTTCGATCTCCGCTTCGTAGAAGAGGCCGATCTCGACGATGTCCATGCCGAGCTCCGGATCCTCGACGCCGTGGAGCGCCTCGATGACATCGCTTTCGGTGACCATGCGCTGAGTCTAGCTATGACGCCTCGGGCTTCCGCCTTCCGTCGCTCACACACGCGCGAGTCGCTCGGCGCCGCTCAGCACGAGGTCGAGCACCCGGCCGACTGCGTCATCGAGGCTCACGTTCTCGATCACCGGCACGTCGAATCGTCGGGCACGCTCGACGAGGACGTCCTGGATCGCACGGATCTCGGTCATCCCGTCGAGATACTTCTCGAGCGGCCGAAGGCCTTCGGTGGAAGCGTCGCGCACCCAGAAGTGGCTGCGATGTACCTGTTCGTCGCTGATCGAGATCACACAGTGCACGACGAGAGCATCAGGCCGGTCCACCGCGATCATGCCCGGCACGAGGTGAACGCCCTCGAGCGCCATCGACCACCCTTCCGTGAGCGAGCGATCGATCGCCGCCTCGACACCGACCAACACGTTTCTGGTCTGATCGAGGAACCCGAGCAGCGTGGCGTCGGCCGCCAGATCCTCGTCGGCCCGGGTGAGCGCAAGCTCTGCCTCGAAACTCGAGTAGTGCACCGACGGCATGAACTCGCGCGAGAAGAACGCGCGCATCGTCTGACGGATGAAGTCCGTCGAGGTCACCCTGGTGATGCCGAGGCGATGGGCGACCTCCGTGGCGAGCGTGGACTTACCCGTTCCGGTCGCGCCGCCGACGAGCAAGACGACGGGAAGCTCGAGATGCTGGAGCGCGTGGAGGCGTCGCAGACGACGCATCGTTCGCGCCGCTTCGGGCTCTCCCAGAACCTCTGCGGCGACCTCCGCGAGCCGGTCGAGATCGAGTTCGATCAAGCCGCGTTGGATCATGTCCGCATCGGCACGTCGCGCCAGCTCGTACGCCCTCGTCGGAGTCAGGCCGGTCGCCGCGAGCGCGCGCGCCATCAACCCTTTCGACCACGGCGGGCCGTCGTCGCCACCGAGTGGGAGCGGGGCGAGGTAGCGGCGATCACTCATACGCCCACCGCCGCGTTGGCCATCGCCTCACGTGCCAACCGTTCGACCTCGGCCTCGAGATCGGGTTCTCCGCCGAGTGGCAGAACGTCGTTCGCAGCGAGCACGACGGGAATTCCCTTCCGGGACGCCTCCTCCGCGACGACGTCGATCGCAGCAGCCTTTACCTCGACAACGATGACGTCGCAGTCGAGCCCGGCGATCTCGGCTCTGAGCGCTCCTCGGTCGGAAAGACTCCCCGAGACATGCACCACGTGTGCTCCGTACGCCCGCTCGAGATGCTCTGCGATCTGAGCGTGCTGAGCGGCCGGAGCGGTACCGAAGAACGCCACTCTGCGACCGCGAACGTCCTCCAGCGGGCGCGGACGAAGCACGACGCGCACAATCGGAACGCCGGGCCGGGTCAGCGCACCCATCGCAGAGGCGAGCGCGCCATGCTCAACGCCGACCTCGGCCATCGCGACGACGACAAGGTCGGCAAGCAGCGCCCGGTAGGGGTTCAGGTAGCCCGTGACGACCGTCGCATCCTGGTTCGCCCCGACGACGAGGATGCGCCGGTCGGCAGCGATCGGCGGGAGGGCGGCGCCGCTCCCGTCGAGGACGATGAGGTCGGGATCGAGCTCCCCGGCGAGACGGACACCGGCGAGAACGTTGGAGGTGCCGACGGCGCCCGCGAGACCACCGCCGCAACGCCGGCAGCCGATCGTCGTCACACCCGTCAGCGCGGCGGTCTCCAGGTGGTCGGAGGCGGCGTGGAGGCCGGCGCGAGAGATCCGGAGCAGATCCGGGACCGTCGGCCTCACCTCGACGAGCTCTGGCTCCGGAGGCCCACCGCGGCCCATCGCGACGACGACAACGGTCCGCTCGCGCGCAAGGCTGCTCACCACATGGCCGGTGACTGCTGTCTTGCCGATCCGCTTCCCGGTTCCGATCACGGCGATCGAAGGTATCGCGATCGGCTCGAAGTGCGGTGGGTCGAAGCGAAAGTCGGCCCCCTCGTACGGCACCCCGAGGGCGAGACAACGTGCGGCGAGCCGGAATCGCGCGGGAGGCCCCAGAACGGGCTCATCCGAGAGATCGAGGACGACGTCCGGCGCAAGCTCGGCGACCGCCACCTCGAGCGAGGCGATGAGCGGGGCACCGTACTCCTCCCCACCCCGGAGCTTCTCCGTGCCGCCGACGAGCACGCAGCCGACTATGTCGTAGGGCAACTCGACGAGCGCGTCCCTCACCACAGGGGCGTAGTGCTCCCCATCGATCAGAGCCACAGCTCTCACGAGCGCGACTTCACCTCGGACTCGATCCGACCGGTGTATTTCTCGTATTCGAGGGTGTCGGTCGAGAACTGGATGATGCGCTCCTGCCCGTGGAACGGATGGCGGCGCCAGATATCGACATGGCTACCCGTGACCTCGATCACGTTGTAACAGGGTCGCGTGTTGCCGCGCAAGCGCAGCGAGGAGACGGTGCCGGTGTTGACGACGAAGAGATTCTCGAGGCGCCATGCGTACGGCACGTGCTTGTGCCCCGAAAGAACGAGCTGGACACCCGATCGAAGCAGGCATTCGATCACGTCACCGGCGTCGTAAACGACGTTCCGCTCCCTACCCGTACCGGGGACGGGAAGCAGGTGATGGTGAAGGACGAAGATCTTCAGGTCAGCCGGCTCGGCGGCGAACTCCCGCTCGATCCACGCATATCGGCCACGACCGATCTGGCCATGGTCGAGGTCCGGCTCGGTCGAATCGATGGCGACGATCGTCACTCCACTCTTGCGCAAGACGGAGTTCCGCTCGCCGAACATCTCCTCGAAGTGCACGTACCCGACGTTGCGAGAGTCGTGATTCCCGGGGATGATCACGAGCGACTCGCATTCGATCCGGTCGATGTACTGCCGAGCGAGCTGGTACTCGTGTTTGAAACCGAGCGTCGTGAGGTCACCCGAACAGACGACGATGTCGGGTTGCAGATCGTTGATCTCGCTGATCGCTCGCTCGAGCAGCGTCGGCTCGAAGTACTGCTCGCCGCAATGGAGGTCGGAGAGATGGGCGATGCAGAGACCCCGGCCCGTGCTGTTCGACATCGCTTGATTCTACGACTCCGGCGGCCACGGGTCGAGGGGCCGTCCGAGAGCGAGAGTACCTTTGGCTCGTGCGGTCGGAATCCCATCCGTTCAAGGCCTTCCGCGGAACAGAGCCCCCGCGGTTTGCCAACCGGATCGAGCTCGAGTGCGCCAGGATCCTGGACTGGTACGGGATCGCCTGGGAGTACGAGCCGACGTCGTTCGTCCTCGAGCGTGACGAGACGGGCCGCACCACGCGTGCATTCACCCCCGACTTCTTCCTGCCAGACGAGAACCTCTACATCGAGGTGACCGTCATGAAGCAGTCGCTCGTGACCCGGAAGAACCGCAAGCTGCGGGAAGTTCGCGAGCAGTACCCGGACGTCAACGTCAAGCTCTTCTACCGGCGCGACCTCGAGCGCCTCGCCCAGCGATACCGACTCAAGCTCGCCTCATAGAACACGACCCCGTCGGCGAGGTCTACCTCTCCGCCGCCGAGATCGCCGCCCGCGTGACGGAGCTCGGGGCGGAGATCGCAGCCGACTACGAGGGCCGCGAGCCACTGCTCGTCGCTCCTCTCAAGTCGAGCACGGTGTTCCTCGCCGATCTCTCCCGCGCGCTACCGGTTCTTCACACGATGGATGTGGTCGAGATGGCCGCGTACTCCGATGGACGTCGCGGCGGGGTGCGATTGCTGAAGGATCTCGATGCGCCGATCGCGGGACGACACGTCTTGCTTGTCGAGGACGTCGTCGATACCGGGCTGACGCTCGCGTTCCTGACCCGGACGCTCGCCGAGCGCGACCCGGCAAGCATCGCTGCGGTGACGCTGCTCGATCGCCCCTACCGCCGACTCGTCGAGAGCATCGGCCTGCGGTACGTGGGGTTCACGGTCCCCGACGAGCTCTTTGCAGGCTACGGCCTCGGCCTCGAAGAGCGCTGGCGGGCGCTGCCGGATCTCCGCTACGTGCCGGCAGAAGCGCTTCCGGCCGCAGCAACAGACGCCGCGTAGCTCACCGGCGGCGACGGGCTCCGGCTCTGGCCGGGCGCGATCCTACAGATATCCGAGCGGATCGACCGGCACGCCGTTGACCCGTACCTCGAAGTGCACGTGCGGACCGGTCGAGTGGCCGGTGTTGCCCGAGAGAGCAACAACGCTCCCCGCACCTACCGTAGCGCCCTGGGCGACGCTCAAGCTCGAGTTGTGGGCATAGGTCGTCGAGAGACCGTAGCCGTGGTCGAGCACGACGACGTTCCCGTACCCACCGAGCCAACCGGCGTAGACAACGGTTCCCGAGGCTGCGGCGTACACGGGCGTACCGGAGCCAACTGCAATGTCGATTCCCTCGTGCATCCGTCCCCAGCGGGACCCGAAGCCGCTCGTCACCGGTCCCGAGACCGGCCAGGACAGAGATGCTCCGGCAGACGGCGCGGGCGGTCCCGCGGAGCCGGCTGAGGACGCGGCCGCCGCGCTCTGCGCGGCGGCAATGCGGGCTGCGAGAGCCGTGCTCTGGGCTGCGAGCTCCTCCGCCTCGTTGATGAAGGCGGCTCGATCTTGCTGCACGCCGGCCAGCGCTCGCTCCTTGGCTCGTTCGGCGGCGGCGAGCGAGTTGCGCTGCGCAACGATCCGGTCTCGCGTCGCGCGCTGGGCGACGGTGCTGGAGGCGATGACCGAAACGGCGCGTGCGATGTCACGGCGCGCGCGCTCCGAGGCCGCCCGCGAGCGCTCGAGCTCGATTCGGGCTCGCTCGAGGGTCGACGCGATCCGCTCGTCCTGTTTACCGATCCGATCAAGGAGGTCGAGATGGTTGACGAGATCCGTGAAGGAGGTCGCCCCGAGAGCGAAGGCGATCAGGTCGGGCGAGTCGGACTCGTAGATCTCCCGCACGCGACGCTCGAGCATCTTCAGCGCGCTCTCGTATTGCCTTTCCAGGACGGTGAGACGCTCGGTCTGGGAGGCAACCCTGCGTTCGAGCGACGCGAGCTTGCCCCGCTCCGCGGCAAGCGATGCCTCCAACGAGGCCAGCCGGGCCTCCTCGATCGCGACGGAGGACTGCGCCGTTCGCGCGTCGGCGCCGAGCCGGCTCAGCTCCCGGGTCAGAAGCGTCTCTGCTCCGGCCGCCCGCTCGGCGTTTGCTTTCGCCGCATCGAGCCGGGCGTCGATTTGCGCCTTGTCCGAGCCGGGATCGCCCGCGGCTGTTCCGGCAAGCAGAAACACGGTGGCGAGCGCAACCGCCAGGGCCTTGCGTCGGGCCATGACACGGCTTTCGCGGCTGGCGAGCCTAGACCTTCCCCGCTTCGCCGTCGAGAGCCCGTAGGGCGCTCGCCGCCTCCCGGCGAAGCGGCCCGATCGACGTCCGGTAATCCTCATCGCTGATCCGCCGAGCCCGGTGATCAGCTTCGAGCTCCTTCAGGGCCGAGAGCGCGCGATCGCGTTCCTCCGCGAGAGCCAGTCGGTGTAGGCGCTCGGGCGTCAGCTCCTCCAGAACGTCGGAGACCGGCTCCGGCTCGCGCAGGAAGGGCCATGCGACCAGCACGACGCATACGGCCGCGAGGACCGCTCCCAGAACGAGTGCGGCGCTCACCGGCCGCGTACAGTGCTGCCGGCCTCGTCGTATCGAACCGCCAGCCGCCGTTGTTCGCGCGCGTCGGGCCAGAGCGCGATGATCGATCCGAGGATGAAGACGAGCCCGGCGAGCCAGAGCAGGTTGACGAGAGGCTTGACGAAGATCCGGAAGTAGACGCTTCCGTCGTCGTAGACGGTGCCGGGAATCACGAAGAGATCCTCGCCCGTGAGGTAGTTGGTGCGAATGCCCACCTCCGAGGAGACCTGAGGCTCTGGACCGGCGATCTTGTACGAGTTCTTACCGGCCTCGAGGCCGCCGAGGTTCTTACCGTCCTTGCTGACCAGCAGCTGTGCCCGAACCTCGGTCGCATGATCCGTCTGGGACTCCCGCAACCCCTCGTACCGGACGGTGTACCCGGAGACCGTGAGCGCCTCCCCTCTCGCCAACCGCCCTTCGACGACCGAGTCATAGGCGCTCGCTCCCGCCACTCCGATCGCGAACAGGACGATCGCGACATGAACCGTGTAGCCGCCGTAGCGGCGACGGTTGCGGCTCACGAGCGAGGCAAAGGCCAGAGGCCATGCCTCATGCGAGAGCGCGCGGCGGGCGCGGGTGCCCCGCACGAACTCGAGCCCGATCGCAGCGAGTACGAATGCCGAGAAGGTGTAGGCGATCAGGCCCGGGATCGACGATCCCGCGCCGAGGATCAGCAGAACGACTCCGGTCGCGACCGCGATCGCGGCAGGCCCGAAGAACGTCCGGCCGAGGCCACGCAACGACGCCTTCCGCCACGCGATCAACGGACCGACACCCATCAGCAGGAGCAACGGCAGGCCGAAGATCCGAAGGAAGAAGTCGAAATAGGGTCGGCCGACGACGACCGAGTCGCCGCGGACGGCCTCGGAGAGAATCGGCCAGACAACGCCCCAGAGGATCGTCAAGCAGAGAGCGACGAGCAGCAGATTGTTGTAGAGAAAGACAGCCTCACGGGAGACGAGCGACTCGAGCCTGGTCGTCGAGCGCAGCAGCGGCAGCCGCCAGATGATCATTACCGTCGAGAAGACGACGGCGATCACGATGAACCCGAGGAACCACGCCCCGATATCGCTCTGGGAAAACGAGTGGATGGAGTTCACGACACCGGAGCGGGTGAGGAATGTCCCGAAGATCGAGAGGCAGAACGCGAGCGAGACGAGCACGACGTTCCAGACCTTCAGCATCCCGCGCTTCTCCTGGATCATCACCGAGTGAAGGAACGCCGTTGCTGCGAGAAACGGCATCAGCGCAGCGTTCTCGACAGGATCCCATGCGTAGAATCCTCCCCAGCCGACCTCAACGTAGGCCCAGTGGGAGCCGAGCAACTGACCGATCCCGAGGGCGGTCCACGCGATCAGCGTCCAGCGTCTCGTCGCGACGATCCAGCGCTCGTCAGTCCGCCCCGAGAGAAGCGCTCCCATCGCAAAGGCGAAGGGCACGGCCAGGCCGACGTAGCCGAGGTAGAGGAACGGGGGGTGGGACATCATGTACGGGTTCTGCAGGCTCGGGTTCAGCCCGGCACCGTCGATAGGTGCGGCCTGGACGGCGAACGGGCTCGCCACTGCCACGAGAAGGAACGAGAAGCAGAAAGCGATGCCGGCGAGAACCGGTGTCACCCAGACGACGAGATCGCGGGTGCGGTTGCGGTTCACCCACACCGCAAGGGCCGCGTAGCCGGTGAGAATGAACAACCAGAGCAGCAGCGAGCCCTCCTGACCGCCCCAGACGGCCGAGAGCTTGTAGATCCCCCCGAGCGAACGGCTCGAGTGCTCGGCGACGTAGACGAGCGAGAAGTCGTTGCGCAGGAATCCAGCGGCCAGAACGGCGAAAGCGATGAACGTGGAACCGAACGCGGCGATGAGCGCGTTCCGGGCAGACATCGCGAGCCGGCGACGCCTCGTAGATGCAGCTACTGCCCCGACAACGCACGCGTAGAGGCACAGGCCGAACGTGACGAGGAGCGCCGCCCGACCGAGTTCGGCCATCTAGAGCGGCCTACCCGAACGTTGCGCCTGCCTGCCCCAGAGGTGACGGCGGTTCAGACCGCTCCCGGGCGAGGCATGCGCCTCGCCCCTACGGGGTGTTGACTCGAACGGTGTGCCGCGGTGCACTGGTGGTCACTCACTACTCATCGGACGGCTTGATCGCCGTGTACTTCGACGGGCATTTCGTCACCATCGTCCCAGGTGTTGCGATGAACGTGCCGCCACGCAACTCACCCTCGACGACCAGGTCCCTACCCGACGCGAAGAGGTCGGGGACGCCGCCCTTGTAGACGACGAGCACCGTGGTACTCAGGGGGTCCTTGACGTCGCGGAGACGAAACCGAAGACCCTCCGCGTTCGCATCGCCCGCGGGTCTGCCGACTACCTTGCCGACGAGCGAGACGCTACCGGTTCGGCCTGCGAGCTCGCTCGGCTTCACCGATGGTGTGCCACCACCTGCGATCGACGTGTAGAGGAGAAACACGGCGAGCACCGCCGCAATCGAGAGGGCGATGACGAGACGCGCCGGAGAGCGCTTTCTGGCCACGCCCGGAGAATACCCGCGACGCCGACGGTGCGGTGCCGACAACGTTGTGTCGCTGTTACGCCGCTCCGACGGAGCATACGCGCATGCCTATCCCGATCGTGGAGCTGGAACGTGGATCGCTGGTTGAGCAAGCCACGCTTCTGGCGAGAGCATCGTCATTCCAAGTCACGGTTGTCACTCCATTCGTATCCTTCGCGTGATGACAGGGCCGCTCTCGAACGATGAGATCGGCGAGGTTGAAGCATCGACACCCGCCACGCCTGGCCCGTGGGTCACTTCGTGGCTTCAACCGACGAGGGCTTGAAACGCTGGTTCCTCACGGATTGCGTCGAAGTCGGAGTCGTGCTTGGCCATTTCACGGCAGCCGTCCCACACGTCGATTGCCTGCCGGAGGTGTTCAACGGCCCCGTCCGTCTCTCCTGCGAGGCTCTCGCAGCAGGCGACGTTGTAGAAGAGGTAAGCCTGATCGGGACGTGTGGCGATGAGCTCACGCCCCAGGTCCGCTGCCTCGGCGTACCGGCCCGACTCGTACAGCGGACGTGCCGGCTCCCAAAGCTCGATTGCGTGCTTCTGCATTGAGTCAGGAAGCCCGATCCACGAGTGGCGTCGCGAGTCGTAGCCCGATTCCGTCGGCGCCGGGAACGTCGGGTCAGCGAACGAACCGACCGAGACGACGACCAGATCCGGACTCGACGGCTCGGTGTAGAAGACCTGCGAGCCGCAGCCAGGGCAGAAGTGAAAGAGATGCTCCTTCCCGTCCGCCTCGTCCGAGACTCGCGCGTAGTCGTTGAAGCGGCCCGTCACCTGCACGCTTTCAGCCTTGAACGCGGCCTGCATCCCGAATGCGCTGCCGGTTCGACGCTGGCACGCGAGGCAGTTGCAGATCGACACGGCGAACGGATCCCCCGTGACCTCCAATCGAAGCTGACCACAGTGGCATCTTGCTTCCCGAGCGGCCATGGCCGTAACAACCTAACCAAACCATTGTGTCTCTTCGACCGTCGGCGGAAAGACCTGGTACAAGGCGGGCCCGGGGGCGCAGATCACGAACGTGGCCTGCTGAGAGGAGAGCGGCGGGCACACCGGATTCTCGCGAGGCGGGGCACGGCGAGCGCCCGTCCACCCTTGGTCATGCGCGCAGCCTCTAAGTGCGGATCGGCCAAACGGCGGAAAACCTGCTTGATTGGCGTTACGCGGCGCGGACGGACTGCTGGCGACCCGGGATTTCGTATCCGTGGTCGTGGCACAGGGCGCCCGGCGAGTCCTCGGTGAACGCGTCGCAATAGCCCTTCCCGTACGAAGCGCGCATGAACGCGGAGACGACCTCGAGGTTCCATTCGGTTACGTCGGCGGCCTCTCGCCAGAGATCCGCGAGCCGGAGATCGATGTCGAGCTCGAGCAGGTCGATGCGCGTGGGCTGATCCATGCCTGAAGCGTACGAGGTCCGTCGGACGACATAGAGTTCCCGCAAATGCCACGAATTCGAGTCGGCTTGCCGGGGATTCCCGTCCGCGACGACCCCGTCGCGGCGGTCGAGGTCCTGCGTGAGCGCGGTTACGACGCATGCGAGATCGACTTCGAGGGCGGTTTCTGGATGGACTATCCCTGGGCCGAGCGGCTCGGGGAAGCGGCGCGCTCGGCCGATATCGCGCTCTCCGTCCACGCACCGCTTTTCGGCTTCATGGGCCACCTCGAAGCGGCCGGGCGGAAGTATTCCTCGGCCGTTGGAGCACTCGATCGCAGCGCAGGAATTGCGGCGGCCTGCGGCGCAGAGGTCGTTGTCTTCCATCCCGGGTTCCTGCTCGGTCGCTCGCACGAGCAGGCGATCTCGTCGGTCGTCGGACAACTCGGGTCGCTCCGGGAACGGCTGGAAGGCAAGGGTCGCGCCGTGCCGTTCGGGGTCGAGGTGATGGGGCGCGTGCGCGACCTCGGCTCGCTCGACGACGTTATCGAGATATCGCGCCAGACGGGCTGGGTTCGACCGGTACTCGACTTCGCCCACATGCACGCCACGAGCGATGGCGCGTATCTACAGGCGAGCCTCTTCGCCGAGGCCCTCGCGGCAGTCGACGACATCCTCGCGCCGGGCATCCCGTTTCATGTCCACTTCTCCGACATCGCCTATGCGAACCGCAACGAGAAGCACCATCTGCCCTACGGCGAGGGCACGCTCCGCGCCGACCCTCTCCGGGAAGCGCTCGATCTTTTCGACCGCCCGGCGACGGTGATCTCCGAGTCACCTGACGAGGCATCGAGCCAGGCGATCAAGGCGATCCTCAGGACTCCTTGATCACGGCATACCAGACGCGTTCGGCGGTCTCCGTCAGCTGGTCGGCGATTCGCGAGAAGCGCCTGTACAGCTCCCTCCGCGCCGTGACCTCTCTCAGGTCGTCGACCTCGAGCAGCTCCGCCATCGCCTTCCGATAGACACGCTCGATGCGTCGCTCCGTCTTGATCGCAGCGTCCGCGGACGTCGTCGCCGCTTCGGGACGCGCCTGCAGGCCCGCGATCGCATCATCGAGATGGCCGATGCCGTCACGCAGCAGCACGGCCATCTCCGCAACGCCCGGTCGGGCGGGCAGACATCACCTCGGACTCGCGCACGGCATCCTTCGAGAGGTTGAGGATCGAATCGATGCCACGGCCGAGCGTATAGAGATCCTCGGCGTCGTATGCCGTTGTGAACGCAACGACGAGCACGCGCTGGAGCTCGCGCTTGCATTCGTCTGCCTCGTGCTCGAGCGCGCGAACCCGCTCGGCCGCACCGTCGTCGCCGTGAGCCCACTCGACGAGAGCGTCCATGCCCCGCATCGTCACGGCAATCTGGGCCCGCAACATCCCCAGCACGTCGGGCGTCTCCGGTAGGAACCAGTTCGAGTTCTTCGTCACGCCACCCACCTCCAGATGATGAACGCGACCGCGGCGATGACCGCAGTTGCGGGGATCGTTGTCAACCAGGCGATGCCCATGTCGCGCACGACTGCCCAGCGTATGTGGTGCCAGCGCCGTCGGCCGACTCCGATCCCGACGATCGAGGAGGCGACCACGTGCGTCGTCGAGACCGGCGCCCCGATCAACGATGCTCCGAGGATGACGGCGGAGGAGGAGGCCTGGCTCGAGAACCCGTCGAGGGCGCGAATTCGGTAAATCCTGCGGCCGATCGTCCTGACGATTCTCCAGCCGCCGAACGCCGTCCCGAGGGTCAGCGCCGCAGCCGAGCCGACGGTGACCCAGAGCGGCGCCGACAGCGACTGCGTCTTCCCGGCCGCGAGCAGGAGCGCCGCAATCAGGCCGACGGCCTTCTGGGCGTCGTTCGAGCCGTGGCTGAACGCGAGCGCTGCCGCGCCGATCCACTGGGACCTGTTGACGGGGTCGCGCAGGCGGTTCGTGCCGCGGCGCAAGAACCGCTTGAGCAGGCGAAGGGTCATGAAGGCAGCGGCCCACCCGATCACCGGAGAGACAGCGAGCGCGACGAGAGTGCCGATCACGCCGACCGGCCGCCAGCCGTCGAACCCGCCCCAGTTGACCGCGCTCGTCGCCCCCTTCGACGAGGGCCGCACCGACGAGCCCGCCCACGAGCGCGTGCCCGGAGCTGGAGGGAAACCCGCGCCACCACGTGAGCAGATTCCATCCCGTCGCGGCGATCAGTCCCGCCGCGATCACTGCGACTGTCTCACCTGCCGGAACCTGGACGATCCCGGCGATCGTCACGGCGACCGCGGATCCGACGAAGACCGGGCCGAGCATGTTGAAGACCCCCGCAAGCACGATCGCCTGCTTTGGCGTCGCGGCCCGGGTCGCGACGAGCGTGGCGATCGCGTTGGACGCGTCGTGGAAGCCGTTCGTCAACGCGAAAGCGAAGGCGAGCCCGATCGCGATCGCAAGCCCAACGTCCACGTAGCGACTGTATCCGGGTCGACGGCGCCCGCACGCTGAGATAGCCTCAGGTTCCATGGCACGAGCCGACGGCAAGAGGGCCGCGCCCAGGATTACGCGGGCACACTACGAGCAGGAGCTCCAGCGGCTTCAGATCGAGCTCGCTCTCATGCTCGACTGGGTGCGTGAAACCGGAACCCGTATCGTGGTGATCTTCGAGGGCCGCGACGCAGCCGGAAAGGGTGGTGCGATCAAGCGCATCCAGGAGCGGCTCAATCCCCGCTTCTGCCGGATCGCCGCGCTCCAGGCACCGACGGAGCGCGAGCGGGCGCAGTGGTACTTCCAGCGCTACATTGCGCACCTGCCCGCGGCAGGCGAGATCGTTCTCTTCGACCGCAGCTGGTACAACCGCGCCGGCGTCGAAAAGGTGATGGGCTTCTGCACCTCCGACGAGCACCATCGCTTCCTCCGCCAGTGCCCGCAGTTCGAGAACATGCTGATCGAGGACGGGGTGATCCTCCTGAAGTACTGGTTCTCCGTCAGTGACGAGGAGCAGCAGAGGCGGTTCGAGGCTCGGATCAGGGATCCCACCCGGCGGTGGAAGCTCAGCGACATCGACGTGGAGTCACGCAAGCGATTCGTCGACTTCTCGCGGGCGAAGGACGAGATGTTCGTCCACACCGACACCGACATCTCGCCCTGGTGGGTCGTCGAGGCAGACGTGAAGCGAAACGCGCGGCTGAACTGCATCGCGCACCTCCTCTCGAAGATCCCGTACGAATCGGTCGAGGAGCAGAAACGGGAGCTACCACCGAGGCAGGTCGACCCGGGCTACATCCGCCCGGATCGGTCGACGATGACCTACGTCCCGGACCACGCCGCGAGCCTCGTCGCTCGCTAGACGCCCGACGTCCCAAGGGCGGCCGCCGCCCCCGCACGCGACCTCGGCGACCCCGTGCGTCCATCCCGCCCGTCGACCCCCGCGCCACTCGCGGCCGGCCGAGGCTAGCATCATGGCGATGCTCGATCCAGGAACCTTCAAGGCGTACGACGTGCGCGGCCTCTACGGCTCCGAGCTGGACGAGGAGGGGGCCTACGCGATCGGCCGCGCCTATGTCGAACATTTCGAGCCGCGGACGATCGCCGTCGGTCGCGACATGCGGGTCTCGGCGCCCGCGATGGCCGCCGCTTTGATGGACGGCGCAGCGGACGGTGGCGCCGATGTCCGCGACCTCGGGATGGTCGGCACCGAGATGGTCTACTACGCCGTCGGAGAGCTCGGCCTCGAGGGCGGGATCTGCGTCACGGCCTCGCACAATCCGAAGCAGTACACCGGCATGAAGATCGTGCGGCGCGGCGCGCTTCCGGTCGGAGGCGACTCTGGCCTGATGGAGATTCGGGCGGGTGCGCAGGCAGGGTTCGGCCCCGTGACGAAGCGCGGGGAGATCACGCCGCTCGACGTCTGGCCGGGATTCGTCGACAAGGTGTTGTCGTTCGTCGACGTCTCCGCGATCGAGCCGCTTCGAATCGTCGTCGACGCGGCCAACGGGATGGCGGGCACGATGCTCCCCCCCGTGCTCGATCGCCTGCCTCAGATCGAGGTCGTCCGCTGCTACTTCGAGCCCGACGGGACCTTTCCGAACCACGAGCCGAACCCGCTGCTCGAGGAGAACCGCGCGTTCATCGTCGCGAAGACGAAAGAGGAGGGCGCCGACCTCGGTGTTGCGTACGACGGCGATGCCGACCGTTGCTTCTTCGTCGACGACTCCGGCGAGTTCGTGCCCGGAGACTTCGTCACTGCACTCCTCGCAGAGGTGATGCTCGGGAAGAGCCCCGGTGGGACCGTTCTGTACGACGTTCGTGCAAGCTGGGCCGTTCCCCGTACCATCGAGGCGGCGGGGGGAACTGCTCTCGTCAACCGGGTCGGTCACGCGTACATCAAGCATCGGATGCGGAAGGAGGACGCGATCTTCGCCGGCGAGGTCTCGGCGCACTACTACTTCCGGGACTTCACCCAGGCCGACACCGGCGTCGTCCCGTTCCTCCTCATGCTGGAGCTGATCTCGACCCGCGGCGCGAAGCTCTCCGAGATCCTGCGCCCTCTCCGCGCCCAGTACTTCATCACCGGCGAGATCAACACGCCGGTTGCAGACGTGCCGCTGAAGCTCCAGGAGATCAAGGAGCGCTACACCGCCGAAGGCGGAAGGGTCTCTCATCTCGACGGGATCTCCGTCGACTTCGACACGTGGCACTTCAACGTACGTCCCTCGAACACCGAGCCACTGCTCCGCCTCAACCTCGAGGCCCTGTCCGAGAGGGAGATGGCCTCCCGCCGCGACGAGCTCGTCGCCCTGATCCAGGGCTGACCCGTGAGCGACCCTCTCGAGCTCGGTCGACTCACCGACGGGCGCCCACCGTTCAAGTACTCGGCGCTGACGCGCGTGTGGTTCTCCGACACGGACGCGCAGGGCGTCGTCTACTACGGCCGCTATCTCCCCTACTTCGACCACGCGCGAACGGAGTACCACCGCCACCTGGGCTCGCTGGGTGTCGAGGGAGCGGAGTACGTCATGCGCGCGTCGCACGTCGAGTACCACGCGCCCGCGCGCTTCGATGACCTGCTCGAATGCTTCGTCCGTGTGAGCAGGCTCGGCCGCACGAGTGTGACGTACGAGGTCGCGGCGGTGAGCCTGGAAGACGGCGAGCTGATGGTCACGGGGACGCAGACTCTCGTGCTCATCGACCCGGCCGCGCGAACGCCGATCCAGATCCCGAAGGCCGTGCGGCAAACCGTGAGGGACTTCGAGCATGGAGACGTCGTCGAGTGAGTGAGCATGCCATGACCCTCATCGACCGGGCGATCGACGAGGGCACGGAGCCCGACGATGTCCTGCGCACGGTCGTTGCGGCACTCGTGGACGAGCCGGCCGTCTCGTGGGCCGGGATCCTCTTCGTCGACGACGGCGCCCTGACCCTCGGGCCTGAAGCCGGGGCCCCCGACCCAGCGCGTCGGATCGGCGTGCCCGTGCGGTATGAGGAAACGATCGTCGGCGAGCTCGCCGTGGACGGTGAGGCGGAGACGACGTTTCTCACGCAGGTCGCAGAGCGCATTTCGACCCACGTCCTACTCGGCTGGGACACGGGGGGCGAGAGCTGGGAGCCCTAGAAGCTCGACCCGAATGCCCGTTGCAGCGGCCGCCCGGCGCACCGGACGGCCGTTGCAACATGACCCCTCTCCCCTGTTCACAGTTGTAGGCACCCGGAAGGGGGATGCAATCCCTCGTTCGAGGGGCGCTGCATCGAGGCGGACCGTCACCCACCGTCGGGGCGACGCGTGCGCGTCGCCCGCTGCAACCGACCCACGGTCTCGAGCGCTCCGCTCACCCCGGGGTCACGCGATAGGCGTCGAAGACGGCATCCAGCTGCCGCAGCGCCGAGAGCAGCGAGCGGAGGTCGTTGACGTCGCCGATCTCGGCCGTGTACCAGTTCTTCGCCATCCCGTCCTCGACGGTCCCGCCGTAGGCGACGATGTTCGCACCATGCTCGGAGAAGGTCCGGCCCACGTCCTCGAGTAACCGCGCCCTGTCCCACGCCTCGACGGCGATCTGCACCCTGAAGCTCGTCTTTGCGCTCCCTTCCCACTCGACCGGCGTGAACCGTTCGGGATTGCGCATCAACGCCTTCACATTCGGGCAGTCTGCGCGATGAATCGTGATTCCGCGGCCGAGCGAGATGTAGCCGCGGATCTCGTCCCCCGGAACGGGAGTGCAGCACTTCGCCAGTCGAAGAAGCACGTCGTCGACGCCCTGGACGACGATCCCGAGGGACTCGCCCGCCACCGTGGAGCGCGACTTGGGTGCCTTCAGCGTGATAGCCGGCTCCTCCGCAACCTGGTCGGTCTTCAGACGCTGTAGGACCTTGTTCACGACCTGCCCCGTGCCGAGCTTGCCCGAGCCGACTGCAAGGTAGAAGTCCTCGGCCTTCTTGAAGCCGAGGTCGCGGATCACCTCGGCCAGCACGGCGGATCCCTGAAGCTTGCGGTAGGGAAGATTCTGCCCCTTCAGTGCCTGATCGAGCGCCTCGCGACCCTTCGCCTCCGTCTCACCCTTTGTCTCGCGCTGGAACCACTGCCGGATCCGGTTGCGTGCGCGAGACGATGCTGCGACCGACATCCAGTCGCGTGACGGCCCCCGGCCCGACTTCGACGTCAGGATCTCGACGAAGTCGCCGTTCTTCAGCTTGTAGTGCAATGGCACGATCCGCCCGTTCACCTTGGCGCCGACGGTCTTGTGCCCGACGTCCGTGTGCACGGCGTACGCGAAGTCGATCGGGGTGGCGCCGGCCGGCAACGTCTTGACCTCGCCCTTCGGCGTGAAGACGTAGACTTCGTCGTCGAAGAGGTCGGTGCGAAGCGTGCGCATGTATTCCGCCGCGTCCTGCTCGTCGCCCTGCCAGTCCATCAGGTTCTTGACCCAGGCGACCCACTCATCGTCGCCCTTGGACGACCGTCCCCGCTTGTAGAGCCAGTGTGCCGCGACTCCGAACTCCGCCTCCTCGTGCATCTCGCGCGTGCGGACCTGGATCTCGAGCGGCGTCCCGTTGGGGCCGATCACGGTCGTGTGCAACGACCGGTAGCGGTTCAGCTTGGGCATCGCGATGAAATCCTTGAATCGCCCGGGCATCGGCTTCCAGAGAGCGTGGATGATCCCGAGCGCCGCGTAGCAGTCGCGGGTCCCCTCGTCGCCGCCCCGCTCGATCAGAACGCGCATCGCGGTGAGATCGTAGATCTCGTTGAACTCGCGCCCCTTCTTGGCCATCTTGTCGTAGATCGAGTAGAAGTGCTTCGCGCGCCCTGCGATGTCGGCGGGGATATCGGCCTTGTCCAGGTCGTTCTGCAGGTCGATCGCGGCCGTCTCGACCTGCGCTTCCCTGTCGGCACGACGATCCGCAACCATCGCCTTGATCTCCGCGTACTTGCGTGGATGGAGGATCTGGAAGGAGAGATCCTCGAGCTCCCACTTGACCGCGTGGATGCCGAGCCGGTGCGCAAGTGGCGCATACACCTCGAGCGTCTCCTTCGCCTTCTGTACCTGCTTCTGCTTGCCGAGGTACTCGATCGTGCGCATGTTGTGCAGCCGGTCGGCGAGCTTGATCAGGATCACGCGCACGTCCTGCGCCATGGCCACGATCATCTTCCGGTAGTTCTCGGCCTCTGCCTGCTCCCGGCTCTGGAAGCTGATGCGAGTCAGCTTCGTGACGCCCTCGACGAGCTGGGCGATCTCCTCCCCGAACAAGGCTTGGAGCTCCTCGGCATCGGTCTCGGTGTCCTCGATCACGTCATGGAGCAGCGCCGAGGCTATCGTCTGGGCATCGAGGTGCAGCTCGGCGCAGATCAGCGCAACCCCGAGTGGGTGGTTGACGAACGGCTCGCCGGAGCGTCGCACCTGACCGCGGTGCGCACGCTCTGCCTCGACGAAGGCACGGCGGATCAACTCCTTGTCGACGCCCGGGTTGTAGGCCTCGACGCTCGCGATCAACTCATTGACGAGATCGTTCTGGTGGCGTTCCGCATCGACGACAGCCATGGTCTCAGTGTACTCGTGCCCTTTCGGGTGACAGGAGCCGGCGTCGATCTGCCGAAAGAGCATTGGCGATGCGCCCTTTCAGGAGATACATCGAGCGCCGGCGGGTGCAGAGGCTGCTGGCCGAGATCGAGCGGTCGCTCGCGCCCGCGCGGCGCCGTAGCCCGTTCCCGCAGCGCTGAGCGCTGTCAGGCTGCCTGCGGCAGGCTGAGCGGTGCACCGTGAGCGAGGAGCTCCCGGAAGGTCGGTGACTCGAGGAGCTGTCGCTTCCCGCCGGCAGAATCGATCGACAGCTCGGTGAAGATGCGCCGAGCCTCCGGAGTCCAGGCGGCCTCGCCCGCGCGCCACAATCCGGCAAGCCAAGCACGGAGCTCCTCGTATGCACCTGCCGTATCGAAGATCCGGCGGACGACGAGCTGTGGAGCGACCGTCCCGTTCCAGCGGTTCTGCTTGAGCCTGAATGCGACATCGAAGTGCGACTCGACCTGCATCCGATCGAGCTGGCCGCCGAAGCCGAACGCGATCGCGCTGCCCGCGTCACGGCCCTGCTGGCGGACCCTGAATCGCAGGTGCTTTCCGTCGCCGACGGTCGAGGCACCAACGGCCTCACAATCTGCGACGAGGAGCGTCACGTCGGGGTTCCCGAGGCCGAATGGGGCGAGCCGCTCGAGCTCGCGTGCAAGATCCAGGGTGAGCGCAGTTGCCGGCACGATCGCGTCGATCCGTGTCAGCGAAGCCAGGTCCTCGTCGCCGAGAACGGCGTCGGCATGAGCGGAGAAGGCCTGGGCGAAGGTCTCGAGCAGATCCGGATGGATCGAGAGCCCGGCAGCTGCCCGGTGACCACCGAATCGCTCCAGATGACCGGAGCAGGCGGCGAGGGCGGCGTGCAGGTCGAAGCTCGGGACGGAACGGCCGGAGCCCTTCCACCGGTCGCCCTCTCCGGCGATCAGGACGACGGGGCGGCCAAACCGCTCGACGAGGCGCGAGGCGACGATTCCGATCACGCCTTCGTGCCAGCCCTCGCCCCAGACGACGTACGCTCGACGATTGCGCCTGTCGGCAGGCCAGGCCTCCACAGTCGCCACTGCTTCGCGGAGGATCCGCTCCTCGACCGCTTGCCGATCGCGGTTGAGGCTCTCGAGCTCGTTGGCGAGGAGGTCAGCCTCGCGGGCATCCTCTGTGAGGACGAGATGCAGAGCCACGTCCGGCCGGCCGAGCCTGCCGGCTGCGTTGATGCGAGGGGCGAGCCTGAAGGCGACCGCCGTCGCATCGATGGTTGCCGCGTCGACGCCGGCGACCCGCATCAGCGCTGCCAGACCGGGTTTCTGGGTGCGAGAGAGCCCACGCAGACCCGTCGTCGTAAGGGCGCGGTTTTCGTCGAGGAGAGGAACGACATCTGCGATCGTTGCGAGCGCAATCAGGTCGGCGTGACGAGCAAGCGCCGGATGTTCTGGCCCGAGCAGGGCCTGCGCCAGCTTGGCCACGACGCCCGTACCACAGAGATCAGGGAACGGGTAGGCGGAGGGTCGCGTGGCAACGATCGGGCACATGGGCAGCGTCTCGCCGGGCCGATGATGGTCGGTGACGATCACATCGACACCGAGACGCCGTGCCTCCTCCACTTCCGCGGCGGCAGTGATGCCGCAGTCAACCGTGAGGATGAGCTTCACGCCGTCCTCGGCAAGGCGTGCAATCGTCTCGCCCGAGACCCCGTAGCCTTCCTCGAACCGACTCGGGAGGTGCCAGGTGACGTTCGCGCCGAGCTCGCGCAGCGTCAGCGTTGCGAGCGCGGTGGCGCAGATGCCGTCGACGTCGTAGTCACCGTGGACGCAGATCCGTTCTCCCTGTTCGACGGCGGCCCGGAGTCGCTCGACGGCCAATCCCATGTCGCCGAGTAGAAACGGGTCGTGCGTGATTCCTTCGGGATCGAGAAAGGCCCTCGCTGCCGCTGGATCGCCGAGCCCACGCCGCACCAGCACACTTGCAACGGTCTCGGAAACGCCGAGCTCGGCGGTCAGGGAACGGACCTCGGGCAACGACACCTCGTCGATCTTCCAGTTCGCCACCATGTCTCCAAGATAGGTCCCGGCCCGGACGGCAGTCGACAACAGGCGCCGGCCCGTCAGGTGTCCTCCGCGGGCCTCCCGCTTCACGTCGTCCGGTCGCCGGAGTCAGGAAGGTGCATCGCTGCGCGCACGGCGATCGTCACGCGACTGCCGGATGATCTTCACCCAGAGCATCACGATCCCGATCGTTGCACCCACGACCACGACGGCGACCGGCGCCAGGTACGCCATCTGCGCCAGGGTGTACCTGGTCACCGCGGCACCGACGAGCCAGATAGCGAGCACGACGACGGTCATCGGGATCGTCAGCCGCCAGTTCACGCGCTGAGGGTAGCTTTCGTGCCATGCCCCAGGGCGAACTCAACTACACCTCCGGTAACGACTACGTGCTCGAGTTCCTCGGCTACCGCTTCGCCTTCGGCGCCGATGACTTCTGCGAGCGGGTCACCGCCGCCGCCGTGAAGCTCGACCTGATCGCCGGCAGCGACCTCGACGAGGACGAGGCGCTCGATCTCGTGGAACTGGTCGCGGACAACCGAATCGAGGAGCCTCGGAGCTCGCTCGGCAAGTACCTGATGCGGCACTGGGAGCGACTCTCGCTGAACGACGGCGAGTCGCTCGTCTACTGGTTGCAAAAGCTCGTGTTCCGCGGTGCGTACCTCGACCACCGCGTCAAGGAGCAGCTGCTCGAGGTGAGTTTCGACGAGGCAACGGGCGACTTCGGGTACGCCGAGCCTGAGGGCGGCCGTGCGCTGCTCGAGCTCGCTCCCACCCCGAGCTGGCGCGCGCTGCAGTTCAGGCGCTAGCGAAGCCGCATCTGCGGGCGGACAGGCTCCTCGAGCGGGCCGGACATCCCGGGAGTCCAGAGATCGGGCACGGCTAGAACAGGCTCCCGTCGACCCGGACGGCGCCGACGTGCTTGCGACCGAGTGCGGTGATCGTCCTTCCCCGCGGGGTGCGTTGGAGGAAGCCGAGTTGGAGGAGGAACGGCTCGTAGACCTCCTCGATCGTGTCGGTCTCCTCGCCGAGCGCGACGGCAAGCGTCGAGAGTCCGACCGGCCCGCCACCGAACTTGTCTGCGACGGCCAGCAGAAGCTCGCGGTCGATGCGCTCGAGCCCCAGGCCGTCGACCTCGAGGAGCTCGAGCGCCTCGCGGGCGATCTCGTTCGTGATCTTTCCTGCATGCCTCACCTCGGCGACGTCCCGCACTCGTCGCAGGATCCGGTTCGCGATCCGCGGGGTGCCACGTGAGCGCCCCGCGATCTCGTCGGCGGCGTCGTCCTCGATCTCGACCGAGAGGATTGCCGCGGATCGACGAACGATTCTGCCGAGCTGACCGGGCTCGTAGTACCCGAGCCGGAAGGTCATCCCGAACCTGTCGCGCAGAGGCGTCGTCAGCAGGCCGGACCGGGTCGTTGCGCCGACGAGCGTGAACGGCGGTAGGTCGATCGTGAGCGTGCGCGCGGCGGCGCCCTGCCCAAAGATGATGTCGAGACGGAAGTCCTCGAGTGCGGGGTAGAGGATCTCCTCGGCCGCACGATTCAGTCGATGGATCTCGTCGATGAACAGGACGTCGCGCGGCTCGATCGCAGTGAGGATCGCGGCGATGTCCTTCTTCTCGAGCGCCGGGCCGGCGACCGTGCGAAGCCCGACGCCGAGCTCCTCGCGGATGATCTGGGCGAGGGTCGTCTTGCCGAGGCCCGGTGGCCCGGCGAGCAGGACGTGGTCGAGCGCCTCGTCGCGCCCCTTTGCGGCGTCAAGAGCGATGCCGAGTTGCTCCTTGATCCGCTCCTGGCCGACAAAGTCGTCGAGCCGCCGCGGCCGCAGAGAGCGCTCGACCTCCTCCTCCGCGGGATCGAGCAGCGGCGTGACGATGCTATCGCTCATGGGAACAGCCTAGGCCAGCGCCCGGACGCACGGCCGCACGGCCGCACGCCGTGATACGTCGGGGCGAAGCTGCTTTGACGGCTCACCCGGCGCGCAACGCCATCCGCACCCGCTCCGCGGGCGGGAGCTCCGGGTCGACGTCGGCAAGGCGCTGCTCCGCCTCGAGGACGGTGTAGCCCAGCTCGACGAGCGCGTCCCGCGCATCGAGATGGGTCGGCGTCTCCTCCCCGATTGGAACGATCTGATCCTCACCCGCGAACACGACCTTGTCCTTCAGCTCGAGCACGATGCGCTCGGCCGTCTTCTTACCGATTCCGGGGATCGCCTGGAAGCGCGCGTGATCCTCGAGCAGGATGGCGCGCCGCAGCTCCGCGACCGGCGAGCCCGAGACGACGGCGAGGGCGACCTTCGGCCCGATGCCGCTGACGGTGAGAAGCTGCGTGAAGAGCTCCCGCTCGGAGGAATCGGCGAAGCCATACAACTGGAGCGTGTCTTCACGGACGTGCAGGAACGTTTCGACCGTGATCTCGCCACCACCCTCGGCGCGCCGCAGAACGCCCGGTGTGGCGGCGACGATGTAGCCGACGCCGTTGACGTCGAGCAGCACCCCGTCGGCGCTCCGTCCCGCGGGAATCCCTCGAAGGCGGCCGATCACGATGCCATGCGGGCGAGCGGAGGCATCAGGGCATGGCAGATCGCGACCGCGAGAGCGTCGGCTTCATGGGAGGTTGCCGGAACCTCGTCGAGTGAGAGCAGCATCTTGACCATCCGCTGCATCTGCCCCTTGTCGGCCCTGCCGTGACCACAGATCGACTGCTTGACGCGCGCCGGTGCGTACTCCGTGCACTCAACGCCCGCTGTGGCGGCGGCGACCATTGCGGCGCCGCGCGCCTGCCCGACGAAGAGCGCGATGCGGGCGTCGGGCCCCACATACGACTCCTCGAGCGCGACGGCGTCCGGCCCGTGCGCCGCGATGACCCCCTGCACCCCCTCGAAGATCACCCGTAAGCGAAGCTCGGGCCGCTCGCGGGCGCTTGTCGTCCAGCACCCGGACGCGAGTGAGGTGACCCGCCCGCCGCTTTCGTGGACGATCCCGTACCCGCATGCAGCCGTCCCTGGATCGATGCCGAGAACCTTCACGGTGGAAGGGTAGGCATCGGAGCGGACGGGGCCCGGGATGAATCGGCTTCGTCTACGGGCCGCAGTTCTCCGTGGTCCAGCTCGAAATCGCAGCTGACGCCTCCTGCACGTCGGCCGAGTTGAACGATCGGCTGAGGGCGACGAGCTTGGCGATCTGTGACGGGCTCGGCGTCTCCCCGGCCTTCAGATCGAGATCGCCGATCGCGCTTGCGTACTCGCCGATCACGCCCGCGAGCGTCTCGAAGTCGTCCTTGAGCTCGTCCGGCGCATTGTCCGCGAAGGCCTTGTACGCCTTAGCCGTGGCGTCGAGATCGTCGTTTGTCCCGCCACCGGTCGCGCTGGAGAGCGCTGCCCCGAACGCCTGCCCCGCCTCGACGAGGCTCTTGCACTCGTCGCTGAGCGCGCCGGTCGCCTCGGTCGACGTGTCCCGGGGTCGGTCGACGTGTCCTCGGTCGACGTGTCCTCGGTCGACGTCGTGTCGGCCACCGACGTGTCGGTCAACGCCGTCGTCTCGATCGCCGTCGTGTCGGTCGTCGTGCCGCTGCTCTCCTCGTTCGACCCTCCGCATCCCGAAACGGCCATCGCGAGCGCTGCAACCGCGGCGCCTGCCAAGATCCATCTCATCGGTGAGCCCTCCTCTCGCGCCGACACGGCGCTTCTCGTGGGAGCCTTCGACCAGCGATTCTAGTACTCACGCGGGCTCATGATGCAACCGCTTCGAGCACGTTCTCGGGGATGTCGAAGTTTGCGTAGACATCCTGGACGTCGTCGTTGTCCTCGAGCCCTTCCACCAGACGCACGACCTTCTTTGCGGTCGGCTCGTCGGCGATCTCCACGGTCACCTTCGGCACCATCGGGAGCTCGACGGACTCGACGGTGAATCCGGCCGCCTCGACCGCCTGTCGTACGGCGGAGAGCTGGTCGGGAGCGCTTGAAACCTGAAACACCGAGCCGTCCCGGTCGACGTCGTCCGCGCCGGCTTCCGCGACGACGAGGAACAACGCCTCCTCGTCGACCTCCTCTGCCGCCACGAGCACGATGCCGCGTCGCTCGAACTGCCACGCGACGGCCCCGGTGGCACCGAGGTTCCCTCCGTGCTTCGAGAAGAGATGTCGAACGTCCGCAGCCGTGCGGTTGCGGTTGTCGGTCAGCGCCTCGACGATGACCGCAACGCCCTCCGGCCCGTATCCCTCGTAGACGACCGTCTCGAAGGTCGCGCCGTCGGTGCCCTCGCCCGCTCCCTTGGCGATCGCACGATCGATGTTGTCCTTCGGCATCGAGTAGGAGCGTGCCTTTTCGATCGCATTCCCGAGCGACATGTTGGTGGCGGGATCCGAGCCCCCCTCCTTCGCCGCCACCATGATTGCGCGCGAGAGCTTGGAGAAGAGCTTGCCGCGCTTCGCGTCGGCCGCGCCCTTCTTGTGCTTGATCGTCGACCACTTGCTATGCCCTGACACCCTGCTCCTCCCGTACAAGCCCTAGGAACCGCTCATGCACCCGCGTGTCGTCGGTCAACTCCGGATGGAACGACGCAACGAGAATACGCCCTTCGCGCGCGAGCACGGGATGACCGTCGATCTCGGCGAGGATAGCGACGCCTGGCCCGGCGTCGGCGACCCAGGGAGCGCGGATGAACACGCCGGTGAAAGGCTCGGTTTCCCCCTCGATCCGAAGCGGCGTCTCGAAGCTCGCGACCTGGCGTCCGAAGGCGTTGCGCTCGACAGCGATGTCGATCAGGCCGAGCCGCTCGCGATCGAGCACGATCATTCCGGCGCAGGTGCCGAAGAGAGGGCCGGGGAAGGCACGGATCGCCTCGTCGAGCCCGTAGAGGCCCATGAGGCGCAGCATCGTGGTGGATTCACCACCGGGAATGACCAGCCCGTCCAGGCCGTCCAACTGCTCCGGCAGGCGCACCTCCCCGGCTTCCACGCCAAGCCGGCGGAGCATCGCCACGTGCTCACGGAACGCGCCCTGGAGTGCGAGAACGCCGATCTTCATCCGACAGAGTGTAGGCCCCGGCGACCGGCTGAGGCCGGCCACCGTCCGCGTGGTGCCTGGCTTCAACCAGGCACCGGAACGTCCTACCAGCCGCGAACTTCGAGCCGCTCGTCGTCAGCGAGCGACGCGGAGGAGATGCCGACCATCGGCTCGCCGAGCCCGGTCGATACTTCGGCCAGGATCTTCGCGTTCTGGAAGTGCGTCGTCGCCTCGACGATCGCCTTCGCGCGCAAATCAGGATCGCCCGACTTGAAGATGCCGGATCCGACGAAGACACCGTCGGCCCCGAGCTGCATGCACAGCGACGCGTCGGCCGGAGTGGCGATGCCACCGGCGGTGAATGTGACGACGGGCAACCTGCCGTTCTCGGCCACCCACCGGACGAGCTCGTATGGCGCCTGGAGATTCTTGGCCTCGGTGTACAACTCGTCGCTCCGCAGCGACTGCAGTCGCCGGATCCCACCGAAGACGGCGCGCATGTGCGTAACGGCGTTGACGACGTCTCCCGTGCCGGCCTCACCCTTCGTGCGAATCATCGCGGCGCCCTCGCTGATGCGCCTGAGCGCCTCGCCGAGGTTCGTGGCACCGCAGACGAACGGCACCGTGTAGCCCCACTTGTCGACGTGGTGCTGGATGTCGGCCGGGGTCAGCACCTCGGACTCGTCGATGTAGTCGACCTCGAGCGCCTGCAGGATCTGCGCCTCGGCGAAATGGCCTATGCGGCACTTCGCCATCACGGGGACCGAGACGGCTTCCTGGATCTCGCGGATCATGCCGGGATCCGACATCCGCGCGACTCCGCCGTCCCGGCGGATGTCGGCGGGAACCCGCTCGAGCGCCATCACGGCGCAGGCGCCGGCGTTCTCCGCGATCACAGCCTGTTCCGCGTTGACGACGTCCATGATGACGCCGCCCTTGAGCATCTCGGCGAGGCCACTCTTGACGCGCATGGTGCCCGTTTCGGCCATTTGCGCAGTGTAGCGAGGTGGCCGCCCCCGCGACTGCGGGGGCGGCCACCCGCGCGATCAGGCGGCGGAGGGCGGCGAAGGCTGCTCGCTCTCGTCCGCCGGAGGCTCGGGCGCCGCCGGAGCGGCAGGCGCAGCAGGCGCTTCGGGGGCGGCGGGAGCGTCGTCGCCCTTGGCCGTCGCGGCCTTCGCGGCGGCAGTGGCGCTTCCGGCGGCAGCCTTCATCTGGTTGCCCATGTCCTCGAGAGAATGGCCGAGATCCTTCATGTTCATGAACGCACCGACCGCGACGAAGACCGCGAGCAGGAGGCCAATGAACGCCCAGAACGTGCGGAACTCGTTGCTGACCAGGAACTTGAGGACGGTGAAGAGCAGCATGAGAATGGCGAGGGCCGTCGTCACCATGGCGGGGGTCAGTCCGATCTCGAGATTCACGTTCGCGAGACGCAACCCCTCCCAGACGATGATCACGATCGCGAGCAAGCCGGCGAGAACACCCCAACCGTGCCACATGCTCACGCCTGCGGACGCGACTCCGAGGTCGATCTCCTGCCAGTTGAAGATCGACACGACCAGGAAGGCGATCGAGCCACCGAGCACGAGCTTGATGCCGTGTGAGAGCTTTGAGATGTCCATTTTGCGAACTTTTCCTTTCGGGAAGGTGCGGGGAACCTCTCGCAATTATCGTTGCGATGTGAGACAGATACAACTTGTTCGGCGCGACTCCTCTCCCCACAGGTAGGAAACTGCCTGCCCCCCGGGGTTGCGCCGTGACGGGCTGGGAGGCCGTTCGCGGGCTCCCAGCCCTCCCATTTCACGCGGCGACAGGCTTTGGCCTGTCGTCCGGGCTCAACGGGCGCGACCGACGTGCCGATACACACGAGATGACCGCGCAGATCGACGATCGACTACTCGAGCGCTGGAAGACGAGCCGACGCCACCAGGACGAGGCCCGCCGTTTCCTTGCCCGACAGCGGTTCTCCGACCCCCGCGGCGAGCGCCGCGCCCTCGACGAAATCGTCGGCACGATCGCCGATCTCGAGCAGACCCTGCACGAGCGGGCTGCGCGCCACACGCCGCCTCCCGAACCGCCCGGCCCGCTCTCCGCGTAGCATGCCCGAGCATCGCGCGTCCGGCCGCACCTCTCGCGTCATCCGCCCTGTGGCCGTGTGGCGCAAGCGCCGCAATCGTCGCTAGGTTCAGCGGTATCGTCGGTCCGTCGGGTGCCGATCGATCAGATCCGGATACCCGTCGCTGTCACTGTCTGGGCCCGCCCAGACGGCCCGCCCTGTCTTGTCGGCCAGCCAGTCGAGCAAGAGCAGGGTCCCGGTGCGTTGTTGGGGCCCTCCGATGGTCCCGAGCGACGGATCGGGTGCCGTCCCCAGACGTGCCCAGCGATCGTAGTACCCGTCTTCGTTGTCGTCGAAGAACGCGACGTCGAAGCCAATGCGTTGGTTTGTGTCAACCAGCCAGTATTCCCAGTGTCTGTCCTCGTCCATGTCGAACGTGAGCGACTCGAGCAGGTTGTCCGCCCCGACAGAATTCCAGAGGTGCGTGTCCCAGCGACAGTCGTTATCGACGTCGTACCACACCTCTTCCGAGTAACCGTTGAGATTTGCGTCCTTCGTGGCGGCATCCCAGCATCTGTCGTTGTCCAACTGATGGAACTTCCAGGGAACAGCCGTCCCCGCGCCCGATGCCATGCCCGCAGCGAGGAAGACCACCGCGGCAACGATAAACACGGCCGTCCGAGTGCTCGTCGCGGCCGGCAACCGCCGCTTCCCCATACACGCGAACCTACCGCGAGGGTCGTGATCCTGTCAATGTCCACGCCGACAGCAGTTTGCGTGCCCCGGACAACCGAGGCAACCGAGTCTCCGGTGTCAGCACTCCGAGTTCGCGCTCGCGCATCCAGCGTCCCGCTGAAGCCGTCATTTTCGGCAGGGCATCAGCGCCCCACGTAGCTCGATCAGGCCGTCCGGTGGATCCTCGAGACACGCCAGGATCGCCGTGCGTTCCTCCCGGGTGAGGCCGACCACCTACCAGGACCGGCTCAGTTCCTCGCCTGGTTCAATGCACTCAGACAATCCGCCCCAACCCGCTCGTCGTCCACCCTCTGATGGAAGAAAGAGCTGCGCAGAGCCGTCTACTGGGTGACGCCGATCGAGGCGTCCATTGCCAACAATGCAAGGGGAGGTAGATAGTGGGCAAGACACGATTGCTGGTAGTTGCGATCGCTGCAGCCGCCCTTATGGGCCTGGGAGCGAGCGCCGCGCTCGCAGGTGAGGTAAAAGGGCCGCCGTACACCGGAGGCGGTGTGTCGGGCGGATGCGTCAAGAATCTGCTCTGCGACGCCACGGCCGCCGAGGGGCACGCGAACTCCTTCTGCGCGTTCAGCGGTCTGAATGACTATGACAGCGACCTGGGCCAGTACACCAAGCGGACGCAGACTCCGGCAGACGCCTATCCCGGATCACCGGCCTTCGGCGTTCCCGCCGGACCCGGCCTCATCATCTCCTGCAACCCTCAGACCTCGGACATCCCCGCTAGGTAAAGAGGTCGTTCGCTTGGAAACAGCCGTGGGAAGGCACGGCTCACGGAACAGAAGGCACTCACTGGAAGGCCCGCTACCCGGCGGGCCTTCCACCTTCCGCGCCCCGAACTCCCGCTGCCAGCACTCCGGGCAGGACACGCACGGACCAGGTGCCGTGCCGCAGCGTCGCGGCAGGCAGCAAGTTGAAATCTCTACCGCTGATCTGTTAGAAACCCCCCACTATCAGGTGAGGGCCTTCCACGCAGGGGAAGGGTGCGGTCGCGACAGCGCGGCCGTTGCGGAGCGACTGAGCGCCCCTTCCGGAATCAACCCCGGAAGGCGGAGTGGGCCATGTTTAGGAGATCCTCGGCGCTGTCGGTCGTGTTTGGCGTGTCGTTGGTGTTCGGCGTCTTGCTGACGTTGGGAACGGCGGCGGAGCCATCATGCGTCTGATCCTCGTTGCTGCTGTAGGCCTGGCGTCTTGCGTCGTGGTTGTGTCCTCTGCCGTCGCCGGGGATGCGGCCAAGGCCGCGACACCGAAATGCACGAAGGCCATGAACAAGACGGGTACGGTCAAGACGATCCGCAGTGGCAGCGACCGCCTCACGCTGTACTGCGGGCCCGCGAAGGCGACGCTCAACATCGGCGGCAAGAAATCAAAGATCGTTGGTGGGGCCTGCGGCTCAAGCACGAGCCAATCCACCAGTTTGGGTTTCTTCATCGGCGTTCTCACCTACAGCGCGAAGAAGCAGGTCAACCGCTTCGCCAGCATGGTTATCAGGCCGAAGCCGAAGCGGCCCGGTACGTACGTCGACGGAGCCAAGTGGGACATCTCCACCCTGGTACAAGCACCCGGAACAGATTTCAGCGGCCCCGCGAAGGTGGTGCTGAAGAAGGGCCTCAGGAGCGGTACGTTCTCGGCCAAACAAGGCGGAAAGCCCATAACCGTGACGTGGGCCTGCGGTAACTGAATGTTGAGGACTCGAATGCTGTGGCCCGGATTGTGGCTCTGGCGGGGGAACGGGCTGGGTGAGCGGGCCTGCCGGGCTGCCTCAGGGCACCTGACCCCGGCACGTTCCACCAGGTGGGCGGGGTCAGCGAAGCAACGGGTGAGGTCGTAAAGCGCGAGGTTGTGTAGTCGGGTCCAAGCCGAGTGACCGAGAAGGAAAGGGTGGAATGCGAATGCGGCAGCTCTTTGCGGCGGTAGTTGTAGTGTTGGGTCTTCTTACGGCGGGTTGTGGTGGCAATGACGACGGCGCTAGTGCCGATCTAAGCGCGAGCACGGGCGGCGATGCCATGACCGAGGCCACGTCCTCCGGAGGCGACGGCTCGGGGAACGGCGCGAGCGGAGAGACCGTGGTCGATCCACCACCTCCCGGCCACGCAACAGTGTCCGTGGACGGCCAAGAGTTCAACTTCGAGCTACCAGGAGCCCTGGACTGCCTCATCGAGGCCGACACGTTCCGGTTCTCATACCGCATCGGAGACAACGAGGTAACGCTTGGCGCCGGGGCGAATCGGTACGAAGAAACTGGATGGGCCGGAAACATCTCCATGATCGTGGCCGATCCTGCGGGCCAAACCGGGCCCACCACCTATTCACCCGCGACTGGCTCCATGAACGACGCGGCCTTCGCGTTCGACGGCAACAGCATGTCGTACTCTGGCCCGATGCAGAAGACGCCTCCGAACGACGGGAGCAATCCTCCTCCGATTGACGTGGGCGAAGGGACGATCACCATCACCTGCCCGTAGCAACCCGCGACCGACCGCGTAGAGCTCACGGTCGACGCCCTTCGTCAGCATCGCAGCGGCCGTCAACGCGTCCGCCGAACCATCGGCAAGGAGCGTTGCGATTAGCCGGCGATCATCACCGTCAGACACCGGGACACCGAGCAGTCGGAGCACCCACAGAGCGTATCCCTGGGCAACGATCGCGGGTGTGCACCACACGGTCATTTCTGACCTTCCCGCCCTGCATGACCCTCCTATCCATGCGGAAACGGCTTGGATAGGAGGGTCGTTATGGGCCCGCCTGGACTCGAACCAGGGACCTACCGATTATGAGTCGGCTGCTCTAACCAACTGAGCTACGGGCCCGTCGAGACCGAGCCTAACGCGTTCATCCGTCCTCGCCGTCCACCGGACTGTCACAATGCCGTCACAAGCGCGGCCCGGGTCGCGGACACGACGGGAAGGGATGCGGCCGGTGAAGACGTTCCAGCGTGAGGTGCAGCTCCGCACGGCGGGTGGTCTCACGGTGACCGACATAACGGACGAGGTGCGTGACGCTGTCCGCCAGAGCGAGATCCGGGCCGGCATCTGCTGTGTCTACTCACCCCACACGACCTGCTCGGTGCGCATCAACGAGTGGGAACGCGGCTTCCTCGAGGACTTCGCGGTGATGCTGAAGCGGCTCGTGCCGACGGAGCACTACTACGCACACGACGACTGGGACCGCCGCACGGAAAACGTCGACCCGGACGACCAGGAGTTCGGCAACGGCCACTCACACTGCATGTCGATGCTGCTCGGGCCGGCCGGCGAGTCGGTACCGGTACGCGACGGCGAGCTTTGCCTCGGAACCTGGCAGCGCATCCTGTTCCTGGAGCTCGACCGCGAGCGCGACCGCCGCTGGCTCGTGCAAGTCGTCGGGGTCTAGGCCACTCGAGGGCGGGACAGGTCCCGCCCCTACAAAGCCGGGGTCGTCATGTCCCGCCCACCACGCTCACTCCGGCGTGACGTACGCGGCAGTGAGCCCTCCGTCCACGAGGAACGACGTCCCGTTGACGTACGACGATTCGTCGCTTGCGAGGAACAGCGCACCGTTAACGACCTCACGGGGCTTCGCGAGGCGCCCCATCGGCCAGTGGATCCGCCGTCGCTCGAGGGCCGCAGGATCGCCACCGAAGATACGGAGCAAGAGCGGCGTCTCGACCGGGCCCGGGCAAAGTGAGTTGACCCTGATTCCCTGCCGGGCGAACTGGACCGCGAGCTCGCGGCTCATGGAGAGGACGGCGCCCTTGGAGGCGCTATACGAGATCTGCGACGTCGCAGCGCCGAGGATCGCGACAAAGGAGGCGACATTGATCACCGAGCCTCCGCCGCGCTCGAGCAGGTGCGGAATACCGTGCTTGCAGCAGAAGTACACGCCCTTCGTGTTGACGTCCTGTACGCGATCCCAGGCATCCTCCTCCGTGACGAGGATCGAGTCGTCGTCGGCCGGTGAGATGCCTGCGTTGTTGTAGAGAACGTCGATCCCGCCAAACCGATCGACAGTTGCCGCGTACATCGCCTTCACGTCGTCCTCGCTCGCCACATTCGCGCGGATCGCGAACGCCGAGCCGTCCGGACACAACCCGACCGTCTCCTCCGCAAGTGCGAGGTCGACATCGGCGACGCACACCCTCGCACCTTCGCCGGTGAACACGATCGCGCCCTCGCGACCCATGCCGCCACCCGCGCCGGTGATCACACAGACCTTGCCTTCGAGCCTCCCGGCCATTGTCGTCAACCCTCCGTCGAATTCGAACACACCTACGAGTCGCTCGTGATTCAACACGATCGCGGCCCCGAACGCACCCACCGCAGCCGATGAGCGGGTCACGGCACGAGATGCACCTCCATGCTCCCGTCCCTCTATCGAGGGAGCAGGGCTCCCTCCCCGAGGCCGATGTCAGGACAAGGCATGAAACGCGCACTCGTTCTCCTCGGGCTGGTTCTCGCCCTCGGCGTCTCACTCGCTGCGGCGGCCGAGGCGTCCCCATCGGCCGTCGAACGCCTCGAGACGCTCGATCAACAGATCATTCGCGGCCTCAACACGACGCGCGCCAAGCACGGCCTGCGCCCGCTCGTCATGTCCGACGACCTACAGAACGCCGCAGTCGCTCACTCCCGGTCGATGCTTGCGAAGGGATTCTTCGCCCATGACTCTCCAGGGGGCGCTCCGTTCGCAGCCCGCGTGAAGGGCTATTACCGCCCGGCCGGGTACAACAGCTGGTCGATTGGCGAGAACCTTCTGTACACCACGGCAGAGATCACGGCCGACGCCGCGATCAAGGCGTGGCTCGACTCACCGGGCCATAGAGAAAACATGCTGGCGCCCCAGTGGCGCGAAGTCGGGATCGGATCGCTGCGGACGAACGCTGCCGCTGGGGTCTTCGACGGTGAGCCGACCTGGGTGATCACCATGGACTTCGGTGCGCGCACGGGCAAGACCGTGAGGAAGCCGGCAGCGACAAGACCGTGAAGAGGTCGGCAGAGAAACGATAGGTTCACCCCCGAAGCCAGGCACGCACCCAGAAGAACGTCGCGAAGAACATCAACCGCGTGCTCCCTCAGCCCCGAGACAGCGATGATCCAAGGCGCTCCCGCGGATATGACAAGACGCTGTTCTACGAGTCGTAGCGCGAAAGTCCGACCCTTCTCACCCTCGCGTCGCAGCGCGAAAGTCCGACCCTTCTCAGCCATCATCGCGAGCGAGCCAACGACCGCGCGGCGACGACTCGTCGATGCGGCATCGATCTCTCGAGCGACTGTCGTTCAAGCAGCTGCGAGCGAGTGGTAAGGCATCACCTGAGGATCGATGTTCAGGCTGAAACCCTTGTCCCACTCGATCACGACGCCGTCGAGGGTGATGGCTCTCACGATGCCGCGGTCACCGGCACGCAGGCCTGATTCCACGTCGTCGCAGTCGAGCTCGATCAGCGTTCCGACCCGAACGCCTGCTCGCAGGCGGGCGGAGAGATGGCGGGCACCGAGGCTATCCATGCACTGACTGTCGTCCCGATCAGCGGGATCGCGCATCCCCCGAAAGAGGCAGGAGGACCAGTGAGCCCGTCGAAACGCAAGGTGCGCCGGTGGCTGCGCACCGAATTCGACGGCTTAGGGCATGGCCGCCGGCGCATACTTCCTTCTCAGGAGGCAAACGACGGTGCACGAGGATCCACGAAGCGACCGCGACTGGGCCCACTGGCCGGGCCGAAGGCCCCTCGACGACGGCATCCGGCACCGGCTCCGAGCGCTGTTCTCCGCAACCGACGCGGACGAGGTGCTCGAGGCCCGAATCGAGGAGACGGGTCGCGAGATCGAGGAGCACACCGATCAGCTACAGGCGACGATCAGCGACCTGGAGCGGCGTGAGGCGCGAGCAGGGCAGCTCCGGAGCGCGGTCGAGGAGATGCTCCGGCAGGGATCGGCCGAGCTCGACGAGCGCCATGCGGATCTGACGAGGCTGTCGCTCGAACTTGCGGCGCGCGAGGACAAGGTACGCGCGGACGAACGCGACATCGCGGTTCGGAAGCAGGAGCTGGGAGCCGTCGAGCTACGACGGGCAGCGGTCGAACGGCGCGAGGAGATCGTGGCGGAGCGCGAGGCTGCTCTGGAGCGCCTGGCCACAGAGCTCGACGAGCGCGAGATGGATGGCTCCGCCGGAGCGCTCGTCGAACTGCACCCTCGCTCGGAAGACATCCAGTTCGAGGGAAACGTCCTGCTCCTCTGCGACGCCGGCTATCGCATGATCGATCGGGTCGAGCCCTCGGTTCCCGTCGGCAGCTCGATCGAGATCGAGGGTTCGAGCTACGTCGTTGTGCGCGCGGGTCGTTCACCGCTCCCGGGTGACCGGCGGCGCTGGGCGTACGCCGAGCAGCACGACACCGCCGGCCCGACTGCAACCACGTAACGGCACCTCCCGGTCGAGACCTGTCCTACGCGAACGGCATCCGGAAGACCGGCAGCAACCGCCGGCTGCCGGTTGTGACCCCGAGACCCTCTATCCGTCTTGCTGCCTGGCTGACGAGGAACTCTGCGACGGCGATCTCGTCGTCGTCATGGCGGCGGAGCCGCATGTCATAGATCTCTACGAGACCCCAGGCCTCGCCCTGGACGACGATCGGCACGAGGAGAGCGGAGTTCATCTCTAGATCGCGCAACACGAACGCCTCGGCGCCGTCGAGATCGTCGTCGAGGAACGAGATCGACTTCGTGACCAGCGTCTCCAGCACCTCCTGGGTGACGGGGAAGTCCGAAATCACGTATGAATTGTCTGCACCGAGATCGACATCCCTCAGTGCGTGTTTGGCCATATCCACGAGCCGCGGACCGTCTACCTTCGAGATGTTTGTTGCCGTCGCGCCGACAACGAAGGCGATCGCCTTGCCCAGCCGCTCGAGGACGCCGTCGACTGTGGGCTCATCCCAGATCGCGGCCGACGCCTCGAGTGCGTCACCGAGCGCCGATCCCTCTGCCCCGCTCCCGGCGCGACGCCGGTGCGAGCCATCACTCCGTTGGAGAGCTCCATCCGCCCCCGTCGCAATCTCGCGAAACCCGACGACGAGGTTCTTTCCTTCTGCCTTGGCCCGGTAGAGCGCCTGGTCCGCGGCACGCAGAAGCTGGCTCGCGCCGGAGCCGTCGTAAGGATACGTCGCGAGGCCCGCGCTCAGCCGTAGCGGGAACCCGGCTTCGGCAAGGCCGTCATCGAGCTCACGGCGCACGCGAGCAATATCCGCCATCGCATCGTCGATATCCCTCCCCGGAAGCATGACGACGAACTCGTCTCCCCCGAGACGCGCTGCAAAGCCACGCTCGGGGCACGCACCGCGGAGTACGTGACCCACCTCGCGCAGGAGCGCGTCCCCGAACTCGTGACCCGCGCGATCGTTGACATCCTTGAAGTCGTCACAATCGAGCACGACGAGGCTCAGCGGCCGCCTCTCTTCCTGCGCGTCGGCAAGCTCACGCTCGAGCCGATCCTCGAGACCCCGGCGGTTGAGCAGGCCCGTGAGTGCGTCCGTGTGCGCACTCTGGCGCTCCCGATCGAGGGCGAGCGCGGCGTCGAGCGACGCGGCCGCGTGCGCGCCGAGCAGGGCGGCCATCTCGGCCTGACTCCGGTCGAACGCTGTCGCGAACCGGCTCGTGCCGACCAGAAGGCCCATCTCCTCGCCATTCGCGCGAAGCGGGATCAGGACGATCGAGCGGATCTGCGCCTGATCGAGCTCGGGTAGGTCGAGATCGCCTGCGTCGAGAAGCTCGTAGACAGCTGACGCCCCGACGTGGTCGCGGAGCAGGAGCAGCGACTCCTCTGGTAGCGACGCGGAGGCGCCGGGTGCAGTCCATTCCGCCGACGATGCGAGCTGCTGGCTTCCATCGAGAACGAGCAGGTGACTCGATTCGATCGGAAGAACGCGACAGAGTGTCCGCACCGCAACCTCCGCTATGGCGGCTGGTTCGCGGAGCGCGCTCATGTAGACGAAGAGGCGGGCGAGCGAAGAGAGATCGACCGTGCGGCTGGTGCGCATCTCCTCAACCGGCCCGGTGAGTGCTACTGCGAGCGACTGAACTGCCGAATCGCTGCCGGGTGGAAGAGCAGCGTTGGTCTCGATGTTGAGCAGTCCGATCGTCCCGTCCTCGGTCGCCAGCGGAACGGCGAGCTCTGAGACGACACCTTGCGCGACCTCCACGAAGTCGGGATCGGTTCGTACGTCGACAGAGAACTGCGTCTCGGACGTCCTCACTGCCCGTCCTACGATGCCGGCATCGAGCGGCACTCCATCCGGAATCATCGGGTAACCGTGATCGCCGACGGGCCAGAGCCTGCCGTGCTCGAGAAAGAAAGCGGAGACTCCCGCACCGCCGAGCCCGTCGTGAACCACGTTGAGCGCGCCGTCGATCGCAGCCGCCGCGGAGGGTGCCGCGGCCACCGCCGCCGTACGCCAGCTGGAACACGGATTCGACCCGGTCGAGGTCGAACAGCGTGTTGTCGGGAAACGGGGACGCGGTGCTGCCCATTGCCCTGGAATCGGCATTCTCGCGCTCGAGCTTGATGCCTGCAGCCAGGGTGAAGAGCGGTTAGGGCTCCTGGGTGAGATCTCGCTGAGCGAGCTCGAGGATGCCGCCGGCCTTCGTGAGCGGCACGACAGGGTCGGAGCCATCTTCGAAGGCGGCAAGCGCCTCGTCGACTGCCACGACGGCCTCCTCTTCGCGCTTCGCAATCTCCTTCAGCGCGTCATCACAGGGTGGATGGGCCTCGAGGTATCCGGTGAACGCAACTCGGCCGCGACGTAGGTCGAGCTGCAGGGTCGCCGGGTCTCCGCCACCACCGATCGCATTGGCGATAGTCGCCTGAGCGACGTACAGCTCCTCGTCCTGCGCTCGAAACGCCTCATCGTCGCAGGGAACGGCCGAATCCAACGAGCTGTCCTTCCCCCCTCCGCAACCGGCGGAAAGGGAGATCACAACAACCGCGATTACCGCGATCGATCCAGTGCGGCGTCTCGTGGCGTTCAAGGGGAAACCCGTGTAGGCGCGAGGCACTAGCCAAGCCACGCGTCCAGGAGTGCGTCACCCCAGAAGAGCGCGATCACGGCGCCACCCGCGAGAAACGGCGCGAAGGGGATGCCTGTCTTGCGCCCTTCCTTTCCCTGCGTGGCGATGATGACGACGGCGGGAATGAGAGCGAGCAACGAGCCCGCGAAGAGGGCGACTATCACCGGAGCGCCGAGCCAGGCGCCGAGAAATGCGGCAAGCTTCACGTCGCCCATGCCGAGCCCCGCAGGGTAGACGAGCGCAGCGATGAGATAGAACGCCCCAGCAGCGACCGATGCGATGATCCACTCGACCGACGGATCGAGAGCCGTCTGAACGACGAGCGCGACAGCGAGTGCCGGGATGATGATCCGGTTCGGAACGATCCTGCGTTCGAGATCGGTGACGGTGACAGCAACGAGAACGGCGCAGCCGAGTGCGTTGACAACCGCCTCTGCGGCCATGCCGAAGACTGTGAAGCAGGCGACGACGAGAGCGACGAGAGAGAGGCCGGCAACAAGCCGAAGGTGGGAGAAAGCAGGACGTGTCACTAGAAAGCCGTTTCCCCCAATCGAGTCGAGATCCTGCCCCCCGTGAGAGGCACGCTCACCCGATCGAGGGACGCCCTGTCACCCGATCGGGTGGGGACGGCGCGCGCGCGGCAGCCTACGGTGAGCGAACTGCGGGCGATCGGTCACCGAGAGGTAGCCGACGAAAGGGCGACTGGCGGGTTGAAGCACTCCTCCATACGGACGGAAGACCGGCGCGGGCTGTTGGCAGCGCTCGCAGCCGGAACGAGCGCTGCGGTTGCCGTCGGGGCCGGAGCTCTTGCGATGCAGGAATCGAGTGCCGTCGTGATCGTGCTCGTGGTCGCAATCACCGCTTTGGTAACCGCTGTCTTCGTGCTCAGGCTCGTGACGCGGGCGAGCGCCGCCGAGTCGCTCGCCCTCAGAGACGCGCTCACGGGTCTCCCGAATCGAGCGCTCCTCGACGACCGTATCGACCGGGCGCTCCAACGCGCCCGCCGCAATGCCGACGCGTTTGCGCTGATGGTCGTCGATCTCGACGGGTTCAAGGAGGTCAACGACATCCGCGGCCACGACGCGGGCGATCAGGTGCTCCAGAGCATTGCCCGAAGACTCGAATCGGTCGTTCGGGCAAGCGACACCGTCGCCCGCGTCGGAGGAGACGAGTTCGTGATCCTCTCGATCGGAACGGGCACAGAGGACGAAGCGGCGGCTCTCGTCGGTCGACTCCGTCAGTCGTTGCGACGGCCGTATCGGGTCACGGGTGGAGTCGTCGAGATCGACGCGTCCATCGGCTGGGCCCTCTTCCCGAACGATGGGGCGACTCCAGCGGAGCTGCTCGGTCGCGCCGACGTGCAGATGTTCGCCACGAAGCGCGACTCCGGGGACAGCTCGGCTCCCTCGCGGCGGAGCTCGCTCGACGCCGGAATCGTGCGTGAGTTCGAGCTCGCGCTCGAACGGAACGAGGTCGTCGTCCACTATCAACCCGTCCTCGATCTCCGCAGCGGCGCCGTATGCGGAGTCGAGGCGCTCGTCCGGCGCAACCATCCAAAGCGTGGGCTGCTCTCGCCGGTCGAATTCGTCCCCCACGTCGAACGCACCCCGCTGATCCGGACGCTCACGCTCCATGTGGTCGCAGAAGCGCTTCGCGCCTCTCACACCTTGTTCGCGGTGGCAGGTGAGATAGGTATATCGGTCAATGTCCCGTATCGGACGATCGACGACGCCGCACTCGCAGACGGCATCATCGGCCTGCTCGCCGGGTCGAGAATCCGCCCCGAGCTCCTGACGCTCGAGGTCGTTCCGGCCGGCCCGGGCGCCGGCGCGGAGCTCGACGGGAAGGTGCTCGACCGGCTCACCCGAGCCGGAATCCGGCTCTCGCTCGACGACTTCGGCCGAGCCTCATCGCTCTCCGCACTGCGCACTCTGCCGCTCGCCGAGGTGAAGATCGACGCCGGGTTCGTCCGTGGCGTCGGTGACGACGGGGCGGACGATGCGATCGTCCGCAACCTCGTGCGACTTGCGAACGACCTGGGCCTCGAGACCGTGGCGGAAGGGGTCGAGACGCGGGCCACCTGGGAAGCCCTCGCGACGATGGGGTGCGATCGGGCACAAGGGTTCTACGCCCAGCCAGCGCTCCCGGCGGCCGAGCTCGTCCGCTGGCTCACGCAGAGTTGGCCGGCCGTCTCGCTCGCCAGCTAGGACGGCCTCTCGAGACGTTGCGCCTCTTCGGCCCCGAGGCGGTCTCGGGCGAGCACGCTCCCGGGCGAGGCATGCGCCTCGCCCCTACGGCGATTTCCTGCCCGCTCCCGCACGGAAGCTGTTACCGCGTTGCTCCCGGTTTCCAGAGCGGTTCGTCCTTGCCCGCGAGTGCGTTCGCGGCGCGCGCCAGAATGAAGAGCAGATCCGAGAGACGATTGAGGTAGACGACGACGAGTGGGTTGACGTCGTGTCCCGCGCACGCGACGAGCGCCTCGCGCTCGGCACGGCGGCACGCTGTCCGCGCGACGTGAAGCGCGGCTGCTGCGATCGTTCCTCCCGGTAGCACGAAGCTCTTCAGCTCGGGCAGGGAGTCGTTGAACGAGTCGCAGGCCACCTCGAGACGATCGACCATCTCCTGGGAGACGCGCAGTCGCCCCTCGACCGAGAACGGGACGCAGAGGTCGGCACCGACATCGAACAGCTCGTTCTGGAGCAGCGCAAGGGCTTCACGAACTGCCTGCGGGCATTCCCCCGCAAGCGCCACTCCGAGAAGCGAATTGAGCTCGTCGGTGGCACCGTACGCGCCGATCCGCGCATCGAGCTTCGAGACGCGCGAGCCGTCGCCGAGCGACGTCTCGCCGGCATCTCCGCCACGGGTGTAGATACGAGTCAGGCGAACGGGTTCGTCGGCAGCGCGAGGCACCCGCCCAGACTACCCGGGCACCGACGTCGTGCCCGTGGGAGCACGGTCGTCCTGTTGGTCGAGGATGTGGCGCGCGATCACGATGCGCTGGATCTCGCTCGTCCCCTCGTAGATCTCGGTGATCTTCGCGTCGCGGTAATACCGCTCGACGGGAAACTCCTTGGTGTACCCGTACCCGCCGAGGATCTGGATCGCCTCGCCGGTATGTCTCCTCGCGACCGAGGACGCGAACAGCTTCGCCTGCGCGCCCGCCAGCGTGTGCGGCAGGCCCTGTTGCTTCAGCCAGGCGGCCCGGTGGGTGAGCAGCCTTGCCGCATCGATCTCCGTCGACATGTCCGCGAGCTTGAACTGGATCGCCTGGAAGTCGGCGATGCGGGAGCCGAACTGGTGACGTTCCTGTGCGTAGCGCCGGGCGACATCGTACGCCGCCTGGGCAATGCCGACCGCCTGTGCGGCGATGCCGATTCGGCCGCCGTCCAGCGTCGCCATCGCTACTGCGAAGCCACGGTTCTCCTCGTGAAGCATCCGGTCTGTACCGACGAACGCCTCGGAGATGCGGATGTCCGCGGTCGAGGACGAGTTCAGCCCGAGCTTCTCCTCCTCGCGCGTGACCTCGATATCGGCTCCGTCGACGAGGAATGCGCTCACACCGCGCGGACCGTCGACCGAGGCGTCGGTGCGAGCGAAGACGAGGAATGTTCCCGCATGGCTCCCGTTCGTGATCCACTGCTTCGAGCCCGTGATCGTCCAACCGTCACCGTCGCGCGTTGCGGCCGAGCGAAGCGAGCCGGCATCGGATCCGGAGCCCGACTCGGTGAGCGCGAAGGCGCCGAGGACGCGCCCCGCCGCGAGCTCCGGTACGAAGCGGTCGCGCTGTGCGGGTGTGCCGAACGCGATGATCGGTAGCGTTACCGCGCTCGTGTGCACTGCGACGGTGACGCCGACGCCCGCGTCCGCCCGTGACAGCTCTTCGAGCACGAGGATGTACGAGAGGAAGTCGGCACCGGCACCGCCGAGCTCCTCGGGGACGCAGACACCCATCAGGCCGAGTTCGCCGAGCGTCGAAAAGACGGACCGGGGAAACGTGTGATCCCTGTCCCAGGTTGCCGCATGTGGCGCAATCTCCGCCTCCGCGATCTCGCGGGAGAGCGCCTGGATCTCGCGCTGCTCCGGGGTGAGCGAGAAGTCCATCGGGCGCGAGTATAGTCCGGACCGTCCGGGTGACCTACGTCCCGCTCAGTCGTACTCGTAGAAGCCGTGACCGCTCTTGCGTCCGAGTCGACCCGCCGCGACGTACTGCCGTAGGAGCGGGCAAGGCGCGTACTTCGGGTTGCCGAGACCGGCGTGCAGGACGTCCATGATCGCGACGCACGTATCGAGCCCGATCAGATCCGCGAGCGCGAGCGGTCCGAGAGGATGGGCGAACCCGAGCTTTGCGATCGTGTCGATCGCCTCGGCCTCTGCCACCCCTTCCATCAGCGCGTAGGCCGCCTCGTTGACGAACGGCATCAGGATGCGATTCGAGACGAAGCCGGGGTAGTCGTTCGCCTCGGCCGGCACCTTGCCCAGGTCGCGCGCGAGCTGGACGATCGCAGCCGCCGTCTCATCGGACGTCTGCAACCCACGGATCACCTCGACGAGCTGGAGGACGGGAACGGGGTTGAAGAAGTGCATGCCGACCACGCGGTCAGGCCGGGAAGTCGCCGCAGCGAGCGACGTGATCGGGATCGACGAGGTGTTGGAGGCGAGGATGGCTTCCGGGGGCAGCACCGCGTCGGCCGAGCGGAAGAGCTCCTTCTTGGCGGCCGCGTCCTCGGTGATCGCCTCGATCATCAGGTCCGCCGTGACGAGCTCGGCGCTCTCGGTCACCCGCGCGAGAACCTCGCCCGCCGGAACGCCTCCCTTTGCCTCGAGCTTCTCCAGGCTCTTGCGCATGCCGGCGAGACCGCGCTCGACCGCACCCGGGAACGGATCGTGAAGAACGACCTCGCGCCCGGACGCGGCCACGACCTGCGCGATCCCGGCGCCCATCTGCCCTGCGCCGACGACGAGGACTCGTTCGAAGCTCATCGCCGGAGACTAGCTTCTGGATCGCGCCGCTTCACCCTTCGGATCGAGTACGCGAGAACGCCCCCCAGGATGAGGATTCCGATAAAGAGCCGGATCGGGTTCCCTTTCTGCACGTCGACCTCGGCCAGCACCGCTCCCGGGTCGGTGATGCCGCACCGCGTCGTGAACCACCCGCCGTCGACGCTGTTCGCGAGGATTCCGGCAGCGACATCCGGCGGCACGACCTGACCGCCGTTCGCCTTCTTCACCGGGATCCGAACCTCGACGACACGGCCCACGTCACCCTTCACCTCCTGGTCGACCTCGAACCGGTACAACCGCTGGGCGATTCCGTCCCCGGGGACGGGCGTGAACCCGGTCGAGCGTCCGACGAACACGATCTCCGCATCGGTGATGCGCTGCGCGATCGGCGTCTGCGGGCACGTGTACGCCTGCGCTGCCCCCGTGAGGAAGAGCGCCGCGAGAGCCCCGGTGAGCGTCGCCCTGATCAGACTTCGACCAGAATCGCGTCGCCCTGACCGCCGCCCGAGCAGATCGCCGCGAGGCCGACGCCACCGCCCGAGCGTCGCAACTCGTGCACGAGCGTCGCCACGATCCTGCCGCCCGAGGCACCGATCGGGTGCCCGAGCGCGACCGCTCCGCCGTTGACGTTCACGATCGCCTCGTCGACGCCGAGCAGCCGCGTCGAGTTACTCGCAACGGATGAGAAGGCCTCGTTGATCTCGACGCGTGTCACGTCGGCCGTGCTCCGCCCCGCCTGCTCGAGCGCGAGCGCTCCGGCGCTCGCCGGTGTGCGTGCCAGGTAGGCGAAGTCATCTGCGACGGTGGCCTGCCCGATGATCGTCGCCAGGATGTCGAGCCCGCGCGAGAGCGCGTACGCCTCCGAGCAGACAACGACGCACGAGGCACCGTCGTTGACCCCGGGCGCATTGCCCGCCGTCGTCGTTCCCTCGGGATCGAAGATCGGCGTCAGCGTCGCGAGCGTCTCCACCGTCGTATCGCGACGGATCCCCTCGTCGAGCTCGACCTCCCCCACGGCGACGATCTCGTCGGCAAGCCTGCCGGCATCCTGCGCAGCCGCAGCGCGCGCCTGCGACCGGGCGGCCCAGGCGTCCTGTGCCTCGCGTGTGATCCCGAGCTCACGGGAGACGCGCGATGCCTGGACGACCATGTGGTCGCCGTCGAACGTCGATGTCAACCCGTCGAAGACCATGTGGTCGAGAACCTCGCCGTTGCCGAGCCGGTAGCCGAATCGTGCGTTCGGGAGCAGGTAGGGCGCCTGTGACATCGACTCCATCCCACCCGTCACGACAACGTCATGCTGGCCCGCTCGGATCATCAGGTCGGCCAGCTCGATCGCGCGGATCGACGAGGCACACACCTTGTTGATCGTGTCAGCCGGGACGTCCTTCGGGATTCCCGCACCGATTGCAGCCTGCCGTGCCGGCGCCTGGCCGACCCCGGCCTGGAGCACCTGTCCCATGACGACATAGCCGACCTCGGCCGGGTCGATCCCGGATCGCTCGAGCCCCGCTCTGATCGCGATCGCCCCCAACTCGGTCGCGCGGTGCTTCGACAGGGAGCCGCCAAGCCTGCCGAACGGCGTGCGGACGGCGGAGACGATGACGGAGCGAGTCATGACCTCAGCGTACCGCCTGGGTGCCCGGCGCCCGTGTCCGGCCCTCTCAGCGCAGGAACGACGACTCGGCCGTCAGCGACCGAGCGTACGCCTCCAGGAGACGCGACGTGTCTGCGACATCCGAAAGCTGCGCGATCTCGCCCGCAGTGTGCATGTAGCGCAGAGGAATGCAGACGATCTCGCAGGCGACTCCTCCGCCGGCCACGAAGATGTCGTCAGCGTCGCTCCAGGTCGACTTGCCCGATTCGAGCGTGATCTCGATTCCGACCTCGGCCGCCGCGTCGAGCAGACCGTTCGCGACGATCGGGCTCACCACGGGCCCACGGAAGACCGTCGGGCCGCCGCCGAGGCGAACTTCGCCCCACGCTGGAGTTCCGGGCGCGTCTCCCGCGTACGTCACGTCCACGGCAATCGCGACGTCGGGAGCAAGCCGATCCGCGACGGCCCTCGCTCCTCCGTGGAACCCTGCCTCCTCCTGCACGGAGACGACGAGCGCGATGTCCCACTCGGGCGGGTCGGCTGCAACGCTTCGCAGCAGATCGAGGCAGGCGAAGATCCCGACACGGTCGTCGAGCGCACCCGAGAGCACGCGACCGTTCGGAAGCTCCTCGGGTGGTCCGTGGAGGACGACGCCGTCGCCCGGCCGGACGAGCGCGAGCGCCTCGTCCCGGCCCGATGCACCTACGTCGATGCGCAGCGCGTCCCACGTGAGCTTCCCCTCGTGAGGGGCCACGACCACCCCTCGAATCTCACCCGTCCGCGTCACGATCGTCACCCGCTGTCCATGCGCGTCCCGCTCGCGCCAGTTCGCGAGTTTCGCCACCGTCAGAAGACCGTCCTCACCGGCTCCTCTGACGACCATCCCGATCTGATCCGCGTGCGCAAAGAGCGCGAGGAGCCGACCGGCGCCCGTCCCGCGCACGAGCGCGACCGTCGAGCCGAGCACGTCGGTGGTGACCTCGGCACCGGCCGCCGTCGCCTCGCGACGAACGATCGCCTGCACAGCATCCTCGGAACCCGATACGCCGGGTGCGCAGAGAAGCTCGACGAGCAGGGGCGGGATCGACACGGTGGCAGGCTACACCGCGGATACGAGTGAGGCCGGGTTCGCTACGCGGCCGCGACCTCCGCGAGGTATGCGTCGGCCTTCTCGGGATCCATGAACCAGTCGTAGAACTCGGGCGGGTTGTCGAACCCGTTTGCGAATCGGTGCGCGACGGCAGGGTACTGACCGGCGGCACCGAGCACCTTCAGCACGTGCGGGGGCGGAGGCAGGAGGAGCGCGTTCGTCCACCCGACCACCTTTTCGGCGTACGCCCAAAGCTTCTCGAACGTGCCCTGCATCCAGATCACGTCGAAGGGCCCCTCGCCACGTTCGAGGATCGACTGGAGGTAGATCGCGGCGCCCTTGGAGGCGTTGTTCGATCCCTGGCCGGTGATCGGGTCGTTGAGGAGCACCGCGTCGGCCATGCCGAGCACCGGATGGCCTGACGGCAGCCAGCCGATCGGCCTGCGAACCGTCGGGGCGAAGCGCCCGGCGAGAACGCCGTTCGCGTCCGTCAACTCCACGGCGCTGCAGCGCGCGGCCTCCCACGGCATGAACGTCTCAAGAATCCATTTCGACTTCGCGAGGTGCTCCTCGGGCGTCATCACGTCACCCCAGCAGTCCATCGGTCCGCCGGGGACACCCTCGAAGACCATGATCTCGCAGGCGCCGCCCGTCGTCAGGGCCGGGAAGACGAAGTACTCCCCCACGCCCGGGATGATGTTGAAGCAGACGGCGGAGAACTCGGGGCGTGGCGTCATGCCCGTGACGTAGGTGAGCGCGAGGGCGCGCATCGGCTGGTCGAATTGCGAACGCTCGTCGTCTCGCTCGAAGAGCTTCGTGATCTCGCCCTTACCCGCTGCTACCACGACGAGGTCGCTGTCGGCCGCGTGGCGCTCCAGATCGTCCACCTGTGCGCTGTGGAAGACGAGGTCGCCGCCGTTCGCCGCGAAGTGCTCCATCCAGCGCGGGAACTTGACGCGCTGATCGACCGACAGGGCGATGCGGTCGAGTCTCGCGCCCCAATCGATCGCCTTGGCGCCGGCGGCCTCGGGATGCGGGACGGCGAGCGAAATCCCCTCGACGGGCGGGCACGTGTCGTCCCAGAAGTCGATCCCGAGCGCGCGCTCGTTGTCGAGCGCGGTCGCGAACATGCACTGACTCGATGTGACGCGGCCGTCGCGGATCTGGTCTGGCGTGCGATCGGAGACGACGGTGACGTCGTATCCGTTCTGCAGCAGGCCGATGCCGAGCTGAAGCCCTGACTGCCCGCCGCCGATGATCGTGATCCTGGCCATGCGTTTCCTCCTCTATTCCATGAGTTTGGGAATTGCAGGAACCGCACCCTCGGGCCCCATTGCCGAGTAGCCGCCGTCCACCGCCCAGTCTGCTCCCGTGACGAAGCTCGCGTCCTCGGAGAGCAGGAACGCGACGACGCGAGCGACCTCGACGGGGTCGCCGACGCGGCCGAGCAGGTGGAAGGGCGCGGCGACACCGTCGGTCTTCGCGCGGTCGTTGCCCGACAGCTCGACCATCACCTTCGACCACGTCCAGCCGGGCGAGACGCTGTTGACCCGGATGCCGTCGAGCGCGAGGTCCATCGCCATGTTTCGGGTCAACTGCACGATCGCTGCCTTGCTCACCGGATAGACCCAGCGGCCCGTCTGGGCGATACCTGCGGAGATGGAGCCAAAGTTGACGATTGCTCCGCCACCGCTCGCCTTCAGGTGTGGATGAACCGCCTGCGCCATCGCAACGGCGCTGACGACGTTGACGTCGAGCGCCTGCAGCCAGTCCGCTCGCGGTGACCCGAACCCTTCGTCGAGGTACGTGCACGCGAGGTTGACAAGCCCGTCGATTCGTCCGAAACGGCCTACGACGGCCTCCACGAAGGCGGCGATCTCCCGGTCATCCGTGATGTCCGTTCGGATGAACTGAGCCCGGTCACCGAGCGCGGCCGCAAGCTCCACGCCGGCAGCCTCGTCGATGTCGGCGACCGCGACGGTGGCACCCTGTCCGTGCAGCTCCCGCACGACTCCCTGGCCGATCAGCGTCGAGCCGCCTGTGACGGTGATGACCTTGCCTTCGAGACCACTCACAAGTCCGCCTCCGATCTCCGCGTCACAGCGAAGCGCGCGAGAACGCTCGCCCGACCGCGACTCTATCGTCCCCGAGCACCCGTGACCACCCGGTCGTCCGTCCGACCCGGCGCTCCGTCGGCGGCTCGGAAGCTTGCTCTAGGAAGTCGATCGGGAACGGCGTACACTCGCTTCCATGGATCGCGTGGCGGACATCATGGCCGGGAACCTGCTCACGGTGGCAGGGCACGTGACGGTCGAGGAGGCCGTTCGCAGCATGAACGACCGTCACGTCGGGGCCGTCCTCGTGCTCGAGGAAGACCGCCTCGTCGGCGTCTTCACCGAGCGGGATGTGCTGCGCGCCGTGGCGCACGGGTTGACGCCCACCGCGGTTGTCGCCGACTGGATGACGCGCGGCCCCGAAACGATCGAGCCGGACGACAGCGCCGAGCACGCGGCGATCATCATGATCCACGGCGGCTTCCGCCACTTGCCCGTCGTCGATGCGGGCAAGGTCGTCGGGATCCTCTCGATTCGCGACCTCGTGCGGTCCGTCCTCGATGATTCCGCCCCTCGAGGGGTGTGACGGTTGCCACTGCACCCACCTTGCCGGTACAGTCGGGAGATGACGCCGTTCCGAGATCCCAGCTGGTGGCACAACGGGCGATGCGGGACCGAGCGCTAGCGCGCGACGACAACCCGACTCGCCACCCAGGGCCTCCGCGGAGGCCTTTTTCGTTCCCGAAATCTCCGACCCGGAAGCTCCCCGATGACGACGACGATCAACACCGATCTGCTCACCCCGCTCGGCGCATACCTCCGCTTGCGTGACGCGGGGAGCGCAAGCTTCATCCTCGAATCGGTCGAACGAGGCCGGCTCGGGCGGAACTCGTGGATGGGTGCTGGATCCCGGATCGTCGAGTTCGACGAGGCGGCCGAGCTCGGTCTTCCGATCGTCGGCTATCTCGCGTACGACCATGCGGCGCGCCTCGAGGCCACCGTTCCGCTGCCGCCCGACGGCCGGGGCTTCCCCGAGAGCCGAATCGTCGTCTGCGAGACGCTCGTCCGCTTCGATCACGGCGCCGGTATCGCCGAGGTCCTGGCCGGCGATGCAGAGGAGATCGCGGGGCGTCTCGAGGGGGGAATCGCCTGGCGTCGGGAGCCGCGCGGCACAGCCGGGCCGATCCGTCGCTCGCCGGATCGGGCGCGGTACGTCGAGATGGTGAAGTCCGTGAAGGAGCACATCGTCGAAGGAGACGTCTTCCAGTGCGTGCCGTCACAGCGAGCCGAGCGGCCCACGTCGGCCTCACCCCTCGACATCTATCGAGCCCTGCGGCGTGTGAACCCGTCGCCGTACCTCTTCCTGCTCGAGCTCGACGGAATCGCCCTCGTCGGCTCGTCGCCCGAACGACTCGTCGCCTGCGATAACGGCCGCGCCAGCCTCTGCCCGATTGCCGGTACGACCGAGCCGACGGAGGGCGACGTGGAGCGACTCCTGTCGTCGGAGAAGGATCGCGCCGAGCACGTGATGCTCGTCGACCTCGGTCGCAACGACCTCTCGCGGGTCTGCAAGGCGGGCACGGTTCACGTCGCTCGGGACATGGAGGTCGAGCGCTTCTCGCATGTCTCGCACCTCGTCTCCGAGGTCGTGGGAGAGTTGCGCGACGGCGTCACGCCGTTCGAGGTCCTCCGCTCGTGCTTCCCGGCGGGCACCGTCAGCGGGGCGCCGAAGGTGCGTGCGATGCAGCTGATCTCGGAGCTCGAGGGGTTCCGTCGCGGCCCCTACGGCGGCGCCGTGCTGTACTCCCTTCCGGATGGGACGATGGACGCCTGTATCGCGCTGCGCACAATGGTGATCGCCGACGGGGTTGCGTACCTTCAGGCCGGCGCCGGCGTCGTTGCCGACTCCGACCCGGAGGCCGAGCACGAGGAGTGCCTGAAGAAGCTCGCCGCGCTCGAAGCTGCGATCGACCTGGCCGAAGTGGAGTTCGGCGCATGAGGATCCTCATGCTCGACAACTACGACTCGTTCACGTACAACCTCGTCCACCTCTTCGAGGAGCTCGGGGCCGAGGTGGTGACCGTACGGAACGATGCGATCACGGTCGACGAGGCCCGCGCCGGCGCCTTCGACCGACTCGTTGTCTCCCCCGGTCCCGGACGCCCCGAGACCGCGGGAATCTCGATCGAGCTGATCCGGGCTCTCGGGCCGAAGATCCCGACCCTTGGCGTCTGCCTCGGGCATCAGGCCATCGTCGAAGCGTATGGAGGCACCGTGGGCCATGCGAAAGCGCTTCTGCACGGGAAGGCGAGCCTGATCTCGCACGACGGCCTCGGCGTCTATACGGGACTCCCCGCCGATGTCGAGGTCGGGCGCTACCACTCGCTGGCCGCGCTGGACGTCCCGGCAGAGCTTGCGATCACCTCTCGCACGGCCGACGGCGAGGTGATGGGCGTTCGCCACGCCGAGCTTCCGGTCGAGGGCGTTCAGTTCCACCCGGAGAGCGTGCTCACGCCGCTCGGGCCTGCAATGGCCAAGAACTTCCTGGAGCGATCGTGATCGTCGGCCCGGCGATCCAGCTCCTGCTCGACGGGCACCACCTCTCCCGGGCCGACGCACGCGAGCTGATGGGCTCGATCATGGACGGCGAGGAGACACCCGCCCAGGTCGCCGGCTTCCTCGTGGCGCTACGAACGAAGGGTGAGACCGCCGACGAGATCGCCGGCTTCGCAGAGGCGATGCGGGAGCACGTCGTCGCGGTGACTCCGAACCGCTCGCCCGTCGTTGACATCGTCGGGACCGGAGGGGACGGGGCGGGCACGTTCAACATCTCGACGGCGGCTGCGATCGTGGCCGCCTCGGCCGGAGCCGCCGTGGCGAAGCACGGGAATCGCGCCGCGAGCTCCGCCGCCGGGTCGGCCGACGTGCTCGAGGCTCTCGGCCTCGCCCTCGAGCAGTCACCGGAGCGCATCGCGCACTCGATCGACGAGCTCGGCTTCGGATTCATGTTCGCACGTGCCCATCACCCGGCGATGCGCCACGTCGCCACGGTTCGTCAGGAGCTCGGGATCCGGACCGTCTTCAATGTCCTCGGCCCTCTGGCCAACCCCGCCGGGGCGTGCGACGGCGTCTTCGGCGTGTACTCGGCGGAGCTGGCGCCGACCTACGCCGAGGCGCTCGCGGAGCTCGGTGCCAGGCGGGCCTTCGTCGTCCACGGCGAGGGCGGCCTCGATGAGCTCTCGCCGTCCGGCACGAGCCTCGTTGTCGAGGTGATCGACGGCGACGTGCGGGAGTGGGAGCTCGACCCGCGTGACCTCGGAATCGAGCCCACGGATCCGAAGGTGTTGCGAGGTGGCTCGGCCGCGGAGAACGCCGCAACGATCCGCTCCGTTCTCGAGGGGGAACGAGGCGGCCGCCGGGACGCAGTGCTTCTCAACGCCGCCGGAGCACTCGTGGCCGCCGGTCTCGCATCCGATCTGGGCGAAGGGCTCGGCCTCGGCGGCGAGGCAGTCGACTCCGGAGCGGCCACGAGCCGCCTCGACGCACTCGTCGCCCTCTCGGCAGCGGAGCCCGGCTGATGGGACGGTTCAACGACGCGCTCGCAAAGCCCGGCCTCGGTGCGATCGCGGAGATCAAGCGGCGGTCTCCCTCGGCGGGCGACATCCGTCCCGATGCAGACCCTTCGTTGATCGCGCCCTCCTACGCGAACGCGGGAGCCGCGGCGATCTCGGTGCTCGTCGACGAGCGCTTCGGAGGCACCTGGGATGATCTCCGCGCGGCACGCGCTGTGACGACGGCGCCGCTCCTCGCCAAGGGGTTCTTCTCGACCGACGAGCACCTCCAGACGGCCAGAGACGCGGGCGCGGACGCTGCGCTGCTCCTCCTGCGCGACCTCGATGATGCTCAGGTCTCGAGACTGATGCGCGTTGCCGCGGACCTTGGCCTCGACACGCTCGTCGAGGCACACGACGCCGAGGAGCTCGACCGGGGCATCGCCCTCGGCGCGCCCGTGCTCGGCGTGAACGCCCGCGACCTCTCGACCTTCGCGATCGACCGTCGCGCTCAGCTCGAGCTCGTTGCCCGCATCCCCGCCGATCGGATCGTCGTCGCTGAGAGCGGCATCGAAACACGCGCTCAGGGTGCAGCGGCCGAGCTGGCAGGAGCCGATGTCGTGCTCGTCGGCTCGACGTTGATGCGCGCGACGGACCCTGGAGCGAAGTTGCGCGAGCTGCTCTCACGCCCGCTCGTCAAGGTGTGCGGTCTGACGCGGGAAGAGGACGTTGCCGCCGCAGAAGAGGCCGGAGCCGATCTCGCAGGCTTCGTTCTCGTGCCCGAGAGCCCACGCGCGGCACACGCCGTCCTACCGGTGCCGGATGGGATGCTCTCGGTCGCCGTCTGGGTCGGCGCGGCCGGCGAGAGCGACGCCGATCTCGATCAGGTGCACACCGTGGAGGACGGCAAGGTGCGGGGCCGTGAAGCGGCACTCCTGCGAGGCGGCGTGAGGGTCGCCCGCGTGCTCGATCTCCCCTGGGAGGGGACTGACCCCGATCACTGGCGGCTTGCAGCCGAGGCCGAGGGCCGCGTCGTGCTCGCGGGCCGGCTGGGGCCTGAGAACGTCCGCGATGCGATCGCGGCGGTGAACCCCTGGGCCGTCGATGCTGCGTCGTCGCTCGAATCGGCACCCGGGATCAAGGACAACGACAAAGTGAGGCGATACGTGGAGGCTGCACGCTCATGATGACGACCGAAACGTACGGGCCCTATGGTGGGCGCTACGTCCCCGAGACGCTGATCCCCGCTCTCGACGAGCTGACGGCCGCGTGGGCCGAGGCGCTTGCCGACCCCGCCTATCTCGCCGAGGTCGAGTACCTCGGGCGCACCTACACGGGTCGTCCGTCTCCGATAACGCTTGCTCCTCGGTTCGCGCCGGGGAAGAAGCTCTATCTCAAGCGCGAGGATCTCAACCACACAGGAGCCCACAAGATCAACAACGCTCTCGGGCAGGTCGTGCTCGCGCAACGGCTTGGCAAGACGCGGATCATCGCCGAGACGGGTGCCGGCCAGCACGGGGTCGCAACGGCAACGGCTTGCGCGCGCTTCGGGCTCGAATGCGTCGTCTTCATGGGTTCCGAGGACATGCGGCGCCAGGCGCCGAACGTCGAGCGGATGCACCTGATGGGAGCGACGGTCGTCCCGGTGGAGTTCGGCACGAAGACGCTGAAGGAGGCGACGAGTGAGGCGATCCGCGACTGGATCACGAACGTCGAGACGACGCACTACGTGATCGGCTCGTGTGTCGGCCCGGCCCCGTACCCTGAGATCGTTCGGGAGTTGCAGGCGGTGATCGGGCGCGAGGCGCGTGAGCAGCTTCTCGAGGCTGAGGGTTCGCTGCCCGAGGTCGTCGTCGCGTGCGTCGGCGGGGGCTCGAACGCGATCGGCATGTTCGCCGGCTTCATCGACGACTCCGACGTGCGGCTGATCGGCGTCGAGGCAGCGGGCGCAGCATCGCTCGGCGGCGGTCGCACGGGAGTGCTGCACGGCTCGCGCTCGTCGATCCTCGCCGACGACGACGGCCAGATCACCGACGCCCATTCGATCTCGGCAGGGCTCGACTACCCGGGCGTCGGGCCCGAGCACGCCTATCTCCGGGATATCGGGCGCGCCGAGTACATCCCCTGCACCGACGAGCAGGCGCTCGATGCCTTCCAGCGGCTCTCCCGGACAGAGGGGATCATCCCGGCGCTCGAGTCATCGCATGCCCTCGCCGTCGTGGAGGCAATCGACGCCGAGTACATCGCCCTGTGCCTGTCTGGCCGCGGAGACAAGGACCTGGCAGAGGTGCTCGCGGCCATCGGGCGCGGGACGGCAGCGTCATGAGCGGGTCGTCCGGATCGGAGCGTCCTTCATGAGAAAGGCTCTCGTCATCTACCTCATGGCCGGCGCCGACACCCCCGCCCTCGCCCAGGCTGCCGTCTCGGGCGGCGCCGACATCATCGAGATCGGCTTCCCGTTCTCCGACCCCCTCGCCGACGGCCCGGTGATCCGCGCCGCCGCCGAGAAGGCGCTCGCCGACGGGATGCGCACGGTCGCCTGTCTCGAGTGCCTGGCAGCCACCCGGGCCCTCGTCGGCGACACCCCGCTCATCCCGATGACGTACGCCTCGCTGCTCGAGGCCTACGGCTGGGAGCGCTTCGAGGCAGACGCGAGAGCGGCAGGCGCGACGAGCTTCATCATCGCCGACACCGCAGCCGGTTCTCGGCCGGAGCTCCGTCGCGTCCAGCTCGTCGCCCCCACCTCGACGGACGAGCGCATCGCCCTCGCCGCGGCCGAGACCGACGGCTGGCTCTATCTCGTCACGCTCACCGGCACGACGGGCGCGCGCACCGTGCTGTCGGATGCGCTCACCGGGCTCGCGACCCGCGCCCGTGCTCTCACCGACGTCCCGCTCTACGCAGGGTTCGGCATCTCGACGCCCGAGCAGGCGCGCGCCGCAGCCGATCTGACCGACGGCATCGTCGTCGGCTCCCGGGCCGTTCAGGTGGCAGAGGGGGGCCCGGAGGCGCTTCGCTCCTACGTTGCCTCCCTGCGCGCCGCGCTCGACGCGTGAGCGAGGGGCCGTCCGAAACAGCCCCGGGATGCTGCGGCGACCGTCACAATGGCGCTGTGGAAACCCTCCGTGGACAGCTGCTGATCGCAGGCCCCGATCTCCTCGACCCGAACTTCCGCCGCAGCGTGATCCTCGTCGGAGAGCACGGTGAGGAGGGCGCGATGGGCGTGATCCTCAACCGGCCCTCACCGGTGACCGTAGCCGACGCCGTCCCTCCTCTCGCGGAGCTCGTCGGCGAGTGGGAGCTCGTCCACGTCGGTGGGCCCGTGCAACCGCAGGCGATCGTCGTGCTCGGCGACTTCGAGGACGCCGCAGAGGCGGGAGCCCTCGTTCTCGGCTCGATCGGGTTCCTGCCGGGTGAGATCGAGACCGCGGCAGACATCGCCAGCCTGACCCGCGCGCGTGTCTTCGCCGGCTACGCGGGATGGGGGCCTCGTCAGCTCGAGGACGAGATCGCCGAGGGTGCTTGGATCCTGACGCCGGCCGTGCCCGAAGACATCTTCACGGATGATCCCGATCACCTCTGGAGCGCGGTACTGAAACGGAAGGGCGGCGCGTTCGCGGTGCTCGCGATGATGCCTCCCAATCCGAGCAGCAACTGACCGACGGATGAACGCTTGACCGGATCGCTGGCGATCAACCTCGCGCGAAGGCTCGATCGGCGTGGAATCCACTACGGCTGGGTGATCGCGGCCGTGTCATTTGTGACCCTGATCACGGCCGCCGGGTTCCGCTCGACGATCGGCGTTCTGATCGTGCCGCTCGAGGACGAGTTCGGCTGGTCGCGCGCCACGATCTCGGCGGCCGTCGCGATCAACCTGATCCTGTACGGCCTCGGTGGGCCCTTCGCTGCGGGGTTCTACAACCGATTCGGGATTCGACGCGTGATCGTGATCGCACTCGGGCGATCGCCGTCAGCTCGCTCTTGACGACGCAGATCGAGGCGACCTGGCAACTCGACGTGCTCCTCGGCGCGACGAACGGGCTCGCGACCGGCGCGATCGGCGTCACCCTCGCGGCCGTTATCGCCAATCGCTGGTTCGTCGACCGTCGCGGCCTCGTGGTCGGGATGCTGACGGCGAGCAACGCGACCGGCCAGCTCGTCTTCCTGCCACTCCTCGGCTGGATCGTCGCGACCCACGGATGGCGGTCAGCGATGCTGACGATCTCGCTCGTCGCGCTCGGAATCTCGCTGCCACTCGTCATGCTCCTTCTGCGTGACAGCCCGGCCGACGTCGGTCTCCGCCCGCTCGGCGCCGTCGTCGACGACCCTCCGATCGAGCGAGCGAACCCCTTCACCGCGGTGATCGGCGGCCTCGCCCAAGCATCGCGGAACCGGACGTTCTGGCTTCTCACCGTCAGCTTCTTCATCTGCGGGGCGACCACGAACGGGCTGATCGGCACCCACCTGATCCCGGCCGCGATCGACCACGGCATGTCGGGGGTCACGGCGGCGAGCTTGCTGGCGGTGATCGGAGTCTTCGATCTCGTCGGCACGCTCTGCTCCGGCTGGCTCACGGATCGGTACGACCCTCGCTGGCTGCTCTTCTGGTACTACGCCCTCCGCGGCCTCTCGCTTCTGGCCCTGCCGTTCGTGATCGGATCGTCGAACCTGGGCCTGATCGCATTCGTCGTCTTCTACGGGCTCGACTGGGTCGCCACCGTCCCTCCGACCGTCGCGATCACCGCCCAGATCTTCGGACGTGAGCGGGTGGGCGTCGTGTTCGGCTGGATCTTCGGCGCCCACCAGTTGGGTGCCGCCGCGGCCGCGTTCGGAGCGGGTGCAGCACGAACGTGGTTGGGTGACTACCAGGGAGCCTTCATCACGGCGGGCCTGCTCTCGGTCATCGCGGCAGGGCTCGTGATTCGCATCGTCGACGAGCGCCCGCGTCGAGTCACGATCGGAGTCGCCCCGCTCGAAGCCGGCTCGTGACGATCCTGCGAGCGCTCGTCGTCCTCGGCGTCGCGGCCGCGCTCATCCCGGCGCAGGCCGCTGCACACCCACGCGTCGTCGACACGGCTCCGTCGGCAGGGGCAGTTCTCGAGAGTCCTCCGCGCGTCGTCGTCGTCCGGCTCAGCGAGCCCACGGAGCCGGTGGCCGATGGGATCATCATCACGGGCCCGGAGGGACGCGACGTTTCGCGGGGACCCGTGATCGTCTCGGGAGCCACGCTCACACGCGCGGTCGACGCGCAGACGAAGGGTTCCTACGTCGTCGAGTGGTTGGTCGTCGGTGATGACGCCCACCCTGCCCGCGGCTCGTTCCTGTTCAGCGTCGGCGAGCCTACCCGCATGGCGCTCCCGAGCAGCCTGCCGGGCGGTCTCTTCCTCACCGCGCTCGGCCGCTGGCTGTCACTCGTCGGCTTCGCCCTCGGGTTCGGGGTCGTCTTCGCTGCTCTCGTCTCGGGTGGGATGACCGCACGATGCTGGCGGCTGGTCTCGATTGGTGTGCCTCTCATGCTTGCCGCCGAACCGGTGGCGCTGCTCGGACAGGTAGCCGCGCTCGCTCCGGCGCGGATCTTCGATCCCGGCTTCGCAACAGACGTCTTGTTGACACGGTACGGCCACCTCAGCGCCCTTCGACTCGGTGGGGCGATCGGCCTCTGGGCGCTCGCCGGAGCACTTCGACCCGCATCCCCTCGTGCCCAATGGGCGATTCCCGCCGTCGGTGTGCCGCTTGCCTTCGTGTACGCCGCCTCCGCGCACCGGATCGAGGGCATTCCGGCGCCGTTCTCCCTGTTTCTCGCGGCAAGCCATGTCGCCGCGTTCGGAGCCTGGCTCGGCTGCATCGTCGTCGCACTCGGCGAATCCCGTGCCCGCCGACTCGAGCGGCCCGCAGTGCTCGCCGCGGTGGTTCTCGTGCTGAGCGGCTCCGCCCTCGCGCTCGCCCACATCCCCGGTCCCGCCGATCTCGTCCAGTCCGCGTATGGAGCTACGCTCGGGATCAAGATCGTCCTCGTCGCGCTGGCATTTGCGGTGGGGGCAGCAGCTCGTCGCCGGGCAGAGCTCATCGCGGCCCTGCTCGTGCTCGCCGGGGCGAGCATCCTCGTCTCGCTCATCCCCCCGCTCTAGGCGACAGGCCTCGCCCGGTCACGGGCTGGGACGGCCCGAGCGCCCGAGGGAGACGCGCGCGCTTATCCCGAAGCTCTTGGCAAGACAGGCCGGACAACAGGGATGCAGGGCGCCCAGCTCATCGGCGAAATACGCCCAACCTTGAGCCTCGGCTGATTCCTCTTCGATCATCGGCGCGTCGCACCAGGCGCATTTCTCGTCGAGGCGCACGAGGCGCAGCAGGTGTGCGCACGGACGGCAGTAGACCCCACCACCGGCGAGGACCTGAGAGTCGCCCACCCAGCCGTCCTCGAGCATGCCGCAGTCCTCGGCATCGTGCCCGCAACAGTCGCAGCCCTCCGGCACGCACTCCCCGCTGCTCATCCCCATACGACGCACTCTACGAAGGGTGAGGGAAATCACCAGATCGAGCGGGCCGGTTCACCCGAATGGGGGACGGCGGTCAGTGCACCCCGTTGAGCTTCGAGACCGATACTGTCCCGGTCATGCTGCTCCCGGTGATCATCATCGTCGTCATCGCGATCCCCGTGCTCGTGCTGGCATTTCGGGCGACGACCCGTTCGAAGGCGGCGGGTGAGCATCCCGTGCCCGAGGACGCCGCCGCCATCGCTCGAACCGAGCAGGAATTCGCCGAGGCCGAGGCGTACCAGGAGCAGTGGCGCGAGGAAGAGAAGAAGCACCCGCGCGACTCGATTCTCTGAGCGGCTTCGATGGAGACCGTCCGGATCGACAAGTGGCTCTGGGCCGCGCGCTTCTTCAAGACCCGCAGCGCAGCAACCGATGCCGTCCTCGGCGGTCGTGCGCACCTGAACGGCGCCCGCGTGAAGCCCGCGAAGGACGTGAAGGCCGGAGACACGATCGAGCTCAGGATCGGACAGCTCCAGTGGACGGTCGTCGTGCGAGCGGTCTCTGACAAGCGCGGCCCCGCGAGCGTCGCGACCACACTCTACGACGAGACGCCCGACTCCCTCGCAGCCCGTGAGCGCCGCGCTACCGAACTGCGGCTCTCTCGCCCGCTCGGCGCAGATCTCGGCGCGCGGCCGACGAAGCAGGACCGCCGCCGCATCGAAGATCTCCGCCGCCTCGAGCGCGGCGGCCGAGACCGAGGCCGCTGACCGTTCGATGGGTTCGCAACCCCCTGGATTGCTCGGGCCGGCTCAGCTCGTGGCGCCGCCGCAGCGGTACCCGTAGCCGCGCACCGTACGGGCGAAGCGCGGGTTGCGCGAGTCGTCACCGAGCTTCCTGCGGAGGTTCGACAGATGCACGTCGACGACCTGGCAGACAGAATCGGTGCGGGCGAACACGAGACCGAATCAGCGTTCTCACGGATGCCGGTGGCGCGGCCGTATCCGATCATCTTGTTCATGGAGTCGGCCTTCTCACTGCTCGGGCGGCACCGCCTGCTGGGTGTCGGGCTCGCGTTCCTCGCCGAAGCGGTTATCCTCTCCGCGCTCGGCTACGCAGAAGCCCCCATGGTCGGCGTCCCGGCCGCGATCGTCGCCGCCATCGCAGGGTCGGTGGCCGTCGCCCTCGGCCCGTGGGACGGCGCGATCGTTGCCTTCGGCGGGGCGATCGTCTTCGGCATCGTGAACGGATGGAGCGGCGACGAGCTCGCCGCGCTCGTCGTCTGGCCTGCGATCGTCGTGCCGGTCGGTCTCTTCGGCAGGCGCGTCGCTGAGCAGCGCATCGCGCTGGGACAGTTCGTCGTCTCGCAGGAGCTCGAACGCCAGCGACTCGCGGTGGAGCTCCACGACGAGGCGGCGCAGTCGCTCGCAGCGGCGCTGATGGCAATCGGCAGGCTCGAGAGCGCAGGGTCGGGCGAGCAGGCCGACGCGAGCAGGAACGAGCTGAGGGCGTTGATCCAGCAGACGCTCGAGCGTGTGCGCGCACTGGCGGTCGACCTGCGGCCCCGCGCGCTCGACGACTTCGGCCTGCCCGCTGCGGCCCAGCACCTTGCCGCGACGTTCTCGGCGCGGACGGGCCTTCGGGTCGAGGTCGATCTCGACAGGGAGCACCGGCTCCCGGCCGAGATCGAGCTCCCACTGTTCCGGGTGCTGCAGGAGGCCCTCCAGGGCGTCTCGGAGCGAACCGATGCCACACGCGTGCGCGTCACGCTGGCGGTGACGCCCACCGGCACCGTCTTCGAGGTCGCAGACGACGGATCCGTCGCCGACGCGAGCACCGCGGAAGCGCGACGGCTTGCGTCCGCGCGGGAGCGGCTGCGCCTCGTCGGTGGACGCCTCACCATCCTGACGCCGCCGGGAGCCGGGACGATCGTCCGGGCGACGGTTCCGACCTAGAGCTCGGCCCAGGTTACCGGGCTACGTGGGCCCATCGAACCACACCGAGATGCACTCGAGCGGCTTGCGCTCGATCTTCGGCACGCGAGCAGCGTCTGCCGGGTAGCCGACCGGGAAGAGCAGCACGGCGGTCTCGTTCTTCGGGCGCCCGAGCAGCTCGCCGAGGAACTTCATCGGGTTCGGTGTGTGAGTCAACGTCGCGAGACCCATGTGATGCACGGCGGCGATGAACAGCCCGGCGCAGATGCCGACGCTCTCCGAAACGTAGTAGTTCTTTCCGTGCGAGCCGTCGGGCAGGATCTCGTAGTTGTGCTTGAAGAGCACGACGACCCACGGTGCGTCGGTGATGTGCGACTTGACCCAGTCGGTGCCGAGGGGTGCGAGTGCCTGCCGCCACTCGTCGGGCATGCGCTTCGTGTAGGTGCGGCGCTCCTCGTCCTCGGTCGCCCCGCGGATCTCCCGCTTCAGCTCTGGATCGCCGATCGCGACGAACGTCCATGGCTGCCGATGCGCGCCGGACGGCGCCGTGCCGGCGCTCCGAATCGCAAGCTCGATCAGCTCACGCGGCACCGGCTCCGAGGAGAAGTCACGCGTCGTTCGTCGCCGGTCGAGCTCCGCGAACCCCTCCTCGGCACGAGCCCGCATCTCGTCGGGCGAGAGCCGCTCGAATGCGAGCGCCTCGAACACCGGTTCCGGCAGGCCCGGGAAGAGTCGGCGGTATTCGTCTGCGGCCTCCTCCTCGGCCTGCCGGTCGTCGCTCATCCTTTCGGGCTTCTCCGACCTCAGACGTCCATCGAGCGGGATTGCTTTGCAGCGGCGCGCTTCTCGCTCCTCCGCTCCTTGATCGTCTTCTGCGCGGGCTTCTTGCCTGCCTTCTTCGGCTTCTGTGAACCTTTCATCGTCCGACTCCAGACTGCCGCGGGGCGGCATCACGTTCAGGTCCGATGTGCGGCGACATCGTCCGACGCTCGCCGCACCTGGCAATTGTCGCATAGCGGCCCGACGCGACCCGAGAGCCGGGATCGGAACAGGGCGCCGAGGCGGCGTCTGGGATGAGTCAGCCGGCGTGGCGAAGGAACGAGACGGGCACCGGCTGCCCCCGCGCGTCTGCGAGCGAGACGACTTCACCGGTCAGCGTCGGCAGCGAGAGCGCCCGAGCAGTTTCCCCTGCCACGGGCGGCAGGGCGTGCGACTCGGACGCCGTCGGCTTCATCCGCCCATTCTCCCTGATCGCTAGTGCGATCCGGCGAGCTCGCCGGAGAGTCGACCGTGGATGGCGGAGCTGAACTGGTTGAGCCCTGTGAGATTGACGATCGTCTCGTAGTGATCCCTGTAGCGCTCGGTGACGGCATCGAGCGCCGCAACCGATGACGCATCCCAGATGTGCGCTCGCGCGAAGTCGATCGTGACGTTCGCCGGGTCGTCGTGATACTCGAAGGCGTCGATGAACTCCTGGTTCGAAGCGAAGAACAGCTCACCCGAGACGCGGTAGGTCACGGCGTCGCCTGCCGGGCTCACGACCCGCTCGACGTCGATCAGGTGCGCCACCCTGCGGGCGAAGAGAGCCATGGCTGTCAGCACGCCCAGCCCGACCCCGATCGCGAGGTTCTCTGTCGCCACCGTCGCGACGACGGTAACGACCATCACCAGGGTCTCCGACCGCGGCATCCGTCGCAGGGTCGTCGGCTGGACGCTGTGCCAGTCGAATGTCGAGACCGCCACGATGATCATGACGGCGACGAGCGCGGGCATCGGGATGCGGCCAACGAGCCCTCCGAGTCCGACGACGAGCACGAGGAGGAATACGCCCGCGGCAAACGTGGACAGCCGGGTTCGTGCGCCGCTCACCTTCACGTTGATGATCGTCTGACCGATCATCGCGCAGCCGGCCATCCCGCCGAAGAACCCCGTCACGACGTTCGCTACGCCTTGCCCGCTCGACTCGCGGTCCTTGTTCGATCGCGTATCCGTGATCCCGTCCACGATCCGGGCGGTCATCAGCGATTCGAGGAGACCGACGGCCGCGAGCGCGACCGAGTACGGCGCAATGATCCTGAGCGTGTCGAACGAGAACGGGACTGCGGGAATCCCGGGTAGAGGGATCGAATCCGGAAGAAGGCCCTGGTCTCCGACGGTCGGAACGTCGATGTTGCCGGTGATGACGAGAACGCTCACGACGACGATCGCGATCAGGGGGGATGGCACGGCAGTCGTCAGCCGCGGGAGCGCCACGATGATCGCGAGGCCGCCGACGACGAGGAGAACGCCGATCGCACCTCCCTCGCGCAGCTGTGGCACCTGCGCGGCAAAGATCAGGATCGCGAGCGCGTTCACGAAGCCGACGGTGACCGAGCGTGGGACGAAGCGCATCAGGCGCGCGATGCCGAGCAATCCGAGGACGAGCTGGATGACTCCCGCCAGGATCGTTGCGGCGAGCAGGTACTCGAGTCCGTGTTCGCGGACGAGCCCGACCACGACGAGTGCCATCGCCCCCGTCGCCGCCGAGATCATGGCCGGCCGGCCGCCCGCGATCGCAATCGTCACCGCCATCGTGAATGACGCGTACAGGCCCACTCGCGGATCGACGCCGGCGATGATCGAGAACGAGATCGCCTCGGGAATCAGCGCGAGCGCGACCACGAGCCCCGCAAGTAGCTCGACACGAAGAAGGCGGGGAGAGAGGAGCGCGAGCGAGAACCGACGCGATGGCGGAACGGACGCGGTGCTCAGAAGGACGGCTCAGGCGGGAAGTGCAACACCCTCAACCTAGCGGCGGTCACGATCGACCGTGCCGTTGCCGGTGCGATCCTTACCGCGTCTTCACGAACCGCTGCACCGCGTCGAGGAGCTCCGCGGTCTTCTCATCGGCCGCCGACGCGTCACCCGAGGCGATCGCGTCGTGAACGCAGTGGTTGACGTGGCCCTCGAGCAGCTTCGCCCCCACCTGCTCGAGCGCGGTCTTCACCGCGCCGATCTGCGTGAGGATGTCGATGCAGTAGCGATCCTCGTCGATCATCTTCTCGATCCCGCGGACCTGCCCCTCGATCCGGTGCAGGCGCTTGACGAGCAGCTCCTTGTCCTGCGCATATCCGTGCATCAGGCCGCCTCTCGTAGGCTGTGGAAGCGCCGGAGGCGCAGGCTGTTGGTGACGACGAAGACGCTCGAGAACGCCATTGCGGCTGCGGCGACGATCGGGCTCAGAAGACCGGCGACGGCGAGCGGGATCGCGGCGACGTTATAGGCGAAGGCCCAGAAGAGATTGCCCTTGATCGTCCGGAGCGTGCGACGGGCGAGCCGGATCGCGTCCACGGCGGCGCGCAGGTCACCCGAGACGAGCGTCAGGTCGCTCGCTTCGATCGCCACGTCGGTGCCCGTGCCGATCGCGAGCCCGAGATCGGCCTGGGCGAGCGCAGGGGCGTCGTTGACGCCGTCACCCACCATTGCCACGATCTCGCCCTCGCTCTGCAGGCGTGACACGACCGAGCTCTTGTCCCCGGGTAGAACGTTGGCGATCACCTGGTCGATGCCGGCTTCGTCGGCGATTGCGCGGGCCGAGCGCTCGTTGTCGCCCGTCAGCAGCACGGGCGTCAGACCGAGAGCGCGGAGGTCTGCGATCGCCTCCGCGGAGGTCGGCTTGATCCGATCCGCGACGACGAGCAACCCGGCAACGGCGCCGTCGATAGCAGCCGCCACGACGGTGCGCCCCTTGCTCTCCTCCGCGGTGAACGCGGCGCCGAGCTCGGGCGAGAGCTCGAGCCCCCACTCGACGAGCATCGCCGGGCGACCGACGACGACCGCGTGCCCGTCGACGACCGCTTCGACGCCGAGCCCACTGTGGTTTCTGAACCCGTCGACCGTATCGAGCGCCCCGATCTCGGAGCGGGCGAACGCCGCGATCGCCTGCGCAATGGGGTGCTCGCTTGCGTCCTCGGCGGAGCCTGCGAGCCGAACGAGGGTGCTCCGATCGCCGCCGGCGGCGACGACGGCGGCGGAGACCCACATCTTCCCCTCGGTCACGGTTCCCGTCTTGTCGAGCACGATCGTCGTAATCTGCCGTGTCTGTTCGAGGATCTCGGGGCCCTTGATCAGGATCCCAAGCTGGGCGCCGCGACCGGTGCCGACCATCAGTGCGGTCGGCGTCGCGAGACCGAGCGCGCAGGGGCACGCGATGATCAGCACCGCGACAGCGGCGGTGAACGCGGCCGACACGTCACCCGTGAGCACGAGCCAGCCGACGAGCGTGGCAAGCGATATCGCGATCACGATCGGGACGAAAACGGCAGAGACGCGATCGACGAGACGCTGGATCGGAGCCTTCCCCGCCTGCGCCTCGGAAACGAGGCGCGCGATCTGGGCCAGAGCCGTGTCGGCGCCGACCTTCGTCGCCTCGATGACCAGGCGTCCGGAGGTATTGATCGTCGCACCGGCAACGTCGTCGCCGACCGTCACCTCAACCGGAACCGGCTCACCGGTGAGCATCGACTGGTCGAGGGCGGAGGCGCCTTCGACCACGCGACCGTCCGTGGCGATCTTCTCGCCGGGCCGGACGACGAACCAATCCCCGACCATCAGCTCATCGACCGGCACGAGGATCTCATCCCCGCCTCGCAGCACCCGGGCATCCTTCGCGCCGAGCTCGACGAGAGCGCGGATCGCATCCCCGGAGCGATCGCGTGCGTGGGCCTCGAGGTAGCGTCCGAGCAGGATCAGGGTCGTGATCACGGCCCCGACCTCGAAGTACGTGTCGGCGTCGATCCCCGCGAGCAGCACGACGGTGGACCACGTCCACGCTGCCAGCGTGCCAACCGAAACGAGCGTGTCCATCGTCGCCGCGCCGTGGCGCGCATTCAGGAAGGCTGCACGATGGAAGATCCAGCCACACCCGAACACGACGGGCGTCGAGAGAGCAAGAGCGACCCACTCCCAGCCGCCGAACTGGAGCGGCGGCACCATCGTGAGCAGAGTCAGAGGCACGCTCAGGGCAACGGCGATGACGAGACGAAGCTTCAACGCACCGAGTACGTCACCCTTCTCGGCCTCGCCCGGGAGAGCTGCGTGGTACCCGGCCGCCTCGACGGCAGCGACGAGATCGTCGACGCTGACAGCGTCTGCGTCATAGGTCACCGCCGCCTGGTCCGTCGCGTAGTTGACGGTTGCCTCGACGCCGTCGAGCTTGTTGAGCTTCCGCTCGATCCGGGTAGCGCACGAGGCGCATGTCATCCCTTCGAGATCGAGTCGAATCTGCTCGCTGGGATGTGCCGCGACCGGCATCAGTCCGCGTCGTACCCGGCTTCCTCGATCGCGGCCCGGATGGCCGCGTCGTCGAGATCCACGCCGGTCACCTCGACGAGCTTGCTCTCGAGGTCGACGACGACCGACTGGACGCCCGACTGAGCCGAGATCTCGCTTCTCACCGCCGCCTCGCAGTGGCTGCAGCTCATACCCGGAACCCGGTATCGGAGATTCTCCACCATTTCCATGTCCAAAACATATCATACCCCCTAGGGGTAATCAACCTCGATCTCGAGCGCCTCGGACCCGCCGTCTCGCGGGCGGCGCACCGGAGGGCGTGCGGGGGAGAATCTTCACGGGATCACCACATCCCGACGGCCGGAGTCGACCTACAATCAGGCGTATGCCACTCTCCGCATCGCCTCAACCGTTGCCGACGGCCTGAATGGAGACAGCAGCGTCCTCCCCTCCGACCGCCCGACGGTCGACCTCCCACCGCATCAGGCACGCCGTCGGCACGTTGTTGCTCGTCGTTGGCGTCGGCATCCTCGCGTGGACGTTCGTCGTCTGGCAGTGGAACGACCCCTTCACCTCGCTGTACACGAGGTGGGAGCAGCGGGAGCTCGCGAGTAGCTACGAACGAGTCGCTCGGGACTATCGGCCGGTCCGCGTCATCCCGGCCGCCGCGCCGCCGAAGGACCAGGCCGCCGGCGTCGCGAAGAACGCGCGCCGCTTTCGCTCCGGAGCCGGGGTCGGCGCACCGATTGGCCGCCTCGTTGTGCCACGACTCGGCCTCGACATGGTGATGGTCAACGGAACCGACAGCAGCACGCTCAAGCGCGGGCCCGGGCGCGACGAACGGACGTTCATGCCGGGAGAGGGGAAGCTCGTCTACATCGCCGGACATCGCACGACGTACCTCGCTCCACTCTCCGCGATCGACACGATGCGCCCAGGGGACAGCATCACATTGAAGATGCCGTACGGAACCTTCGAGTACAGGGTTACCGGCCACAGCATCGTCGATGCACACGACCTCTCCGTGCTGAGATCGAAGGGAGATGAAGTCGTGGCGCTCCAGGCGTGCCATCCACGCTTCTTCGCCAGTCAGCGGTACATCGTGTGGGCGAAGCCGGTCCGGGTCACACCGACCGGCGGCACGCCGTACCGGCCGGTCGCCTAGCACGCGGCCGCTCGGCGAGCACCAGAGGGGCCGCGTTGTGCAACGCCCTCCTGCGCTCTACGGTACGAGTTGCATCGCCTCCCCCGCCCTGATCGCAGGGCGGGTTCCTGTCTGCGAGAGAAGAGGTCAGGTTGGCTCGGACGATCGAAACGACCATTATCGGCGGCGGGATCGCGGGGCTTGCCTGCGCCCGCCGGCTGCATGAGAGCAACCGGCCGTTCGTGCTGATCACGGAAGACCTCGGTGGCCGCATCCGCCCGTCCGCAGCTGGCGACGTGAACCTCGGCGCCTACTACGTTCGAGCCGACTATGACCACGTCAGCCCGTTCGTCGACCGCGGGCGGCGGATCAGGCGTCGCCAGATCCTTCGCGGCAGCGCAGACGGTTCGTTCACGCGATCGGACGCGCCTCTCCTGAGGCACCCTCGACAGACGATCCGCTTCGTCCGGCTCATGCGGACGTTCGGCCGCCACTACGAGGCGTTCAAGCGGAGCTGCCTCGACGTATCGCAGGCGGAGGCGATCGCGGCAGATCCATATCTCCGCGACCTCTACCACGAGCCGGCGCCCCGGTTCATCGAACGGCACCAGATCGATGATCTCGCAAGGGAATATCTCGCCCCCGGGATTCGCGCGACCGGCTTCACCACGCTGCACGGACTGACCGCGTTCACTCTCCTCGTGGGGGTGTTGCCCCTCGTGATCCCGATGTTCGAATACCGGTTCCGGCCCGACGCTCTCACGAGCGGCTTCGAGGAGGCGCTGCTCTTCGACTCGGTGACCGAGGTCACGCCCGGCGCCGACGAGTACTCGGTGAGAACCGCATCGGGCGAAAGCTTTACCGCAGAGAACGTCGTGGTGGCGACCCCGATCCAGGTCTCCGCGCGGCTGCTCGACCTCGGCCCGTTGAAGCGGCCGCTCGCCGCATACATGTTCCTCGTGAGGGGGGACGTGCGCGATCCATGGTCGACCGCCCCCTACTGCGTCTTCCCTCCCGGAGACCCGATCTTCGCTCTCGCCCGGCAGTCCGGCGGATCGACTCTCGTGAGCACGGCTCACGACGACCCCGACTTCGCACGGTGCTTCAGCACGTGGGAGGTCATCGAGCATCACCACTGGGACCCGGCCTTCCACCTCGAGGGAGACGTCCTCCTGGAATGCGAGCGACAGCCCGGCCTCTATCTCGTCGGCGACCACAACGTGTGCGACCTCGAAGACACGTATCTCACCGGCGTGTACGCCGCCAACAGGATCCTCTCGCGGTCCGGTTGACCCCGGCTCGACCGAGTGCCGTCCCTGGATCCGTCGACGTCCCCTGGCACGGTGGGGCGGGGCCGATTCTGCGGCCCCGCCCGGCGGCACGTGCTAGGCGGCGCCTTCCTCGGTCGCGGGCTCGAGTGCGGGTTCGAGGCTGTGGAGTCCGACCGGTTCCTCGATGCCGCTGCCGCGGATCAGCACGAGGGCGAGCAGAGCTCCGAGCAGGGCGAAGCCGGAGGCGAAGACGAGGGCTGAGCGGAACCCTTCGGTGATCGCGACGGCTTGCTGGGTGCCGGGTTCTGCGGCGAGCAGGTCGCCGGTTCGTGAGATCGCGACGGCGGTGAGCACTGCCACTCCGAGCGCACCTCCGATCTGCTGGGTGGTGTTGACGAGTCCGGAGGCGAGCCCGGCGTCGCGTTCCTGCACGCCTTCGAGCGCTCCGATCGAGGTCGAGACGAACGCTGCGCCCATCCCGAGACCGAACACGATCATCGGTAGCGCGAGGCCGGGGAAGTAGCTCGAGTCCGCGGAGATGCGGGAGAGAAGGAAGATCCCGAGCGCCGCGATTGCGAGGCCGATGGTGAGCGGCCGCTTGATTCCCACCTTGGTCACGAGCGCCTGCGAGCCTATGGCCGACACGAGCGCGGTGAGGGACGTCGCGAGCCAGGCGAATCCCGCCTCGAGGGGCGAGAAGCCGAGCACCTGTTGCAGGAAGAGGGTGATGACGAAGAACGCCCCGAATATCGCTGCGCCCAGCATCAGCGAGGCGGCATTCGAGCCCGCGAGCGCACGGAGCCGGAAGATCCTGAAGGGCACGAGCGGGGACGAGGAGCGCAGCTCGATCAGCACGAACGCCCCGAGGAGCAGGCCGGAGACGACGAACAGCCCGATCGTTCGAGCCGACCCCCAACCCGCACTGTTCGCCTCGACGATCGTGTAGACGAGCAGGGCCAGGCCGGACGTGACCGACACGGCCCCCGCGACGTCGAAGTTCTTGGTCTCGGTCGAGGCGCGGCTCTCGGGCACGAACGCGAACACGAGAGCCACGGTGAGGAGGCCGATGGGCACGTTGAGCAGGAAGATCCACTCCCAGCCGATCGTGTCGGCGATCACACCCCCGACGATCAGCCCGAACGTGGCGCCCGAAGCGCCGACGGCGCCCCAGACGCCGAGAGCCTTGTTTCGTTCCGTTCCTTCGCGGAAGGTCGTCATGACGATCGAGAGCGCCGCAGGTGTCATCACGGCAGCACCGACGCCTTGCAGGGCACGGGCCGCGATCATCGAGGCCTCAGACCAGGCGAGACCGGCGAGGAGCGATGCTCCCACGAAGAGCAGCAGCCCGATCACGAGCATGCGGCGGCGTCCGAGCAGGTCGGCGGACCGACCGCCGAGCAGCAGCAGGCCTCCGAAGGTGAGTGCGTAGGCGCTCACGACCCACTGCAGGTTGGCGGCCGAGAAGCCGAGGTCGGCCTGGATCGGTGGCAACGCGACATTCACGACGGCGACGTCGAGAATGACCATGAAGAAGGCGGTGCAGAGCACGGCGAGTGCCTTCCAGCGTCGCGGGTCGAGCTGTTCCTGCTTGATGGTGTCTTCCATGTAGCTTGACTTCCCTTCTGCTAGTTGACCAGTCGTCTAATTTTGGAGAACGAGAAGAGACCCGGGGCTACGCCCCGACCGCCGCAGGCGCGCTCGCGATCGCCACGATCGTGGGCCCGATCGTGCGGATCAGCTCGGGGTCGTTGCCCGTCTTCACGAGCACCGTCACTCCCTGCACGTAGGCGAGCAATGAGAGGCCGGCTGAGTGCGTGTCATGTGGTGGCAGGTCGCCGCACGCGACAGCTTCGTCGAGCAGGCGCGTGAACGCCTCCGCCCAAGCGGCGAAGAACACGTTCAGTCGCTCCCGGAGCACCTCATCCTGCGTCGACATCTCGATTGCGAGGTTGCCGATCGGACAGCCCCAGACGTGCCCGGTCTCGGCCTTGTTGGCGACCGCGAACGCGTAATGATGCTCGATCAGCCTCTCGAGACGCTCGAGTGGCGCCACAGCTCCATCGTTGAGGAACGATCCGACGATCTCGGTCCGGAACCGCCCTTCGACCTCGTCGATCACAGCAACACCAAGATCGGTCTTCGAGGGAAAGAAATGGTAGAAGCTCCCCTTCTGCACACCCGCCTCGGCACAGATCTCGCTCACCCCCACATCGGCGTAGCTGCGCCGAAACCAGAGTGCAAAAGCGCTCTCGACAATCCGTTCGCGTGCGTTACTCGACCGTCCCATAGTTGACCGGTCGGTACACTACATCAAGGAGGACGCCCCGTCAACAGCAGAACGACAGGCAGCGTCTACTTGCAGTCGCCGGAGCCGGACTGCGAGCCCGTTTCGAGATCGGCGTCGTCGACCACGATGCCATCGCCAAGCCCCGCCGGCGCAGTATCCGCCGTCGTGCTCTGCCCCGCCCCCGGCGTGCACGGAACGCTGTCCGTCGGATACGTGAGGAGAACGGCGACCAGCAACACAGCGGTGGTCGCGGTGAGAACGATCATCTCGCGGGTGCGCGATCGCACGGTAAGGAGCACGACGAAGACAACGGCCGCGATGGCCAGGCCGAGGACCACGTACCACATCGAGTCGGCTGTTTTCGAGACCGCCCCGACGAGCTCCAACGAAACCCAGAGCACCCCGGCGATCGCCGCCGACATCACCACGAGTATGCCAACCAGTTTCACAATCACGCGCGGCATGGTACGCGAGCCAACGACGCCGTGCCGGCCGAATCGTGCCGGTGACCGCTTTTCGCGCTCATCCGCCGCGTCGGCCCGCGAGGGCGTGCTGCAACGCCATCACCGTGTCGCGCCGTCCTGCAAGGGCAGGATCGGGGCAGCGACTAGGATGCGGCATGAGCGCCTTTCCGAGTCCGGCATGCAACGCCGCGGCCGTCGAGGCGCAGAGATGAAGACGATCCTCATCGTCGGCGCCGGGCGATATCAGGACGCAGTGATTCGCAGGGCCAAGCAGCTCGGCCTCCGAGTCGTCGCGGTCGATCGCAATCCGGAGGCACCCGGTTTCCAAATCGCCGACGTCGCACGCGTCGTCGACTTCGTGGATGCGGACGTCCTGCTCGAGGGCGTGCGCGACCTGGAGATCGACGGTGTGACGACGGTGCAGGCGGAGCGAGCGGTGCCGGTCATCGCTCGAGTCGCCGAGGCGCTCGGCGTGCCGGGAATCGGAGTCGACACCGCGGAGGCGATGACGAACAAGGTCACCATGCGACGACGACTCCTGGAGGCATCCGTACCGCAACCGAGGTTCGCTCACCTCCGAACGGCGGCAGAGACTCGCGGCGTGATCGAGGAGATCGGATTCCCGTCCGTCCTCAAGCCCGCCGACGCAAGCGGACAGCACGGCGTCTTCCTGGTCGCGTCGCCGGACGAGGTCGCGAAACGCCTGCCGGAGACACTCGCGGCGTCGCCCTCGGGCACCGCCATCCTCGAGGAGTACGTCGAGGGGACGGAGATGAACGGAATCGTGATCATGGTCGAGGGCGAGGTGCGTTCGGTCATGCTCTGCGATCGCCTCCGACCGCCGGGGCCGAGCTTCGGCGTCAGCTGGATCCACCTCTACCCGCCGAGCGTGCAGGGCGACCAACTCCGGGAGGCGGAACGCGTCGCGGCCGATGCTGCGCGCGCCCTCGGCCTCCGAACCGGAATCGCCTTCCCGCAGTTGCTTGCCACACCGGACGGTCGCATCGTCGTCGTGGAGTGCGCGGCGCGGATCGGAGGGCTGATGGCCGAGCATCTTCGCCACGCCCTCGGCGTCGATCTCCTCGAGGTGCAGCTCCGTCTGGCGCTCGGAGACGACGTGCCGGATGCGCTCGTGGAGCCGCGCCATCGGCGACCGACTGCCGTTCGCTTCTTGACTGCCGAGCCGGGTCATCTGTCGCCCGGCCGCGTCACGCATGTCGGATCACTCGAGCCTGTGCTCGCGGCTCCGGGCGTGGTGGAGGCCGCGCTCTACGCGCTGGAGGGCGAGGTGATCAGGCCGGTGATGCGCATCTCGGACAGGCGCGGCTGGGTCATCGCGATCGGCGACACGGTCGCCGAGGCGCTCGAGCGCGCCGATGCCGCGGCCGAACTGGTCGACATCGAGGTCGAAGCCGTCGAGTGAGCCACCTCCAACCCCCCCGACCGAACCTCCGTAGGGGACACGCCCATGCCTGTCCCGGGAATCGCGACCGCCGCGACAACACCCATACCCGTCTCGACCGTGGCGACCACACCCAGGCCCGTTCCGGCCACCACCGGCACACCGATACGCGTCTCGACCGTCGTGAACTCACACACGCCGCCCTCGACCCGCACGAACACACACACGCCTCCCTCGACCCGCGCGAACACACACACACCTCCCTCGACCCGCGCGGACACACACATGCCGCCGTTACCCGTAGGGGACAGGCGCATGCCTGTCCCGGAAGCGAAGAACGCGTCTTCGCCGCCGCGGGCAGACGCACGCGTCGTCGCGAGGTACGGCGCTAGTGCCCCCCACCGAGGAAGTGGCACGCGGCGAGGACTGCGCGTTCTCGCTCGATCATTACCGCGAGTTGCTGGAGGCGGCGAAGGCCGGAGGCTACCGTTTCTCGGGCTTCGATCGGCCTCCATCGCCGGGCGACGTGATCATTCGTCACGACGTCGATCTGTCCCTCACGGCCGCCGTGCGGATGGCCGAGGTGGAGGCGGAGGCGGGAGTGTGGTCGACCTGGTGCCTGATGACGCGATCGGTCTTCTACAACCTCGCGTCGCCCGAGGGCGAGCGTGCTCTCTCCCGCCTCCGTGAGCTTGGTGGCCGTATCGCCCATCACGCCGTCTGGCCCCAGGTCGATCTCGATGAGCGATTCGAGCCGATCGTCGCCTGGCACAATCCCGAGCTCGAGTACATGACGAACCCGATCGAGGGCGCGGTCAACGCGATGAGCCCACCGTGGTTCGATCGGCAACACTTCCGATCGGACTCGAACCACCGCTGGGGCTTTCGTGGCATCGAGCACTCGTGCCCTCACCCGGATCTCGCTCACGGCAGGCTCGACTGGCTCCACCTGCTGATCCATCCGGCGATCTGGGTGTACGAGGGACGCACGATGCGAGAGACGATGGAGTCCTTCGTCTCCGCGGAACGAGCGGATCGATGCGAGCACCTCCGTGCAGATCGGATCGACCTCTCCTGAGCAGGCGTTCGGGCTAGAGGAGACCGCCGCCGTAGCGCCATGGGCCGGGCTCGAATCGAATGCCGCGCTTCCGGCAGAACTCACGAACAGACTCGAGTACGACGCCTCCACCGCCATGAATGCGGCGATCGAGGAGGTCGACGACGGCGCAGCCGGCCGGCGGCTCTCCGTCGAGCGCGAGGGTCAACACCACCGTCTCTCCGTCTCCTGTCGGTGCGCACGCCGCGCTCAGCCGCTCCGAGAAGAGGATGCGAGCCGGCCCCTCGGCGCCCGTGAGCTCGAAGCCCTCCATCGCCCCGTCCTGCAAAGGCCCGGTCTCGACACCCCGCAGCACGAGGAGCTGCTGTAGCTCCGTCATCATCTGCCGGGCGAGGGACGCCTGACGCGCCCGCTCGGGAGGGCGGCTGGCGGATCCGGCGACCCGCGCCGGGACACCGATGGCGAGCGAGCGTGCCGGGATGTCGGAGACGACGTACGAGTTGGAGGCGATGATCGCCTCACGGCCGATCCGACAGCCCGCGTAGACGACCGTTCCGACGCCGACCTGCGCTCTGTCCTCGAGCACGATCCCCGCAAAGCGGTTCTCGAACCCCTCGAGCACGGAGTGACCGACGTTGTGGGTGAGCAGCACAGAGCGCATGGTCACGAAGACCTCACGGCCGATCAGGACGGGTCGGCAGACGTTGATGAACGCCTCGTCACCGATGAATCCGAGCTCGCCCATCGCGAACGTCGCCCACGGGTCGCGGCCACCGCCGCCGCCGATCACGATCCGATCACCAGTCCAGGTGCCGGCGCCGATGAAGGCCCGGCGGCAGGCAAGTCGGAAGGAGGAGCCGAGCAGGGTGAGCTCGCCGGCGGCGAAGATCTCATCACAGCGGATGCTGCCACCGTCACCGATCGTGACACCGTCCTCGAGCACGATCCGCGGTGCAACGATGACGGTGCCCTCGCCGAGGACGACGTCGCTGCCGATCCGCGCTCCGTGCTTTCGGTACGCGTCGAGCTTCTCGTCCGACGAAAGCGCTCCGAACGCAACCGAGTCCGCCACGAGCGTGGCGAGGAAGGTCGGATCGACCACGCCGTCCTGCTCGTCGAGGTCGAACACGGCAGGCAACGACACGTTCTCGGTCGAGAGGCCCGCGAGGAGCGTGTCATCCTCTCCCGAGCTCGGCTGGGCCTTCGCGATCAACGCCTCGACGTCGTCCACCGTGATGAATCCGGACTTCTCGACTCCGCTGAGATCGATGCCGTGCTTCGCCGCGAGCTCGGCCGCCTTACGCGTCACCGACGGCTGTCCCGCCTGTTGGGATGCAGCGGCTGCTGTCGTGGTTTCCTTCGGCCTCGCGTCCACCTCCGCGAGGTCGGCCGCGTCCTGCGCAACGAGCGCTATACAGGTACCGATGTCCACTTCGATTCCGGCAGCCGCGAGCTGTACGAGCGTGCCGTCGCCGGGCGCCTCGAGCTCGAGCGACGCCTTCGAGGTCTCGACGACGCAGACCACCTGGCCCTTCCGCACGTCCTCCCTGTCGCCGACGAGCCATTCCGTCAGCAGGGCGGACTCGCTGTTCGCATCATCGCGGGTGAGGACGATCTCGAGCAGCATGGTCAGCTCCTCACTCCCGCGAGCTCGGTCACGGCGGCGATGATGTCACCGGTGCTCGGCAACATGTCGTCCTCGAGCGTGCGCGCTGTGGGGATGATCCCGTCGCGAGCAGCGACGCGGCGAATGGGGCCGCGGAGATCGCGCCAGGCGCGCTCCTGAACGCGTGCGGCGATCTCCGCGCCGATGCCGCCGGTGAGGGTTCCTTCCTCGACCGTCACGAGCGAGCCCGTGCGGGCGACGGAGTCGAGCACGGGCTCGAGATCGAGCGGCCGGAGTTGCCCGAGCGCGACGACCTCGGTGAAGATCTCGTGCTCGAGAATGAGCTCACGTGCGGCGTCGATCGTCACGGGCAGCATCCCGCCGTAGGTGACGAGCGTTGCCTCTCCTCCGACGAAGCCGTTCCCGGAGAAGGTGAGCGCGGGGTAGCGGCCGCCTCCCTCGACGCAGCGGAACTCGTCGATCCGACCGTGCGACCGGCCGCCGAATCGGGCGGCCGTACATCAGCTTGTTCTCGATCACGACCACCGGCCCGTCGTCGTCGACCGCCTCGACGCAGCATCTTCCCGAGGTCGTGACACTCGCTCGTCGCGACGACGGTGAGGTGTGGTACGCCGATCAGGTGCTTCTCGAGTGACTGGCTGTGCGTCGCGCCATAGCCGCGACGGCCGCCCATCGGCGTGCGCACGACGAGCGGCACCGTCACCTTGCCGTCGAAGTCTCGCGGAACTTCGCGGCCCCGTTCACGAGCTGGTCGAAGCCGAGCGTGATGAAGTCGCCGAACATGATCTCGACGATCGGCCGGAAGCCGCGCAACGCCATCCCCGTCGCGACGCCGACGAGCGCCGCCTCGCTGATCGGCGTCGAGATTATGCGGCTACCGAAGCGGTCGCTCAGCCCAGCCGTGATCCTGAACGCGCCGCCGTACGGGTCGACGACGTCCTGACCGAGGAGGTAGACATCCTTGCGCTCGGAGAGGATCTCGTGGAGCGCAGCGTTCAGCGCCTGGCCGCACCGCAGGGTCATGCGGGCTCGACTGCGCTGCCGGCCAGCGGTGACCGGCGCGCCGAGATCGAGCGCGCCGCTCGACCCGCTCCTCGCAGACGCTGTCGATCCATGCCCGACGGTCGGGGTCGAGACGCTCGCCAGCCACGCACAGCGGGTCGAGCGCGCGCCGCGCCTCCACCTCGGCCGGATCGCGAACCTCGTCGCCCTTGCTGTGCGGCGCGAAGCCGATAGGTCTGGACCACGAGGAAGGCGGGCCGCCCGGTCTGTCGGACCCTCAGCACGCGTTCGCCGGCGACAGTCCGGATCTCGCAGACGTCGGTCGAGTCGAGCTCGACCGCCTCCACCCCGAACGCGGCCGCGCGCGCGGCGATGCTGCCGGCGACCGCGAGCTGCTTCGGGGTCGTCTGCGCGTATCCGTTGTCCTCGACGACGACGAGCATCGGAAGCGACCACAACGAAGCGAGGTTGAGGGTCTCGTACAGCAACTCCCTGTCCCATCGTCCCGTCACCGAGGAACGGCACGACGATCCGCCCCGTTCCCACGCTCACGCTCGGCGAGCGCCATGCCGGCGCGACAGGAGCGATGCTGCCCTGGACGCCGTTCGCAAGGAAGTTCGGCGCATGGAGGTGCTGGCTCCCTCCGATGCCGCGACAGACGCCGTCCTCGCGCCCCATCACCTCGCGAGGAGCCCACGCGATCGCCAGTGCAGCGCAAGGTAATGCCCATGGCAGCGGTGACCCGACAGCACCACGTCACGCTCTGGTCGAGCCAGGCACCACGCCGACGGCGTTCGCCTCCTGGCCGATGCAGGTGTGCGTCGTGCCGACGATCTCGCCGCGGGCGAAGAGGCCGAGAAGCGTCTCCTCGAACCGTCGAATCAGAACCATCTTGCCGTACAGGCGCTCGAGAGCCGATGTCGGCTCGGTGGCGGACTCAGCGATCAATTGACCTCGGTTGTCCATGTCCACTACACCTCGCTCGTCGCCGGGCTCCGGCTCCGGCCGGGTTCGCCCACATGTGTGCTGCGCGTGACTCGTCCGCGTCCGCGGGAGAAACGGCGAGCCACATGGTCGTGTTCCACCCTTGCGTCAAGGGCTAAAGATATCCGAGGTCGGAGAGACGCGATTCGACCACGGCCGCCTCCTCGGCGCTGATCTCCGTGTGCCCGACCTGCTCCAGCTCTGCGTAGAGACGCTCGCGTAGCTCGGGCGGTGCCTCGTCCGGCCTGCTGCGCTGCTCGCGCGGGTCGAGGTCGAGTTGGTAGGCCTCCTCCTCCCCGGACTCGACGTGGACGATCAGCTTCCACGGCGGTTCGCGAAGTGCGAGTTGGGACACGCGCCCGGAATCGGTGCCGATGATCCACGCCGGCCGTTCCTCTCCGGCGCCGGTCTCGAGGAACGACCGGAGCGAGCGGCCGTCGACGCCGTCGAGCGGTGCGCCGGCGTAGTCGAGCAGCGTCGGGGTGAGGTCGACAAGGCTCACCTGCGCACCGACGACGCCCGGGTCGAGGCGGCCGGGAGCGGAGACGATCAGCGGGACCTCGGCGATCTCGTCGTAGAGGTTGGCGCCGTGCATGTGGAAGGTGCCCTTGACTGCGCTCTTGTCGGCGAATCGCTCTCCCCACGATTCGCCGTGGTCGCTCAGGAACGCGAACATCGTGTCGTCCCGTAGGCCGAGTGCGTCGAGCTCCTCGAGGAACCCGGCGAGCATGACCTCCGACGAGCGCTCGACGGACCGGGCGTACATCTCCCGGAGCGCCTCGAGCTTGCTCGCGCTGTCCGACTGGATGCCCTGAACGATCTCTTCCTTTGCCGCGAGCCATTCCCCCCGCAGTGCGTGGTCGATGTCGTACGGCATGTGCGTCGCCCACGAGTGGAACCAGAGGACGAACGGCTCGGAGCGGTTCGCCCGCAGCCATTCGACGGCCCCGTCGAGCGTGTCGCTCCTCCCCATGACGTTTGCGTCCGGGAGCCCCTTGAAGAGGTAGTTCTCGTCGAAGACGAAGCTGCCGGTGGCGTAGCCGTGCGCGGCGGCCACGGTGAACAGCGTCGGCAGCGACGGATCGAACGGCGCGTCCCAGTGCAGGAAGTTGTGGTGGTGCGGATAGAGCCCCGGTGATCATCGACGCCGTCGAAGGACACGTCCAGGGCGCGGGCACGATCGCCTGGTCGAAGCGGACGCCGCCGGCGGCGAGCTCGTCGATCGTGGGCGTCCGCACGCGGCGCGCCCCGTAGCAGCCGACATGATCCGTCCGGAGCGCGTCGGAGACGTAGACGATCAGGTTCATCCGGCCGCTCCGAGCACGTCGCGGAGGCTGCGGCCGCGCATGTCTTCCGGAATGGGAAGCCCGAGCAGGTCGAGCACGGTCGGCGCCACGTCGAGCAGGTGTGCGTCGAGGTTGCCGCGAGCTCCGACGCCGGCGCCTGCGGCGATCCAGAGGCCGTCCTGCGCGTGATTTGCGTCGTCGGGGCCCGTATCGTTCTCGAACGTGTGCACGCCCTCGTCGCCGCCGACGGTCCCGACCGAGCGCCAGAGCAGGTCACCGAAGATCACGATCAGGTCGGGCGCGACGCCCTCCACCTGCCCGTACAGCTCCTCCGGCTTGTACACGTGAGTTGCCATCGGACGACCCTCGTCGTCCGGGATCGCGGCCAGGCGGTCGGCAAGCTCGTTGCGCACGCGCTCGTAGTCCTCGGGCGCGACGGTTCCTTCCGGCTCGCGCCCCGCGACGTTGAGGTAGATCCGGGCGTAGTAGCCGCCCTCGCCCCAGGCTGTCGTTCGCGCCCAGTCGATCCCGACGGCCCTCGGGGAGGTCACGCCGTCGGGCTCGGCTGCCAGCGTGAGCAGGCCCTCCTGGCGCAGCCATTCGTTGACGCGGATGCCGCCGTCGAGCCGCTTTGCGCCGTGATCGGAGACGACGAGGACGAGCGTCTCGTCGTCGGCGTGGCGCAGGAGGCGCTCGATCAGCCTGTCGACATGCTGGTGGTAGGCGAGGATCGCGTCCTCGTACTGGCTTCCCGCCTCGTACTTGCGGTGCTCGGGGTCCATGTACTTCCAGAAGCCGTGGTGGATCCGGTCGGTGCCCATCTCGACGAGCGCGAACAGCTCCCACGGCTTCGTCTCGAGCAGGTGCTCGGCGAGCTGGAAGCGCCGGTCGGTCATCGTGTAGATCTGGCCGAGCAGGCCGTCCTTGTCCTCGGTGCGGAAGTCGGTGCAGTCGAACAGGTACTCGCCGACCGTCTCCGCGACCTCGTCGCGCAGAGCCGGCGGGTAGGTGTACCGGCTCTCGACGGAGGGGGTGAGGAAGCAACTCACGAGCACACCCCGGAGCGGCCGGGGCGGATAGGTCCCCGGCACGCCGATCACGATCGAGCTGCTGCCGGCGCGGCCAACGAGATCCCAGAGGCGGTCCGCCCTGATCGACGAGCCGTCGGCGATGAAATTGCCGTCATAGGTGTGATCACTGCGGTTGCGAAAGCCGTAGACGCCGAGGTCGCCGGGGGTGCGGCTCGCCATCATGCAGGACCACGCCGGCATGGTGATGGGCGGCACGACCGAGGTGAGTCGTCCGGAGACACCACGCTCCATCAGCCCCGACAATGTCGGGAGCTTGTCCCGCCAACGTTCGAGGACGAGCGACGGCTCGGCGCAGTCGAGGCCGATCACCATCACTCGACGTGCGGCCGCTGGCGCCATGAGGGCGACCCTAGCTGATGCGCGCGAGAACCCGCTCCGGTCGACGTCTCTCCGAGCGAAGAGAATAAGTCGATTTGCGGGTCTTTCTCGGGCGGCGGGATGACCGTCCTCCGGTCGAGGCGGGCCTTCCTGGCCGGCGTCGCGGGTCGACCCCGAGTGCCCGCCGGCCTCGCGCGCCAAGCCCTGGCCCCGCGCCTCGGCAGCGGTCAGTCAACCAGGCCGAGCTGCCTCGCGATGGTCGAGGAGTCGTAGTAGTCCCGTCCCTCCACGACCTTTCCACCGCTCACCCTCATCACGCTGCAATACCGGACCTCCATCGAGCGACCGGTCGGCGGGAACTCGCCCAGGCTCGAGTGAAGGGGGCCCGTCTGGGTGCCTCGATTGACGAATTCGACGACCGCCCAATCATCCTGCACGATGACCCGGGCGACCTTGCATTCACCGTCCGGGAAAGCTGTACGCCAGCGGTGGTAGTCGGCTTTGTACGCCTCGGGTCCCTTTCAGGAGCTCGCCACGGGCGACATCCTCGAAATGGCAGTCATCGGCAATGACAGCGGCGCCTCGCTCCGGATCCCGCAGGTCCCAGGACTCGTGAAAGATGCGGACAATTCGCTCGACCTCGGTCATTTCAGTTCCTCCTCGGCACGCAGTACTCGGTGGTCCACCTGGCCCGGGACCGTCGATCGAGTCTAGGGATTCGGGCGAGTCGTGAGTTCGGCTCCCGCTCGCGTCACGTTCCGAGAGGCGATCGGAACGAAGAAAAGACCCCATTTTCCGGGGCTTTTCCGTGGTGCTCAAGCTTCGCCCCCCGAACAGCCGGACGAGTGAGTCGCCCCGAGGGGTCGGACCCTGGGGTTCGTTTCGAAGACATCACGGGCAGGAATGCCCGCCTTCGCAGGCGTTGGCCCGCTAGGGCTTGTGCGCCTTGACGGTGGCGCCGTTGGCGCCGAACTTCACGGCCTTCCGCCGCGTGTCCTCCGACTTCGAGCGCAGGTAGGTCGCTACGAGGTTTCCGTGCTCGATTCGCTCGAAGCCGTGTCGCGCGAGGATCTCTGCGTACTCTCCATCCAGGAGAGCGCCCGCAATTCAGCCGGTCCAGAGATCGATGTTCCGCTTTCCCTCCTCAGACACGGGAACCTGGATCGTTACATCGGCGACCTGTATGCGCCCGCCCGGGACGAGCACGCGATAGATCGCCGCGAAGACGACATCCTTGTCCGGGAGCAGGTCGATCACACCGTTCGAGATGACGACGTCGAAGCTTTCGCTTGCGAACGGCATGTCCTCGACCTCGCCCTCGACGAAGCGAACGTTGTCCACGCCCATCGCGACTGCGGCGGCACGAGCTTTCTCGAGCATCTCGGTCGTCATGTCGATTCCGGTGACGCTGCCCTCTGGCCCGACCATCTGGGCGGCCACGAGTGAGTCGGTACCCGCCCCGGAACCGAGATCGAGCACCCGCTCCCCCTGCGCGAGCCGACCGAGTGAGAACGGGTTGGCAACACCCGCAAACGACTCAGCCGCGGCATCCGGGACGCCCCCGAGCTCCGGCGGGTAGTCGAGATCCTCAGCCCAGGCGCGACCGGTCGGGAAGATGAAATCTCGCTCTGGCTCCACCGAAACCGACGCGTAGGTCTTCTTGATCTCGCTCTTCAGCAGATCGACATCGATCCCAACACCTACAGCCATGAACCGCCCTTTCTTGGCCAACACCGTACAACAGACGTGCTCCTACGACAACTCCGCGATTCGCGCCGCAGCCCGCGCCGCCTCACCAGATCCCGCGCGACGCCCCAGAAGGAGGAAGCCATCTCGATTCCCGCACGCTTCGTGCGCGTCGCCGTCGCGGTGTGAATCGGCGTGCTGGCAGGGCGACATTCCGGTTCGGCTGAATGCCGATTGCTAGACCCGACACCAACGGTTCTGTAGCGTGGCACCCGATGTCCGCCTTGGATTCCAAGCAGAGGGAGAAGTCGATGAGCCCAGACGAGAAGTCCTACGAGGGAGCGTGCTACTGCGGTGCTGTCAGGATCGTGGTCACGGGTGATCCTGCCGGCGCCGGTTACTGTCACTGCGTCGCCTGCAGGAGTTGGTCAGCCGGCCCCGTCAACGCGTTCACGCTCTGGAAGCCCGAGGCGGTCGAGATCACGCAGGGAGAGGACCAGATCGGCGAGTACAACAAGAACGACCGGAGCTATCGCCAGTGGTGCAAGACCTGCGGCGGCCACTTGCTGACACGGCACCCGCAGTGGGACCTGGTCGACGTCTACGCGGCGACGATTCCGTCGTTTCCTTTCACGCCCGGGAGTGCACGTGAACTACGAGTCGACCGTGCTTCCGATGAAAGACGGCCTGCCCAAGCTCAAGGACTTCCCCGCGGAGTTGGGTGGTTCGGGTGAGTCGCTAGCCGAGTAACGCCGCGAGCTGGCGTCAGGCCTGGGATGCTCGTGTAGGAGGCGGGACACGCGCAGCGGTCGACGACTGAGCGGTACCTGCACGCAGAGAGGACAGGCCATCCCGGCATCGCGTGAGGTTGCCGAAGCCAGAGTGTTCGGCACCAAGTCCGGTACCACGTAGCAGCCCCACCGCTCTCAGAAGTGAGAAAGGCCCGCATTTGCGGGCCTTTCTCACAGCCGGGGGCAGGGTTTAACCTGCGATCTCCGGGTCATGAGCCGTCTGCTGCTGCCGGCACTCCGGGCAGAAAACGGCAATGGATACCCTCGACGGTGGCCGGGGAACGCCGAAATTTCCTGTTCGCGCCACTGTCCCCGCCCCCGCCCCCAGTCGGTCTTGAACGGTCTGAGGCGGAGAGACCGGCTCAGCGCACGATTGTCGTTGCGATCGTTGGGACGCCATCCCTCGCCTCGCGTCAGGACGAGTCCGCTGGCGGTCGCCAGACGGGGGTCCCGAGATGCTATAACGAGGTTCTAGGTATAGGGGAGAAGTTGCAGGACGAGGTGAACTCAGCTGCAGCCGAGGTCGTTGCCCACGTCGAGTCTCTGGAGGATCTCCAGGAGGCGCATCAGCGGCTGTCGGAGCGACGAAGACGACTGCACGAAAGGATCGACGTGATGGAACGGACCGACTCGCTGAAGCCGGAATTCGTCGCGTTGCTCGCGACCTACAAGCGGTCGGAACGCAAGCTTTCGTGGGACCGCCGAGCATTAC
>CAVOVG010000004.1:0-84846 GCA_963699795.1 uncultured Thermoleophilia bacterium
GGTGGGGGAGATCGCGTTCACGGTGATCCCGTGTTTTGCCCACTCGGTCGCGTGTTGCCGGGTGAGGGCGTTGATCGCGCCCTTGACGGCGACGTACGCCGAGTAGCCTGCGTTGAGGCCGAGTTGGCCGCGCACCGAGGAGAGGTTGAGGATCCGGCCGCCGTTTCCGGCGGCGATCATCGCCCGGGCGACGGCCTGTGAGGGGAGAAGCGTCGACCGCAGGTTCAGATCGAAGATCCAGTCCCAGTCCTTCTCGGGATAGTCCTCTGCGTTGTGCAGAACCGCGCCCGCGCCGCCACCGATCGCGTTGACGAGGATGTCGATGCGACCGAAGCGCCCGAGCACTTCGGCGACGGCGCGGTCTGCGTCGGCCTTGCCCGTCATGTCTCCGACGATCCCGAGCGCCTCGGATCCGGCCGCGGCGATGGCGTCTGTCGCACCGACGAGTCGATCGGCCGACCGGCCGATCACTGCGACCTGGGCGCCCACGCCCGCAAGTGCCTGCGCACATGCGGACGCCGATCCCGCCCGTTCCGCCGGCCACGATCGCGACCCGTCCGTCCAGCCTGAACTGCGCAAGCTCATCCGTCATGCCTGTTCTACTCCCTTGTTCCGAGGATGTGCCCCTCAGGGCATCGGTTGCCAGTCTAGAAGCTTGCGCGTTCGTCAGCCTAGACTATGTATAATCGCTTATCTCGGATTTATCGACCAACGCAGGTGTCCGTGCGGATTGAGAACGAGTGCACCGCTGAGCGAAGCCGGTCTGACATCATCCTGCTGCAGGCGCTGGTGAGCTCGGTGGTTCGGTTCTTCCGGCGGCATGGACAGTGCTGGACAGAACGATGAGATTTCTGCCCTCTCGGGGGCGGGACACTCCGACGAATGAGGAAAGGGCGAGTCAATGACAGCCAACGGCAATGAGGCGATCCTCGGGAGCTTCTACGGCGACGACGCCTTCCCGGTCGAATGGAACGAGGGTGAGCGCGATCTGTTCTGGATATTCGACGATCTTCACATCCCGAATCCGGTGTCCCCGATGTTCTTCGACATCGGTGGCTGGTGGTTGACGTGCGATCACATGTTCCGCCGCTTCGGCACGCCGTTCGCGTCCGACTGGATCGCCAAGAACGTCAACGGTTACGTCTACCACGCTGCGCTGCCGGCAGACTCGTCGCTCGCGGTCGAGTCCACCGAATATCAGGCTCGGTACGTCGCCGTGTTCCGCGAGGAGAATGGGCCGACGGGATCGGCGCCTATCTCGGTGCGGTACTCCCGCACTACGCGGAGAACTTCCTCGACTGGTGGCGCGATCGCCTACGGCCCGAGATCGAGCGCAATTTCGCTCACATCGACACCGCGCTCGACAGCGACCCGTCGCTCGTCGAGCTCGCAGTGCTCCTCGAGGACGCGATCGACATCCACGATCGGCACTGGAAGATCCACTGGATGCTGAACTTCGCTCAGTTCTCGGCGACGATGGCCCTGAACGGCACGATCGCCGAGGTCAAGGGCGACGTCGACCCGACCCTCGTCGGAAGGCTGCAGAGCTCGGTCGAGGACAGGAACTGGGACGCAATCGAGCAGCTCTGGCAGATGAAGGAAGAGATCAAGCGGGACGCCGAGCTCTCGCTCGCGTTCGCGGGCGAGACAGCTGCGCCGGTGCTGCGCTCACTCGAGGGATCCGAGCGCGGACGTCGCTTCCTCGCCGAACGACTCGACCCGCACCGCAAGGAGTTCGGGAACAAGGCGATCTGGTCGCACGAGTTCGTCTATCCGACCTGGCGCGAGAATCCGGCCCCCATCGTCGAGACGATCCGCGCGTACCTCGCGACCGACTACGACTTTCCGTCCACGCTGGCGGGCGTGAAGGAGGATCTAGAAGCGGCCAAGCGTGAGCTTCTCGACGGTGTTCCTGCGGGGGACGGGCGCGAGCAACTCGAGCACGCTCTCGAGCTCTCGCTCCGCATGAACCCGCTCACTCCTGACCACCACTTCTATATCGATCAGGCGACGAACGCCTACGTTCGGCTGGTTCTCGTCGCGATCGGACGGACGCTCGCCGCGGCGGATGTCCTCGACGACCCCGAGAGCGTCATGTTCCTCCGCTACAACGAGCTCCGCGTACTCATCGGAGACCAGGAGGCCCTCGATGCCAAGACGCTCGTCGGTGAACGGCGGGATGACCGCCAGAGCAGCTTCACCGTCCGGCCGCCTGAATGGATCGGGACGGCGACGGAGTCGCAGCTGACCTTCCCCTACTACACGCTCTGGGGCTTCCCCGAGAAGTTTCATCGGAAGCACGCGGAGGCCTCGGACGCGATTTACGGCCTCGCAGGCTCGCCGGGCGCGGTCGAGGGCAACGCGCGCCTCGTCCGCTCGGTCGCCGAGTTCGACCAGGTCGAGGACGGCGAGATCCTCGTCTGTCAGATGACAAACCCGGCCTGGGTCGTCCTGTTCACGAGAATCGGTGGGCTGGTCACCGACGCCGGAGGCGTCGCATCCCATCCGGCCGTCGTCGCCCGTGAGTTCGGCCTGCCGGCCGTGGTCGGCACGTCCGTTGCGACGGGGATGATCGCGACGGGCGACAGGGTACGGGTCAACGGCTCAACCGGTGTGGTCGAGATCCTCGAGCGAGGCGCAGCGATCGGATGAAGGCCACCCGCCTCCTGCTCAGGGAGCACATCAAGGAGATCATCCTCGAACGCATCCTCGTCGGCACGTACGCGCCTGGCGAGCGGCTCGTCGAGACACGTCTCGCCAAGGAGTTCGAGACGAGTCAGGTTCCCGTCCGGGAGGCGCTCCGTGAGCTGGAGGTTCTCCGCTTCGTCGAGTCAGAGCCGTTCCGCGGCGCGCGGGTGCGCGCCGTCTCGCGCGCGGAAATACTCGAGATCTTCCCCGTCCGGTCAGCGATCGAGGAGATCGCCGTCCGGGCCGCCACGGTGGAGCTCGATGGTGACGTCGACGATTTGAGGCGCCATCTGAGTGCAATGGAGAGAGCCGCGGCGGCCGGCGATAGGCACGAGCAGGTGCTCTCGGATGTCGAGTTCCACCGCACGATCATCGATGCGTGTGGGAACTCGATCTTGCGCGACGTGTGGCTTTCGCTCCGCGTCGAGGGCCGGACGATGATCACGTCGCTCCAGACGGGGATCGGGCTCGACGAGATCGCCTCGATTCACGAACCGGTTCTCGATGCAGTCGCTGCCAGAGATCCAGACGCCGCCGCAGCCGCGATGCGGCGGCATTTCGACGTCCTACGTTCCCTTCTCGATGAGGAGATTCAATGAGCCGCTTGGTCGACCTTTCCATGCCCGTCCACCCCGGCATGCTCACGTTTCCGCGGGTACCGCCGCCCGACATGCGAATCCACGAGACGTGGGAGGAGTTCGCCGAGCGGATCGGCGCGGCCGAGCATGGTGCGACCTGGCTGACGGCGAGCTACATGATCTCGCAGAACGATCATGTCGGAACCCACGTCGACGCGGTGAAGCACCTCCGCGGGCCGGACGCGCCCGGCGTCGAGGGAATCCCGCTCGAGTACTGCTACTCGGACGGCGTCGTCCTCGACTTCACGCACAAGGAGTCCGGCAGCCGGATCTTCCCAGACGAGATCGACGAAGCTCTCGAGAAGATCGGTTACACGCTCAAGGAGCGCGACATCGTGCTCATGCACACCGGGGCCGGGCGCCTACCAGGACGAGGAGCGGTACCGCACCGATCACTGCGGCATGACGGCGGAGGCGACGCGGCACCTGATCGCCAAGGGCGTCCGGATGATGGGGGTGCGATGCGATCACGTTCGACCCGCCGGTGTGGGCGATGTTCGAGCAGAAGCACTTCTGGGAGGCGCACCTGGTCATGATGGACGAGGACTACTGGCACCTCGAGAACCTCACGAACCTGCACGAGCTCCCCTCACACGGCTTCAAGCTCTCCGTCTTCCCGATCAAGTGGATGGGGACCACGGCGGCACCGGTCCGCGCGGTGGCGATCATCGATGAGTGAGGTCGTCGCCTGGTTCGACGAGAGTGCCTGTCTCGATCTTCGCGTGGCGGGTGGGAAGGGTGCGAGTCTCGCGGCGATGGCTGCCGCCGGCCTCAATGTCCCGTCCGGGTTCGTGATTCGCGCGGACGTGATGGGTTCGCTCGTCGATGCGGACGCGCTTCGCGCCTGTGCTCGCGCGCACGACTGGGCTGGCGCTCAGGAGATCGTCGGCGCCTGCGAGCCCCCGCGAGACGAGATCGGCCGGGCGTACGAGCGGCTTGGCGGTTCCGTCGCAGTGCGCTCGTCGGCCTGCGCCGAGGACTCGGAGGAGGCGAGCTTCGCGGGCCAGCAGGAGACGTTCCTCGGGGTCTCGGGTGCCGGGCACATCTGCGCCCGCGTCGTCGATTGCTGGGCGTCGTTCTTCAGCGAGCGGGCACTGTTCTATCGCTCTCGGAAGGGGTCGCTCGACGATCTCGAGATGGCGGTCGTCGTCCAGACGATGATCGAGGCGGAGAAGTCTGGTGTGCTCTTCACCGTCGATCCAGTGGCTCAGAGGAGAGACCGACTCCTGATCGAGGCCGTCTTCGGGCTCGGTGAGCAGGTCGTCTCGGGAGAGGTGACCCCGGACCATTACATCGTCGATCGCCAGGGCGAGGTCAAGACAGAGCGTCTCGTGCACGGTGGCGTGCTCACGCACGACGAGCTGAGGTCGCTCGTCGCTGCAGGGGCATCGTTGGAGGAGCGCTTCGGCGGGCCCCAGGACATCGAGTGGGCGATCGTCGGGGAGTCGCTCTACCTGCTCCAGTCACGGCCGGTGACGACGCTATGAGCGACCGGGCGTTGATCGACGAGGCGGCAGACTGGATCGAGCCGTACTGGAACGCCGAGCATCTCCGTCGCGCGCTGGACTGGCTGCTCGTACTCGACTCCGACGCGAGTAAAGAGCTACAGCTCGCGGCGCTCACGCACGACATGGAGCGTCACTTCCCGGGCGGCCCGGAGCAGGATCTGTCGATCGCGCCCGAGGCAGGTCTGGAGTACCGGCGGCTGCACTCGGAGCGTTCCGCACGCATCGTGGGGGAGTGGCTCCGCGAGGCGGGGGCCGAGCCTGCGAGCGTCGCAGAGGTGGAGCGGTTGATCCGCCTGCACGAATCGGGTGGCGACGCTGATGCGAATGTCCTCCAGGCGGCGGACTCGCTCTCGTTCCTCGAGGTCAACATCGACATCCCTTACGTCTGGGCCAGGCGAGGAGCCTGCGGCCTCGACCGAGCGCGCGCCCAACACACCTGGATGTTCGAGCGGATCCAGATTCCCGAGGCTCGAACCCTTGCGCGGCCGCTCTACGACGAGGCGATCCGCCATGGCGGCTGACCGGCAAGAACCGACCGCCCACGCGGCTGTCTCGAGAGGCGGCTAAGGGGTGCGAGCATTCGACTACGAACGCCCGAGCACCCTGGCCGACGCGTTTGAGCTTCTCTCAGCACCCGACGGCGGTGTCAACGCGCTGGCCGGGGGAACCGATCTCCTCGTTGGGCTACGAAACGGCACTATCCGGCCCCGCACCGTCGTCGATCTCAAGCACATCCGCGAGTTGGCCCCGGAAATCCGAGCTGGAGAGGAGGGCGTGAATATCGGCGCCAATGTCGTTCTCGCTCAACTGACGGCGAGTGAAGACCTTCGTCGGGACTTCCCGGCCCTGGTCGAATCGGCTGCGGTCGTTGGGTCGGTCCAGATTCGCCATCGTGCCACTCTTGCGGGGAACCTCTGCAATGCGTCACCGGCAGCCGACACGGTGCCGGCGCTGCTCGCGTACGGAGCCGATGTCGTGATCTGTGGGCCGCATGGCGAACGACGCGTTCGGGTCGATGACTTCGTCCTCGGGCCGCGCGAGACCGTATTGACCGTGGGGGAAATCGTTACCGCGATCGTGCTGCCCACGCCAACTCCGGGGACCGGCGCCGCATTTGCCCGGCTCACGCGACGCCGCGGCGTCGATCTTGCAATTCTCAGCGTCTGTTGTTTGGTCGATCCCGAAGGAGAGGTTCGTTTCGGGCTTGGTGCGGTGGGGCCGCGGCCGTTTCTCGCACGCGACAGCGTGACGGACGGTGTCGGTGGCGCGCCAGACGAGCGGTTCGCGGCGCTCGTCGCCGAGGCATCTCCGATCACCGACGTCCGCGCAAGCCGCGACTACAGGCAGGCGATGATTCCGGTGCTCGCACGCAGAACGCTTGCGACTGCGATCGAGCGATCAGGATGGGTCTCGCCGTGAGCTCCAGACGACTCGTGACACTCTCGGTCAACGGACGCGAACGCGAGATCGACGTCTCGGTCTCGCGACCTCTGCTCGATGTTCTCCGCGAGGATCTCGGACTGACCGGTGCGAAAGAATGCTGTGCCGTCGGGGAGTGTGGGGCATGCACGGTACTCGTTGACGGGCTCTCCGTGAACTCGTGTTTGATGCTTGCCGTCGAGGCTGACAATCTGCAGATCACGACAATTGAGGGTTTGACGCCGGGAGAAGGCCTGAGCGCGATGCAGGAGTCGTTTCTGGTGCACGGCGCGGTCCAGTGCGGCTTCTGCATCCCGGGCATGATCGTGTCCGCACAGTCCCTCCTCGACAGCAACCCGAACCCCACCACGTCGGAGATCAACGAGGGACTCTCCGGCAACCTGTGTCGGTGCGGGGGCTACAACCGGATGCTGACTGCGGTCAAGGCCGTCACGGAGCCTGAAGCGTGAACGCGGGGTCAGTCGGTACACCGGTCGCCCGTGTCGGCGGCCGCGAGCGCGTCAACGGCAGCCAACAATTCCTCGCTGACATCCGCCTCGAGAACATGCTGTACGTCAAACTCGTCACGCTCGACGTCGCCTGCGCCCGAATCGACTCCATCGACACCTCGAACGCGGTGAACCTGCCTGGGGTCGCGTGCATCGTCACCCCCGCCGATCTGCCACAGCCCATGCCGCGATTCGGGCCTGTCTACCAGGATCGCCCCTTTCTCGCTGACGGAGCGACCACCTACCACGGCGAGCCGATATGCGCTGTTGTGGCCGAGTCACGAGACATTGCCGAGGCCGCCGCGGAGGCTGTACGGGTTGGTTACACCGAGCTGCCGGGTGTGTTCACTATCGAAGCAGCACTCGCTCAGAATGCCCCACTCGTGCAAAGCCCTAGCCTTCGCCCCGACGATCCGCTTGCGCGTTCGAACGTCCTTCGAGAGCGACGCTACGAATGGGGAACAATCGATGAGACCGACGTCACGGTCGTTGATCACGTCTACTCATTCCCGATGGTCACCCACTTCGCGATCGAGCCACACGGTGCGATCGCACGGGCCGACGACGACGGACTGACGCTCTGGAGCCCTGTGCAGCACCCGTACCTCCTTCAGCGCACGATCTCCGATCTGTTCGATCAACCGCTTGCACGCGTGCGAGTCGTTGCCCCCGACCCCGGGGGAGCGTTCGGAGGAAAGCAAAACCCGAAGTTCGAGCCACTCCTTACCTGGCTTGCGCTGAAGACCGGACGCCCGTGCAAGCTCGTCCTGACGCTCGAGGAGACGTTCCAGGCTGTACGCCGCACGTCGTGCTCGATCGGTGTCCGAAGCGGGTTCCGCGCTAACGGCGAACTCGTCTTCCACGACGTCGAAGCCGACTTCCTGCTCGGTGCCTACGCGGACATCGGTGAGCGCGTCGTCGCGAAGGCAAGCTACATGGCATGCGGCCCATACCGCACCCCGAATGCGCGGATTGTTGCGCGGGCTATCCTTTCGAACACGACTCCTAGTTGCGCATTTCGCGGTTTCGGCGCCCCGCAGGTCGCGTGGGCGATCGAGTCCCAGATGGATGCAGCCTCTCGTCTCCTGCGGCTTGACGGCTTTGAAATACGCCGTGTCAATCTCGCGCACTTCGGCGAAGAGATCGTCCCGGGCGACGTTCCAGCCGACGGCGAGTGGAGGCAGTCTCTCGAACGCGCGGCTGAAATGATCGGGTGGGGTCGACCGTCGGTACACGGAAGGGGTCGGGGCATCGCGGTCGCAATCAAGGCGGGAGCGACGACGGGACTATCGCAGGCGACAGTACGACTGCTGTTCGACGGCAGCGTGATCGTCTACGCCGGTACGTCGGACATGGGGCAAGGCGCGCGCACCATCTTCGCTCAGATCGCAGCCGACGAATTCGGGGTAACAGTCAACGATGTGTCCGTCGTCAGCGGCGACACTGCGATCGTTCCGTTTGATCTGCAGACATCTGCAAGTCGCTCAACGGTATTCATGGGCAACGCGATCCTCGCCGCATGCGAGGACGTTCACTGCCAGCTGAGATCACTCGCCGCCGAGGTGGACGATGTCGACGTTGCGGAAGTCGAGATCACGGGCGGCCAGGTTCACGTCAAAGGCGAACCGCACTCGATCGCCTCGCTTCTCGAGCGGGGGCTTGGCCGACTCCGTGGAGAGCTTGTTGGAAACGGCACGATGCGTCGGGAGGACGATCCCGACCATCCGCTCGGCGGTGCCCCCGCGTTCTACGAATTCAACTGCACAGCGTTCGAGGTTTCGGTGGACGGCGAGACGGGCGAGGTGCTCATCCATAGACACGTCACCGTGGGCGATGTCGGAAACGCCTTGAATCCTCTCCAGGTCACGATGCAGGACGAGGGAGCGGCGATCATGGGCCTCGGACATAGCCTGATGGAGCAGATACTCCTTGACGACAGCGGTCGAATCCGAAACCTCGGAGCTCTCGACTACCGCGTCCCTACGACCAAGGACATGCCGCTCGAGCTCGAATCCGACGTCATCGAAAACGGCGACGGGCCGGGGCCTCGTGGTTCGAAGGGCGTCAGCGAAGGGGCGATTCTGTGTACTGCGCCTGCACTGGCTGCGGCCGTGGCAGATGCGACAGGCATTGTCATCCGCGATCTTCCCTTGACACCCGAGCGCATCTGGTCAGCTCTCAAGGCGGGTGTGGCGCGATGACGCAAGAGGATCCAAGCGGTGTCGATTCGCCGTTAGGGTCTTCGAGGTCGGGTTCGTGGCCGCGCCGATCCTCTCAGAGGGTGGCGCCGAGGATCCAGGGGTTGAACTCCTCCGAGCCGACGCCGGCTTGCTCGCTCTTCGTCCGCTTTCCGGAGGCCACCGCGAGGAGCTCCTCGAAGATCTCCTCACCGAGTTCGTCGAGACCGACCCCGGCCAGAACCTTGCCGGCGTCGATGTCCATGTCCGGCTCCTGGCGCCTGAAGAGCTCACTGTTGGTGGCGATCTTGAGCGACGGCGCGGGCTTGTAGCCGAAGGCGGAGCCCCGTCCGGTCGTGAACGCGACGAGGTTGCAGCCGCCCGCGACCTGGCCGGTGACGGAGACCGGGTCGTACCCGGGCGTATCCATGTGGACGAGCCCGCGCTCGGTCACGCGCTCCGCGTACCCGACAACCTGGTTTAGCGGTGTCGAACCGGCCTTCGCGACCGCGCCGAGGGACTTCTCGTAGATCGTCGTGAGCCCGCCCGCCTTGTTGCCAGGAGTGGGGTTGTTGTCGATCGACGCCCCCCAGGTGGCGGTGTAGCCCTCCCACCAGCGGATCCTCTCGACGAGTTGCTCGCCGACCTCCTGGCTGCTGGCACGACGTGTGAGGAGATGCTCGGCGCCATAGATCTCCGTCGTTTCGCCGAGGACGACGGTGCCGCCCTGGCGGACGAGAAGGTCGCAGGCCTTGCCGAGACCAGGGTTCGCGGTCACGCCCGACCAGCCGTCAGAGCCGCCACACTGGAGCGCGAGGACGAGCTCGGAGGCAGGCACCGGCTCGCGCTCGAACTCGTTGGCCAGCGGGAGGAGCCGGCGGACGGCTTCGACCCCCTGCTCGACGGTCTTCGCGAAGCCGCCGTCCTGCTGGATGGTGATCACGAGCGGAGCGTCCTCGCCGAGACTGGTCGCTTCGATCATGTCTGCCGGCTGGTTGACCTCGCAGCCGAGGCTAAGGATCACGTACCCGGCGACGTTCGGGTGGTGGACGGTCCCGGCAAGCACCCTCTGCAGCTGCTGAAGCGCCGCGGAACCGATGTGGGCGCCGCAGCCGCCCTTGTGGGGCAGGCCGATCACGCCGTCGATGTTCGGGTAGTCGGCGAGCTCTCCCGAGCGGGCAAAGTGGTCGACGACGGCCACCGTCGCAGACGACGAACAGTTGACAGAGGCGAGGACAGCGACGTAGTTCCGCGTGCCGACGCGCCCATCGGGCCGCCGAAAGCCGAGGAACGAGCTGCGGAGCGGCTCGGGAACGAGGTCGACCTGCTCCCGGGCTTCGCAGAAGCCGTAGTCGTGGCCGATGTCTCCGATCGCCAGGTTGTGGCTGTGGACGTGTGCGCCTTGCGCCACCTCGCGGGTCGCGACGCCGATCACCTGGCCGTATCGCCGAATCGGCTCGCCCTCCGGAATCACCCTGAGAGCCACCTTGTGCCCGGATGGGATCGCCTGCTCCACGCGGACGCTCGTCCCCTCCGATACTACGAGCACCGTGCCGGGAGCGAGCTGGCCCTTCGCGATCGCGACGTCGTCGTCCGGGTGAAGCAGCACAGCCAGCTCGTCGAGCGATACGGGCCCGCGCGGAGCTCGACTGAAAGAGACCGACTCCGAATTCGGATTCGTCGACACCTACCACCTCTCGTCCGAGCGTCGACTCTTCCGTCCAGGACGAGCCCTACGCACCTTATCCGAGCGTACCCGGAACCACCTTCCGCTTCACGGTGAACCTTCCTGGTTCGGGCTGAAGCGCCGGCTTTCGCCCTCGTGTTCTGCGCGCGTCGGCGGCCGCTACAGCATCGCGAGGCGCGTCGTGATCCCGGTCTCCGCACTCTCGTGCGCGTCGTGATGGCCCGTGACTGCGGGGAGGAAGACGTCGCGTTCGAGCGTCTGGAACACCGCATCGGAGGTTGCTGTCACCGTGGCGGTTCGCGGAACGGCGCGAAGCAGGGCGATCTCGCCGAAGACATCGCCAGGCCCCAGGTGGGCGACGTGGGCACCTTCCTTCGTCACCTCTACAGCCCCGCTCTCGATCACGTAGACGCGGTCGCCCCGATCCCCTTCGCGGATCACCACGTCGCCCGCCACAGCTGTGTCCGGGATCAGTGCCCGCGCGAGTCGCTCGATGATCGGCTCGGGCAGAGACTGGAAGATTGCGACGGTGCGCAGAAGCCCGAGTGCTGCCGGTGCGAGCACGGTGCCGTCGATCCGCCTGAGCCCACGCCAGCCGAAGAACACCGCAATCGTCACACCCGCGCCGATGGCGGCCAGACCCGCCCGGAGCCCGATTGACGCGATGAACAACGGCATCAGGAGCGCGCCGAGAGCCATGGCGCCGATGATCGCGCTCTCCATCGATCCGAAGACGCGGGCCATCACCTCGTTCGGGACGATTCGCTGGAGAATGGTGTACGCGGAGACGTCCACGATCGAGTTGGCGAGGCCGATCATGACCATCGCAACGATCGCCGCCGTCAGCGTCGGCCAGACGGCGATGAGCAGTAGAGGTGCCGACCACAGGATGACGCCGAGCCCGAAGTCGCTGGCCAGTTTCCCGCGTTGGGCAAGCGTGAGTGCTACGAACCCTCCCACGATGCCCCCGACCCCGAGGACGGAGTCGAGGAGTCCTACGCCAGGATCGCCGAGGTCGAGCATGTCGAGCGCGATCGCGACCGTGAACACGAGCGATGCGCCGGCAACGACCGTCTGGGCACAGTAGAGGCCGACCAGGAGTCGGAGCGAGCGGTCGCCGAGGATCGTGGCGAACCCCGCCATGGCCTCGTGCATGAAGCCAGGCTGCTCCTTGCCCTCGTCGTCCGACTCCGGCTCAGGTGCCGCGGGAGCGATGGAGCGAATGCCCAACACGAGCACGGCCGACCAGACGAAGGTGGCGGCGTTCAGCACGTAGAGAGTGGGGATGTCCGCGACGACGAGGAGAAGGCCGCCGAGGGCGGGCCCGACGAAGAAGCCGACGCTTTCGATCGTGCTGGAGGCGACGTTCGCCGCCGTTAGCTCGCCCGGGTTGCGGGCGAGCGTTGGCAGCAGTGCCGCCTGCGCGGGTCGGAACGCGGTCGAGACAATGGAGGTCACCGTGGCGAGCACGTAGACGGCGAGAGCAGGGCCGTCCAGGGCGACCACGGCTGCACCCGCCAGGACGAGCGTGGCTCGCAGCACGTCCGCTCCGACCATCACCCACCGGCGAGGCAGCCGATCTGCGATCGTCGCTGTGAAGGGACCGATGAGAGCCATCAGGACGTACCGGACGACGCCGAGGACGCCGACCGCCGTCGGGCCGCCCTGGTCGTAGGCATACACGGCGACGCCGACCGCGTAGGCCCAGTCGCCCACGACTGAACCGGCGAACGCGAGTTGGAGCCGCCTCAGGCCCGGGTTGCGGAACACGCTCGCGAGCGCGCTCATGGACTCTCGTGTTCTATCCGCGAAGCCGCTCAGAAGATTCCGATCGTAGGCATGAGCGCCGACTAAACCACATTCGTCGGGATGCTGTCGTCCGAGGGCGTCCCTCCGAGCTCACCGGGCGTTCAGTATTCAGGCGGGCGGTGGTGAGAATCGACAGAGCGGGTCCCTTCGTGCCCTCCGACAGGCCCCGAAACGCCAGGAAACCAGCTATCGTGGGGCACTGAGGGCGCTTAGCTCAGTTGGGAGAGCACCAGCTCGACAAGCTGGGGGTCACTGGTTCGAGCCCAGTAGCGCCCATAAGACGGTACATACTGGAAGACCCGGAAACCCGTCAATATGGCGGGTTTCGGCTTGTTAGGGGGATTGCGGCACGTCTAAGCGATGTGCTCGTCCGTCCGGAAATGTCGGAGATGCTCACGGCGTGCTCCCCCGAAGCTGTCCGATCTGGCAACACCAACGCCCGCGTGAGGTTTGGGACGGCATTCATCGCGCTTGGCGTCGCCGTACTCTGGTTCTCACCGCGCCGCCGCTGATCCCGCCTCCCTGGAACTACCGAGCTCCCGCTGCCAGCACGCCGGGCAGCCGCGTGTTCCGCCCGGCGGTCAGCGCGTCTGGGGTTGTCGTCCACGTCGCGACATGCGCGGGAGAACAGGGGCGCGGTCGGCGGCGACTCGTCGACGCGCGATCATGAGCCGCTGACCCCAATCGAGCTCGAATCGCTGCCGCCAGAGCGGGTCCGAGTGGGGCTTTGGCACACCGTAGGACCGGTCGTGGCGGGGCGGTGCGATGGTTGCGACAAGGTTCCATCGCCCAGACTGAGCCTCCCACGTGTGTGTAATCCGGATCTCATCGATCGCGGCCTGCTTCTCGAGTGCGTCAATCCAGGCTTCTTCGTCCGCGTTCAACTCGTAGTGGCCGCTTGCCCACTCGGGGATGCAGAAGCCGCGCCCCAGTAGCTCTGCGTAGTCTGCGAGAAGAGCCTCAGCGGACGTATCACGGATACTCCCGAGCGCGGCGTCCGCGGCCGGGTCGCCCTCGTCGGCGATCGCGATCGCACGGATCAGAGCGCCGATTTCGTCGTAGAGCTCCTGGCGTTCACGCGAAATCCGACGCTCGTTGTCCTTGTACGCGTCGAGATTCGCGGCAGCGTCCGGCATCTCCGATGAGGCCAGTTCCAGCGAGTCGATCGTCACGTGCAGGCGTCGGCGGCGCTCGCAGAGCAGGGAGTGAGACGCCTGTAGAACGGACAACCGTTCACGGTCACTCGGCTCGTGTGACATCTCGGTTCACACTAACGGATCCCGAATGCCGATCAATGGGCACGAGCAAGCTTCTGGGGCGCGGGTCCATCCGAATGTCCCCGAAACAGATGGGATCAGCCGCTTTGCAGGGAACGGTGCTCATTTTCGGGCAACCCTCTCCGAGCGGCGGGCAGACCTGGGACTACTTCAGCGGCGACACGCCGTCGATCCAGATGATCACGCGCGAGAACCGGCCGTCGCCACCGACCGTGAAGAAGTTGCACGTCGTCACCGTCTCCGGCGTGCCGTCGGTCCGGATGTGCGGGCAGGTCTGCTCGGTCGCGACCTTCAGCTTCGCCTCGTCGACGACGACATTCGTGACCCCGTGGACGATTGTCGCGTAGCCCGCGAAGAACGTCTCGAACATCTCACGGATCGCGTTCTTCCCGTCGAACACGATGTGTGAGCTCTGCACCGTGAATGTCGCGTCGTCGGCGAAGAACGCAAGCGTCGCGTCCATGTCCTTGCGGTCGACCGCCTCGAAGTAGGCGAAGGGCGCACGCTCGAGCTGCTCCCGGGTCAGGTGCATGGGATCTCCACGGCATCGGTCGGAAGCACCTGTCGCCCGGCGGGCGGGGCTTCTTCCTCTTCGAGGTGAGGGCGCGGCTCGGCGTTCCACATCACTTCTGCCAGGCGGACTTCTTCGGCGCCTTCACGGGCTTGAAGTCGCTCCCTCCGGCGGCGATGCCGTCGCCGTTGCACTTCTTGCACCAGACGCCCTTTTCGTGGGGGCCAGGGCAGGAGATCGAGAAGAGGTCATGCTTGCTCACGTCGTCACTCTTGCATCCCCGTCGGACGATCGGCGAGCGGGCCGCGAAACCGTACGCGAGACAGACGTCTCAGATGATGCGCTGGCCCTGATGCGGCCCGGAGAGGCGATCGCGAATGGCAGCGAGGCTCGGCGCGCTCGTGTCGAGGTTCGGCCAGTCGCGAAGCTCGCGGAGGATCGCTTCGCGGGCCTTCAGCGAGGTGGCCACGGTCGTATCCCGGCCGGGGCCTTTGCCGACGGTATCTGCGGCGAGCTTCCCATCCGTCGTGCCGCGGGACCGGAGCTTCGCGATCAGTTCGGCACTCTCGGCATCGCTGATCCGGTCTCCATACAGGCGAGGCATCACCAACCAGCTTACGTGCAATTCCTCTCACGCGGGTCCGTGCGCCCGGCCAGGTGGCCCGGACCCGGGAGCCGAAGGCGGCTGCCGAGCTCACCCGGGCCATTGCGCTGCCGGTCGCCAACCAGATCGTAGGGCCTGATGGCCACGCGGCGCGCGCGACCTGGGTCGCAACGACTACGATTTCGATATGAGCAGCCTCGAGCACGTCTCCCAGCCGTCGGTCGCCGTCAGCCGCGACCGCTCTCGTGCCATCTTCGGCCAGACCATGGGCCTCGTCGCCCTGACCTGCGTCGTCGCCGGTCTCGGTGCCTATCTCGGTCGCGACATCTCGCGCGGCTGGGGCATCGTCGCGTTCGTCGGCGCGATCGGGTGCATCATCGGCCTCAACGTCGCGGTGCGCCGGTCCGAGCAACTCGCGATCGGACTCCTGTTCGGCCTCGGCGCCCTCCTCGGGATCGCCGCGGCCCCGACGCTCGCCTACTACGCCGAGGTTCAGCCGCAGGTGCTCTGGCAGGCGGCGGGCCTGACCGGTCTGTTCATCGGTGGATTCGGTGCCTACGGGTACGCGACGCGGCGCGATCTCTCGAGGATCGCCCGGGTTGCCTTCTTCGCTCTGCTCGCGTTGATCGGCTTCGGAGTCCTGCTGATGTTCGTCTCGATCCCCGCGGGCAACGTGATCTACGCAATCCTGGGGCTCGTCATCTTCGCCGGATACACGATGTACGACTTCCAGCGGTTGCGGAAGGCCGAGTCGATCCAGGCGGCGCCGCTCCTTGCAGCATCGATCTTCCTCGACGTCTTCAACGTCTTCATGCTCTTGCTGTCGCTCCTCGGCGGCGGGCGCAACTAGCGTCGGACTGGTCCGGCGTCTATCTCACTCGCAGCGTCGCCCTCATACCGAGGCTGCGGTGATCGGCAAGCGTGCACCAGAGCGTGAACCGGCCGGCCGCGAGGCGCTTTTCGATCGATCCTGTCTGGCCCGGTTGCACGATCCCGATCCGATAGACGCGCTTGCCTCCGATTCGACGGAGAGCGAGATCGTGGTCGTCCTCGCCGTAGTTGACGAGCTCGATGATGGCCGGGCCTTTCCTGATCGAGGATCGGGACAGGGCGAGACCGAACTCGTCGGCGGAGATTTGCACGCGCGCAGGTTGAGGCGCGGAGGCGGTTGCGACGGGAACGAGGGCGACGGCCAGAATCGCCCCTCCGAGTAACCTCCGTCTCATCGCAGGATCTTCGGCCGCGCGTACTTTCGCGCCCCGGGGATGATCGCGTCGGCGTCCGTTCCGAGCCAATCCTCCAGGATCGAACCGTACAAGCCGCGGAAGTCGGCAGTTGCCCTGAGGTTCCCCTGCTCGTCGAGCTTTCCGAGCCCGGGGAACTCGCCGATCATCTGCCCGGCGACCTGGGATCCGATCAGGAACCCGGTGCCTGCGGCGCCATGGTCGGTGCCGCCCGAGCCGTTCTCCTTCGCGCGGCGGCCGAACTCCGTCCAGACGTGTACGAGAACGCGGTCGGCAAGGCCGCGCGCCTCGAGATCGCGCTGGAATGCGAGGAGAGAGTCGGCAGTGAGCTTGAGGTCGTCGGAGAGCTCCTGAGCCTGATTGTCGTGCGTGTCGTAGCCCCCTGGGGCAGAGAGCGCGACGATGCGGAGTGGTAGCCCGGCCGCAAGCATCGCGGCAAGACCCGCGAGGCGTCGGGGGAAGCGGTCGTCCCCGGCGGGGTATGCCACAGGGCTCGTGATCGTCTTTCGATCGTCCTTCGGGCGGAACGGCGTCAGCTGGTGGTAGAGCTGCGCCGACTGGCGCGCTGCGTCGGTGGAGGCCTCGAGGGCGGGATCGCCGTTCGTGGGCAGTGAACCGAGGCGACCGATCGCCTCGACCATCCGCTCCGAGACCTCACCCCAGACGCCCCGCGCGTTGAAGTCGTACCGATCGGGCGCATCGACCGCAGCCACCGGCATCTTCGCTGTGGCGAGCGACGGCTGGAGGCTCCAGTCGAGCGAAAGGCCCTGGAGTGGATTGTCGGGTTTCCCGACACGGTCGAGATACCGGCCGAGCCATCCGGTCGAGAGGCGCTCGTCTGCCGCGCCGACTTCCCAGAAGTGGCGTGAGGTGAAGTGCGATTGGTTCGGGTGGTCATAGCCGATCCCGGGCATGACGTTCACCTTGCCCTCGTCGTGGAGCAGGGCGAGCGGGGCAAGCGAGGGATGCCACGTGAGGCTCGGATCCTCTGTGAATGTCTGCCCTGCCCCGGCGGCGAGCGCGAGGCGCGGTCGAAGCTGGCGGTACAACGGGTGGCCGGTGGGTGCGAGGAGGGAGAGGGCGTCTGCGCCGCCGTCGAGGAAGATCGAGACCAGCACCTTCTGCTTGGAGCTCGCCGCTGCCGCAGACGCGATCCCCTCATCGAACACCCGCGGCGCCATTGCTGCGCCGCCGTAGACCGCGAGAGCGAGGCCCGCGCCCTTCGAGAGAAATGTGCGGCGGTCGAGGCCGGTTCCGGCAGGCACCGGCATCCCGGGCTCGATGTCCGGGAGGCCACGCCCCGCCTCGGCGAGACCGCGGCGGAGGATCTCCGATCGTGAGTGCTCGTTGCAGCAGGCCATCAGCAGGTCTGGAGGTCGGGGGACACGGCGAGGAGCTGGCGCACGGCATTTGCCACGAGGGGTGGGTATGACTCGGCCTTCCAGCCCGTGGCGTCCTTGAGCGAGCCACGGGCGAACGTGACCAACTCCCGGTGCGTCTCGGGGCGGATCGTCGGATTCCCGAGCACCGCGAGCGCACCCTTGACGATCGCCTCGGGGTCGTTCGGGACCTTTGGCCCCTTCTTTTTTCCCTTCTTGTCACCGAGCGAGACCTTCTCGAGTGCGGTGTTGGCGATGTACCAGCGCCCGCGAAAGGCGTTTGTGTCGAGCCAGCGGGAATCGTCCCAGCCCGCCACGTTCGGTGGGTTGAACAGGCGCTGCCCGGCGCCGTCGGAGAGCCAGACCCACGCCGACGTGTCGATGCCACGGTTGAGCCCGCGGAGCAGCCCTGCGATGTAGACAACAGGAGGCTTCACCATGCGAGGTCCGGTGTACAGCGCGGGATGACGGAGGATCGCGTCGAGGACGGGCCTGACCTCGAAGCTCTTCCGGTAGAGCTCCTCGAGCGATGCCAGCGTCTTCCCGTCGGGAGGCTCCGGGATAAAGTAGCCCCAGAGCTTCTGTACGAAGAACGCGGCGTGCTTCGGATGGTGGACACACAGCGAGACCGATTCGCGCCACGAGAATGTGCCGGTCTTGCCGAAGACGGTCTTCGTGCCGGTGTCATGGCGCTTCGGGTCGAAGCGGAAGTCTGTCTGACCCTTGTTTCGCTTCCACGTGCTCGTCCAGCCCGTAAGCGCTCTGGCCTGCTCACGCACGTCACGCTCGGTGTAGCCGTTTCCCTCTCCGAGCGTGAACAGCTCCATCAGCTCGCGACCGTAGTTCTCGTTCGGGGCGTCCTTGCGGTTGTCCGTGCCCGACAGCCAGATCAGCATCGCCGGATTCGCCGTCATCGAGACGAGGAGCCGGTCGAAGCTGCCGAGCGCGTAGCGCCGGAGGAGACGATTCTGGGCCATCATCAGCTTCTGCGACCCGACGCCGGCGTTCGACGTGGCAAACCAGTCGTGCCACACGAGCGTCATGCGCTCGACGAGCGGCCGGCTCGTCCTGACCATCCGGTCGAGCCACCAGAGGTGATCGTGGCCCCAGGCGTCGCCGGGCGCGAGACGGTGTCCCTTGTCGTCATGCGGCCGCGGTCCCACCCAGCGCTCGCCGGCCGGATGCGTGAGCGAATGAACGGCGTCGTCGAGACCAAGGCGTGCGAGACTCGCCGCCTGGCCTCTCCGCGGCCCGAAGCCGGCGCGCCAGAGGAGACGTTCAGCTTCGGACTGCCCGAACTTGCCGTTGTAGGTTGGAACTGTCGCCATCTTGCTGATCTATCGTCGCCTCCCCGGGGAGCTTGAGTGGCTACCTGCGGACGACGAGCGTCGCCCGCATCCCGCGTGCCTTGTGGTTCGCGAACGAACACCACATGGAGTAGCGGCCCGGAGTCAGACGAAGAGTCCGTTCGGTCCGCGCGCGAGGGTCGACCGTCTTGAAGCGGATAGGTTTGGCTCCCGGCTTCGTTCCCTTGACGACCAGGTCGTGGTTGTCCATGCCGAAGTTGACGAGCTCGATGCTGACGCGTCCGGATCGCACGCTCTGTCGAGAGAGAGTCAACGTGAACTCCTTTTCGGTGACCTGCACGAACGAGAGCGCGTCCGTGCCGCCGCTCGCGGGGATAGCGCAGACGCCGGCGGCAACGACGAGGACGAAGAGCAGCAGCTTCACCTGACGAGCCTCATTCGCGGCACCCTCCGCGCGTCCGGGATGATTCGCGCAGCGTCGACTCCGAACCATTGCTCGACGAGCGACGAGTAGACACTGCGAAAGTCGGATGTCGGGCGGAGATTGCCATCTCGATCGAGCCCTTTCGTGAGCCCCGGAAACTCCCCGACCATTCGCTGACGGACGCTCGTCCCCATCAGGAATGCGACACCGGCAGCGCCGTGGTCTGTGCCGTTCGAGTCGTTCTGTTGGGCGCGACGTCCGAACTCGCTCCAGACGAGCGTCAGCACGCGCCCCGCGATCCCGCGACGCTCGAGATCGTGCTGGAACGCGGCCAGTCCTTCGGCCATCTGACCGGCGCCGTCCTGCAAGGGACCCTGTTGGTCGGCATGGGTGTCGTACGATCCGGGGCCGGTCAGAGCAGCGGTTCGGATGGGGAAGTTCGCGTCGAGAAGCGCCGCGAGCCCCGAGAGACGGCGACCGAAGTCGCTCTCCGGGTACTTCGCTTTGGGGTTGACGTGCACCCTGCCGTCCTTGCCGACGAAGCGTTCGAGTTGATGACGCAGACCGTCCGCCTGCCGGACGGTCCGGGCCGCCTGGGCCAGGATCGGGTCAGGGTCGTTCGCGAGGCCGCCGAGGGAGCCGATTGCGTCGTTGAGCAGTTCACCCGGGACATCCCACACGTTGTGCGAGTCGAACCGGTAGTCGGTCGGGCTCGAGAGCGTTGCCACAGGCACTCGGGCTGTCGCAAGCGAAGGCAGCAGCGCGCCGTCGAGTGAGAGGCCCTGCATGGCGTTGTCTTCCGTCCCGATCACGTCGAGGAGACGACCGAGCCATCCCGTCCCGGCCTGGGCGTCGAGGGCTCCCACTTCCCAGAAGTGACGTGAGGTGAAGTGCGATTGATCGGGGTGGGAGTATCCGATTGCCGGAAACACGGTCAGCCGTCCACGTTCGTGCAGTTGGGCCAGAGGTTTGAGCGACGGATGCCAGTGAAGTCGCGAGTCCGAGCGAAACCGCGGTCCGTCACCGGGCTTGAGCGCGAGCGTGTCGCGTAGCCTGTGATAGCGCGGGTCGCCAGTCGGATAGAGGAGCGACAGGGAGTCCCAGCCGCCGGGCGCGAACACCGACACGAGAACCCGGCGTCCCTTTCCGGCAGTCGCGGCGGCTCTCGCGATGCCGTCGTCCAGCAGGCTTGGCCCGAGCGCCGAGGCGCCATAGACGGTGAGTGCGGCGCCGACCGTACGGGAGAGAAACTGGCGACGGTCGAGTCCTGTTCCTGCGGGGGCCGGCATGCCGCGCTCGATCGCCGGTAGGCCGTTCCCCGCCTCTGCAGCGGCACGACGCAGCAGCGTTGAGCGCGAGAACTCGCTGCAGCCGTTCACGAGGTCTGCATTTCGGGGGAGGCGGCAACGAGGTGGCGAAGGGCGTTGAGGGTCATCGGCGGGAACTTCTTCTGCCGGTCGTCGTCTGCGACTGCGGCACCCATCGCCTTCTGGGCGTAGCTCAGGAGCCCGCGCCGGGTGGAATCGGAGATCCGGACGCCCCAGAACGAGACGGCGCTTTCGACGAGCTTCGCCGGGTCGGATGGAATCGCGCCGCGCTTTGTATGGTCCGGGTGGTACGCATGCCTCTTCAGCACGCGGTGGGCCATGTCCCAGCGCGCCTGGAACGTCGACGTGTCGAGCCAACGATCATCGTTCCAACCCGACACGTTCGGCGGGTAGAAGAGGAGTTGCCCCGCCTGGATCGAGAGCCAGACCCAGTCCTCGGTGGCGATGCGGTCGCCGAGCGTACGCAACATTCCGGCGAGGTAGACCGCTGGAGGCTTCACCATCCGCGGGCCTTCGTAGAGGCGAGGATGTTTGAGAATCGCCGCGAGCACCTGCCTTGTCGAGTACCCCGACCGGACGTAGAGCGCCTCGAGCGCCGCCTGCGTCTCGTCGTCGGCGGGCTCGGGGATGAAGTAGCTCCACAGTTTCCGCGTGAAGAACGTCTTGTGAGCAGGGTGTTCGATGGTCATCTTCACGGCCTGCTTCCAGCCGTAGGGACCGGCCTTGTCGAAAACGACCTTCATCGCGTCGTCGTGTCGATTGCGGTCGAACCGGAACTTGACCCAGCCGTACCCGTTCTTGTAGCTCGCGGTGAAGCCAGTGAGGGCACGTGCCTGCTCCCTGACGTCGCGCTCCGTGTAGCCGGAGCCGTGGCCGAGCGTAAAGAGCTCCATGAGCTCGCGCGCATAGTTCTCGTTGGGCGCCCCTTTCTCGCTCTCGAGGCCGTTCAGGTAGAGGAGCATCGCCGGGTTCTCGGTCACGCGCATGACAAGCCCCGGGAACGAGCCGAGGCCCACGCGCCGGAACATGTTGTTCTGTCGGATCATCAGCCGCTGCGAGCCGACCGTCTCGTTCGAGGTGGCGAACCAGTCATGCCAGACGAGCGTCATGCGCTCTGTCAGGGGCCGGCTCGTACGAACCATGAGGTCGAGCCACCAGAGGTGGTCGTGGCCGAACTTGTCCAGCGGGTAGAGCCGACGGCCGTTGACCTTCGGAGGGCGCCCGACGAGCTTGTCGGGACCCGTTGCGAGGAGGTGCGCAACGGCTCCGTCGAGCCCCCGCGCCGCCAGGGCGCGCTCCTCGCCCTGTCGGGGGCCGAAGCCCGCCCGCCAGAGGAGTCTCTCGGCCTGCGGGTGCCCGAAGGCACCCGTGTAGACGGGCAGCGGCATGTTCTCGTGTCGGCAGAGTGAGGCTCGCACGCATATCGCTCGCACGAGTGAACGTCCGGGGAGCGTCGCATCTATCCTGCGAGCATGAAGGTGATTCTCCCTGATTCGACGGCGCTCGAGCTCTCCGACGGCGCTACGGGCCTCGATGCCGCGCGCGCCATCGGCCCGAAGCTCGCCGAACAGGCCGTGCTCGTCAAGGCGAACGGGATCTCACAGGATCTGCGGCTCCCACTGGCTGACGGCGTCGCGCTCCAGATCCTGACCACGCGGGACACGCAGGATCCGGACGCGCTGGCTGTGCTCCGACACTCGGCCGCACATCTTCTCGCCGAGGCGGTGCGCAGGCTCTATCCGGGCGTGAAGGTCGCGATCGGCCCTCCCATCGACAACGGCTTCTACTACGACTTCGACTTCCCGTCACCGATCAACGACGCCGACCTGGAGGCTATCGAGGCCGAGGTGCAACGCGAGCTCGCCGAGGGCCGTTCCTGGGAGCGCGAGGAGATCACGGCCGCCGAGGCGCTTGCGCGATTCGAGGCCGAAGGTGAGCCGTACAAGGTCGACCTGGTCGAGACGGCGGAGGGGACGATCTCGCTCTACACGCAGGGCGATTTCACCGACCTCTGCCGCGGGCCGCACCTCCAGATCTTCCGCTCCGATCAAGGCGTTCAAGCTGACATCGCTGGCGGGCGCGTACTGGCGGGGCGACGAGGCGAACACCCAGCTGACACGCGTCTACGGCACCGCGTTCTTCAGCCAGAAGGATCTGGACGGACACCTCGAGCGCCTCGAGCTCGCGCGGGCGAACGATCACCGGCGACTCGGAGCTCAGCTCGACCTGTTCCACTTCGACGAGCACTCGCCCGGCTCGCCGTTCTGGCATCCGAAGGGGATGGCGATCTTCAACGCCCTCGAGGACCTGCGCCGCAGGGAGAATGCGCGGCGTGGATATTCGGAGGTGAAGACTCCGCTGATCTACGACAAGGCGCTCTGGGTCACCTCAGGCCACTGGGACAAGTTCCGCGAGAACATGTTCCTGATCCCGCTCGACGACGAGCACACGTACGCGATCAAGCCGATGAACTGTCCGGGCCACATGCTCCTCTTCGGGAGTCAGCTCCGGAGCTACCGTGAGCTTCCGCTGCGGTTCGCCGAGGCCGCGCCGCTCCACCGCAACGAGCTCGCCGGCGCGCTGCACGGGCTCACACGCGTGCGCTACGTGACCCAGGACGATGCCCACATCTTCTGCTCGCGTGAGCAGATCGACAGCGAGTTGGACGCGTCGCTCGAATATCTCCGCTACCTGTACGGGCTCTTCGGAATCGAGCCGCGCGCCGAGCTGTCGACCAGGCCGGACAACAAGCTGGGGGACGACGCGGAGTGGGACTTCACCGAGGGGAAGCTGATCGAGGCGCTCGACCGTCACGACATCTCGTACTTCGTCGGCAAGGGCGAGGGCTCGTTCTACGGACCCAAGATCGATCTTCACATCACCGACGCCCTCGACCGCTCGTGGCAACTCGGCACGATCCAGCTCGATGCTCAAATGCCGGCCCGATTCGACCTGACGTTCATGGGGGCGGACAATCACGAGCATCCCGTCTTCGTCATCCACCGCGCGTTCTTCGGATCGCTCGAGCGGTTCATCGGCATCATCATCGAGCACTTCGCGGGCGCCTTTCCGCTCTGGCTCGCGCCTGTACAGGTGCGCGTGCTCCCGGTCAGCGAGCAGCACAGAGCCGGTGCCGACGAGATTGCAGCGAGCCTCCGGGCGGCCGGATTCCGGGTCGAGCTCGACGAGCGCGACGAGACTCTCGGCAAGCGGATCCGCGATAGCGAGATCGAGAAGATCCCGGTCGTCGTCGTCTTCGGCGAGCGGGAGTCGAAGGCATCGCTCGCCGTGCGCACGCGCGGAGAGGGTCAGTCCACGCGTTCGCTCGCTGAGTTGCTCGCCGATCTCCGGCAGGCCGTCGAGCACGCGTCTTCGGATCCATCCCACGGGTCGTCGTGGGCCCTGCTACGCTCTGCTCCTGCAAAGTAGGGGCCGTTACCCTCACCTCCGGAGCCAAGAGCTGCGCGGGTTCAACCGAGTCGAACGACGAGGGAGACGGTGCCGCTGCTTGCCAGCGGTTTCGACGTTTTAGGGAAGGAACAACACAGTTTTGAAGAGAGACAGAGTTTGGTGAGAAGCCTTTGAGACCCCGGCGCCGTCCTGAAGACAGGACCCGGCCCGTCGTCCAGACGGAACGCATCAACGACCAGATCCGTGTGCCGAACGTGAGGCTCGTCGGCGAGGACGGGGAGCAGATCGGGATCAAGTCGACCGACGAGGCTCGCGAGTATGCATACAGCAGGAACCTCGACCTCGTCGAGGTGGCAGCGCAGGCAGACCCGCCGGTCGCACGGGTGATGGACTACGGGAAGTACCGCTACGAACAGGAACAGAAGGCGAAGGTCGCGAGAAAGCATCAGTCGCAGATCAACGTCAAGGAGATCAAGCTCAGACCGAAGATTGGAATCCACGACTACGAGACCAAGAGGGGCCACGTCGTCCGCTTCCTCAACACACGGGCGAAGGTCAAGGTCACGATCATGTTCCGGGGCAGGGAGAACCTGCATCCCGAGCGTGGGCGTGATCTTTTGATGCGACTCGCTGAGGACATCAAGGATGTCGGTCAGATCGAGCAGCCGCCTCTGATCGACGGACGCAACATGATCATGGTCTTCGGACCGACAAAGAACGCAGGAGTGAACCCAGATGCCGAAAGTAAAGACGGGAAGCGGAGCGAAGAAGCGCTTCAAGGTGAGCGGAACGGGCAAGTTGATCCGGCGCCACGCGATGAAGAGCCACAACCTGGAGCACAAGAGCTCGAAGCGTAAGCGCGGCTTCCGCAAGGATCAGCCGGTTGCGGCGAACGATGTGCCGCGGGTCAAGCGAATCCTGGGGCTGAGGTAACCGATGCCGAGGGTGAAGCGATCCGTTGCGGCCCGCAAGAAGCGCCGGAAGGTCCTGGATCAGGCGAAGGGTTACTGGGGCCTCAAGAACTCGCACTACACGTACGCCAAGGAGCAGGTCGAGCACTCGCTCACCTACGCCTACCGCGACCGTAAGAACAAGAAGCGCACGTTTCGGCGCCTCTGGATCGTGCGGATCAACGCCGCGGCGAGGCTCCACGGTCTCTCGTACAACCAGTTCATGTCGGGTCTGCACAAGGCAGGGATCGAGCTCGACCGCAAGTCGCTCGCCGACATCGCGGTCTCCGACCCGGCAGCGTTTGCCGCGGTCGCCGAGCAGGCGAAAGCCGCGCTCGCCGAGGCAGCCTGACCGCTGAAACACCGCAGGCCGAGGTGTTCCGCCGCCAGGCGGAGCACTTCGCGCTGCTCGGCTCGCCGGTGTATGCGGACCTGGCGGGGCGCCTTGCAGAGGATCCGGCACCCCTCGCGCCAATCCTCCAGGGCGAGAGGTCCCAGTATGTCCTGGCCTTCTTCGGCGCAGTTCACCACCACGTGCTCACCGGCGCTGCACCGAACGCGCTGTCAGGAGACTGGGCCGATTTCACCGCCGCTCTCACCGAGCATGAGCGCTCTCTGAGGCGCTTCGTCGAGGAGCAGGGCGTCCAGACGAACGAGACGCAGCGTTGCGTCGCGCTCGTGCCCGCTTTCCTCACGCTCGCCCGCGAGACCGGTCTGCAGCTCGACCTGGTCGAGCTCGGGCCGAGTGCCGGCCTCAACCTCGTCTTCGACCGCTACGGCTACCGCTATGCCGAAGGGGCCTTCGGCGACCTGGAATCGCCGCTCGTGTTCGACGCGAAGGAGCGCGGACGCGTGCCCGGAGCGCTGCTGCGGACGCCGGTTCGGCTCGGCAGCCGTCGCGGTATCGACCTCTCGCCGATCGACGTCGCGAACGTGGACGACGTCACGCTCCTGCACTGCTTCCTGTGGCCCGGTCTCAGCGAGCGCGCATCACGCCTCGACGCCGCGATCGAGACCTTCCTAGCCGCACCCGAGCGACCGGAGCTCATTACGGGTGACTACGTCGACGAGCTTCAGGGCATCCTCGAGCAACGTTCGGTGGACGCCCTCACCGTCGTCTTCCAGACGGCCTCGACCGGCTACCTCGAGCAGGAGTGCTACGACGCGCTGCTCGCGTCGCTCGAGGCGGCCGCTGCCGACGGTCGCCCGCTCGCGTGGGTCTCGTCGCGGCGGCGTGAGGAGAAGGAACACGGCGTCGACGACTACTGGGAGCTCGAGCTGCGCGTCTGGCCCGCGCCTGCGCGGCTCGTTGCTCTGGTTGACTTTCACGGCAACTGGCTCGACTGGCTCGAGGCTGCGTGATCACGTCGAAGGACAATCCCAGGCTCAAGCTCGTCCGTGCGCTGCAGCGCAAGAAGGAGCGGGAGGAGGCGGGTCTCTTTGCGTGCGAAGGCGAAGACCTGTGCGACGCTGCGCTCGCTGCGGGGATCGAGCCGGTCGACCTTCTCGTCGCGGGCGAGAACGTCGAGGCAGAGCTGCTCGCCGGCGTCTCGACCTTGCCCCACCCGGCGCGCGCGATCGGCATCTTCCGGCGTGAAGACCTCCCGGTTGGTGCGCGAGCGACATGCCTTGCTCTCTGGCGGCTCGGCGACCCCGGCAATGTCGGAACGCTCATCCGCTCCGCCGATGCATTCGGGGCGGCTGTCGCGCTCTCTGACGGGTGTGCCGAGCCGCTCTCCCAGAAGGCGCTTCGGGCGAGTGCCGGCGCGATCTTCCGGGTCCCGCTCGTTCGGTGGGACGAACGGCCCGGCCGCCAGGTCGCCCTGGACGCAAGTGGGGCGATGGCGCTCATGGACGTCGATCTCACAGCCCCGGTGACGATCGTGCTCGGGGCCGAACGGGCTGGCCTTCCAGATGAGATTCTCGAGGCCTGCGACACGGTTGCGGCTATTCCGATGCCGGGTGACGCCGAGTCGTTGAACGTTGCTGCAGCGGGCGCGATTGCGCTCTACGAGCTCTCGCGCCGCGCTTCCTGATCCTGCCCTGCTGCAGCGAGGCGCGCGCGGTGGTAGTCGATGCGCTCCTCGCGCTCGCGCATGTGGGGATCCGTCGCCGCCCAACGCTCGGTGCGCTTTCTAGCCCTCTCCATCCGCGTCCATTTTCCGCAAGGTGTCCCGGCCGGCCACGCCCCTACCAGGCTCCGCCTCCGCCGCCTCCGCCGCCACCACCGCCACCACCGGAGAAGCCGCCGCCACCTCCTCCGGAGCCTGACGACGGCGGGGCGAGCGCGGAGCCGAAGCCCGACGCGAGATCGCCGATCCCCATCGACGTGGCTCCCGAGCCGAGATCGCCACCGGTCGAGATCCAGTAGACCGAAGATGCCTGCGCGAGCTCCTCAGGCATAGCAAGATGGGCCGCTTGCAAGACGCGATCGGCGATGCCGAACGCGATGCCGTATACCAGCAGGCGCTCCCAGAGGGCGAGCGTCGCCGGTGGCGCCTCGTCGAGGCGTGGGAAATCGGTGAGGTAGCGGCGGAACGCCTCCCAGCGCTCGGCCTCGATCTCGCCGTCGCGAGAACGGCGCCGCCAGAGCTTCCGCTGCGTCAGAGCGCCGACCACGATGGCTGCGTTGAGCAGAGCCGCCACCGCGAGACCGACGAGGACGACGTCGCTCCATCGCGGGTAGACGCTGCGCCAGCCGTCTGCGGCGACGTAGATCAGCAGTGCCCGCGACGGCGAGCAGGAAGAGGAGCGCGACGTGCGAGTGCCGCCGCGCCGCGGGAGATGAACCAGCGCCGGTTCGCGACGGCCGTCGAGACGTTCGCCTTGAACGACGTGAAGTGACTGCTCATCTTCACCCTGTCCTTCTCGATCGCCTTGCGGAACCGCGAGAGGCGTTCGGGTCCGTCCTTCGATCACGCCCTCGACGACGCCGGCGACCGCGTTCTCCCAGGGTTGAAGGGCGAGGCCCTCCGTGCGTCCCTGGCGCCGATCTCGAGATCGGAGAGCCTCTCCGTCCGCAGGCCACCCCAGATCGCGCGGCTCGTGATCACGGGCGTCGATGTGAACACGCCGCGTCGGATCAGGTCGAACAGGGTTGCGGTGAACTCGAACGAACCTGCTTCGCCTCCCTGCCGCACGAGGATCGGGACGAGCGCCGGCTCGGTGTCCGTCGGTGGCTCCTGCTCGTACTCGCGGTCGTAGCCGCTCTTCAGCTCGCGCCCGTAGAACCAGAAGACGGCGCCGACGATCAGCAGCGCCGGAATCGTCCCGAGGAGGAGCACGATCAGCAGGTAGCGCAGCGGATGCTGCTTGGCGTTCTCGATTCGCTCGCTGTCCCTTTCGAACGCAGCCGCATCGGCTGCTCGGCGGCGATGATGCCCGGGAGCCCCACGCCCTTCGCGACCCGCATCCCGAGCGTCGATCCGAACGCCGACCGTGGGAAGACGGTACGGAGCTCGACGAACTGCCCGGCCGGCACATCGACGGCCCGCAGCAGAGCCCGATTGCCGGTGATCTCGACGTCACCGCGTACGTAGACGGGATGCCCCCAGGCGCGCAGGATCTTGTCGGGACCCACCTCGGTCGCCGTCAGGCGCCCGAGCGTCGTGTCCCACTCGGAGCCCCAGACCTGCAGGTTGACGTCCACGACGTCGTCGTAGGCGACCGCGACGCCTCTCAGCCGGTAGTGCACGACGAACGTACGGAGCTCGTCACTTGCCTGGTAGTGCCAGACGACCCGGACGTTCCCGGGACCGATCGCTACACCGAAGCTACCCGCGGCATCCGCACAACCGAGCTCGGTGCAGCCACCCGGACGGTAGGCCTGGCCGCTCTCGCTGACCCGCACCTGATCGACCGATTCACCGGCACGAAGCGGGATGTCCCGGTAGCCACCGGTGAACGGGCCGTTGAAGGCGTAGGTGATGAACTCGTCGACGACGAGACTGCCATCGGTCGTAACCTGCACCGCGACCCGCGCCTCGGGCAGCGTGAAGGACTTCGCGCCGGCGATACCCGTGAACGCGAGCGCGGCGAGCGCCGCTACGAGGAGTGCACCGGCGCGGTGTCTCACAGCTTTGCGCCTCGTTGCGCTCGAGGCCGCAGCGGCATGCTTCGCGCCTGGTACAGGCTACGCCAGTCCCCTACGCGCTCGGAGGCGTCGGTGCATCGCCGGCCGGGGGAGCTACCGGAGCTTCGGGAGTCGCCGGAGTGTCCGGCCGGAAGCTGACTTCCGGCACATCGCGATCGGCGGCGTCCTCGATCTCGTAGAACTCGCGCTTCGTGAACCCGAGCGGGCCGGCCAGGAGGACTGCGGGGAACACCTGAATCGCGTTGTTGAACGTGAGCACCGTGTCGTTGTAGACCTGGCGGGAGACCGCGATCTTGTTCTCGGTGTCCTGGAGTTGCGCCTGGAGATCGAGGAAGTTCGTGTTTGCCTTCAGGTCGGGATACGCCTCGGCGACAGCGAAGAGCTTGCCGAGCGCCTGCGTCAGGAACCCCTCTGCCGCGGCGCTCTGAGCGGGCCCCTGCGCGCCAGCTGCGGCTGCGCGCGCCTGCGTGACCGCCTCGAACGTACCGCGCTCGTGGGCTGCGTATCCCTTGACCGTCTCGACGAGATTCGGGATCAGGTCGCGGCGCCGCTTGAGCTGAACCTCGATCTGCGCCCACGCGTTGTCGACGCGGTTCCGCTTCGTGACGAGGCCGTTGTAGAGCGCGATCAGGAAGATCCCGATCAGGACGACCAGTCCGAGAATGACCCACACGGCGATCATGGCAAGCAGACTACACGGTCACGTCGCGCTTGCGACAGACCCAGATCATGTCCTCGTCGCCACTGTAGGGCCGCCGGTCGAACCAGCCGTAGAGCGCCGCGACGTCGAATCCGGCCTCGTCGATGAGGCGTCGCCATTCGATCGCGGAGAGCCAGTGCAAGTCCATCGAGGCTGCCGAGTCGCCCGATCGCACGGAGAGACGCAACGTCCGGCTCGCCTCGTCCCAATCGGCTCGCTCGAAGATCTCCTCCTCGCGCTCGAGCCAGAGGCCGTTCGTCTCTGCGATGTCCTCTCTGCTCGGCGCGAAGACGTCGAAGATGAACTGCCCACCGGGCTCGAGCAAGCGGCCTGCGGCGCGTAGCGCAGTCAGCTTCTCCGTCTCGTCGGGCATGTGGAGCAGCGAGCGGAACGGGCAGATCACGAGTGGCACGGTTCCTTCAACGGGAGGCTCGCGAAGGTCGCCGACCCGGAGGTCGACGCGATCCGAGACGCCGTGCTCGTCGGCGAGTGCCTGGGCGACGGCGAGCATGCCCGGAGACAGGTCGATTCCAACCACCGGGATTCCGGCGGCCGCGATCGGCACCGCGATCCGGCCCGATCCGACCGCGAATTCGACGACCGGCCCGCCAAGGCGCTTCGCCTCGTCGACGTAGAACGCGATGTCCTCGACGACCGATGCGCTCCACGGATCGTAGATCGCCGCTATCGAGTCGTAGAGCGCCACGCTCGGGAGTGTACGGACGCGTTCGAGGGGTGACTGCGTTGGTACGCTCGACCCTCCATGGATGCCGAGACACTCGAGCGAGAGGGACTGGCCGCTACCGCGGCTGCGACGTCGGCCGCTGCGATCGAGGCCGTTCGGGTCGAGTATCTCGGGCGCAAGAGCGCCCTCAAGCAGGCGCTCCGCGAGGTGCGCGACCGCGAGACCGGCATGTCCCTCAATGCGGTACGCGTGCAGCTCGAGACGGCGATCGATCTCCGCGAGGCGGACATCGCGAGGGCCGAGCTCGACGCCCGGCTGACGACCGAACGGGTCGATGTGACGCTTCCCACCGGTGGCTACGCGCGTGGGCGGCTTCACCTGATCACTCAGATCCGTCGTGAAGTCGAGGACATCTTCCTGGGCCTTGGCTACCGCGTCGTGGACGGACGCGAGGTCGAGACGACGCACTACAACTTCGACGCTCTCAACTTCCCGGCGGGACACCCGGCCCGGTCCCCGACCGCGACCCTCTTCGTCGACCAGACGACGGTGCTCCGCACCGAGACCTCTCCCTCCCAGGTGCGAACGATGGAGGCCCAGGAGCCGCCCGTCTACATCGTCTCGCTCGGGCGCACGTACCGGCGTGACACGCCCGATGCGACGCATTCCCCGATCTTCCACCAGGTCGAGGGACTTGCAGTCGACGAGGGTATTACCCTCGCGGACCTGACCGGCACGCTCGACTTCCTGCTCCGTAAGCTGTTCGGCGAGCACCGGCGCACCGAGTTTCGAACCCACTACTTTCCGTTCACGGAGCCGTCGATCGAGGCCTACGTCTCGTGCCACGTCTGCGACGGCGACGGCTGTCCGGTCTGCCGCCATTCCGGCTGGATCGAGGTTGGGGGAGCCGGGATGGTCGACCCGAAGGTCTTCGAGGCCGTCGGCTACGACCCGGAGCGCTACAGCGGCTTCGCCTTCGGCTGGGGCCTCGAGCGCATCGCGATGCTGCGACACGAGTTCCCCGACCTCCGTGAGCTCTGGCGCAACGACCTCCGTTTCTCGAGGCAGTTCTGATGCGGCGTCCCGCAACGAACCTACGGACATTCGCGCTGCGGGACGCCGGATCAGATGCTGAACAGGCGCGCTGCACGCGCCCGGGCGCCGTGCTCGGGGGGTTGGTATGAGAGCTCCCCTGAGCTGGCTCAGGGAGTACGTGCGTGTCGAAGCGACCGCGGCGGAGATCGCCCGTCGGCTCAACGTTTCGTCGCTCGAGGTCGAGCGCGTCATCGACGTCGGCGTTGCAGACGTGGGGGACAACCTCTCGTACCTGCGCGTTGGCAAGGTCGTCGGGGCCGTCAAGCACCCGAACGCAGACAAGCTCCAGCTCTGCCAGGTCGATGTCGGCGAGAGCGAGCCACAGCAGATCGTCTGCGGAGCGTGGAACTTCGGCGTCGGCGCCACCGTCGCCGTCGGCCTGCCGGGAGTCCTCTTGCCCGGCTTTCCCGCACCCCTCGACGAGCGACCGCTGCGGGGAGAGATCTCCCGAGGGATGATCCTCGCCGAAGACGAGATCGGGCTGGGCTCCGATCACGCCGGGATCATGGTCCTGCCTGACGGGATCGAGGCGGGGACACCCCTCGCCGACGTCTTGCCCGTCCACGAGCAGGTTCTCGATTGCACGACGACGATGAATCGGGTCGATCTCCTCTCGATGGTCGGGCTCGCGCGCGAGGTTGCCACGCTCTTCGACGGCGATTTGCTGCCCGTTGCCGTCGACGACCCGGCCATCGTGCACCCGGAGTGGGTCGACATCGCGATCGACGACCCGGATGGCTGTCCCCGCTATATCGGGCGTGTGTTCAAGAACGTGGCCATCGGCCCCTCGCCGATGTGGCTGCGCGCACGCCTCCATGCGGCTGGAATGCGGCCGATCTCGAACGTCGTCGACGTGACGAACTACGTCATGCATGTACACGGCAGCCCGCTGCACGCCTTCGACCGAGCCAAGCTCGACGGCGGTCGCATCCTCGTTCGACGCGCCTCCGCGGGCGAGGAGCTCACGACGCTCGACGGAACGCTCCGGAAGCTCGACGGACAGGATCTCCTGATCACGGACGGCACGAAGGCCGTCGCGCTCGCGGCGATCATGGGCGGCCTCGAGAGCGAGATCTCCGACGACACGACCGAGGTGCTGCTCGAGGCTGCGAACTTCGAGCCGATCGGGATCCTGCAGACCTCCGAGCGGCTCGGCCTTCGCACGGAGGGGTCGAATCGGTGGGAGAAGGGGGTCGATCCCCATGCGGCGGAGGCGGCTGCCGCGCTCGCGAGTCGCCTTCTCGTCGATCTCACCGGCGCCGAGCTGACGGGCGCGGCCGATGTGCACTCCGACCTGCCCGCGCGTCCGGTCGTGCGGCTGCGGCCCGAGCGGACAGATCGGATCATCGGCCTCGACGTGCCGCCGGTGGAACAGCGCGCGATCCTTGAACGGCTCGGCTTCGAGGTCACTGACGGCTGGGACGTGACGGTTCCGACCTGGCGCGCCCGCGACGTGACCCGTGAGATCGATGTCGTCGAAGAGGTTGCGCGCGTCGTGCTCGACCGTGTGCCCCGCACGATGCCGTTACGGCGCGATGTCGCAGGTCATCTGACACGCGATCAACGACTGCGTCGCCTCGTCGAGGACGTCCTCGTCGGGGCGGGCTTTAGCGAGGCGTACACCTGGAGCCTCGTCGGAGTCGACCCGGAGCCTGCGGCGCTCCGGCTGCCCGACCCGATGAGCGGTGATCAGGCGTTTCTCCGGACGACGCTCGCGGAGGGGCTGATCGCGGCCGCCCGTGAGAACATCGACGCCGGCAACGACGATATCGCCCTGTTCGAGCTCGCGCGCGTCTATCTGCCGAGTGCCGATGCCCTCCCGGAGGAGCGATGGCGCGTATGTGGTATCGCCGCAGGCGGGTTCGCAGCGGCGCGAGGCGCGGTGGAGGCAGTGTACGACGCCCTTCATCTCGACCTCAGTCCCGCGCGAACGACGTCGCCGTTCCTGCACCCCGGCAAAGCGGCCTCGACGTCGGCCGGCTGGCTCGGGGAGCTGCATCCAGCGCTGCTCGAGGGAACCTGGGGCCTCTTCGAGCTCGATCTGATCGATCTCACGGCACCCATCCCGGAGCGGATCCTCTACGACGACGTGATCACGTTCCCGCCGCTGCGCCAGGACATCGCCGTCGTCGTTGCCGAGGAGATCGAAGCCGCCGCTTTGGTCGACGCCATTCTCGAGGCCGGTTCGCCCGAGTTGCGGGACGCGAGTGTCTTCGATGTCTATCGCGGCGACCAGGTGGGGGAGGAGCACAAATCGGTCGCGATTCACCTCTCGTTCCAGGCGCCCGACCGGACGCTCTCGGACGTAGACGCCGCGATCGTGCGCGATCGCGTAGTCGCGGCGCTCGTCGATCGGTTCGACGCCGAGCTGCGAAGCCCAAACATGCGACGGTGACGTTGCCCATCGCCTCGGGCGCCTGCCCGATCACATCGTCGGGTGATCGGCCCAGATAGATCACCGAACCAGGCGTGAAGCCTTGCGCGATCTCGTGGCGGTGCAGACCTGTCGGGCCATCTGCGTCAACGGCCTTGGCTGCGTACTTGCCCTGGCAGCGGGCCGCCAGTCGCGCCTCTCCGAGTGATCCCGACCCGACCGTGAGATCCCCGAGCAGCCGGCCACCCGTCGACAATGCGCACCGACCCCCAACCTCAGCATCCATGAATACGGCCCCTTCACTCCAGATAACAGAGTGAGCGGGCCGCTATCACGACGCTCGGTTCCCATCCACAAGCCCCCGGCACGAGGCCCTCGACGGCAGCTGGGCGCCACCGCCACTGGTACAGGCCCGAGCAGCCTCCGGCGCACGCCGAAGAGCAAGCGCGGAGAACGGGTCCGCAAGGGCATTCTCGGGTGACATCCCGAACGCTGGCGCGGGAGAGCGGTTTGTGCCACCGCGCTACCCCTGGTCACGGCACATGAGTCCAAGGGTCTGCCGCCTTCGTGATGCGGGGCACCTTGACAGGCGTCATTACCGGGGTCATGCTCGGAACGTTCAATGTCCAACCTGATCACCGGCGGCGCGTCCTGCTACTCGAGCGGAGTTGCAGGCCGCGCGATCGTGCAGGTTCGGTCGAACCATTTCGTGACGGACGACCCCTCGAAGCCGTCGCCGTACTACAGCGGGCCTGGCGAGGCTCCTGGCTCCCTCGAGCTCTTCCTCTCCGGCGTTGTCAGTTGCGCTGTGCTCATGCTCGAGCGGATCGCCCGTTCCGAAGGGCGGACGCTCGGCCCGATTCGGGCAGAAATGCAGGCAACCCGTGACCCGAGCTCGAAGAGCCAGCCGCCGGTCCTCGACAGCGCGCGGCTCACGTTCGCCTTCACGGGGATGACACGCGAAGAGGCCGGACAGCTCGTCGCGACGTTCAAGGGACTCTGACCGTTGTACGGCTCGGTCGCGGTCGCGACCCCGGACACCACGGTCGACTTCCGCATCGACCCCTGAGAGCTGCCGGCTCGCCTCGGGTGATTTTCGCTAGCACTGGCGCAGGCGAGTCTCATTCGGCGGCCGTGCGAGGCTCGAGCACGACGACCGCCGTCTGTCGCGGGCGTCGGGCCGCGTAACGGTCGAGGTTCTTGTCGAGCTCACGCCAGTGCTTCCAGAGCCGTTCGCGTTCCTCGCCGACTGCCGGCCGCCCGAGCACGTTGTGGCGGATGCCGCCTGCCAGATCGACGACCGCCCGCGGGTCCACCTGGAGGTTCAGCCACCAGGCCGGCTCGGCGGCACCCCATCCGTTCATGGCCATTGTGACCAAGCTCGATCCTTCCTCGTAGTAGCCGAGGATCACGCTTCGCGGCTCGTGGCTACGTCGGCCGGTCGTCGTAAGTCGCAGGGCGCCCCACTTGCCCGGGCGGGCGTGCCACAGTCCTTTGCGGCCTCCGCTCGCTCGCACGAGCCGTCGGTGCACGTGCCAGAAGGCCTTGATGAACCATCGCGGCGGTAGCCACACCTTGTCTCGGGCCATCCTTTGCTCCATTCTCGAGGGCGCCATCTCCGTGCGGCACCGTCAGACGGCGGTCCTTTGCGTCATGTCGAACGAGGGCTCGTGGGCACCCGCGTCCAGCCGGAACGGGGGGTACTCCCGGGTCATGAACGTGGCGTATGCGACGACCCGGAATACCCAGCGGTTGAGACCGAGCACGAGGTCGAAGATGTCTTTCGGATAGCGGCCCTTGAACAGGAGCAGGATGCCGGCGACGAGGACGAGGATGCCGACGAGGCCGAAGCCCGCTCCAGTCGAACCGAAGATCGAGGCGATGCAGAACTGTGGGATGCCGAGCAGCCACCACCCGATCAGAGGGAGACCACGACGCAGGTTCTGCGGATAGTCGATCTCGAGGCGGGCCGGGTACTCGGGTACGTCGGACAGCGTGAACGGCGGATACTCATCAGTGCCGAGGGCTCCGAACGTGTAGAAGGCGACCCGCCATGTCCAGCGGAGCACCCCCACGTTGAAGTCGAAGATGCCACGTGGGTAGCGCCCGGTGAACAACACCGCGAAGAACGCGATCACGGTCAATACGGAAAACGCCAACCAGAGGAAGAAGAGCACGATGTAGTGGGGAACGGCGAGGAGCCACTTGACGAGCCACAGCCAACGGCTCAAGTGCGGTGCCAAATCGCCCTCGAGGGTAACCGACGGCGCTTTGCTTGCGACTTGCATCCAAACCACCTCCTCACCCAAGGCTCGCCCACGGCGAGACGCTCCGCATCGGGACAAAGCACGTGTCGTGATGCAGCGAACTACGGAGCCCCGTGCCCACCCGCCCGACCGGACGAGCTATCTCAACCCAGATCGCGCTGCCGTGGACGTCGCCGTGGCGTCACTCGCCTCAGGGGACTGTGAGCGCCGTGTCCCAGCGTCGTGGCTAGCGAATGTCGAGGCGCCGGAACGCGATCACGGCCGAGCCCAGCCGTAGGAGTCCGACGACGATCAGGACCGCGTAGTCGGTGATGCCGACGCCGTTCGCGATCTGGTCGTCGCCGACCGGCCGGTATCGATGCGCACGAGATCGCTGCTCAGCGCGGAATAGCGGGCGCGCGCTTCGGCAGCTACAGCGTCTTGCCACCCACGAGCCACACAGGGCCCTGGGTGTCGACGTTGTCCGTGTCGGAGAGGACACGGAGGACGGATGCCGCACCGACGATGCCCTCGTCGTCGAGTCGTTCGAAGCAGCGTCTCGTCATGGATGCCGAAGCGCCGTAGCCGGAGCGACCGGAACAGCGGAACGTGAAGACGAGGCGCGAGCCGCTGCGCGCTGGATTCAGCGGCGCGCAGAGAAGCGCCGACCGGGCGAGGAGCGTGCTGGAGTCGATCTCGAGCTCGCAGAGCAGATCCGTCCAGTCGGATGGGAGGGACGCGGTGGCCCGATCCCAGCTCTCGACGACAGAGCCGGATCGGCGACCACCACCGGCCCCTGCCGCAGCCTCGGGAAACACCTGCACTGGCGGCTGCTCGGGCGACTGCTCGATGTGACACCAGATCCGGTCGCGGTCGAGGCGGTCGAACAGCCGCGTGGCCGTCTGCCTTCCCTGGGGCCCTGCGCTGCTGCGGACATGGAACATCAGCTTGTCGTCGACCCTGCCGACGTTGATCGAACCGAGAACCTGTGCGGCGCGGGGCAGATCGCTCGGCTGCTCGGTCGTCAGCGTCAGCCGAACGACGTCCCAGCGGGCCGGGAGTTCGGCCTCCATTGCGTGCCATTGGTCGACGAGCTTCATCGACGATCAGCATAATGACCTCGATGCTTCCCGTTGCAGATGACCTGTTCGCGCCGGTGGTGTGCGCGTAGTGGCGACCGAGGTCAAGCTTCCCCGCCTCGGCCAGGGGATGGAATCCGGCACGATCGTCCGTTGGCTCAAGGCGGAAGGCGATCGGGTCAAGGTGCGTGAACCGCTCTACGAGCTCGACACGGACAAGGTCACGCAGGAGGTCGAGGCGGAGGTCGACGGCGTGCTTCTCAAGATCGTCGTCCGCGAGGGGGAGACGGAAGTGGGCACGACGATCGCGGTGATCGGGACGGACGCCGGTGACGCGACGGACGAAGCGACACAGCCGGCTGCAGGAGGAGAGACTCCGACTGATTCGGCCCCGGACGCACCGGGCTCTTCGGGGGCGTCTCCACCGACCGCGGACGGCACGCCGTCAACCGGCAACGGCGCTGCGCCCGATTCGGCCGGATCGCAGCCCGGTTCCCGGATCAAGGCGTCACCGCTTGCGCGCCGAATCGCACGCGAGCGTGGGATCGAGCTCGGAGATGTTGCCGGCACGGGCCCCGACGGCCGGATCCTTGCAGAGGACGTCGAGCGCGCCCCGGCGGGTGCTTCCGCGGCCGTGGTCCCCCCGCTCGCTCCGATGGCGCCGAGCTCCGAGGTCGAGGTTGTCACACTCACCTCGACACGAAAGACGATCGCCCGTCGGCTCACCGAGGCGTGGGCAGCTCCGGTGTTCCAGCTTGGCGTCTCGATCGACATGGCCGAGACGTTGCGCCTCCGTGAGCAGCTCGTATCACGCCTGGCCGAAGGCGATACGAAGCCCACGGTCAACGATCTCCTCACGAAGTTCGTCGGCGTTGCGCTGATGCAGCATCGTGCGCTGAACGCGACGTTCACAGGCGATGAGATCCATCGGCACCCTGGAGCGCATGTCGGAATGGCCGTCGCAGCTCCGAACGGGCTCGTGGTCCCCGTCATCCGTGACGCCGAAAGGCGTAGCGTCCAGGAGATCGCCCGGGCCCGCGCGGACCTCGTCGGTCGCGCCCGAGACGGAAAGCTGACGCTCCCCGACCTGGAAGGCGGCACATTCACGATTTCGAACCTCGGCATGTTCGGCATCGAGCAGTTCGTTGCGGTGCTCAATCCGCCGCAGGTTGCGATCCTCGCCGTCGGCGCCGTCAAGGACACACCCGTTGTCGTCGACGGCGCGATCGACATTGCCCCGATGATGCACGTCGTCCTCACCTGTGACCATCGCGCTATCGACGGCGCGGACGGCGCCGAGTTCCTCCGCACGCTCGCGGCGCTCATCGAGCAACCGGCGCTCGCGCTCTAGACGATCGATGTCCGCCGTGGTTCGCAGAGGGGGAGCGCAGGACAAGCGATTCCTTCGCGACATGCTGCACCATGCCTACTACTGGAAGGAACGACTGCCCGACGCCGGCCCCGGCCCGGTGCAGCTCTACGTCAAGGCGTGGGGGCGGCCGGGCGACACGGCAGTGATCGCACTGCTGGACGGCTTCCCGGTCGGGGCTGCGTGGTATCGGCTCTTCACGACCGAACCGGTCGGGTACGGGTACATCGACGAGCATACGCCCGAGCTCGCCGTGGCCGTTGTTCCCAACGCACGTGGCCTCGGGGTCGGGAGCGCCCTGATGCGTGCGCTCCTCGCGCAGGCTCGAGAGGACGGCTACGGGGCGCTCAGCCTGGCCGTGGACCGTCACAATGACGGGGCGATCGCGCTCTACAGGCAGTTCGGCTTCGCCCAGGTTGCTGAGGCGCCCGACTCCTTGACGCTCCGACTGGAGCTCGCGTGAGTACGATCGCTGCACAAGCCACCGACGAAAGGGTGAAGCGTGGAATGTGACGTCGCAGTCCTCGGGGGCGGCCCGGCCGGGTACACCGCAGCGATTCGTGCAGCACAACTCGGCGGCAAGGCCGTCTGCATCGAACAGGAGCCGGCCCTGGGAGGGACGTGCCTTCGCGTGGGCTGCATTCCCACCAAGGCCTGGGTCCAGACCGCGCACGCGCTCCACGATGCCCGCGAGACGTTTGCCAAGCTCGGGGTTGGGGTCTCCGAACCTCGGCTCGACTTCACGCAGGCGGCAGCGTGGAAAGACGGTGTTGTGGCGCAGATGACCGGCGGGGTGGCCGGACTGCTGAAGGCGAACGACGTCGAGTGGATCCGCGGTACCGGGCGGTTCACGAGTCCGACGACGATTGCAGTCGACGGAAGCGATGACGTGACGTTCAGGAGCGCGATCGTCGCCACCGGCTCCTATCCGATGCGTCCTCCGATCCCGGGGCTCGACTCTCCACGGTGCGTCGACTCCACGGGGCTTCTCTCCCAGACCGAGGTCCCGCGTCGGCTCGTCGTCCTCGGTGGCGGCATCATCGGGTGCGAGTTCGCGTCGATCTTCGCGCACTTCGGGAGCGAGGTGACGATCATCGAGATGTTGCCAACGCTGATCCCGCAGGAAGACGCCGATGCCGCGAAGGAATTGAAGAAGGCGTTCAAGCGCCGCGGCATCGCGATGCACCTGGAGAAACAGTGCACCGGCGTCGATGAGGTCGGGGGGCATATCGTCGTGCACTTCGGCGACGGGGAGTCGGTCAAGGCCGATCTGATGCTCGTGGCGGTCGGGCGGGCGCCGAGCGTCAAGGGGCTCGGGCTGGACGAGATCGGGGTCCACACCGATCCACGCAGCGGCATTGCGACCGACGATCACATGCGAACGGCAATCCCGACAATCTTTGCCGCAGGCGACGTCGCCGGCCGCTGGCAGCTTGCTCACACCGCGTTCCGCGAGGGCGAGATCGCCGCGGAGAACGCGATGGGACATGATTCGACGCTTGGTAACCCGGCGGTTCCGCGACCGATCTACACCGACCCCGAGATCGCGGGCGTGGGGCTTACCGAAGCTGAGGCTCGGGAGCGGTACGGCGATGCCGTCGCCGTCGGGGTCTTTCCGTGGGTCGCAAATGCGCGCGCCACGATGTCCGGAACGACCACCGGCTGGGTGAAGTCGATCCACGAGACGACCTACGGCGAGCTGCTCGGGCTTGTCATCGTCGGGCCACACGCGACCGATCTGATCGAGGTCGGCGTCGTCGCGATCGATGCCGAGTCGACCGTCCAGACTGTCGCAGACGGGATCGCTCCCCATCCGACACTCTCAGAGGCAATCAAGGAAGCGGGCCTGGTCGCTCTCGACCGGGCTATCCATCTCCCACCAAAGAGGCGCTGATGTTCGATTCGAACAATTCACGACGGAACGCTCTGGCAATGTCGATCGGCTGGTGGTACCTTCGGCGGCTCATTCGCAGGCGCGGCACTGCAGCCGTGGCCGGGCTCGTGGCCGGCGAGGGATTGTCCTTCACGCGACGCCCTCGCAAGCGCCATCCGCTGCGGTGGTTGCTCGTGATCAGCGTCGTTGCCGCCGGTGGCCTGTTTTGGTGGCGCAAGCAGCAAGGCGGCGGCGATGATTGGGGAGACTGGGAGCCGGTCGCGCCCGTGGCGCCGGATGCACCGATGCCCGCAGAACCCGAGCCCGAGGGCTCCGATTCCACTTTCGAGCCCGAGTTGACACCGGACACCGAGCCGGTTGCGGCGACCGACGCGAGCACGGCGGACCTCGTCACAACGTGAGCGATGGCGCACGGTTCGTCAGGAGGTCGCTGGAACAGTTGCCTCCCGGCGATCCGGTAGCGCCACCCGCGGCAGGGGAAGCCTCGCTCGGTCTCAACGAGGGCCTCGAGGGCGCATTCCCGTCGGCCCTTGTGGCGATCGCCACGGCGCTACCGACGCTGAACCGGTATCCGGGCCGGGGCTCTGACGCCCTCGTTGCTGCGCTCGCTACACGGCACGACGTCTCTCGGGAACAGGTCATCGTTACGGCCGGCGCGGACGCAGGCATCGGGTACGTCTGTCAGGCGACTCTCGAAGTCGGCGATGAGGTCGTGATCCCGTGGCCGTCGTTTCCAAGTTTTGTCAGAGATGCGCAGAAGCGCGACGCGCGCCCGGTTACCGTTCCGCTCCGCGACTGGGCCGTCGATCTCGAGGCGACACGAGCGGCCGTCACTGATCGCACGCGACTCGTCTTCATCGCGACGCCGAACAACCCGACCGGGCTCGCGGTGCCGCACGACGAGCTGATCGATTTCCTCCGCGATCTCCCGATCCATGTTCTGCCGGTCGTCGACGAGGCGTACTTCGACTACCTCGAGCCCACTGCCCGCCTCGATTCGATCGCCGAGATCGTTCGACCCGGTGGCGCGGCGGTCGTCCTACGGACCTTCTCGAAGCTCTACGGGCTGGCCGGCCTGAGGATCGGCTACGCGGTGGGGCCCGAAGCTGTCATTGCAGCAATGAGAAAGGTGCAGCGTGGCTATGACGTGGGGTCACTCGCCCAGGTTGCGGCGCTCGCGAGCCTCGCCGATACCGCCGAGGTCGAGCGGCGGCGCACTGCCAATCAGGATGCCGTCGCCGCTCTCGGCGGGATTCTCCGAGCTCACGGGCTCATGCCGCTGGAAGGGAGCGTCACGAACTTCGTCCTCGTAGACGTCGGGGCCGATGCCGCCCGCCTCGTGGATGAGCTCCTCGCTCGCCACGTGGCCGTGCAGGCGGGCGCGCCCTTCGGAGCACCCTCGGCCGTTCGGATCGGCGTCGGATCGGCGGACGATCTCGCGCTGCTCGCCTCGGCACTGGATGCCGTTCTCGCGTCCATGCGTTAGGACGCTGTAAACCGGACGTGTTCCCGCCGAGCCCTCCGCTATCCTTGCGACTCGGGCGATCGGGGCCCCTTTTCCTATGCGGACGACACTCAAGAGAGGCATAGGGCGAGGACACTCCGAAAGCGGCAACGGCAAGATGCAGCTGCCGCCGGAGGTCGCCGTCCCGATCGCGATCTACCGCCAGCCCGAGCCGCCGCGGCGGAGCCGTCGTTCGCTCGCGTTGGCGATCATTGGTTGGACGGCGATGGTCGTCGTTGTCGCTGCGTCGGGCGTGACCGGGGGGGCCTACCTGTACCTTCACGAGACTGTTGCGTCAGTTGCTCCGTCGAGCGCCGACGTGAAGGTAACCGCGCGGCGGCTCGATCTCCCGGTCGCGGGAGAACCGGCGACGGCACTCGTGATCGGCTACGACCACAGGGCAGACGAGGCCGAGAGCACGCCGTCGCGCTCGGACACGCTGATGCTCGTGCGCGCCAACCCGAAGAACGACACGATCTCGCTGCTGTCGTTCCCTCGCGATATGCGCGTCGAGCTCGTCTGTCCGGGCGAATCGTCATACGCGGACAAGATCAATGCCGCCTATGCCCACTGCGGAGCCAAGGGCGCCCTCGAGACAGTGCGCAAGCTCACGGGTGTCCCGATCAACTATCTGATCACCGTCAACTTCTCCGGCTTCCGCCAGCTCGTCGACAAGCTCGGAGGGATCTGGATGGACGTCGACCGGCGCTACCTCAACACTCAAGGTGGCCCTACGGGATACGCGACCATCAACCTCCAGCCCGGCTATCAGCGGCTCACCGGGTACAAGGCGCTCGACTTCGTGCGCTTCCGGCACACCGACAGCGACATCCATCGCAATGCGCGACAGCAGCTGTTCGTCAGAGCGCTCAAGGACCAGGTGCGGACGGGCTTCTCGTTGCGGAAGCTGCCGCAGGTGATCAAGGTGCTGACGAGCAACCTCGAGGTCGCGCAGGGCGGCGGCCAGAACGTCACCGCCAAGACGGTTCTGTCATACGCCGTCCTTGCCTACTCACTCCCTCCGGGGCACGTCTTCCAGTCGCGCATCGAGGGACTGGAGGGGTTCTCCGATCTCACGACCTCGTCGGAGAACATCTCCTCCGCCGTCCGCCAGTGGGCCAATCCGGACGTCGAGTCGCCGAAGAAGGCAACCGCCGTAGCGCTCGGGGAGAAGGTGAAGGCGAAGGCACCGTCGGCCAAGGAGACCTCGGTCACCGTCCTGAACGGGAACGGTGTCACGGGATCGGCATCGAACGCCAGCTACCTTCTCGGCCAGCGCGGCTACGTGATCCTGACCCCGCCGAACGGGATTCCGGCGAACGCTCCGAATTTCTCGTTCTTCCGGACGATCGTCTACTTCGACGCAGCGCAGAGGGGAGCGAAGGAGGCTGCCCGCAGGGCCGCGGCGCTCTTCGGCTCGGCCGACGTGAAGAAGTCGCCGCCCCCGATCGACGCGCTTGCGAACGGTGCAATGTTGACGGCGGTCGTCGGTCAGACGTTCCACGGAACCCTCGCGTCCGCTCCGGTCGACCAGACGCCTGCGCGCTCCCCTGCTGAGGTCGTACCCGGCGTCTCCGCCTCGCTCGACGTGTTGCGCGAGCGTCAGTCGAGGGTCGACTTCCCGCTGATGGTGCCGACGGTGCTCGAGCGGTCGTCCTGGATCGATCGAGAACGGCCGATCCGGCTCTACCGGTTCAACGACAAGGGCAAGGATCAGAAGACCGTGAGGCTGACGTTCAGGACGGGCTCGAACGAGTACTGGGGCGTTCAGCAGTCCAACTGGGACGATGCACCTGTTCTCCAGAGCCGCAACTTCGTTCGGAACATCGGTGGGAGGCGCTACGAGCTCTACTACAACGGCCCGCACCTTCACATGGTCGTGCTGCGCCAGGGTGGCGCCAGCTACTGGGTCGTCAACACCCTGCTCGACCGGCTCTCGAACGAGACGATGCTCGCGATCGCGAAGGGATTGCGGCCGGTCTCGAAGGTCCGGGTCTCCTAACGCAGGTCGGGTCAGCCCGGTACCCTCCGACCGTCGTGAGCGCTACTCCTTCACGGGTCGCCATCTTCGGTGCCGGGTACGTCGGTCTCGTCACGGGGGCGTGCCTCGCCGATCTCGGTCATTCCGTGGTCGTTCGAGATGTTCTCGCCGATCGCATCGAGGCTCTCCGGCGCGGCGAGATCCCGATCTACGAGCCCGGTCTCGCCGAGCTGATCGGAGAAAACACCGAGCGCCTCACGTTCACGACGAGCGTTGCGGAGGCGATCGATGGCGCCGACTTCGTCTACGTGGCGGTCGGGACGCCCCCGACGTACTCGGGTGACGCTGACCTGTCGGCCGTCTGGACGGTGATCGACGAGTTGCCCACGATCGACAAGGCGTGCGTCGTCGTGATGAAGAGCACGGTGCCGGTGGGGACGGGCATGAAAGTCCGTCATCGGCTCGACACGCGTGGGTTGACTGCGGTCGGGTATGCGTCGAATCCCGAGTTCACGGCCGAGGGAACCGCGGTGAGAGACTTCCTCCATCCCGATCGAATCGTCGTCGGCGCATTCCGGGAGGAAGACGGGAACGCTGTCGTCGCGCTGCACGGTGGGATCGACGGGCCGGTGGTGCGGTGCGACGTCGCCTCGGCGGAGATGATCAAGCTGGCGGCGAATGCGGCTCTGATGACGCGTATCTCGTTCATCAACGAGATCGCCAACGTCTGCGAGGCGACCGGGGCCGATGTCGTGCGCGTCGCGGAGGGGATCGGCCTCGACCGTCGCATAGGCCCGAGCTTCCTCAGGGCGGGCATCGGTTTCGGCGGCTCGTGCTTCCCCAAGGACTCGCTTGCGCTCAAGCAGCTCGCCGCGAACTCCGGCTACCACTTCCAGCTGCTCAATGCCGTGATCGAAGTCAACGAGCTCCAGAAGCGCCGGGTGATCGGGAAGCTCCGCCGCCATCTCGGTTCACTCCGGGACAAGCGGGTCGCCCTGCTCGGGCTGGCGTTCAAGCCGCACACGGATGACATGCGCGAGGCGCCGAGCCTGGTACTGGCAGGCCGTCTGTTTGCCGAGGGCGCGGACGTTCGCGCCTGGGATCCGATCGTCGACGGCCGCGATCTGCACGGAGTCGAGATCGCCGCCAGTCCGGAGGCGGCGGCCGACGGTGCGGATGCCGTCGTCATCGTCACCGAGTGGCCCGAGCTCATCGGCGTCGACTGGGCGCGCGTTGCTGCGTCCATGCGCACCCCCATCCTGATCGACGGACGCAATCTCCTCGACCCCGTCGCGATGGACGCGGCCGGCCTTCGGTACGAGGGCATCGGCCGGGCTGCCGCGCTGGCGGACGACTGATGGAAGCGATCATCCTTGCCGGGGGGAAGGCCGAACGCCTCGGAGATGCAGCGGCCGGTCGTCCGAAGTCGCTGGTCCCGGTCGGCGGGAGGCCCTTGCTCTCGTGGCAGATCGGTCGTCTGCGCGCGGTCGGCGTCTCGCGCGTGATCATCAGTTGTGCAGCCGGCCAGGAAGCAGACTTCGAGCACGACCTGGTGGAAACAGGGGTCGAGATCGTGTGCGCCGGGGAGCCCGAGCGGCTCGGCCGCGGCGGCGCCATTCGCTTCGCGGCGTCTCGCCGTGATGAGACCGGCGATGTTCTGGCCATGAACGGCGACGAGCTCGTGGCGGTCGACTTCGCCGGCCTGCTGGCGCGCCACCGCTCGACCGGAGCGGGCGTAACGGTGACCGTCGCACAGCCCCTCTCGCAGTTCGGGCAGGTCGAGCTGGGGGGTGACGACGTCGTCACCGGTTTCCACGAGGTAGCGCCGGTGCCCTACTGGGTCAATTGCGGCATCTACGTTCTCTCGGCGGGCGCGCTCGCCCGATTCCCGGAGAAGGGTGATCATGAGACGACAATCTTCCCCGAGCTCGTGAACGAGGGATCACTTCGTGCCTTCCGTCACGATGGGCTCTGGCTGACGGTGAACACGCCGAAGGAGTTGCGACGGGCCGATGAGCACGTGACCGCCCATCCGGAGTGGCTCGCGTGACGTCGCCGTACGCCTTCGGTCCCCGCCGCGTGGACAAGCCGTGGGGCTACGAGCTGATCTGGGCCGATGCGGAGCAGTACGTGGGCAAGGTGCTCTTCGTCCATGCCGGCCAGGCGCTGAGTCTCCAGTACCACGAGCAGAAGGACGAGTCCTGGCTCGTGCAGGCCGGACGGGCATCTCTCGAGCTCGGCGAGGTTGGCGGAGAGCTGACGACCACCGAGATCGGCGCGGGTGACGCGTTCCGCTATCCGCCCGGCACCGTTCACCGTGTAACGGCGATCGAGGACCTGACGATCCTCGAGGTCTCGACGCCGCATCTCGACGACGTGGTTCGGCTCGACGACCGCTACGGGCGGCCGGAACGCGACCGGTGAGCTCCGGGAGGGAGGTACCGACGTGACCGAGCCCCTCAGCGTCGCTCTCGAGCCTCAGCGGATCATCAGGCTCGAGGCAGACGCCGTCGTCGTTCTCGATCAGCGTCAACTGCCGGGTGCGCTTGCCGAACTTCGATGTCAGGACGCGGTCGAGCTCGCCGATGCAATCCGGACGCTGGCGGTGCGCGGGGCGCCCGCGATTGGCATTGCAGCCGCCTACGGCATGGCGCTCGCCGCTGCCAACGGTCAAGACCTGGACGACGCGTACGCTACCCTGGCGGCCTCCCGCCCGACTGCGATCAATCTCCGCTGGGCACTCGACGAGATGCGCTCCGACCCCACGCGCGAGCGAGCTCGGCGGATCCATGACGACGAGGTCGAACGCTGTCGGCAGATGGGCGCGCACGCTGCGGCGCTCGTGCCGTCCGCGGCCCGCGTCCTGACCCACTGCAACGCAGGAGGGCTCGCGACCGGGGGATACGGGTCGGCGGTCGGGGCGATCCGTGCCGCGTGGGAGCAGGGGAGGGTCGACCACGTCTGGGTGGACGAGACTCGCCCGCTGCTCCAGGGAGCTCGCCTGACGGCGTTCGAGATGGAGGCTCTCACGATCCCGTATTCCGTCATCGTCGATGGCGCGGCGGCTTCGCGGATGGGCGCCGGCGAGGTCGACATCGTGATCACGGGGGCGGATCGCATCGCTGCGAACGGCGACACGGCGAACAAGATCGGCACCTACGGGCTTGCCGTGCTCGCGCGCCACCACGGGATTCCGTTCGTCATCGTCGCACCGACGTCGACGATCGATCCTGGCACTGCGGACGGCGCGGCGATTCCGATCGAGGAGCGCGACGGCGTGGAGGTGACGAGCCGGTTCAACGCCCGCAATCCCGCGTTCGACGTAACGCCTGCGGAGCTGATCACGGCGATCGTGACCGAGGACGGGATCCATCGCGCTCCGTACGGTCACTCGCTTCCGATGCCGGCGCGATCGCGATGATCCTGGACGAGGTCGATGCCGGAACACGGGCGATCCTCGAGCGCCACGCGCTCGATGCCGGGACGTTCGATCGACTTCGGGACGCGCTGATCTCAGGGGCGTTCACGCCCGGCGCGAACGCCGTTCAGGGGCTTGTCGAGCCGCTCGAACCGGACGATCTGACGGCTGTCGTGAGTCCCGGCGAGCCTGGCTTCGACGAGGCCGTTCTGGCCGGAACGGAGGCACTCCGAGAAGGGTCGATCGCGATCGTCGTTCTCGCCGGTGGCATGGCGACGCGGTTTGGAGGCGGCGTCAAGGCCGTAGCCGAGGCGATCGACGGGCGGAGCTTCCTCCAGGTGAAGCTCGAGGAGACGAGGCGACTCGCCGCGGCCCTGGGCTGCACGATTCCGGAGACATTGATGACGAGCTTCGCGACGGACGACGTCGTGGCCGCGTATCTCGCCGAGCAGGGACTCGGTGACCCGCGGCGATTCGTCCAGCCGGCGGCACCGCGCCTTCGGCCGGACGGCAGCGTCTTCCTCGGCGCCGACGCGCTGCCGTCGCTCTACGGTCAGGGACACGGCGACCTGTTCTCTGCAATTCGAAGCTCCGGGACGCTCGACGAGCTGATCGCGGCCGGCGTTCGCTCGGTGATCGTGTCCAACGTCGACAACCTCGCTGCCCGTGTCGACCCCGCCATTGTCGGAATGCACGTGCTCGCGGGGACGCCACTCACGGTCGAGGTCGTCGCGAAAGAGCGCGACACGGGAGGAGCTCCTGCCCGCGTCGACGGTCGGCCGCGGTTGCTCGAGGCGATGCAGTTCCCCTCGGACTTCGATCAGGAGCTCGTTCCCGTGTTCAACACGAATACGTCGCTGATCACCGTCGAGGCGCTTGCCGAGCCCGGCGAGCTCACCTGGCTCGTCGCGGAGAAGCGTGTGGAGGGCGAGCCGGTGATCCAGTTCGAGCGGCTCTACCACGAGCTCTCGGTGCATGTGCCCACGACCTATCTCGTCGTTCCGCGCGTCGGCCCCCGGGGGCGGTTTCTGCCGGTCAAGGAGCCGGCTGATCGAGAGCGGATGCAGCCACTGTTGCGCGAGACGCTTGCGGCGCCGCCGGCGTCGCGGTAGAGCCTCGCGCTCACGCCGAACCCTCGGAGGCCCGTCACGCCGGCCGGGAACTGGCACACCCGCGTCACACGTTCGCGCGTACCGTCGATCACTTGGATCTCCTCAGCCTGCTGTTGCCCCGGCGCTGCGGCGTCTGCGGCCGCGTCGGTGAAGCGGTTTGCGGCAGCTGCCTGCGGCGCTTCGTGTGGTGCGTGCCTCCGCTGTGTGAGCGATGTGGAGCTCCCGGGCCCTGGCCCGTGCGGCGTTGCACGGAGTGCGGGGGGCGACGGCTCGCCTTCGCCAGTGCGCGCGCTGCGCTCGTCTACGAGTCAGGGGCGCGGGCGCTTGTCGCCTCGTGGAAGGAGCGCGGTCGCCGCGACCTGTCCGACGTGGCGGCACAACTCGTCGGTGAGGCGGTACCCCGGCCCGACGTCGACGCGATCACGTTCGTCCCTGGCGATCGCGATCGGGGTCTCCGGAGGGGCCACCTGCCGGCAGCGGACCTCGCCGCCGAGCTCTCCGAGCGCTGGGAGATACCGCTCGGCACGTTTCTGGCGCGACGGCCGGGCATCGGGCGTCAGCGGAGCCTGCCACGTGCCGAGCGCCGCGTAAACGTCGCGAAGGCGTTCACTGGTCGGGCTCCGGCTCCTGAACGGGTCTGCCTCGTCGATGACGTGTATACGACGGGATCTACGGCTGCGGCATGCGCTGCGGCGCTGAGTCGCGCGGGTGCTCGACGGGTCGAGGTCGTCTGTTTGGCGAGGGCAGTGAGGTAGAATGGGCATAGACGACAAGAGAGGGAGGGAGACGATGCAACTGAAGCTCACCGCCCGTCACGAGAACCTCAGCGACGACGTTCGAAAGTACACCGAACGAAAGCTCGCGAAGCTCGACCGACGTCTCAACGATCTGACGCTCGTCGAGGTCACGTTCTTCCGCGAGCACAATCCCTCGATCGCAGCCGATCACACGGTCGACGCCGTCGTCCACACCAAGGGACCTTCGCTCGTCGCGCACGAAGCTGCGACGACCTACGAAGCGGCCGTCGACCGTCTGCTGGACAAGCTCGAACGGCAAGTAGAACGGTATCGCGACAAGCGCACCCTCGAGCAGCGAAGACGTTCCCATCAGGTGCCTCCGGAGCCGGCTCCGGAGGAGATCGCGCTTCCACAGGACGAGTCCCCGGCCTGAGCCGGGGGGAGGGCTCGCTCGGCTACCGGTCTGGCGGCGGGCCCATCACAGCCGAGGCTCCCGTGGCGACGAGCCACGTGAGGTCAGCGGGCGCTCGGGAGGACGACAGGCGCGGAGGGTACGCCGCACTGACGAAGAAGCAGTCAAGGCACGCGCGCCTCCGGCTACGCTCTCTCCACGATGTCCACCACCGATTTCGGCAAGTTCGAGAAGGTCCTTCGCCTCGGCGAGGGGCGGCGCGTGAAGAAGCTCAAGCAGCAGGCGTCGTTCATCGCGACCCTGGAGCCGGAGTTCCAGGCGCTCTCCGACGACGAGTTACGGGCAAAGACCGCCGAGTTCCGGCAACGCCTCGAGAACGGCGAATCGCTCGAGGAGCTCCTCTTCGAGGCCTTCGCTGCCGTTCGCGAGGCGCGATGGCGGGAGTCGGAGCAGCGGATGTTCGATGTGCAGATGATGGGCGGGATCGTTCTTCACGAGGGCGACATCGCCGAGATGAAGACGGGTGAGGGGAAGACGTTCGTCGCCTCGACGGCCCTCTATCTCAATGCTCTGCCGGCAACGGGCGTCCACCTCGTGACCGTCAACGATTACCTCGCCAAGCGCGATGCCGAATGGAACCGCGGCGTGTTCGAGCGGCTCGGGATGACGGTGGGCTCGATCCAGAACATGATGCCCTTCGATCAGCGCAAAGCGGCCTACGAGTCCGACATCACGTACGGCACGAACTCCGAGTTCGGGTTCGACTATCTCCGCGACAACATGGCCACCGCACTCGACAACTGCGTGCAGCGCAGCCACTCGTTCGCGATCGTCGACGAGGTCGACTCCATCCTGATCGACGAGGCGCGCACCCCATTGATCATCTCCGGTGAGCCGGAGACCGCAGCCAGCACCTATTACGACTTCGCGCGGATCGTGCGCGACCTTCACGGGGCGCCCGCAACTCGCAAGTCCGCCAAGGGCGAAGACGAGACCGAGCTCTCGGGCGCCGACTACCTCTACGACGAGAAGCACAAGACGGTATCTCCCGCCCAGACGGCACTCGACGCCGTCGAGCGCGCGCTCGGAGTCGAGAACCTCTACGACCCGCGTCACGTTCAACTCGTGAACCATCTCAGCCAGGCCCTCAAGGCCGAGTCGCTGTACAAGCGCGACGTGGACTACGTGATCGAGGACGGCGAGGTGAAGATCGTCGACGAGTACACCGGCCGGATCATGGAGGGGCGCCGCTGGAGCGAGGGGTTGCACCAGGCGATCGAGGCGAAGGAGGGCGTCGAGATCCGCGAGGAGAACGTCACCCTCGCGACGATCACGCTCCAGAACTACTTCCGCCTCTACGAGAAGCTCGGTGGGATGACCGGCACGGCGAAGACCGAGGAGAAGGAGTTCGTCGAGATCTACAACCTCAATGTGACCGAGATCCCGACGAATGTGTCCGTCGTGCGCAAGGACGAGAACGACTACATCTTCAAGACCAAGGAAGCGAAGTGGGATGCGGTCGCATCGGATCTCGTCGAACGGCATGAGAAGGGCCAGCCGGTTCTCGTCGGCACGATCGCGGTCGAGACGTCGGAGTACCTCTCCGAGCTCCTCACCCGCAGCGGCGTCCCGCACAACGTCCTCAACGCGAAGGAGCACGAGCGCGAGAGCGAGATCATCGTCGACGCCGGGCTGAAGGGTGCCGTGACGATCGCGACGAACATGGCAGGACGCGGCGTCGACATCAAGATCGACGATGAGGTGCGTGAACTCGGCGGCCTCTATGTCCTCGGGACGGAGCGTCACGAGTCGAGGCGCATCGACAACCAGCTCCGTGGTCGCTCGGGCCGCCAGGGCGACCCGGGCGAGACGCGGTTCTATCTCTCGGCGCAGGACGACCTGGTGCGGCTGTTCGCAGGTGACCGGATCCACGGGATCATGGAGCGGTTCAAGATCCCGGATGACCAGCCGATGGAGGCGTCGATCCTCTCCCGCCAGATCGAGGGCGCGCAGAAGAAGGTCGAGGAGCAGAACTTCGTCGCCCGAAAGAACGTCCTCAAGTACGACGACGTGATGAATACGCAGCGGATGGTCATCTACGAGCAGCGGCGCAGCGTCCTGAACGGCGATGACACCTCGGACGAGATCCGACACTGGATCGAGGACGTGGTGGCACAGAACGTCGTGCTGTTCACCGACGGGGACGACTCGGCAGATTGGGATCTCGACGGCCTCGTGGCCCAGATGTTTGCACTGTACGGCTCCGACATCACCGTGGAGGAGTTGCGTGAGGAAGTCGACATGACGCGCGAGTCTCTGATCACCGAGTTTGCCGAAGACGCTCTCGAGACGTACAACGACCGTGAGGACGCGTTCGGGCCCGAGTTGATGCGAGAGATCGAGCGGTTCGTGATCCTGCAGGTTGTCGACACGCGCTGGCGTGAGCATCTCGACTCGATGGACTACCTGCGGGAGGGCGTGCACCTCCGCGCCATGGCGCAGAAGGACCCGCTCGTCGAGTACCGGGGCGAGGGTCACACGATGTTCGAAGAGCTGAGCCGCGTGATTCGGGAAGAGGTCGTGGTGACGATGTTCCACGTCGAGGTGCAGCAGAACGAGGCCGAGCAGGCGCTCCGGCCGGCCGAGGCTCCGCGCGCGCTCGCCTACGAGCACGAAGTCTCGTCGGGTGCCGACGCCATCGCGGCAGCGGGAGGGTTCGGTGACGGGCCGTCCGTTGCCACGCAGGCCCCCGTCCATCAGCAGGTCGTCAAGGACGACGAGCGAGACGTCGGCCGCAACGAGCCATGCTGGTGCGGTTCGGGCAAGAAGTTCAAGAAGTGCCACGGAGCGTAGGCCGTCGCCCCTAGGACGCGTCTGCTCGTGGAGGCGGGCCTCGCGGCATTCGGGACCGTTGCCTTCGTTGCTCTCGCCTCGGCGTTCCTTCGCGACGGGCAGGTCGTTGTCGCTGACGATGAGGTCTCGCGCTGGGTAGCCGACAACGTGCCTGCGGCAGTGGAGTGGCTCGCGCGGCTGTTCACGTGGCTCGGTGGGCCTGTCGGCACGTTCGCCGTCGCGGGAATCGCGGCCGTTATCCTGTTGCGGGCCACGCGAAGGGCAGACGCTGCCTTTGTCGTGCTCTCGGTCGTCGGGATCACGATCCTCGTCGCGGTGCTGAAGGCGATCTTCGAGCGGGGTCGACCGGAGATCGGGAGCCCGATCCCGCTACCTCGCTCCTTTTCCTTCCCGAGTGGCCACGCCGCGACGGCCGTCGTTCTCTACGGTGCGCTCGGCCTCCTTGTGGCCGAGCAGGCGCGCTCCAGGACGCGAGCTGCAGGGTGGCTCGTTGGTGCAGCCCTGATCGCGGCAGCGATCGGAGCGAGTCGGGTCCTACTCAACGTCCACTTCGTCTCGGACGTCGCCGCGGGCTTCGCAGTCGGTCTCGCCTTGCTCGGCTGTAGCGCGCTCGTGCGGGACGTCCTGGCGCCTCGCTGACCCGTCTCGGCCGTTCGTCGGGACAGAACCGCAGCTAGGATCGTCCCGTGGCCGAACAGGAGAACCAACCGCTCGCGCACCTTCTCGAGGAGCTCGGAGCCCAGCTCGGCTGGGTTCGTGAGTACCTTTGACCCCGTTCAACTGACGGCCCGCCAACAGGAGCTCGAAGGAGCGATGGGCGCCCCGGGGTTCTGGGACGACCAGCAGCAGGCCGCGCGCGTCTCGACCGAGCACGCACGGATAACGCGTCGACTCGACGGCTACAAGCGCCTGAGCGTGGAGGTTGACGAGGCGGCAGAGCTCTTCGCGATGGATCCGTCGCTCGAGGACGAGCTGAAGGCGCAACTCGCTCCGATCGCAGCCGAGCTCTCCCGGCTGCAGGAGGATGCGCTCTTCAACGGCACCTACGACGGAGGTGACGCTGTCGTCTCGATCAACGCCGGAACGGGTGGGACCGACGCTCAGGACTGGGCCGAGATGATGCTGCGGATGTACCTTCGGTGGTCGTCCGACCGTGGCTTCCAGACGGCGCTCGTCGAAGCGAGCCCGGGAGAAGAGGCGGGCCTCAAGTCCGTCACGATGACCGTCAAGGGCGAGAACGCGTACGGCGCCTACAAGGCGGAGAGGGGGGTACATCGTCTCGTCCGGCAATCGCCGTTCGATTCGGCACATCGCCGTCACACCGCGTTCGCCCAGGTCGTCGTCGCGCCCCTTCTACCCGACGATGACGAGATCGAGATCGATGAGAGCGACCTGCGTGTCGACACCTATCGTGCGAGCGGCGCCGGGGGTCAGCACGTCAACAAGACCGACTCGGCGGTCAGACTGACGCATCTCCCGACAGGCATCGTCGTGCAGTGCCAGAACGAGCGCTCTCAGACCTCCAACAAGGCGACCGCGATGCGGATTCTCCAGTCCAGGCTCGTCGAACTGCAGGAGGAGGAGCGGGAGGCCGAGATCGCACGCGAACGCGGGGCGACGCAGGACATCGGCTTCGGAAGTCAAATCCGTTCCTACGTGCTGCATCCCTACCAGATGGTGAAGGACCACCGAACGGATTTCGAGGCAGGAAACGCCCAGGGGGTACTCGACGGCGCGCTCGACGGGTTCGTTCGCGCGTACCTCCTTGCGAAGGCCGCCGGGAAGGTCGTGTAGGTCGTGTCAGCTACAATTTCGGCTCAATCCGATCCGGAGCGGCCGCCGAGGCCCTCTTCTTCTCGTGATCCGGTGCAGGACGATCTCCAGCTGACAGCCCCCGCAACGGCGCCTGCCGATCCCTCGCCCGCCTATGCGGACGGTGCCGAAGGCACGGCCGGGGCGAACGGCGCGTCGATGATCGTGCTGGAGAACGTTCGCAAGGTTTACGAGCCCAACGTGACGGCGCTCGACGGCGTTTCGTTCGTGATCGACAAGGGCGAGTTCGTCTTCGTCGTCGGCGCGTCCGGCTCGGGAAAGTCGACGATCATCCGCTTGTTGCTGAAGGAGATGGAGCCGACTGCAGGGCGGATTCTCGTCGGCGGCCGTGATCTCGGCAGGCTCAAGCATTCGAAGGTGCCGATGCTCCGCCGGAACGTCGGATGCGTCTTCCAGGACTTCAAGCTGCTTCCGAACCGCACCGCGTCCGAGAACGTTGCCTATGCCCTCCGCGTCCAGGGTGAGCCGGCCTCCTCGATTCGCCGCAAGGTTCCCGAGGTCCTCAACCTGGTCGGGCTTTCCCACAAGATGAGCTCCAAGCCCGAGGAGCTCTCCGGCGGCGAGCAGCAGCGCGTTTCGATCGCGCGCGCAGTCGTCAATCAGCCGCCGCTTCTGATCTGCGACGAGCCGACCGGAAACCTCGATCCCGATACGTCCGTCGGAATCATGCAGCTGCTCCACCGCATCAACACGGCAGGCACGACGATCTTCATGGTCACACACGACCGGGAGATGGTCGACAAGATGCGCAAGCGCGTGATCGCCCTCGATCAGGGCAAGCTCATGCGCGACGAGCGGCGTGGGGGGTATGAGACCGAATGACCCGCTTCCGACTCGTCCTCTCCGAGGCCGTACGCTCGATCGGCGCGAACCTCTCGACGTCCGTTGCAGCGACGATGACCGTGCTGATCGGGATGCTTCTGCTCGGCCTCTCGATCGCGCTCGGATCATGGGTCGTCTCGTGGTCGAACCACGTGAAGTCGGAACTCCAGGTGCAGGTGTTCTTCGTCGAAGGAGTCACGCCCAAGCAGGTCAACGCCGTCGCCAACAAGCTGGCGGGCGACCCGCGAGTGGGCGACTATCAGTTCGTGTCGAAGACGGAGGCGCTGAAGCGGATGAAGAAGAAGTACCCCGCCCTCACCGCCAACCTGCCGTCCAATCCACTGCCGGCTTCGTTCGAGGTGACTCCGGCGAGCGCGGAGGATGTCAAGGTGATCGCCGTCGACCTCCGGAAAGCGAAGTTGGCGGGAGTCGAGAAGATCAAGGACGGCCAGCAGACGTCGAAGCGGATTCTGCAAGTCGGCAAGTGGATCTCATACGTGTTCATCGTGATGGTCGCGGTGCTTCTGATTGCGTCGGTGATCCTGATCGCCAACACGATTCGACTCTCCATCTTCTCGCGTCGCCGCGAGATCGAGGTGATGAAGCTCGTGGGCGCGACGAACTGGTTCGTCCGCGGCCCATTCATGCTCGAAGGGTTGCTGTGCGGGCTCGTCGGATCGATCGCGGCCGTGCTCTTGCTCTTCGTCGGCAAGGAGGTCGCGCTCCCGGCAATTCTCGGCCACATCGACACGACCGACGACGTGCAGGCCCTGTCGTTCGGCCTGACCGCAATAGCGCTCCTCGTCGTCGGCCTTGCCGTGGGTGCACTGGGTTCCGGCATGACGCTGCGCCGCTTCCTGAAGGTCTAGCGCGGACGCAAATCCGCGTTGAGAAAGCGTATCGCGGATTTGCATCCGCGCTAGACCTTCCATTCTTCTGCGCGCTTCGCGCGATCCTGAAGGGGCTCGCCCGCGAGCCTGCCCACTCTGAAATGGTGTTGAGGGACGCAGGTCGCTGGCTGTAGCCGGTCGTTCAGGAGTTCGCCGCTACCCTCACCCCATGCCCGGCGGACGCAGACAGGGACGCGGTCGGGCCAAACGCCCGAGCCGCTCCGAGCGCCATCAGCGCGCCCGCGCGGCGGGCGGCCAGGCTGCCGCCAGGCGTGCCGAGGGTGCGATCGAGATCGCGCTGCCGCAACGACGTGTTGCGCCCGAGACCGTCGTTGCGCATCTCGGTCCGACCAACTCCGGAAAGACCTACCACGCGCTCGAGGTGCTCAAGGAGCGCGGACGCGGTGTCTACGCCGGTCCGCTGCGTATGCTCGCACAGGAGGCGCACCGCCGGCTCTCGGCCGAGCTCGGCGCCGACGCCGTCGGCCTCGTCACCGGTGAGGAGCGCGTAAACGACAACGCTCCGATCATCTGCTGCACCGTCGAGATGGCGCCGAGCTCGGGTGAGGTGCTCGTGCTCGACGAGGTGCAGTGGGCCGACGATCCCGAGCGCGGGTCGGCCTGGACGCGCCTGCTGCTCGCCGGCGATTACCGTCACATCCTGCTGCTCGGCGCCCTCGATGCCGAGCCGCTCGTCCTCCACGCGTTTCCGGAGGCTGAGATCAAGGTGTTCGAGCGGATCCTGCCGCTCGAGTTCATCGGTGAGCGCGCGCTCAGGGGCCTGAAGACGGGAACCGTCGTCGTGGCGTTCAGCCGCAAGGCCGTCCTCGCGCTCGCCGGCGAGATCAACCGCCTGCATCCGAACCGGGTCTCCGTGCTCTACGGCGCGATGCCGCTCAGCTCCCGGCGAGAGGAAATCGACCGCTTCCTGGGCGGCACATCCGACGTAACGGTTGCCACCGACGTCCTCGGGCACGGCGTCAACCTCCCCTGCGAGACGCTCCTCTTCGCCGAGACGACGAAGTTCGACGGCGAGTCGCGAAGGGACCTCCTACCGTGGGAGCTCGCGCAGATCGCGGGTAGGGCCGGCCGGTTCGGCCTTGTCGAACGTGGCCATGTCGGCGTGCTCACGGGCGTGGCGTGGGCGAAGGCCGATCCCGCGATCGTCGAGGAGGCATTGCAGCCGCACGTGCTTCTTCCCTCCGGGCATCTCGGCTATCGCATCGTCGACGAGGCGCGGATCAGGCCGCGCCTCTCGGATCTCGGGATCGACGACCCCCGCCGTCTCGACGCCGCCCTCGCTGCGTGGCATCGCGTGGCGACGCGTACCTGGGCCTACGAAAGCTGGCTGTCCGTCGAGTCGCTCGGGCCACTGCGCGGGCGTCTCGCGGCGATCCAGGCGCGGCTGATCGAGCGCAACCGGCGGTTGACGATCGAGGACACGTGGAAGCTGATCAACGCGCCTGTGGACGAGGACAATGCCGAGCTCCTCGCCACCCTCGCTCTCGCCGTGGCGGGTGACACCGCACAGCGATCGCTCCTCACGTTCCTGCTCGATCCCACCCGGCTCCGTGACGCTACGCTCGAAGAAGCAGAGCAAGCTGGTCGAACTGCAAGCATTCTTCGGTGGTTTGCATTGCAGTACCCCGATGTGGGTGGCGTCTCCATCGAACGCGCCGCAGCGCTCGAGGAGGCCGCGGCGGCCCGCGTCGTTGCCCGCCTTCACATCGAGGTTGGCGACCCGACGATCGGCCGCTGCCGGAAGTGCGGCAAGACGTGTGCGCCGTGGTTCCCGATGTGTGATCGTTGCTTCGGTCGGCGCTGAGCCGCGCCGAGGATGGCGACCAAGAGGCGGAGGCAAGGGGATGGGCGACGCTTCGCGTCGCCCCTACGCGTGAGATCGGTCGTGCGCTTCGGTTGTGTGCGGCCGCGCTGGGATGGGCGACGCTTCGCGTCGCCCCTGCGGGTGAATTAGGTCAAGCGCCTCCGCCGTGTGCCGCCGCGCAGTTCCTCGTAGGGGCGAGGCGAAGCCTCGCCCTCTCGTCCATCACACACGCTCTATGAGCGGTAGTGGCGTGCCACCGCAATCGTCGTCGCGCCGACGACAAACGCGATCGTGTTCGGGATGATGATCGCGAGGTTGGCGAGTGCGATTCCGTATACGAACCAGAGTGCGAAGCCGATCACGAGCACCCCGAGGTAGGGAATCGAGATCCCGGCGGAGGAGCGCAGCGCGATCATGTGGCGGATCTGCAGCGTGGGGGAGAGCGCCATCGCGACGCCCCAGGCCGAGGCGATGACGGCGAGCAGTGTGGTCGTGGTCATGCGGAACTCCTTTGCGAGGCGAAGGGGACGAGGGCGGCGTCGCCGTCAGTCCCGCAGGTCGCCGCGATCGCGATAGTCGCCGTAGAGCGGGCGGATCACGTCAGCGGGAGCGTGCATCTGTCGAGCCTACCGGTCAAGGTGCCGCTCGCCCCTACAATTCGCCCGTGGCCAAGCCAACCGGAATCAAGCTGATCGCAGAGAACCGCCGCTCACGACACGACTACGAGCTTCTCGAGCGCGTCGAGGCGGGCATCGTGCTGACCGGCACGGAGGTGAAGTCCCTGCGCCTCGGGCATGTCCAGCTCGGTCATGCGTTTGCGGACGTCCGTGGCAACGAGATGTGGCTCGTCGGTGCGTCGATCGCCGAGTACGTCCAGGGCAATGCCGCGAACCACGAGACCGACCGCGATCGTAAGCTCCTGCTCAAGCGGAGCGAGATCGACTCGCTCTACGCCAAGGTGCGCGAGAAGGGCCTGACGCTCGTGCCGACGAAGCTCTATTTCAAGGACGGCAAGGTGAAGCTCGAAGTGGCGCTCGGGCGGGGCAAGGACAAGGGCGACAAGCGCCGCACGATCGCGGACCGGGACGCCAAGCGGCAGATGGAGCGCGCGCTGAAGTCACGGCGGTAGCGACGAGCTATCTCACCGGTGGAGCCGGTGACATCGGAACCGATTGCGAGGCATCAGTGAGGGTGATCGCGCTCACGAAGATCCGTGTCAGTGCGGCCTGCCTCCGAGCGAAAGGGCTGCCGCGCCGGGTTCCCGTCAATCGATCCCGGCGAGCGAGTCGCGCAGGATGACGACGCCGGGTTGCACCGTGTAGCCGTGGCTCTCGTTGAGGCGGCGGATCGGCTCGTTTCGCACCTCGTTGTCCGTCTCCAGGCTCCCGTACCCGGCGCGCTTGGCCCAGGCGATCTCGGCCCGCTTCAGCGCTCCCGCGATCCCGCGCCCTCGGAAGGCGCGCTTGACCGCGGTCATGTCGTGTTGGACGACGTTCGTGTCGCCGCTCGAGAGCGATAGCTTCGCGTACGCCGCCACCTCGCCGTTCGCGAGCGCGATGAACGTCGCCTCGGGGCGGTCGCTGTCGCCGCGCATGTCCTTCGAGAGCCAGTCTTCGAAGGAGTCCATCCGGTTGTTCTCCGCGCCGGGCACGTCCGGGTAGGCCTCGCAGGCCACCTCGTACAGGGCCTGCGTGAGTTCGGGTCGGTCGGCCCAACTCACGATCTCGACGCCCTCGGGCGGATCGACCGCAGGAGCATCGATCGCCGTCAGGTCGAGCACGAGCCGCGAATTGCGACCGACCTCGCGAAAGCCGTGCCGGCCGGCCCACGCAAGGGTCGCTGCGTCGTCCTCGGCGACGGTCGTCTCGAGCGTGACGCAACCGCGTTCCGCAACCCAGCCTGCGAGCTCACGGTAGAGCTCGAAGCCGACGCCGACGCCGCGGTGCTCGGGCAGCACAAACGCCTCACCTACGCCCGTTCCTGGCGCCGAGTGCCAGCCGACGTAGGCGAGAGCGCAGCCTGCATCCTGGCCGTCCACGGACGCGACGAACCACGCCATGTCCTCGGCCTGACGCTGCCAGTCGAGGTAGTCACCGACGCTGCAAGGCCCGGTCTTGTCGCACGACGGCCACCACGGCAAGCCAGCCCTGGAGCTCGTCCGCACCGATCTCCCTGATCTCGATCATCACCGGGAACGATACGCCTCCGCTTGGTCTCGCGCACACCGAGGAGTAGGCTCGGCCGAGTCCCTCATATCGAAGGAGGCAGCGCCAGTGCGCCCGGTAGCCCTGACCGTCAACGGAGTTCGTCACCAGCTCGACCTCGAGCCGCGTGACCTCCTCGTCCACGTTCTCCGTGAGCAACTGTCGCTCACGGGCACGAACGTCGGCTGTGACACATCGTCGTGCGGCGCCTGCACGGTGCTGCTCGACGGCCAGTCCGTGAAGTCGTGCACCGTGCTCGGCGTCCAGGCCGACGGCGCCAGGATCACGACGATCGAGGGCCTCGCAGCGAACGGCGAGCTGCATCCCGTGCAACAGGCGTTCCACGATCATCATGCGCTGCAGTGCGGCTACTGCACACCCGGGATGGTGATGGCCGCGGTCGGACTGATCGAGAACGGCGAGGCGTCGGACCGAGACGCGATCCGCGCCGGGCTCGAGGGAAACCTCTGCCGGTGCACCGGCTACCACAACATCGTCGAGGCGATCGCCGAGGCTGCGGGAGTGACGTCATGAGCGCCACCGAGGCGCGGGGCATCGGCGCTCCGCTGAAGCGCAAGGAGGATGATCCGTTGCTCCGCGGCCGCGGGACGTATGTCGACAACATCGACCTGCCGGGAACGGTGGCGATGGTCGTCGTCCGCAGCCCGCACGCGCACGCGAGAATCGATTCCATCGATGTGGCTGCCGCGAAGGCGTCGGCTGGTGTCGCCGCGGTGTTCACAGGCGCCGACCTGCGCGACGACTGGAAGGCGGCGATGCCGTGCGCCTGGCCGGTCACAGAGGACATGAAGAGCCCCGAGCACTTCCCGCTCGCGGTCGACGAGGTGCACTACCAGGGGGACGGCGTCGCGGTCGTGATCGCCGACACGCGCGCTCACGCGGTCGATGCTGCCGAGCTCGTCGAGGTCGAATACGAGCCGCTCGACGTGATCGTGGACGTCGAGGCAGCGGCACAGGACGGCGCAACCCTCGTGCACGACGACCTCGGCACGAACGTCTCGTACGTCTGGGCGCTCGAGACCGGCGAGTTCGACGACGGCGCCGACGTGATCGTGAAGCACCGCTACGTCCAGCCCCCCCTGATCCCGAATGCGATCGAGCCGCGGGGCGTCGTCGCGCGACCCGAACCGGGGGGTGACGTCACGCTCTGGTCGGCAACGCAGATACCGCACATCCTCCGCCTCCTCGCGGCCGCGACGCTCGGAATGTCCGAGACGAAGCTGCGCGTGATCGCGCCGGACGTGGGTGGAGGCTTCGGCTCGAAGCTCGACGTCTACGCCGAGGAGCTCCTGGCGATAGCGATCGCGAGGCGGCTCGGCACTCCGGTGAAATGGGTGGAGGAGCGTTCCGAGAACGCTCTGGCGACGATCCACGGTCGCGACTTCGTGACGACGATGGAGCTCGCCGCCACGAAGGACGGGAAGATCACGTCGATCCGGGCGAATGTCCTTGCGTCGATGGGCGCCTACCTGCAGCTCGTGACGCCAGGGATACCGCTTCTCGGAGCCTGGATCTACGCGGGTCCGTACGCGATCCCGAACTACAGCGTCACGTTCACCGGCGTCTTCACGAACACGACGCCGACGGACGCCTACAGAGGAGCCGGGCGACCGGAGGCGACCTACGTGCTCGAACGAACGATGGATCTGCTCGCGAAGAAGCTCGGGATCGACAGGGTCGAGCTCCGACGTAGGAATTTCATCACGGAGTTCCCGGCAGCGCTTGCGTCCGGTTTGACGATCGACAACGGCGACTACCACGCGTCGCTCGACCGGCTGCTGGAGCACCTCGGACTCGAGGAGCTCCAGGCCGAGCAGGAGGCCCGGCGCGATCGCGGCGACGTGAAGCAGATCGGCGTCGGCTTTTCCACGTACAACGAGATGTGCGGCCTCGCGCCCTCACGGATCCTCGGCGCGATCAGATACGCCGCAGGAGGCTGGGAGTCCGCGACGATCCGCTGCCTCCCGACCGGAACGTTCCAGGTCGTCACCGGCACCTCGCCTCACGGCCAGGGCCACGAGACGGCGTGGTCGCAGATCGTGGCAGATCAGCTCGGCTGTGATCCGTCCGAGGTCGAGGTGCTGCACGGGGACACGAGCATCTCTCCCTTCGGGCTCGACACCTACGGGAGCCGGAGTCTCGCGGTCGGTGGTGCGGCGCTTTGGTCGGCGGGCGAGAAGATCATCGAGAAGGCACGAGAGATCGTGGCACACCAGCTCGAGGTCTCCGTCGACGACCTCGAGTACGAGGCCGGGACTTTTGCCGTGAAGGGGTCGCCCGACAAGGAGATGACCGTGAAGGGAGCGGCGTGGGCGGCGTTTGCGGCGCACAACCTCCCCGACGGGATGGAGCCGAATCTCGAGGCGACCGCGACGTACGACCCGCCGAACTTCTCGTGGCCGGGAGGCGCGCACGCCGCGGTTGTCGAGGTCGATACCGGGACGGGCGATGCCCGGCTGATCCGTTACGTCGCGATCGACGACGTCGGCACGGTCGTCAACCCGCTCATCGTGGACGGTCAGGTGCACGGCGGCATCACCCAGGGCATCGCGACTGCGCTGTACGAGGAGGCGATCTACGACGAGGACGGCAACCTTGCGAACGGCACGCTGGCGACGTACCTCGTGCCGTCGGCCGCGGAATTGCCCTCGTACGAGCTCGACCGCACCGAGAGCAAGGCGACCGACCACCCGTTTGGCGCGAAGGGCGTGGGTGAGACGGGAACGATCGCGGCTGCACCGGCCGTGATCAACGCCGTGATCGACGCCCTCTCGCATCTCGGTGTGACCGATATCCAGATGCCGGCGACTCCCGAGAGAGTCTGGCGCGCGATCGAGGAGGCGAGGCCGTGATTCCCGCAGCGTTCGACTACGAGGTGGCCGAGTCGATCGACCATGCCCTCGGGCTGCTCGGCTCCGATCCCGAGGCAAAGGTGCTCGCGGGCGGACATTCGCTCGTGCCCGCGATGAAGTTGAGGATCTCCAGACCGTCCAAGCTGGTCGACATCGGCAGGCTGTCCGATCTCGCGTATGTGCGCGACGCCGGAGAACAGCTCGCGATCGGGGCGCTCACCACGCACGCCGCAGTCCAGAGCGACCCTCTCTTGCAGGAGCACTGCCCACTCGTCTCCTCGACTGCCCGTGGGGTCGGCGATCCACAGGTCCGGCATAGGGGGACGATCGGTGGCTCGCTTGCGCACGGCGATCCTGCGTCCGACCTCGCGGCGGTCATGCTCGCCCTCGACGCCGAGTTCGTGATCGTCGGCGCGGCTGGCGAGCGGGTCGTCGGAACGACCGACTTCTTCATCGGCGTGTTTCAGACCGCGATCGGAAGTGGCGAGCTCCTGACGGAGATCCGCGTTCCGAAGCTCAGTGGCTCGGCGGGCTGGTCGTACCTCAAGTACCACCGCCGTGCGCAGGACTGGGCGACGGTAGGTGTAGCGGCGGTCGTGCGCAGGGAGAAAGCCGCGGGTTCATCAGCGTCGGTGGCGCTCGCCAACATGGGCGGGACGCCGCTCCGGGCATCGGTCGTCGAGGCGGCCGTCGCGGCCGGCGCGTCGGCCGCGGAGGCCGCTGCGAACGCCGCGGACGGCACGGAGCCGTCGAGCGATACGGCCGCGTCGGCCGAGTTCCGGCGGCACCTCGCGCAGGTGCTGACCGAACGCGCACTCACCGAGGCACTCGCCTGACGCTGCTATCCGGGGTGGCGCCGCCGTCGGCTGCGTCGCCCCGGATCTACGCGTTCAGAGCTGCGTTCAGCGCCTCATCCGGGGTCGTGCCTGGGCGGCAGATCAGCCTGTGACGCAGCACGTACGGGGCGACGGATCGGACGTCCTCGATCGTGACCGAACTCCTACCGTCGAGACGGGCCTGTGCCTTCGAGGCGCTCAGGAGGTGGATCGCCGCGCGCGAGCTCGCTCCAAGCTCGAGACCCGGATTGGCGCGCGTGTTGCGGACGACCGAGACGATGTACACCGCGACTTCGTGTGGGACGTCGGTTTCATCGAGCTCGCGACGGGCGTGGTCGAGTCCGACCACACCGAGCAGTGACTGGATCTCCCCGAGCATGTCCGGCGTGACGCCGGTGTGCGGCAACCGGAGCATCTCGATCTCGCTCTCGGCGTCCGCGTACTCGAGATCGATCTTGAAGAGGAAGCGATCGAGCTGCGACTCCGGCAACGGGAAGATGCCCTCGTGCTCGAAGGGGTTCTGCGTTGCGAGCACGAGGAACGGATCGGGCAACCGATGGGACTTGCCGTCAACTGTGACCTGGCGCTCCTGCATCGCCTCGAGGAGCGCGGCCTGCGTTCTCGGTGAGGTGCGGTTGATCTCGTCGGCGAGCAGGATATTCGTGAAGGCCACGCCGGGGAGAAACACCTTTTCGCCCATCTTTGTCGTGTTGACGCCGGTGATCGTGTCCGGGGTCGTGTCGGGCGTGAACTGGATGCGCTTGAACTTCGCGCCGAGCACGTGCGCCATGGCGCGCCCGAGCAGCGTCTTCGCGCTCCCCGGAGGACCCTCGATCAGAACGTGACCCTGGGCCAGCGCGGCGACGAGCAACAGGTCGATGGCATTCCCCTGCCCGATGACGACCTTACCGACCTCCTCGCGCGCGCGATCGCGGAGGTCGACGAGGTTCTCGTATGGCCGTGGTGTGACGTACGACACGTAGTCCCTTTCTCGAGGTGATTCCACGAGAACGATACTCGTGTTTCGTCTGCTTGTCTGCCCCCTTGCCATGTGTCGAGCTCCTCCAAATTGCCCCTACCGCGCCCGTCACCGGCGGGCTACACTCGGTGCAGTACAAATGACATACGGGGGCGACCTGGTTTCGACGTGGTCGGTTCTCCGGCTGAGTTGCGAGCCGAGGTCCCCGGTCGGCCTCGTTAATCCACCGGGAAACACACAAATGCGAATCGTTCAGATCTCGCAATCGCTGCCTAGTCTGACTAGCTAGCGACGCCCGTTCTGGCTGGGCCCGAGGCCAGGACCGGCGCTAACCATCGGGCTTGGCGCGGCGGGAGAGTCAATCGCCCAACGTGCGACACTTCAGGATTGACTGGCCCGCCGGTAGGTTGTTCGCCACCGGCCGTCGGGCGAGATTCAAGGCGAACTACGCTCGTAGACGCTCTGTTCGGTGCGTCCGCGGACGCGGGTTCGATTCCCGCCGCCTCCATAAATGCTCGATTTGCAGGGGTTGTCTGGCCAACCGGAAAGATATCGTTGGTCAGAAAGCCCCCGGAAAGATGCTGTTGTCCGCGCCTTGACTTGGCAGGAAAGGAAACGCACCGCGTCCGCGGATTGCATTTCGGTCGTGCTGTTGGCCCCCGGGGTGGCGGGCCGAGGGGCTAGCTCAGCGGGTCCTCGCCGTGGAGGCGACGGAGCGCCGTCTCAAGGTCCATGTCGTCCACTCATTGATCGAGCTTCGACCCATCGTCGACACGCTGCGGGCCGACCCCGAGCGCGGCTGTTGGTCTTCTAGCTAGGGGTTTCTTGATTCCTGCGGGTTACCCACAGCGAAGGGGCAGCGTCGTCCCCGATGTCCCGGTGCAGCAGACGGCTGACACTGTTACTGCCCTGGCATAGGAAGGAGTTGATTGGTCATGCGGACGGTGTCGCCGACGGGGGAGGAATACCGGGCGACCGAGGCTCATCGGTGGTTGCCGCAGTCCCGGGCCGGCTGGTGGTCGGTGGCGCTGGCCGGGATTACGGTCGCGAGTATCTCCCTTCTCGTCCTCGTGGTATATGCGTTCGGCGTTGTCGAGCCTGCCGACAGCTACACGGACGACTGGATGCAAGCAGGGTGGGGTTTGTTCATCTGGGGAACGGCGCTGGCGTGTGTCGTCGTCGGCGTCGTCGCGATCACCCGTCGCCACGAGCGCTCCTGGATGGTGCTGGTGGCCACCCTTCTCGGACTTCTTCCCGTTGTCTTGCTGATCTCGGAGGTCGCACTCGGCAAGTTCTGAGCCGGGAAGCGAGTTCTCACTAACCGAAAGGAGATCGCGTGGCGACCATGATGAACGCAGGGACGTACTCGGCGCCCGACGTGATCGGCGGCGAACTCAAGCGCACGGCTCGGACGACCGGACTGCTGTATCTCGGCTTCTTCATCACAGGGATCTTGGTCCAGCTCGTCCGAGGCCAACTCTTCTCCGCCGACGACCCTGACCGCACGTTGGCCAACCTGATGGGGCACGAGTGGCTGGCGCGCGTCGGCATCGCATTGGAGCTGGGGATTGTGCTGTTCCAGGCCCTGACGGCGGTGTGGTTCTACCGTTTGTTCCGCAGCGTCGACACCGTTGCTGCCGGTTCGCTCGCGGCGTTCGGGATGGTCAACGCGGTCGCGATCCTGGGCAGTGCGGCGTTTCTCGCAACGGCGGTCGAGGTGGCCGACGATCCGTCGTTGGCCGTGGCTGGCGGTGCGGCTGCCACCGTCCAGCTGTTGTACGTTGTCAGCGGTCATCTCTGGGGAGTCGCGGCGCTGTTCTTCGGCCTGTGGCTGATCCCGATGGGCTGGCTCGTGATCCGCTCTCGCTGGCTGCCGCGGCCGCTGGGCTGGATCCTCATCGCGGGCGGCATCGGCTACCTGGTCAGCGCCTTTGTCAGCTACCTGTTCCCGAGCGCCGATCTCATCGTCGCACTACTGACGGTCCCCTCGATCATCGGCGAGGTCTGGATCATGGGGTACCTGATCATCGTCGGCGTACACCATCACGCCCCGGCACCCGAGGCAGTGACGAAGCCTTCCATGCGCCCTGAGGCATCGCGTGCCGCCTGAGCCTTCTCGGAGCAGTATGCAAACCAGGTGACAAAAGAACTCGCGATGGCGGAGGGCCGCAACCTCGGGCCGCCTAACCGCATCGTGATCGATCCCGTCCGCCACAGGGTCGTGGCGGTCGTCATGGTTTCCCATCCAGTCCGCGAGCTGTCGGTCTACTTCCGGGCGAGCTCCGTGGCTTCCTTCGACAACGACACGCTTGCGGTAGAAGCGCTGACGCAGCTCCACGTCGCGGCTGCCGACGAGTTCGTGCTCGGACTTCTCGCCGAGCGCCGGATCCACGATCGTCCGGTACTCAGCAGAGAGGGGCGAGAGCTCGGTCACATCACGGACGCGACCTTCGACGCTGAAGGCAACGTCCTCGAATACTGGATTCGCCGCAAACGACTCGGCCTGGTGCGCCCACGGCTCAAGATCCAGCCTGACGCCCTGACTGCGCCGCCTGGACACCTCGCAGTCGTCGACCACGAGTCGCTGAGCGGCAACGACGAACTCGTCCAACCTGAAGGGGACGACCCACAGCCAACGGACTCCCCCGCCTAGCCCGGCGAAGCGCGCAGTGCTCGCGCGAGCCTGAGCAGTCGGTCTCATGAGACGTCTTCTTTGTCGGTGGGTCATTGCACTCGCAGTGATTCCCTTCGTGGCGATCGTCCGGTTCGAAACTGGGCGTGATTCGGGTCGTCGCTGTGTGTGCGGCTGTCGGCCGCACGCGGGTGCGGTGGGGTCGATGTAACGTGAGCGCGTTCAATTGTTCGGTGGTAGGTTCGTTCCATAGCCAAGGTATTCGACGAGATCGGCGACAAGCTCGGCGCATGGATCGAGGCCCAGCGCCTCTTCTTCGTCGGCACCGCACCGCTGTCCGGAGACGGGCATGTCAACGTCTCCCCCAAGGGAGACCTTCGCTGGTTCAGGATCCTCGGCCCAGACCAGGTCGCCTACCTCGACTTCGTCGGCAGCGGCGCGGAGACGATCGCGCATCTCCGGGAGAACGGCCGCATCGTGATCATGTTCTGCGCGTTCGAGGGGCCACCGAGGATCGTCAGGCTCCACGGCAGAGGCGCTGTGCTTCGACCCGGCGACGACGGGTTCGACACGCTTCTCGGCGCCTTCGATCCGCCCGAGCACGCGTTTCGCTCGCTGATCCGCGTTGACGTCGAGCGCATCTCGGACTCCTGCGGCTTCGGCGTTCCGCTGATGTCGTTCGAAGGGCGTCGTTCACAGTACGACGACTGGGTCGACAGCCAGGTGCGAAAGAGCAGTCTGGAGGCGTACGTCGCCGAGGAGAACGCCGAAAGCATCGACGGACTTCCCGCGATCGAGCGTCGCTAGGGCCTACGACGAGGTAGGCACGCGTTCCGCCGAGAGGCCGCATTCCCTCGCGGTGAAGCCGGCAGCCCGGTAGATCCTGATCGCCGCGTAGTCCGGATCTGCAACCATCACGAGCGTACGGGCTCCGAGCTCCCCGAAGCCGTAGCAACTCAGGACGTGCACCAGCGTGCCCGCGAGGCCGCGCCTGCGGAAGGCAGGATGCGTTTCCACCGACTGGAACCGTGCGAGATCCGGAGTCGTGCCAACCAGGCCCATCTGGGCCACGAGCCTGTCGTCGGCGAAGGCCCCGAACCACGCACCGGGCCCGTCTGCGACGAGCGCCCGGTTGCTCTCCGTTCGCAGCGTCGCGAACCGGCGGTGACTCTCTTCGTCCCCGTCGTGACAGGCGATCTGGAGCTCCAGGCTCTGCGCCCAGTCGTCGTCGGACTGCAGGGCTCGATAGGTCGCCTCATCGTTCGGGCGCGCAGGGGGGGTGAACCGCCGTTGCGGTCATCACGGTCGAGGCGTCGGTCTTGAACTCCCGCGCCGCCCAGTCGGACAGATCATCGACGACTCCGACGCAGTCGAACCCGAAGGCTCGATGGGTCGCATCGGGCAGCGTCGAAGCGAAGTGCTCGAGCCATTCGTCGATCCGGTCGGCGGAGGGCACATGGTCGAGCAGCAAGAAGTTGCCCCAGCAACGTCGGGTTGTACGGACTGCGCACGACGAGGTGATCGCCGCAATCCTCAACCGTCGATCCGGCACGCTCGAGGAGCGCCAGATCGGTGCCGGAACCGAGCGAGGTCACGTTCATGGCGAGGACACTACCCCGACTCATGGCTACCATCGAGGCCATGTCCAACCACCGACTCGTCTACTCGAGTGACGGCGGCGACCATCGTCGCAAGGAGACCGATCGGCGGATAGCTGCAACAAAAGGGCCGCCGCTCCCGGACGACGGCGTCGTGCGCGTGTTCCGCGAGAAGGGGGGTCGTGGCGGCAAGACGGTGACTGTCGTTCGGGGCCTGCGCGGCGATCTCAAGGGCGTTGCGAGTGACCTCAAGCGCCACTGCGGGACGGGGGGAGCGGTGAAGGCCGGCGCCATCGAGATCCAGGGAGACCACCGCGACAAGATCGTCGCCCGCCTGCAGGCCGCGGGCCAGCGCGCGAAGCCCGCCGGGGGGTGAGGAGGGCGCGGGGATAGACCACGTCAGGAACATGGAGTTGATTCAACGTTGATTCAACACAGTGTTCGCTCGCGCAGCCCGCAGGCGACGCTCGTGCACGGCGTCGAAAAGGTGCCGATCTGGTTAGCGGTCGGCCCTCCCGGCCCGATCGGGGGCGGCTTCGTCTCGGCCCAGGGCACGCAGGCGCGCCAAGCGCTCGCCGTGGGCCGTGAATGACGGATCGTCTGCTTCGAGCAGGGGAATGGCCAAATGTGCCTGCGCCTTCGCCTCGTCTTTGCGGCCGATCGCCGCGTACTCCTCGGCGAGCTCTTCGTGAAACCAGCCGTCGGGAGCCCCCGTATCGTCGGCCCAGGCGATTGCCTGTTCGAGAAGTGGGATCGCTTCGGCGGGGCGGTCGATGCCCCTCAGCGTCCGGCCGACGGCGTAGCGCGCGACCGCGAGTGCCGCCGGGTTTTCGGTGTCGCGCTCGCGTGCGCGAAGCGCTCTCTCGAATGCTTCGAGCGCCGGTTCCAGCGCGCCCGCCTCGAAGTGCTTCCAGCCCAGGTTGTTGAGCAGTGGGCCGGCCCAGTACGAAGCGTCGCCGTGCTCTTCGGCGAGATCGAGGCCACGATGGGTCCACTCGGCGAAGCCGTCGGGCTCCGGCGCGGCAAGCGCGGCCATATGGGCCGCATCCGCGGCCAGGAACCAGAGGGACCCGCGAAGCGCCGTCTCGTAGGCCGACGAGAAGAGCGGCAGGGCGGTCTCGGGCTCCCCGCGCGAGCGCAACAGACGACCTCGTTCGAGATCGATCCGGCAGCTTGCGGCCGCGCTCGTGCCCTGGAGCCCAGCGGCCTCCTCGAGGAGTCGCTCGCCCGCTTCGAGGTTGCCGCGGAGGCCGTCGACCCGGGCCAACTGCGTCAGAACCTCGGCCCGGCCTTCATCCGACGTCTCCTCCTCGAGCCGTTGCCGGAGCCGCTGCCCGGTGATGGTGAGGTCGTCGAAGTCCCAGAGGGGCCGAAGGCGGTCGGTCACGCTGGCGGGCTCCACAGTGCGGGATAGGCGAAACCCCCGTTGCAGGCGCCGCACGGTACTTCGTCTTGATTGAACACCATGTTCGTCCGTTCTACCCCGAGTGGGCTGCCGGGACGACGACGCCCGGTGCGACCTCCGAGTTGCCGTTCGCCGTCGCCTGGATGATGACCGCGGCTGTGATGATCGCCCCACCCACGATCGTGGCGGCTCGTGGTTGCTCCGAGTAGGCGAGCCACACCCAGAGTGGCCCGAGGACCACCTCGAGCAGCGTCAGGAGCGCCACCTCGGCCGGCGGGAGGAGCCGGGCGCCGACCGTCAAGAGCGTCAGCCCGAGTCCCATCTGGAAGACGCCAAGGGCGAAGAAGATCCGCCAGTCCGATGCAGTGGCGCTCCCGAAGGATGCGAATGGGCCTACGACGAGGATGATCAGCGCCTGCGAGGCGCACGTTGCGGGCAGCATCGACACGTCCCTTCGATAGCGCGCGATCACGATCACGGCCGCAAACGACGCCGTCATCACGATCGGCAGCAGTACAGCGAGTGCCCCGCGGTCGAGTGACCCGGCCACCATCACGACGACGCCGACTGCGGCGACCCCCATCGCGAGGGACGTACGACGGCTGATCCGCTCGGACAGGATCACCCAGCCGAGGAGGGCGGCGAACATCGGCGATGCAGCCTGGAAGAAGAGGACGTTCGCCACCGACGTGTAGTTGAGGGCGAGCAGGAACGTTCCTGACGAGATCGCCAGGAACACGGTCACCGCGGCGCCGGCGAGGCCGAGTGAGCGGAGCGAAGCGATGACCCCCGATCGCTCGGTCAGTGCCACGACGACGAGCAGCGTCAGGAATGCAAAGAGCGCCCTCCCGACGACCTGGGTCGCGGGCGTTGCATCGAGTGCGTGTTGGCCGAGGCCCGCAGTCGACCACGCCACCGCTGCGCTGAGCGTCGCGATGCGGCCGTTCCTGGTCGCGCGCCGGGTCGCAACGGGAGTCATCGCGCCAGTCAACCACGTAAGGTCAGTGCATGCGGAGACGACGTTGAGGGCGGGGGTGACGGAGGCGGTGGCGCGGCTGGGCACCGAGGGTGCCTTTGCGGTTCTTGCTCGCGCTCGCGCGCTCGAAGCAACAGGGCGCGACATCATCCACCTCGAAATCGGCGAGCCCGATTTCGAGACGCCAGCACACGTTGCCGAAGCGGGAATCGCCGCGATCCGAGCGGGGGAGACCCACTATTGCCAGACCGCCGGGCTTCCGGTGCTTCGTGAGGCCGCAGCTGCGTCACTTGCGTGGTCGCGCGACGTGCCAGTCGATCCGCGGAACGTGCTCGTCGCAAACGGCGCCAAGCCGTTCCTCTTCTTCACGGTGCTCGCGACGTGCGGCCCCGGTGACGAGGTGATCTACCCCGACCCGGGTTTTCCGATCTACGAGTCGGCCGTTCGCTTCGTCGGCGCGACGCCTGTTCCACTGCCGCTCCGGGAGGAACGCGACTTCAGCTTCGACCCGGCCGAGCTCGAGAGCCTGCTCACCGAGCGCACCCGCCTCGTCATCCTGAACGCACCGCAGAACCCGACCGGGGGCGTGATTCCTCTTGCCGACCTCGAGCGTGCCGCGGCGGCGATCCTGCGCACCCCGGCGTGGGTTCTCACCGACGAGGTCTACTCACGAATCACCTACGACGTCGAAGCGCCGTCCATTGCCTCGCTCCCGGGAATGCTCGATCGTACGGTCCTGCTCGACGGCTTCTCGAAGACGTTCTCGATGACGGGGTGGCGGCTTGGCTACGCAGCCGTCCCCGCCGATCTCGTCGATCCGCTGACGCGCCTGATCGTCAACTCGACCTCGTGCGTCCCGCCGTTCGCCCAGCTCGCCGGCGTGGCGGCGCTCGAGGGACCGCAGGACGCGGTCGTCGAGATGGTGGCGGAGTTCCGTCGGCGGCGTGACTATCTCGTCCCCGCGCTGAACACGATCCCGGGCATCAGCTGCATCGAGCCGGGCGGCGCCTTCTACGCGTTCCCCAATGTCTTGGAGCTGCCGCTCGACGCCGACACGCTCGCCGAGCGACTCCTCGTCGAAGCGGGAGTGGCGCTGCTCGCAGGGAGTGCGTTCGGCATCCACGCCACAGATCATCTGCGCGTCTCCTACGCCTCGTCGCTCCCGAACCTCGAGCAGGCGGTCGAACGGATCCGCGCATTTGTCGCCACCCTGGACGCCTGACCGTCGAGCCGGGGTACCCCGGTAAGGTCGGGGGTGATGTCAGGGTTCGTCGACGTTCACTCGCATGTCGTGCCCTCGGGTGACGACGGCGCCGTGTCGATCGAGGAGGGGCTCGCTCTCTGCCGCCACGCCCACGAAGCCGGCACCGACGTGCTCTTCGCGACACCGCACGCCCACGCGCCGTGGGACACGTTTCCGCGGACGCCCGAGCGTGACGAGACCTACGCAGCCGCGTTTCCCGTGATGCAGCGCGAGGTCGCGACGTGGGGGCTCGATCTGCGCCGGGGATTCGAGGTCTACCCGACCGTGATCGAGGGGGAGACAGTGGAGGAGTACGTCCTCGAAGGGACGCGGGGCGTGCTGATCGAGTTCCCGGGCTCCTGGTTGCACCTCGGCGATGCGATCGAGATCGTCACCGAAGCGGGAACCGTTGTGGAGGCGGCCGGGCTCGTGCCCGTGCTCGCTCATCCCGAGCGGTGCCGGGCGGTGGCGGAGAATCCGGGATGTGTTCGTGCGCTCGCCGAACGCGACTGGCTGCTCTGTGCGAATGCACCGTCCTTCCTCGGGCTACACGGCGCCACGGCCGAGCGAACTGCATGGGCACTTCTCGATGCAGGGCAGATCGCGCTCGTCGCGTCCGATGGCCACACACCGGCACGGTCTCCGGCGATGGACGAAGCCTACGCTCTCGTCCGTCAGCGGCGGGGAGACGAGGTCGCCCGCCCTCTGTTCACCGGTGCGGCCCTCCCGTGGAGCTGACCTCAGTCGGGTAGGCGCCAGTCGATCTCGGGACGCTCCATTGCCGCGAGCAGGGCGTTCGTGCGGGAGAAGTGGCGGCACCCGAAGAAGCCGTTGTGCGCCGAAAGAGGCGAGGGGTGTGCGGCGGTCAAGACATGGTGGCGGGTCGTGTCGACGATCGATCCCTTCTGCTGCGCGTAACGGCCCCAGAGGAGAAAGACGACCCCGTCACGACGCGCGGAGAGCTCCGCGATCACCCGGTCGGTGAACGACTCCCACCCTCTTCCCGCGTGAGAGGCCGGTGAGCCCGGACTGACGGTCAGCACGCTGTTCAGTAGAAGCACTCCTCGTTCTGCCCACGGCGTCAGGTCTCCCGTCGTCGGGGTCGGCAGGCCGATGTCGGCCCCGAGCTCGCTGAAGACGTTCCGCAACGAGGGCGGTAGCGCAGTTCCCGGAGGGACCGAGAACGAGAGCCCCCTCGCCTGCCCCGGGCCGTGGTAGGGATCCTGACCAAGGATCACGACTCGCACCCGGTCGACCGGCGTCAATCGAAGCGCGTTGAATACGAGAGGTGCAGGCGGAAAGAAACCGCGGCCCGACGCGATCTCGGCCGCGAGAAACCCACGTAGGGTCTGCATTTCGGGCGTTTCGAGCTCGTCGCCGACTGCGTCGAGCCAGCTCGGGTCCATCTGCGGAGTCACGAGCGACAGATAATACGAGCCGGACGAACACGGAGCTCCCCGGTTCCGGTCGCGATTGGGTACCCTTCCACGCGAAATCAGAGCGCGGTACCGGAGGCAAACGACGCTTCCTTCACCCGTTCGACAATGGGTGAGAGGAGGTGTTTGATTCATGGCAACAGGAACCGTAAAGTGGTTCAACGACGCGAAGGGCTACGGCTTCATCGCGCCGGACGAGGGAGGTAAGGACCTCTTCGTGCATCACAGCAACATCGCGGGCGAAGGGTTCAAGACGCTCGCCGAGAACGCGAAGGTCGAGTACGACGCCCGCGAGGGCGAGAAGGGCCCGGAGGCGACGAACGTCATCGCCCTCTAGGGAGTGGTCGCAGCGCGGAGCGAGGCCCCCGATCTGCGGGGCCTCGTCTCCGGCGCGGGCGAGGAGGTGTGGCTGTGACCGAGGAGAAGATCGAGATGGAGGGCGAGGTGCTCGAGGCCTTTCCGAGCGGCATGTTCCGCGTCATGCTCGACAACGGGCACGAGATGATCGCCTACACCGCGGGCAAGATGCGCCGCTACCGGATTCGCGTCAACCCGGGCGATCGGATCAAGGTCGAGCTCTCACCGTACGACCTGAACCGCGGCCGGATCGTCTACCGGCACCGCTGAGGCACCGGAGAGGCTCGCGCGCCTCTCCACGGCGCAGATCGTGTTACTTCTTCTTGCCTTTGCGGCCGCTCGAGCCCGGACGCTGCTGAACGATCATGCCTTGCGCTCCGCGTTCCGCGCGCCGCCGCTGGTCGCGATTGACCGGCTCGGGCATAGCGCCCTGTTCGCCGACCATCGCCACGTAGGCCTTTCGCTCCGCCGGCGTCATCACCGCGAGGGCGCGCTGCGCTTGTTCGGGCGTCTTGATCTCACCGAACGTCTGCATCTTCTTGATCGCGCCGGCGAGCTCGGGGTTCGAGCGCTCGTAGGCGGCGACAGACATCTTCTGGAACCAGCGCCGCATGAACGGGATCTTCGAGAGCAGGTTGACGATGGGCCGGAGGAAGCGGCCGTTCTGGATCCGCGCCAGCAGGTAGACCACCAGCATGGCAAGCAGGAGAACACCGAGGATGATGAACGGGAGGATGTAGAGCGTGCTGATCGCGAGTGGCATTGCGGGAATGCTAGCCGCTCCGACTCCATCGCCACCATGTCTCCGGGCGATGGGTCGGGTGCCGCGGCAGCGTGCCCTGGTCGGTACCTGTCACTGGCCTCATACTGCGGCGCCGTGACTGCCGAAAGTCGGATCAGGCGGTGCCGGCGCGCACTCGGGGATCGTCAGGCGAGGCCCTGGTCGAAGGGTTGCAGGTGCTCCGCAAGAAGGGGCTCTTCGCCACCCTTCCTGTCACCGACTACGTCGCGGCGGTCTCCGTCGGCCGGGTCGAGGGCCGCGTTCTTCTCGATCTCAAGTACGAAGAGGACTCGGCGGCCGACGTGGACATGAACGTCGTCAAGACCGGTGACGGTCGCTTCGTCGAGGTCCAGGGCACGGCCGAGGGTCAGCCCTTCACCGCGGAGGAGATGGCCGAGCTCATGTCTGCCGCGGACAAGGGCATCCGCGATCTGGTGGGTCTGCAGAAGAAGGCCCTCGGCGGCTTCGAGCCAAAGAAGTAACCCGTCATCCTGAGGCGCACTCCTCGGACGCCGCGCCGAAGGATCCCCCGATACCGTAGTGGGAGATCCCTCGGCCCCCCGCTTTGGTTGGTGGCCCTCGGCTCCTGACGGGGAGTGCTCCCTACTCCGCCAGCTGCGACAGAAACACGCGGAGCCGGGCGAACGCCTTGCCCCGGTGGCTGACCCTGTCCTTGTCTTCCCGGGGCACCTCCCCGAACGTCCTCCCGAAGGCCGGATAGTAGAAGAGCGGGTCGTACCCGAAGCCCCTGGTGCCCTGGGGCTCCTCGGCGATGAAGCCGTCCACCGTCTCCTGCACCTGGAAGAGGCTCGTGTCGCCCCGGGCCACCACCACGGCGCTGGTGAAGTGAGCCCCTCGTCGCTCCTTCGGAACGCCCGCCAGCTTCTCCAGGAGCAGCTTGTTCCGGTCCAGATCGCTCGCTCCCTCGCCCCCAAACCGGCTCGAGTACAGCCCGGGGCCACCATCGAGGGCGTCCACCGACAAACCGGAGTCGTCGGCCACGCTCAAGAGGCTCGAACGCCCTGCGTAGTAGAGGGCCTTGAGCGTGGCATTCTCGAGGAAGGTCGTCCCCGTCTCCCTCGGGGCCTCCAGGATCCCGATCTCCCGGGGCCCGACGACTCGGAAGGGCAGCCCCTCCACGAGCTGCTTCATCTCGTTCAGCTTGCCGGGGTTCTGGCTGGCCAGGAGAAGGTCTGCGCCCATGGCAGCGTCATCATCACGGGACCTTCGGGAGGGGTTGAAGGAGCCCTCGTCCCCCTTCCCCCGGGACCGGGGGGCAAGCTACCGGCGACAAACTCCACAGAGCAGAGTGCGCTCTCGTCGCTCCAGGTTGTAGACCGAGCGGCTGGCCGGCTGGCCACAGCACGCGCACCTCCTGGTGGGGATGCCGTAGCACTGCATGTCACCGGGGTCGATCTGGAATCGGTGGATCGCGAAGATCGTCTCCGCCATGGACTCCAGGATCTCGTCGGCGCCGGTCTTTTCTGGATCCCCGTGGGGACTCGTGGCCATCGAACTCCCTCGCGACGGGCCATCCTATCCCACCCCAAACCGTCCCCGCGACCACCGTTTGATTCAGACCTCCTGAGCATGACGGTGGGGGGCAACCCCGGTAGAATGGTGGGTCTGACGGTCGACGGGGAGTAGCGCAGCCTGGCTAGCGCACCGGCTTTGGGAGCCGGGGGTCGTGGGTTCGAATCCCACCTCCCCGACCATTCGTTCCATATCGTTGCCGGGATTCCCGGGACGTCACTCGAGAGGCAGCCATGAAGCTCAGAAAGCGGGCCTGGCCCACGATCCTCATCGCCTCCGCCGCGGCGGTGGGAGCCATCGCCGCCTCCGCGGGCCCCCTCCATCGAGAGGACGCCGGTCGCTCGGAAGACCGGGTCTGCTGCGTGGCCAACCCGCGCTTCGCGGGCACCTGCGCCGTCCAGCTCGAGGCCGATGAGACCTGCCAGGACGTCCTCGCCTACCTCAACAACGCGTCGAGCGCCGGCAGGACGTACTGTGGAAACACGACGGTCCGCATGGGATGGAAGCAGGTCGCCTGCGAGGAATGAAGACGCGCACCGGCCGTGCTAGACTGCGTGGTCGGGCGCCTGTAGCTCAGCTGGATAGAGCGGCAGCCTTCTAAGCTGCTGGTCAGGGGTTCGAATCCCTTCAGGCGCGCCAAACGTCTGTCGATGGTGGGTGTAGCTCAGTTGGCTAGAGCGCCGGGTTGTGGTCCCGGAGGTCGCGGGTTCGAGACCCGTCATCCACCCCATACCCTGCTAGCCGCGGGCACGCCTGTGGGACCCGGAGGGGCGGCCGGCCCCCTTTCCCTTCACTCTCCCACTGGCGCAGCGAGCGCACAGGAAGACGCGCTCCTGCTTCTTCAGCTCCCGAGACGCATACGTCGCGGGCTTCCGGCAGACGGAACAACGGTGTTGCTGCAGCTGGGGAAGGGAGACGTCCCGCTCCACTCCTCCCCACAACACGACCCCTGTCGGCTCTTCGTCGTCAGCCATCTCCTCCCTGCCCCGGACCGGCGGCCGCCCGCTTGATCCGGCCCACAACCTCGCAGAGACTACGCCCCCTGATCGAGGTTTTCCAATGACAAGGCTCATGCAGATTCTCGTCCTGGCGACGGCCCTGCCCTCCGCCTGGGCCTCGCCCGCCAGGAAGATCCCACCCATAGCGGACCACACCGAGGGGATGACCCATATGGAGGGGTTTCTGGATCTCTATTGGGATGAGGCGAGCGGCCACCTCTTTCTGGAGATCCCTGGGTTCGGCCAAGAGATCCTCTATCAGGTCTCCCCGGCGTCGGGGCCGGCTCCAACCCCCGTCGGCCTCGACTCGGGGCCAGCTCGGCGGAACCCACGTCCTGAGCGCCGAGCCCGGCCCCAGGTCCGACCGTGGCCGCCACCCCGAGGCAGTCATCCTCCGGGAGCACCATTCCTTCGTCGAGCTTCCGACGGGGCTATCGGGCGTTGAGCTCCCGAGCCCAGCCCGCCGTCACGCCTCCCCCGACGCCCGCCGTGCCTCCCGGCAGCCCCATCGGCGACGGGCAGCCCGCCCGTGGGATGGTAGGATCCCGCGAGAGAGCCCGAGGAACCCCGATGACAAAGCCCGCCCCCGACGTCAGCCCCGAGATCCTGTCTGGCGATCTGAGCGAGGAGCTGCTGAAGGTCTATCTGAAGGACTCGGATCTGGCCGTGGACACCGAGACCATGGGACTCCAGACCCGCCGGGATCGGCTCTGCCTCGTCCAGCTCTGCAACCGGGACATGCGCGCCGCCATCGTCCAGATCCCCCGGGAGAGCCGGACCCGGCCCGACCGCTGGCCGGACGGGCGCCCCGTCTCAAGGAGCTCATGGAGGCCGCGGGGTCCTGAAGGTGTTCCACTTCGCGCGCTTCGACGTGGCCGCCCTCGGCTACTGGCTCGGCATCGAAGTGGCGCCTCTCTACTGCACCCGCACCGCCAGCAAGCTCGTGAGGACCTACACCGACCGGCACGGGCTGAAGGACAACCTCCTGGAGCTCCTGGACGTGGAGCTCGACAAGGCCGCACGTCACACGGACTGGTCGAGCCCGAAGCTCACCAGGGAGCAGGTCCGCTATGCCATCTCGGACGTGACCCTCCTGCTCCCTCTCATGGACCGGCTCCAGGGAATGCTGGAGCGGGAGGGGCGGGGCGAGCTCGCCCGCCAGTGCTCAGCCGTGATCCCCACGATCTCTCGACTGGACGTGCTCGGCTTCGAGCACCTCTTCGAGCACTAGCCCGGGCGTTTGGGCGAGCGGCCGTCGGTGGACCCCTTGCGGCGCCTCATGGGCAACTCGTCCATGGGGATCGTCTGCCGGGCGCCCAGGGCGGTGAGCAACCCCTCCATCTCCTCGGGCTGAAGGGCCTCCAGGTCGTGGAGCGCCGCCACGATCATCGTCGCCAGCTCCTTGCAGTGAGCCAGAATCGGGCCGTTTCCAGTCACCCGGGAACGTCCGTCCAGGTGCCACTCGCTCCGCTGCTCAGGGGTCAACGGCACGCAGGCGCCCCCCTCCACCCGGTGGGGTGGCTGGCGATCGTGCTTGAAGCCGGAGACGCCGGGAAAGGCCGTGGCCAGGAGGTAGTCGATCACCCGCACGATGCGCTGATGGTCCTGCTCCAGGAGCCGGCTGTCGGCTCGGATGGACACCTCGACGCCCCGAGTCGTGACACCGATGGCGACCCCGATGGATGTCTTCTCCACTCGCAAGAGCTCGCTCGCCACCTCGGCCAGGACGTCCCTGTGCTCGTCTCGGATGAAGCCTACCGGCGCCACCCGAACGGCTCCCGTGATCTCCTGGTTCCGGAACGCCGCCGCGCGATAGAGGTGCCACTCGGGTGGAACCCGGTAGTCACGGAGCTCGTCGAGGATGTCCTGGGTCTCCAGGGTGCGGGTGAGCAGCTCGAACATCTTGAAGTCCAGGGGCGTCGCGCCGTGGAGAAGAGCGCTCGTGTCCGTGTAGATCCCCAGGGCCGCGGCGGCACGCTCGGCCGGGGTGAGCTTCTCCAGCACCCCGAAGGCAGCGGCGACGACTGCCATGAACGAGGACGTGGATCCCACCTCGAGGCCCACGAAGGGCAGCTGCACCCGCTTGACGCTCCGGAGCCGGCAGTTCTCCTCGACGTCCTCGGGCTCGGCGTGGTGGTCGGCAACGAAGAAGTACTCCGACACCGGATCGACGCCGGTGGTGTTGGTCATGCCCAGGGGCGGCGACGTGTCGACCATGCAGTGCAGCCCGCCGCGGATGCGGCCGGCGTTGGGGCTGTGGAGGGTCAGGTTGGAGAGCTCCACGAGCTTGTAGTTCTGCGGGTGGCCGAGGCTCCCGGTGAGGATCCGGACCTCCTTGGCTCCGAGCTCCAGGAGGACCGCCCGCAGGAGGATGGCGCTTCCCAGGGCGTCGGGGTCGCCCACCCACTGGGTGAAGATGTTGACGCCCTTGCCGCGAATGGACGGCGCCGCGTCCCTCAAGCCCATGTAGGCCGCGCTGGCCTCGCTCAGGACCGGCAGGATCTCGTCGGTGCGGCGCTTCCCGATGATCCCCTGGAACCGACGGCGTACCACGAACGCGGTGGGATGTCGGGTCGGGACGAGGATGGAGCCGTTACGCGCCATGGAAGCTCCGTCCCTCCCGGGCCATGTCCCTCAGCACGGGCGCCGGGGCGAACCGCGGGCCATGGGCCTCCTCCAACCTCTGGAGCTGGCCAAGAGCCGCTCCGGCGCCCATGCGGTCGAGGTAGCGGAACGGCCCGCCGAGGAATGGCGGGAAGCCCAGGCCGAAGATGGCACCCACGTCGCCGTCCCGGGGCGAGCGGAGGATGCGGTCCTGCAGGCAGTGAGCCGACTCGTTGAGGAAGGAGAACACCAACCGATCCTGAATATGACGCCTCTCTACCGGGCGCGGCCTCGGGCGGTCCGGCAGGAGCTCGTACACCGACTCGTCCACCCGCTTCTTCCTGCTCCCGTAGGTGTAGAAGCCCTTCCTGGCTTTTCGGCCCAGACGCCCGTCCTCCACCATCTTGTTGGCCGCCGGGGGCAGGGCCATCCGCTCCCCGAAGTGGCGGACCAGGATCTTCCCGATCTTCGCCGCCACGTCCACGCCCACCTCGTCGAGGAGGGTCAGGGGGCCCACGGGGAATCCGAACGCCTTCATGGCCCGGTCGATGTCTTCGACCGAGGTCCCCTCCATCAGCAGCCAGACCGCTTCGTTCAGATAGGGGCTCAAGGCTCGGGTCGTGTAGAAGCCCGGCCCGTCCCCCACGACGATGACGTGCTTGCCCATGCGTCGGCCGAAGCCCACGGCCGTCGCCACCGCCTCGGGTGCGGTCCCTCCGGTGGCGATCACCTCGAGAAGCGGCATCTTGTGGACCGGCGAGAAGAAGTGCATCCCGAGCACGCGGCTCGGGCGGCGGGATCCCTCCCCAATCTCGCCGATGGGGATCGAGGAGGTGTTGCTGGCGAACACGCACTCCTCGCCGATCGTCGCCTCGGTCTCGGCCAGGACTCGACGCTTGAGCTCCAGGTCCTCGAACACCGCCTCGATGACCAGGTCCACCCGTCCGAACCCACGGTAGTCCAGGGTCGGCGAGATCCGATCCAGGCGCTCCCCCACCTCGAGTCGGGTGAGGCTCCCACGCTTCCTCCGCTCCTCCAGTGTGTCCCGCACGTACTCGAGCCCCCGACCCAGGGCCTCGTTCGTGGCGTCCTTCATGCGAACCGGGACACCCACGTTGGAGGCGGCGCCGGCGATGCCCGCCCCCATGAGCCCCGCGCCCAGTACACCGAGCTTCGTCACGTCCCGTGCCTTCGTTCCCTGCGGGTAGCCCGCGTCCTTCTTGATCGCCTGGGTCGCGAAGAAGACCGACACGAGGGCCCTGGAGACGTCTCCCACCGCCAGCCGGCCAAAGGCCCGGGCTTCGATCTCGAGGCCCTCGGCGAGACTCGTGGCCGTGGCGCTCCGAATGACGTCGATGGCCTCGAGGGGCGCCGGGTAGTGCCCGCCCGTCTTCTTCAGCACCGAGGTGCGTGCCTTGTTGAAGATGACGGGCTTGAGGAGTCTCTCCTTGAATCGGATGCCCGGACGGCGCGGCTTCAGCCGGCCTTCCGCCAGGCCCCGAGCGGCGCGTGTGGCCACGTCCAGGAGAATCGGCCCGGGGCACACCTCGTCGACGACACCGGCCTCGAGGGCGCGCCTGGCACCCAGCGCGCGGCCCGTGAGGATCATGTCGAGGGACCGCACGAGGCCCACGAGTCGGGGCAGGCGGTTCGATCCTCCCGCTCCCGGGATGATCCCCAGCATCACCTCGGGTAGACCGATGGTCGTCCGGGGGTCGTCCGAAGCCACGCGGTAGCGGCAGGCAAGGGACAGCTCTGTCCCCCCACCGAGACAGCTGCCGTGAATGGCGGCGACGACGGGGACCCGGAGGCTCTCGAGCTTGTCAAAGATTGCATGGGCGCTGCGGGAGAGGGCCGCGCCCTCCTCCGCCGAGGCGATCCGCGTGAAGTCCTTGATGTCCGCGCCGGCGATGAAGTTGTGGGGCTTCCCGCTCCGAATCACCACCGCCTTGACGCCCTGGTCGTTCGCGATCTCGTCCAGGAGGACCTCGAACTCGGCGATCGTCCCTCGGCCCAGGGTGTTCACCTTCTCGCCGGGCACGTCGAGAGTCAGAACGAGGACACCCTGGTCGTCAGCTGTTGTGAACGCTTTCTGGTCCGACGGGGTCATCGCTCCAATACCATTGCAAAGCCCATTCCACCCTGGGCGCAGACCGAGAGCAGACCGAACCTGGCGTTTCTCCGTGTCATCTCGTTGGCCAGGGTCGTGGTGATCCGGGCTCCGGTGGCACCAAAGGGATGACCCAGGGCGATGGACCCGCCGCTGACGTTGAGCTTGTCCCGGTCGACCCGGCCCACGGGCGTGGAGCGACCCAGGACATCGCGGGCCCACGCTTCCGACTCCAGGGCCTGGATGTTGGACGCGACTTGAGCCGCGAAGGCCTCGTGCATCTCGATCACGTCGATGTCGCCGAGCTCCAGCCCAGCGCGCTCCAGGGCCCTGGGAACGGCGATGCCCGGCCCCATCAGGAGCTGCCCCCCAGGGTCGACTGCGGCCACAGCCCAGTCCTTGATGTAGGCCAGGGGCTCGTGCCCTTCGGCTCGGGCCTTCTCTTCCGCCATCAGGAGCACCGACGCCGCCCCGTCCGTCAGGGGGGAGGAGTTGCCGGCGGTCACCGTCCCATGGCGCCGGTCGAACACGGGCCGAAGCGCACCCAGCGCCTCCAGCGAGGTGTCCTGGCGGATGAGGTTGTCGACGGTCACCGCGGTGCCGTATCGCGGCGGCACGAACACGGTGCACATCTCCGCCGGCAGTCGTCCGTCCTCGGTCGCGGCCCAGCTGTTCCGGTGAGACGCCAGGGCGATGCCGTCCTGCTCCTGGCGGCTGATCCCGTTCTCCCTGGCCATCTTCTCGGCGGACTGGCCCATGGTGAGACCCGTGGAAGGCTCGGCGATGGCCGGCGTTTCCGGGACGAAGTCCCGGGGACGAATCTTCGAGAGCGCCGCCAGCCGGCCGCCGATCGTCTTGGCCTTCTGGGCCTCCATGAGGATCCGGGCCATCCTCTTGCTGTGGAGGATCGGCACGTCCGAGAGGCTCTCCGCCCCCCCGGCGATCCCCACGTCCGCGTGGCCGATCTGGATGGCGGTGGCCACGTCCGCGATGGCCTGGTTCGCCGACGCGCAGGCGCGGTTCACCGTGGAGGCGGGCACCGACCTGGGCAACCCGGCGCCGAGCGCTGTCTCCCGGCCCAGGTTGGGCGCCTTGACCGACGGGACCACCTGACCCATCACCATCGAATCGATGGTCTCGGGGTCGACCTCGGTCCGCTCGAGGAGCTCGCGGACGCTGGCCTTGGCCAGGTCGAGGGCGGTGAGGTCGCGATACACCGTGCCCGACCGGGCAAACGGCGTCCGGCACCCACCGACGATCGCAACTCTCCGGCTGTTCATTGGGTACTGACCGGGGGGTCCCGTCTGGATCCGTACTCTGGCCCAGTTGCGCGGGCTCCCGCGGTGTCGGCGATGTCCCGGACATCGTCCGGGTTTGCGCCACTCACAACCATTGATACTAGTACAGCCCCCCCTGGTGTACTACCTTTTTGTGGCATGACGGGGAGTCATAGGGGGCATGCCCGATCTTCACGTCTCGGGCCGCAGTACAATGGCGTGCGTGTCGGCGCTCGTCTGGCCGACGCCTCCGCGCCCGTAGCTCAATGGATAGAGCGTCGGCCTTCGAAGCCGCAGGTTGGGAGTTCGAGTCTCTCCGGGCGCGCCACCCCTTCAGTAACTTACAAGGGGAGCTGCGAGGGATGGACATTCAGGGTTCCGCCGGGGTTCCGTGCGAAGAAACGTGAATCGCCCAAATACCATCGGCGAGCGGCTGGACACCAACGGCGTAGGCAGGTGAGGCAGTGTTGACCTGATCCTTCACAAACCGTGTGCCGGAGAGGCTGATCTCCTACCCATCCATCAACAAATCATGGGCGTCCGCAGTCAGGGCTGCAACGCTGTTGGTCAGGGGCGGTCACGGTGCGTGCCGCTACGAGGAGGCCCGAGCCAACCATGCGACAAGAGCGGCGACGACGGTTGCCCTGATCAGCGTGGGCATGTCACTCCCGCACTAGCCGCCCGACTCCAGCCCGAGCCAGCACCGCCCGCATTGGAGCCCCTCCCGTCAAGTTGTGGGGATGCCGAGGCGCAAACCGCGTGCCCGCCCAACCTCTTTCGAGGGAGTGCCGGGCTGAGACAAGACTTGTCCGAGCGCCAGGAAGTGTCAGCCGGGGGGGCCGAGGAAGACGACGGGCAGGAGGCAGTGGCCGCCCCTCTTCGAGCTGAGCAGGGGATGGGCCGGCTGCCCGGGCTCACGTCCAGTCTCCGGGCACCGTGAAACGGGCACGGACCTCCTTCTTCATAGACCAAGTAGGTGGAGACGTCGTCCAGGGAGGTCGCCATGCACACGCCCGGGCGGACGCTGATGGGTCTTTTGCTCCTCGTGTATGCGGCCCCCGCCGCCGCCCAGGGCACGCGGGCTCCATATGTCCGAGGGGAGATCGGGGTCGCCGTCGAGGTCTTCTGGGTTGAGGCGCGGGTTGGCCACGCCCTCGGGGACGGTCCCCTCGCCGTGGACGTGGGCATCGGCGGATCCGAGGGGTTCTTCGA